>JAWWAY010000026.1:0-9325 GCA_033721235.1 Pseudohongiellaceae bacterium | reverse complement strand
GGACGTATTCACGGCGTGTCACAGGACTCAATATCGAATAGAGGGCGTGGTTTAATTATATTTCCAATGAGGATGGTTCATAGCTTTAGCACTAAGGCCCGGAAGCGGTATCGCTGCACGAGACTCGCCGTGAATACTTCCTTGTAGGCTCCACTCGGGCATCCTTGCCCTCGAGGGTCTCATGCAGCGATTCCACTCCCGTGCCTCTTGGGCTTTGGTGCTGCGCGGGGCAGCCTCGCACGGATTCTTTTGCTTTAAATCTAGCAGGGAGTTTAAGGCCCTGTGTTTGATGTTGAGTCATGTGACCGTCGACAGCATGGAAGCTGTCGTCGAGCCTACAGGGACGTATTCACGGCGTGTCACAGGACTCAATATCGAATAGAGGGCGTGGTTTATCTATATTTCCAAGGGGGATAGTTCATAACTTTAGGGCTCAGGCACGGCAGCGATTCCACTCCTGTGCCCCTTGGGCTTTGCGTGCTACACGCGGGTATGCAATCTGTCTTGCGCCATCTTGAGCACTTAGGGGTAGCCTGTGGTAGTCTTTTGCGCAGTCATAATAATTATTATAGGAATTACGAATGAGTGAGCTAGTTAGCGCCATTAACTCAATTGTGTGGAGTCCTGCATTGGTTTTTTTGTGCCTTGGTGCGGGATTGTATTTTTCAATAAAGACAAAGTTTTTACAGCTTAGGTTGTTGCCAGAAATGGTGCGCCTTATTTTTCAGCCACGAGCCGACCCGACAGGGATTAGCCCTTTTCAAGCACTCGCCATTACTGTCGCCGGAAGGGTTGGTACGGGCAATATAGCGGGAGTGGCAACAGCTATTACATTTGGCGGCCCAGGTGCTTTGTTTTGGATGTGGGTAGTTGCTTTTCTTGGGGCCGGTTCGGCCTTCGTGGAATCAGCTTTAGCGCAGATCTATAAAGAAAAAATTGCGGGTGAGTATCGCGGTGGTCCGGCATTTTATATTGAAAAGGGTTTAGGCATTAAATGGTTTGCCTACCTCTTTGCGGTTACAACCGTTTTAGCCTGCGGCTTTCTGCTGCCCGGTGTGCAGGCTAATACGATAGCGAGCAGTATGAACACCGCCTTCGGTCTGGATACATCAATAACCGCCATTGTGCTTGCCGCCTTTCTGGGCTTTATTATTTTTGGCGGGCTTGTCCGAATTGCCAGCTTTGCGTCCATTGTGGTGCCATTCATGGCGGCGGCTTACATCATTGTTTCCTTGATAGTCATTGCGTTGAATATCACCGAAGTGCCGGCTATGTTTCGTCTGGTTATTTCCAGTGCCTTTGGCTTTGATTCTGCTTTTGGTGGCTTGCTCGGTTCAGCAATCATGTGGGGCGTTAAGCGAGGTGTGTACTCTAATGAAGCGGGGCAGGGTAATGCGCCTCACGCGGCTGCTGCGGCCTCTGTGAGTCACCCTGCTAAGCAAGGGCTAGTACAAGCATTTGCTGTCTATATTGATACGCTGTTCATTTGTACGGCTACAGCGTTTATGTTGCTTATCACAGGGCTCTACAACGTTGAGGCAACTGACGGATCCGTGATTTACCAAGGTGTAGCTGGGGTGGCGGCTGGTCCCGGTTATGTGCAAACGGCAATGGAGAATCTCATGCCGGGTATTGGTAATATTTTTGTGGCTGTGGCGCTGTTCTTTTTCGCGTTCACTACCATGATTGCCTATTACTATATTGCTGAGACCAATATCAGCTTTATCAACCGCCTAGGGGAGCGCGCGTGGATGCATTCTCTGCTTAAGCTTGGTTTTCTTGGCGTTGTGGTCTTTGGGTCTATTAAGACCGCTCAAATAGCTTGGGGGCTAGGGGATATTGGGGTTGGGCTGATGGCCTGGCTAAACATCATTGCAATCATTATGCTACGCAAGCCAGCGTTTGCCTGTTTACGTAATTACGAGGAGCAACGCTCGCAAGGTGTAGATCCAGTATTTGACCCTGAAACTCTAGGCATCGAAGGCGCAGACTTCTGGCGTAAAGACTAAGCCAGGAACGAATAACAACTGTAGGGCTAGGAAATCTTAGCGCAAAAAAAAGGCCGTTATCCTCACTGGGATAACGGCCTTTTTTATAGTCTTCTGCTTACTCGCGAGGAGCGCCTGCATTGATCCAGTGGATCAAAGTTTGCGTTTCTTCGATTGGCATATTACGTGCGTTTTCGAAGCCTCTGATTGAAGGGTCAACCTGCGCTGGTGGCATACGCTTAGTCATCAGTACTTCTTTGATCATTGGGCTCCAGCCTTGGATCATTTGGTAGCTGTTCATAGCGAATGGGCCAATGCCGCCTTCGATGTGACATACAACGCAGCGCTCAATCAGGATTGGCGCAACTTCAGTTTCGTAGTCAGGAACGTCGTTCATGTGAGCCATTTTTGCAGGGAACTCAACATTACAGTCCGCTGGCGCATCGTACTCAACTACGCGAGTCTCTTCGATAGCGTCAGTCTCATCTTCTGCAACTGCAGTCAATGTATCGATCATGTCTGTAGTCGTTTCGCCATCGGCACGCATTGATTTGTCCATTGGGCCACGGAACAGGATCTCACGGGAAGTAGGGTCAACGATAACAATCTCGCCTGCTTTTGTGATACCAAGCTCTTCAGCAACCAATTGATTGTCGTCTACAAGAATAGGCATGTTGACGTTGTAGCTAGCATCGTAACGACGAATAGTCTCAGGCGAATCCTCAGTAGAGGAGTTGATCATGTAGAAACCGATGTTTTGGTCATCCCACTTAGTTTGCAGGATACGGTACTCGGAGAATAGTGCTTGGTTAATGCTACAAGCATTAGACTGGCTGATAAACACGACTGCATCCAAGTAAGCCATTTTAGACAATTGGTGGCCAATACCTGTATGGTCGATCAAGTTAAAATCGCCAATGCGCTCAGGTGCTGCATTAGCTTGCAAAGTAGCTGTGCTCAATGCGGCTAATAAAGCCATCCATTTAAATTTTTTCATTTCCAACAACCCCTAGTAGATAATGTTGTTCATTTTTTGCCTGTTAAAATTATGTGCTGGCAAAAAATATCTTCGTATCAATAGTTAAAGTATTTCTTACTTGCTAAACGCAATAAAAAGGGCTGCTCCAAATGAAGCAGCCCTTTATTATTTTTTTGCTGCGCTAACTAGGACTTATTCTTGTTCAGTGTACGAGAAGTAACCGATGAACATTTCGTCCCAGCTCTGCAGACCACCTAGAGCAGCCACTGATGGATCAGGGTTGCCTGGGTTGTACTGAGAGTTATCGAAAGCGCCTTCAACTACTACTCGTGAGCCAGCTGGAATAGTCATTGGCTCGTTTAGGCGGTAAGTAGGCTGCCATGCGAAGTTGTAGTTAGGAATGTTGATGATCTCTTCGCGAGTTTGATCTGGGTAGATCACGCTAGCGCGCATAGACTTACCACGGTAGTGCATGTGAGCACGGAAAGAGTAAAGAGTGATGTCTTCCTCAAACACGTGGTTAGATGCCATTTCGTAGTTCATGTCGCCTGCTGGGATACGGATCGCATTTTGACGACCGCCACGAGCAGATACTGAGTAAGTGCTGAATTGCTTCAGATCATCAGCGTCTTCGTGGAACCATAGACCAACTTGAGTTTCGTCTACAGTTTCTTGACCCATTGCAGTGTAGTGGATAGACATTCTGATGGCAGAGCCTACAGGAATCTCAACACCAGTACCGGCTGGGAAAGTTGTTGGATCTTCTTTACCAGGAGCGAAGCCTTCTAGGAATTCGCTGCGGTCATTGTTATCCGCTTCGTCAAATTCTTCTGTGTTGTCAGAAGCAACAACGTAAGAAAGCAAATGGTGAAGAACACGCTTGTCGCCAGGAATGAACTGAACAGACTTAACCCACTTATCTTCTTCGAAAGGAAGATCGATATTAGTGTTGATGTAGTCTAGTACGCCAGTTGCTGGGATAGTGGCAGCAGGTACATCTACGATGTAATCTGGTGCGCCATTGATTCCCCAGCCCGCATCTTTAGGCTCGATTTGTGTTAAAGGGTCTACTCCAGCCATAGCTGACTGAACTGCCATCGCTGCGCTTAGAGCCAACAGAGACGTCGTTAAGGTCGTCTTTTTCATTTACGTACTCCTCCAGTTTGTAAATACTGCTAAATCGTATCAGGCCTAAGCCCAAAAAATCCGGTTTAGAAACTTGCTTGTCCTAAGATTAGGTTTGCAAGAGCTTGGAAGCATCCTACTCAATTGCTAGGCAAATACAAATACTTTAAAGCCCAAAATTGGTGACAAAGTGTGACGATTTCAAGACGAAATGAGCCAAATCGTAGGTGGTTGGAGTGGGTATTTTATAAGTAATTGATTTATATCAATATAATCGCCAGATATTTGCTGTAGAATTAACGTACAGCCGGATAACGGCGTCGCGTGATATCGAAAAAATGCATGACTTTTCTCATGTTCTCACGGTTTTGTGAGATAAACAGCGAGTGGTCAGCGCCCTCAAGCTCTACGTACAAGTGCTGCATTCCTAGTGATTTCATAGCACTGACCCAGCGTCGTGTCATCTCTACTGGTACTAAGGCGTCTGCCGTGCCTTGCAAAACCAGTATAGGGACTTGCTGAATAGAGGCTAGAACCTCGGGAGACTGGTCAATTTCCGGTGCTGGCGCTGCGACGGCGAGCCCAGCAAATAGGTAGGGGTTCTTCTGCGCAATATGATAGGTGCCTGCGCCCCCCATTGAGTGGCCAAACATATAGATTCGGTTTTCGTCGATTCGATAGGCCTCACGTACTTCCGCGATGACGTCCATGACATCTTCTTCGCTGTGGATACCATCCTCGGGGTCAGGAGTGGCTCGTGAACCGTACCAGCCGCGTCTGGTGTAGCCAAGAGGGGTTACTATCACGAAGCCAAGTTGCTCAGCATAGTCGAGGAAGCCGTGATATCCCATTAGCCAGTCATAGCTGCGCCCTAAGCCGTGTAAACCCACTATTAAAGGTGAGGCGGCATTGTCTGGATCGTAACTGGAAGGAATGAACAGGGCATAGGGAATAGTTTCTCCTGTCACCGTAGAGACATAGCTCATATGCTGGACGCGCGGATCGTCAATTAATCTCTCGTCATCTTCTGGCTGTCTGTCAGCGCTGGCAAATGCGCTCCAGAGTATGGCGGTAAAAAGTATGGTCCATCTAATTTGCGCTAGCATGGTGTCTCCGAATCAGCACCCAGTGGTAATTTGCCCTAATATTACAGGCTTATTGCTGCCACAAAATGGTAAATCCACAAGTAGTCCATTATTATCGCCGAGTTGAATTCTTCGCGATAGTTCTTCATGTGGGTTTGCTTGTCTGTCTAGCAATCTTGGTTTGCTTACAAGCCCCTGCAGTACTCACTCATTTTTAAGAGAGCAACACAAGGGATTTACTAATGGAAAGTAGCATTATTTCTGTAACAGGCTTGCAGAAGATTTACGCCTCTGGCCACAAGGCCTTGGAGGCAGTCGATTTAGACATTCATCGCGGTGAGATTTTTGCGTTGCTGGGGCCGAACGGGGCAGGTAAAACCACTTTGATTGGTGCCTTGTGCGGCATTGTGAACCCGACAGCCGGACGTGCGTTGGTGGATGGTTTTGATGTGGTGAAGGACTATAGAGAGTCGCGTAAGCGCATAGGCTTGGTTCCTCAGGAATTATCGGTAGCCATGTTTGAGTCCGTCTGGGATACAGTGACGTTTAGCCGAGGTTTGTTTGGTAAGGGGCCAGATGACGCCTATATAGAGAGTCTGCTCAAGGACCTGTCTTTATGGGATAAGAAAGACAGTATGATTATGGCCCTATCGGGAGGTATGAAGCGACGAGTGTTGATAGCGAAGGCGCTTTCTCACCAGCCAGAAATACTATTCCTGGACGAGCCCACGGCGGGTGTTGACGTAGAGTTGCGTAAGGATATGTGGGAGATGATTCGCAAGCTCCGCGATAGGGGGGTGACTATTATCTTAACGACGCATTACATTGATGAGGCCGAGGAAATGGCTGATCGAATAGGTGTGATTCGCCAAGGGCAAATCATTTTGGTTGAAGATAAGACTATCTTGATGCACAAGTTGGGCAAGAAAGAACTAAGCCTGCAGTTGCAAGAGCAGATGATGCACATTCCTGAGACCTTGGTGGACTATAATCTCAGTTTGTCTGAGGACGGCCTAGTGCTTACCTATACTTATGATAAGGAAGAAGAGCAGGGTGAAATTGCTAAGCTGTTACGCCTATTGGGTGAACAGGGTGTCGAGTTTCGAGACCTGCACACCACCCAGAGTTCGCTCGAGGATATTTTTGTTAGCTTAATGGAGGAAGCGGCCGCATGAATACATATGGTATTAGGGCGATATATCTCTACGAAATGGCTCGCACTTGGCGCACGTGGATGCAAAGTATAGCCTCGCCAGTGTTGTCGACCTCACTATATTTTATTGTCTTCGGTTCGGCCATAGGGTCGCGCATGGTGGCAATTGATGGGGTGAGTTATGGTGCGTTCATTGTGCCAGGCCTGATTATGTTAACGGTTCTCACCGAAAGCACATCTAATGCCTCGTTTGGTATTTATATGCCCAAGTTTTCGGGCACTATTTATGAGATTTTATCCGCTCCCATCTCTCAGTTCGAAATTGTCATTGGATATGTGGGGGCCGCCGCGAGCAAGTCGATCATTATTGGGATTATTATTTTGCTTACGGCGCGCTTGTTCGTTGATTTTCACGTCATGCATCCGTTTTGGATGGTGGGCTTTTTAGTGCTAACCGCCATAAGCTTTAGTTTATTCGGGTTTATCATTGGCATTTGGGCCGACAGCTTTGAAAAACTGCAAATTTTCCCCCTCATGATTGTGGCGCCGCTGACGTTTCTAGGGGGCAGTTTTTACTCCATCAATATGTTGCCAGAGCTTTGGCAAACCGTGGCGCTGTTTAACCCGGTTGTCTATTTGGTTTCGGGGTTCCGTTGGAGCTTCTACGGCGTAGCGGACGTCAATGTGGGCTTAAGCCTTTCAATGATCGCAGTCTTTATGATGGTGTGCCTAACAATCGTTTGGTGGATGTTTAGGACAGGCTATAAAATTAAGCCCTTGAGCGCCCGCTGCTGGGGCTTGTAGAAGGGTGAAGCGTTCTGCCTCTGAGTGCAGAGGCAGAACGGCTAGATCTTAAGCTTTTGCTAAGTTGGCGTTAGCAAAGTCCCAGTTCACTAGGTTGTCTAGGAACGAGGCTAGGAAGTCTGGACGACGGTTTTGGAAGTCTAGGTAATACGCGTGCTCCCAAACATCACAGACGATTAGCGGGGTTGCACCGCTAGTTAGTGGAGTTTCTGCGTTGGCTGTCTTAACAATCTTAAGTTTGCCGCCTTCGGAGACAAGCCATACCCAACCGCTGCCGAATTGGCCTACGCCGCCGTTTACAAACTCTTTCTTGAAGTTCTCAAAGCTGCCGAAATCTGCATCAATTTTAGCTGCGATATCGCCTGTAGCAGCGCCGCCACCATTTGGCGTCATGCTGTTCCAGAAGAATTCGTGGTTATAGCACTGTCCAACATTGTTGAAGAGTGGGCCGCCCACTTTAGCCGCAGCCTTTACTAGGTCTTCTAGGTTGTCGGCGTCAACGCCGGCGTCGGCTAGCAGTTCGTTGCCTTTAACCACGTATGCATTGTGGTGCTTGGCGTGGTGAAAGCTAAAAGTTTCGGCTGACATGTGTGGTTCTAGTGCATCTACCGCATAAGGTAGTGCTGGCAATTCTAATTTCATAGTGACCTCGGTTGTTTAAATCGATGTGATCCTTGCTTTTTCCTCGCTCATCGCTAACATTCGGCGCTAAGTAAATAATGCTTTTTGAAGCCGCGAGAATTGTTGCCAATGGAGTCGCAAGAGAATAAAGCACTCTGCTGTTCAATTCAAGGAATGCCCCGTGAGGCTTACTTCTCTGTGGCTTTTAGTGGACCCAATGTAGGATAATGCCGCCATGAGAGATAATGAAGATATACAAGACATCCCGTCCATAGTGCCGGAACAGGACGATATTGCCCAGTATAGCTCTAAGAAACGGCAGTCTGACACGGCCCGACCCGCGAGCTACGGCGAGATAATTAAAGTCAGTACTTGGCCGGTGCGCATAATGTTGGCCTTGTTGACCGTGGCCATTGGTGCTGGGGCGGCTGTGGCGTATCAAGTCAATCAAGACAATTTGGCTGCCATGGAACAGGCTAATAGGCGGATTGAGGAGTTGGAAGGGCGTTTGGCCTTAGTGGGAGACTCTGCCGAGGAGACTACTGCGAACGTCATCGAACGCTTGGACTTCAACTTCTCGGAAATTGATAAGCTTTGGGCTGCTCGCAATGCGACTAACCAAGACGTCAATGAGCTGACGGGCAAATTAGCGCTGGCTAACGACAAGATTGGCGGTAATGCTGAGGCGACCGATGCGCTTGGGCAATTAATTGCTCGCAATGGTTCGCAGATACAAGAGGGGCTGGTTGGGGTGAATAGGTTGCAGGGCGAGGTGGACCGGCTAGGTGAGCAAATAGTCACACTAAACTCCGCAATCCAAAGTATGCAGGATGTAGCCCAAGATATGGCCAATATCAGAGCGAGCCTAAACAATGGCGACAGTACATTACTGGGCTTGCAAGACAGAATGGAGAACGTCGAAGAGGCAGTTGAATCTATTGACGCCTATCGACTGCAGGTCAACCAGGCCCTAATTAGGCTGCAAGACACGATAGAAAGCGTCTCTAGTGAAGCTGGACAGTAAATTAGTTTTATAAGTTTGCCGCTAATTGTAAATAATTGCCTTTTAAGGCAAGACGACTCTTGGCATTCTCTCAATATCGGGTATAATGCCCGCGCTTTGTTACACAGCGCTAAGCGTTGGTAGCAAAAAGCCTTTGTTCAGGTTCTCGGCGTAAGCCGCCTGACAGAAGAGCTTCACTATGCGGACGTGGCGGAATTGGTAGACGCGCTAGATTTAGGTTCTAGTATCGAAAGGTGTGAGAGTTCAAGTCTCTCCGTCCGCACCATTTTTCAATCCTGAGTTGTCTTTTTCGCCCTATGCGGCGTTGCTCCGGTACTCGGTCGGTCACGTACCTGTCTGTACGCTCCTTTCCTGCGTTCCGTTGCGCCTTGCCTAGGCCCAAAAATCCTGCCTCAGGGATTGAAAAATTCATCTCTGTACACTGATGCTGGCTTGAATTGTTTCCGCGATGGGGCGTTGCTCAATATGCTCGGTCGGTCACTTACCTATCTGTACGCTCCCTTCCTGCGTTCCGTTGCGCCTTGCCTAGGCCCAAAAATCCTGCCT
>JAWWAY010000025.1:0-24839 GCA_033721235.1 Pseudohongiellaceae bacterium | reverse complement strand
TGCTGCAGCAACTTACTTGCGTGGGGTTAATTTCATTCAGGTGCCGACAACAGTACTTTCCCAAGTGGACTCTTCGGTCGGCGGCAAGACTGGTGTTAATCACCCCTTGGGTAAGAACATGATAGGAGCCTTCTACCAACCCGAATGTGTATTGGCCGATATCGATGTGCTGGAGACCCTGCCCCCCAGAGAGCTAAAGGCGGGCATAGCCGAAGTCATCAAGTATGGCCTGATCGATAATCTTTCTTTTTTCGAGTGGCTTGAAGAGAATATTCAGGGCCTCTTGGCAATGGATAAGGGCTTACTAGCTCAAGCCGTGAAAATCAGCTGCGAAGAGAAGGCGAAGATAGTGGCTGCCGATGAACGGGAAGGTGGTGTTCGGGCGCTATTGAATCTAGGTCATACTTTTGGTCATGCTATCGAAAACGCCATGGGCTATGGTGTTTGGCTTCACGGTGAGGCTGTGGCAACCGGAATGGTAATGGCGGCTGACCTATCGGCTCGATTGGGCAATATGAGTGTAGAGCAGGCCCAGCGCGCACGGGAACTCTTGGCCGTTACTGGCCTGCCCGTGCTACCACCAGAGACCATGACGGCAGACGATTTTTTGAGCTTGATGGCCTTAGACAAGAAGGTTCAAGCCGGTACAATAAGATTTGTTCTCATGCGTGGGATCGGTGAATCCTATGTCGATAGCAATGTGGACGAAGCCCTGCTTCGTCAGACCTTGGAGGCAAAAGAGAGTCTGTGCCAAGCGTAAGCGACGCAATTCAATCACTCGATGTGCCACCGGTACCCTTTGCCGATGATGCACCATTGGAGACTCTTTTTCCTGGCGCGGGGCGCAAGGCTACCTTAGAACAACTACAGCATTTGTCTCGCTTTAGCGCAGATATAACGGCTCTTGTCGGCCCCCAGGGAAGTGGGAAGACAACGCTTGGCGACTTCTTTATCCGTCAGGCAGATAAAGATCAAATGACTGCCATCATAAGCGGCAATCTTCTTACCAGTCCCGGCGCATTGCTTACCGATATTCTGAATGTCTTTGTCGTTGATTATCAGCAAGACGCCAGTGTCGAGCAGTTGCGAGCAAGCTTCGTGGAGTTCCTTAATCGAGCCCGCGAGCGGTCTCGCTCAGTGGTGCTATTAGTGGACGATGCCCATGAGCTGGGCGATGAGGCATTCAGCTTAATGGTGCGCTTGGCACTGGAACTGGGTGAGGAGTCGGCGTTTCACCTAATATTGCTAGGCGAGTCGCCGCTCATCGATATGCTGGAGTGTACTTGCCCGCTAAAGAAGGGGCGAAACCCGTATACGATTAGTCAGCTGGAAGCTTTCTCTTTAGAAGACACGCGGCGCTATTTGCGCTTTCGCTTGAGCACCGAAGGCTTTGGCTATGACACGCCAGAGCAGGCTTTACCGTTCTCGGACAAACAGCTGCTCAGAATACATAAGCAGTCCGCTGGAATCCCTGGTGTTATGCATGCGCTGGCCGCTTTCGAATTTCAAACGCCGCAAAAATCCTTTTTTGATTCTTTTGCCGCCATAAAGAATGCGTTTCCCGCGCCTTATGCCTATGGCGCATTAGCTTTGTTTGCCGTTTTGCTGGCAGTATTAATATTCTCTGGCGATGCAAACGAGCCTGAGGGGCAAGATAGACGGAGCGTCAATTTGGGCAATCCGCTGGGGAGCCCCGAAACGGTGGCTGAGGAGCTCGATGAGCCAGAACTCCCTTCTCCCTTTGTGCCCCCGCCTACACTTAGGCCGGTGGCTGAGCAAGCGGGTCCTAGTGCCGAGGCCGCCGAGCAACAAGTAGACTTGGCGAGCGTGGAAGATTCGGACTTAGCAGAGGAGGCCGAGGCGGCGAGCGCAAGCGTTGCCGCACTAAGCGAAGCGGCTTCAGCGCCGAGCAGCTCTCCAGCCGAAGCAGCTGAGCAGGAGAGTCCTCCTGAGGTCGAGCAGGTGGTTGCTCCAGAACCAGAGCTTACGGTAAACAATGATGGTTCGGTCATGGGTTTGCCGCCGGAGAAATACACTATTCAATTACTCGGAGTCTCCACGCGCAGCAGCGGTGAGGACTTCCTGCGCCGCAATGAGGGAAGTCCCCTATATTTGTTTGAGGCTTTTAACCGGCGAAGCCCTTGGTTTGTCGTCATTCATGGGGTTTACGATACACGAGCCGAGGCTTCTGCGGCAGTAGCGCGTTTGGGGCCTCGCCTCGCGGTTGATCAGCCGTGGATTCGCCGAATCGGTGACGTGCAAGGCGATGCGTCTCGCTAGTTCAGGGCGTCTCAGTTTGTTCTTCGAGGGCGGCCTGTGTAGAATGAGCCGCCCTAATAGCTTCTTAAACCGAAGCTTCTAGACGAAATTTAATGGCATAATTTAGTGTCTATTGACGGGCATAGACTATGTCGAAGAGTCACATTTGTGTGTGTCTTGAGATCATTAACGAATTGAAATCGCGATTGTGAGGATGACGAGTTGGCAGACTTGAAGAATGATAGATTTTTACGAGCCCTGAGTGGGGAGTCCGTCGACATGACACCAGTGTGGATGATGCGTCAGGCTGGACGCTATCTACCAGAGTATCGCGCCACGCGTAAGCAAGCGGGCGATTTCATGAGCCTGTGCCAATCGCCAGAGCTTGCGTGTGAAGTCACTTTGCAGCCATTGCGACGTTATGCATTTGATGCCGCCATTTTGTTTTCCGATATTCTGACTATTCCTGATGCTATGGGCCAAGGCCTATATTTCGCCGAAGGCGAAGGGCCACGCTTTCGTAAGGTAATTCGGACAGAGAAGGATGTTGAAGCATTACCGGAGCTGAATATAGCGAAAGACCTAGGCTATGTGACCGATGCGGTATCAGTCATTCGCCGCGAGCTAAACGGCTCTGTTCCTCTTATCGGTTTCTCGGGCAGCCCTTGGACATTGGCAACCTATATGATTGAAGGCAGCGGCAGTAAAGACTTCCGCAACGCTAAGGCCTTTATGTTTAATCAGCCTCAGGCCATGCATTTGTTGCTCGATAAACTAGCAACAGCAGTAACAGATTACTTGAATGCACAGATCGAAGCGGGCGCTCAGGCCGTACAGATATTCGATACCTGGGGTGGCGTGCTAACAACCCCTGCCTACCGTGATTTCTCTCTGGCCTATATGAAGAAAATTGTGGCGGGACTTATCAGGGAAAGAGAAGGGCGTAAGGTACCCGTCATTCTATTCACCAAGAACGGTGGTCTGTGGTTGGAAGACATCGCAGATAGCGGTTGTGATAGTGTAGGCCTAGATTGGACTATCGATATCGGTACGGCGCGTCAGCGAATTGGCAGCAAAGTGTCTCTTCAGGGGAATATGGATCCCACAATTCTGTACGCATCTCCAGAGAGTATTCGAGCTGAAGTCGCTCGAATTCTCGAGTCCTATGGCACGGGTAACGGCCATGTGTTTAATCTCGGGCATGGTATTACGCCGGATGTGGATCCCGCTAATGTGGCGGTCTTCGTTGAGTCTGTGCACGAGTTATCGCAGAAATACCATGCCGGCTGATATCGATAATTGGGTGCAGGATTCCTCTGCACCCATTTGCATTATCGGCATTGGTTCTAACCTGCCTACCGATTCAACAACGCCGCAAGAAAATGTCGAGCGCGCCATCGAGGCATTGCACTCACTTAGCGATGAGGCGCTGTGTATTTCCTCATTGTGGCAGAGTGCTCCTATCGATTGTCCACCAGATTCCCCGCACTTCGTAAACGCAGTGGTTGCATTGCTGGCTAGAGAACAGAGTGCCTACCGGGTGCTCGAGCAGCTGCAAGCCATCGAGAATCATTTTGGGCGTCGCCGCTGCGGTGTTGTCAACGAGCCTAGGGTGTTGGACTTGGACCTATTGAGCTTTGCTCAGGTCCAACAAGACGACCCCGTCTTAACGCTACCCCATCCCCGCGCACATCAGCGTCGCTTTGTATTGGAGCCTTTGGCAGAAATTGCCGGGAACCATGTGCTTCCTGGCTTTGATAAGAATATCGATCGACTGCTGCGCGAACTGGATCTCGACGATAGCGTTCAGAAAATCGAGTCTCATTATTAGCGTGGCAGTCTTTTTTAAGCGCTCTCAATGACATCGTGTATTGCCGTGCACAGATGCCTTAGCTGTGCAGCTTCAATAATATAGGGTGGCATGATGTACACCAATTTTCCGAAGGGCCTTACCCATACGCCTTGATCCACTAGAGCGCTCTGGAAGGTTTTCATGTCAACGGGCGAGTGCAGCTCCACAACGCCGATGGCCCCTAAAACGCGAACATCTTTTACCGCCGCTAAGCTTCTGCACGGAGCTAGCTCTGTATTGAGTTGGGCTTCGATATTGCGAACATTCTCCTGCCATGGGGTCTCGAGCAGGAGCTCAATACTTGCATTAGCGGTGGCGCATGCAAGCGGGTTAGCCATAAATGTTGGCCCATGCATGAAGACACCGCCGTTGCCCGAGATGCCATTGGCGATCTTCTCTTGTGTGAGGGTTGCAGCTAGCGTTAGGTAACCGCCCGTTAAAGCTTTACCAACACACATGATGTCTGGCGAAATACCTGCGTGTTCGCAGGCGAATAGGCGCCCAGTTCTGCCGAAGCCGGTGGCTATCTCATCGGCGATTAGTAGAACGTCGTACTCATCGCAAAGGCGTCGTGCTCCGCGCAAGTATTCTGGGTGATAGAAGCGCATCCCTCCCGCCCCTTGCACGATGGGTTCTAGAATGAGCGCAGCTAGCTCATGGTGATGATTCTGCAGAAGAGCCTCCAGAGCATCTAGATCAGTCTTGTTCCAATCTTCAAAGAAGCCAACTGCCGGCTGTGGGGCAAAAACTTGTTGCAATAAGCTTTCACCAAATAGGCTATGCATTCCCGTGACGGGGTCGCAGACAGACATGGCGGCGAATGTATCGCCATGATAGCCACGTCTAAGACTCAAGAGCTTTTTCTTTGTCGGTTTAGCAATTGCCTGCCAATACTGTATGGCCATCTTCATGGCGACCTCTACCGCAACGGAGCCGGAGTCACTGAAAAATACTTTGTTTAAGCCTTCGGGGGTTATCTCGACTAGCTTTTTAGTAAGCGTGATAGCTGGCGCGTGAGTAAGCCCGCCGAACATGATATGAGACATCTTGCCAATCTGTTGTTCGATTGCTTGGTTCAGCTTTGGATGTTGGTAGCCGTGAATGGCCGACCACCAGGAACTCATGCCATCTATCAGAGTGCGTCCATCCGCCAGTGTAATTTCAACGCCTTTCGCCGAGCTGACTAGGAAATTAGGCAGGGGATCGGTCATAGAGCTGTACGGGTGAATGACGTTTTGCTGATCAATCTTAAGCAGCGATTCCATAGATATGCGTATCTCGTATTACGGGGGCTTGTAAAAAGGCGACGATGATAACTGTGTAATACAGAGATTAGAAGCCGGGTTTGTCCACTCGTGCTAAACAGTACACACCCACTGTACGAGCCCCGGCCGATTTCAATTCCTGCGCAAGAGCGTTCACTGTGCTGGTAGTCGTGACAACGTCATCGACAATAGCGATATGGGCATCGCGGATTATCTGTGCGTTGTTTGGGGTAATGCTAAACGCATTCTTTAGGTTACGTTGTCGCGCCGACTTATCCAAGCCCCGCTGCGTTGGCGTGTTGTGCCTGCGTGAGCATAGATCACTAGCGTACGTAATACCGCAATGGCTCGCGATGGTCTTGGCTATTATTGCGCTCTGGTTAAAACCCCGCTTGCGAATGCGGCTCTTATGCAAGGGAACGCTAACGAGAAGTGAGGGGCTTGAGTCTGCATCATTCTTCTCCTTAATCGATTGGGCTAGCAGCTGCGCTAATAGCTGCCCCTGGGCGAACTGTGCATGATCCTTGAAGTGAGAAATGAGGCGGGGGACGGGGAAGTGATAGCGCAAAACAGGGTGGCAATAGTCGATGCGAGGTGGAATTTTTAGGCATTGACCGCAAACACGAGATCCCAGCGTCGCATGAAGCTCGATGCCGCATCGAAGGCAGGGGTTCAATGCAAACGCAAGCGCGCCGTGGCACTGCGAGCATAGATGGCTATTGTCATTTGGCTGATGGCCGCAAAGTAAGCACTCGCTTAGCAAGCCGAGGAGGTTGATCATTATATAATCAATTGTAGACTTATAGTGTAAGTTAGGTTGACAGATAGGGTGCTACCCTTACAATACGCACATAAATTATAGACACTATTGGCCATCTCGCATCGATGCGAGTGGTATATGAGGCGTAGTAGATGATTAAAGAGTCTAAGCAGGAAAAGCAGCTCGGTGAGTTGGGTGAAAACGGTGTAGGGGCTAAGTCTCAGCTACGCCACGACTGGTCCCGCAGCGAAATAAAAGGCTTGTTTGACCTCCCGTTCATGGATCTGGTGTTCAAGGCGCAGTCTGTCCACCGCGAGCATTTTGACCCCAATCAGATTCAGATGAGCACATTGCTTTCCATCAAAACTGGGGCATGTCCAGAAGACTGTAAGTACTGCCCTCAAAGCGGTCACTACAATACTGGTTTGGAGAAGGAAAAACTGCTGGCGCTGGAGAAAATTCTGGGCGAGGCGAAATTGGCTAAGGCTAGTGGTGCTAGTCGCTTCTGTATGGGGGCCGCTTGGAAGAACCCGTCTAAGAAAGACTTTCCTCATGTGCTGGAGATCGTTCGCGAAGTGCGGGCCCTCGGCATGGAAACTTGCATGACTCTAGGGGCACTAGATCAGGAGCAGGCAGATGCTCTTGCCGAGGCTGGCCTTGATTATTATAACCACAACCTAGACACCTCTCCTGAATATTATGAGAGCATCATCACTACTCGCACCTTTGAGAACCGCCTTGAGACTTTGGACAGAGTTCGCAATGCAGGGATGAAGGTATGTGCCGGAGGTATTGTGGGAATGGGCGAGAGCGCGGAAGATAGAGTTGGCTTGTTGCAGCAACTTGCCAATATGTCCGCTCACCCAGAAAGCGTCCCAATCAATCAGTTGGTGAAAGTTAAGGGTACGCCACTAGAGAATGTGGATGACTTGGAGCCCTTTGATTTTGTTCGCACTATTGCGGTCGCTCGCATCATCATGCCGCAGTCTTATGTGCGGCTATCTGCTGGGCGTCAGTCTATGAATGAGCAGATGCAGGCGCTATGTTTCCTAGCAGGTGCCAATTCTATTTTTTATGGTGAAAAACTTCTCACTACGCCACTGCCGGAGGAGAGCGCTGACGTAGCATTGTTTAAAAAGTTAGGTCTTAATAGCGAGAAAGTGTGTTTGGAAAAAACGCCGGAGTTACCTGAGACACGTTTCTATGACGCTAGCTCTGCAGGCGCATGACTTGATTGATTCCTTTCCACATCTTGCCAAACGCTTAGACAAGCGCAAGTCTGAAAAGCTCTACCGTCATAGGCTGGCCCGAACCGGCCCTCAAGAGGCTGAGCTAGATATAGCAGGCGCGCGCTATCTTTCCTTTTGTAGCAATGATTATCTCGGTTTAGCCAATCATCCTGAGGTTGTAGCTAGTTTTGCGCAAGCTGCCCAGCGTTACGGTCTAGGTAGTGGTGGCTCCCATATGATAAGCGGCCATTGTCATGCGCACCAGGCATTAGAGGAAGAGCTCGCTGACTTCATGGGGCGTGACAAGGCGCTTCTGTTTTCCAATGGTTATATGGCTAACACGGGCGTCATAAATGCCCTCATGGAGCCGGGGGGGCTGGTTTTGCAGGACTCTCTCAATCATGCCTCTCTGTTGGACGGAGGCTGGCTTTGCCGAGCCGAAAGTCAGAGGTATCCCCATGCAAACCTAGAGGCTCTAGAGGCAATGCTTGCCCAGAGTCAGGCAACTCATCAATTGATTGTCAGTGACGGTGTTTTTAGCATGGATGGGGTGGCAGCTGATCTAGCTGGGCTCAGCTCTTTGGCTAAACGACATAAAGCGCTTCTCATGATTGATGATGCCCATGGGGTTGGGAGTATCGGCGATCGCGGACGCGGGCTAATCGACTCTTACCCAGATTTATCCCAAGAAGATGTGCCGGTGCTTGTCGGTACGCTTGGTAAAGCGTTTGGAAGTAGCGGCGCTTTTGTTTGTGGCGATGAAAATCTTATTGAGTACTTGGTTCAGTTCTCTCGTCCCTATGTGTATAGCACGGCAATGCCGCCGGCAATTGCAGAGGCCACGCGCACGGCTTTGCGGATTGTGCAGCGTGATCCCTGGCGTCGAAGTAAAGTGCAAGAATTAGTGATGAAATTTCGCCGTGGGGCGCAAGGCCTCGGTTTAGAATTAACTGACTCAGTTAGTCCAATTCAGGCTATTATTCTTGGTTCGTCTGAGAGGGCCTTGGCAGTGAGCGAGGGACTCAGGCAAAGAGGTTTATTTGTCACGGCCATCAGGCCGCCAACGGTGCCAGTGGGCACCGCCCGTTTAAGAGTAACCTTCTCTGCCTCGCATACGGACGAACATTTGCACAAGCTACTGCGGGTATTAGAGGAGGTATGTTAATGGCTAAACCCAAAACAGCGTTCTTTGTCACTGGAACCGACACGGAAGTGGGAAAGACGCTCATTAGTGCAGCAATATTGCAAAAAGCTGGCGCTAGAGGGCTTAAGACTATTGGCTTGAAGCCCTTGGCGGCCGGTTGTGAAGAGACTCCCGAGGGGTTGCGCAATGAAGATGCCCTCACGCTGCAGGCGCATAGCAGTGTAGAGCTACCCTATGAGGTGGTGAATCCGGTCAGTCTGAAATTGGCTATAGCGCCCCATATCGCTGCGGAACAAGAAGGAAGGGCGCTAAACCTATCGCGCTTAGAGGGGCTGTGTCGTGGCGCGCTGATGCAGCCTTATGATCTGGCTATCGTCGAGGGAGCCGGTGGTTGGCGAGTCCCTATAAACCAGCGCCATACGCTGGCACATCTAGCTCAGTCCTTGGGTTTCAAAGTCATTTTGGTCGTCGGGCTGCGCTTAGGCTGTATTAATCACGCCTTATTGAGCGCCGAGGCGATTAGAGCCGATGGGCTTGAGATCGCCGGATGGGTGGTGAATCAGGTGCAGCCGGAGATGGCGTACTCTGAAGCGAATATTAGTAGCATCGAACAGCGCATAATGGCGCCTTGCATAGGCAAGTTGCCCTATCTCGGTGCCACTGCCACAGTGGTCGATGCGGCCCAGTATATTGATCTTGATGTTCTGATCTAAACGCCTCCCCACTATTGTCGATTGACCTAAGCCTGCTTGCTCAGTAACTTATGCCTAGACACTATCGCAAAGGCCTTGGCGGCCTTTGCGCGCGACAAATAATACTCAGTTAAAAACAATATAAATTGTCGGGGGGCGACAGTGACATCTTATACAGCACCAGTACGTGATATGCAGTTCGTCTTGCATGAGCTCATGCAGGCGGAAACCTTCTTCTCCAAAATGCAGGGCACAGAAGAGGTAACGGCCGACTTGATCGACGCTATTTTGGAAAGTGCGGCCAAAATCTCTCAAGATGTTTTGTCGCCGCTCAATCGCAATGGCGATGAAGAGGGCTGTCAGTTTAACGATGGGACAGTGGTGACTCCTAAGGGCTTTAAAGATGCCTATAAAGCATTCGGTGAGGGCGGCTGGATTGGCTTGTCGGGGGATGTGGAATACGGTGGCCAGGGCATGCCTAAGATGATGGCAGTGCTCTTCGAAGAAATGATTATGGGGGCTAATAGCTCTTTTGCACTGTATCCAATCTTAAGTGCTGGAGCCAGCTTGGCGCTGGCTCGACATGCGAGCGACGAGTTGAAACAGCTCTATCTACCAAAACTCTATTCAGGGCAATGGTCGGCCACCATGTGTCTAACCGAGTCCCACGCGGGCACGGATCTTGGCATTATCCGTTCTAGAGCGATTCCGCAGGCCGATGGTAGCTACCTGATTACGGGTTCTAAGATATTCATTACAGGTGGTCAACACGATCTGTGCGAAAACATCATTCACCTTGTTTTGGCCAAGCTTCCTGATGCGCCGGACGGGCCGAAAGGGATCTCCTTGTTTTTAGTACCAAGACAATTGGTGAGCGAGCAGGGAGAGTTGGGCGAGGCCAATAATGTGTCTTGTGGCGCCATAGAGCATAAGATGGGTATTAAAGGCTCCGCGACTTGCGTAATGAATTTCGATTCTGCCCGTGGTTATTTGGTAGGGGAGTTGAATAAAGGGCTCTCTTGTATGTTTACCATGATGAACTACGAGAGGCTGTCAATCGGTTTGCAGGGAACTGGCTTGGCCCAAGGCTCCTATCAATTAGCTGCGGCATACGCAAAAGATAGGGTGCAGGGTCGGGCGGCGACAGGGCCGGTAAATCCTCAAGATAAAGCAGATCCGATTCTAGTTCATCCCGATGTTCGCCGCATGTTGCTACAGGTGCGTTCCGATGTTGAGGCAGCCAGGGCACTGTCCGTCTATGTTGCCAGCCAACTCGACTTGGCGCATTTTCACTCCGACCCGGAAGCGCGCACGCGAGCGAGCAAGTTGGTAGCGCTGCTAACGCCGGTGGCAAAAGCGGCTTTCTCTGATCGTGGTTTTGAGGCCTGCGTATTGGCCCAACAGGTCCTGGGAGGGCATGGCTATATCCGCGAGTGGGGCTTAGAGCAAAACGTTCGCGATGCTCGCATTGCGCAAATTTATGAGGGCACTAATGGTATTCAGGCGCTCGACCTAGCTGGTAGAAAAATTGTTAAAGATAGAGACGGACTGCTTGAGGTGTTAGTGCAAGAGGTAGAGCTATGTATTTCTGGCTGCTCCCCCGCAGTGAAGGAGCTTGGTTATGTGGCGTCCTTGCAGGATGCGCTGGCAGATTTGCAGAAGACGACCGCATGGCTCAAGGAATCTGCCGCGAGTGACCCTAATCATATTGGCGCAGCCTCCGTGCCATACTTACGGTTGATGAGCCTAGTCTTATACGCATTTATGTGGGTGCGAATGGTGGAGGCGGCCTTGCGTGGTTTGCAAGACTCGCCACAAGACAGTGAGTTTTATAACGCCAAACTTATGACTGCGCGATATTTCTTTGCGCGAGTTCTGCCGTCCTATAAAGCCTTAACAGAAGAGATTCGTGGAGGTAGTGAAGTACTAATGGCGATGCCAATGGAGAGTTTCTAAGCTTTGCTTACTATGCAGGCTCAGCCCTCACTAAAGGGCTGAGCTACACCGTCTATATTTCCCATTCAAATGATTGAGTAATGAGAGCCTCGTAGGTTTCTAAAGGTTCTTGTTTCTCGCCAACAAAAATCAGATTGCCTTCACCGAAGGGGATAATCTTTCCGCTAAAGCGTGGGTCGTCTACGCTCATTGCCTTCTTGACCGGCGAGTGTTTCACCATGAAAACAGACACTGCGCCTTGCGTGCCTTCTAAGACAATATGGGCGCCGCGGCGATCAAGCCCTATTCTGCAACCGTTAGCAAATTTTACGTGCATGGTTTTGATAGACTGACCTTCGATTAGGTGCCCACCGGCCTCGGCCACCACCTTATTCACTTCCTGCCAGTCCATGTCTTGTAAATTGCTTTCGTAGCGAGGAGCTTCTCTATACACGTGACGAATAACATCATCGCGCAGTTGAATATCTGCTGCGCTCGGCTGCTGATTGAAGAGCCCTACGGAGGCCGTAATCGCTACGGCCACTACCATGCTTGCGGCAATCGCGAAATAGCGACGAATGCTCGGCTTCTCAGTGCTAGTCAGCTCAATCGGTCGCTCGCTTAGCGCTTTAAGTTGTTGGGCTAGAGATTCTGGAGCCGACACGGACATAGCAGTGTTGTGTATGCGCTCTTCCATTGCTTTAGCTTCAGCAATGAATTGTAGTCGCTCCGAATTGCCTTGCGCGATCGACAGTACATCGTCTGCGATCTCGCTAGGGTTCTCTAAAACGCGCTTTCTAAATTCTAAATCATCCATCGCTATTGGACTCGTTGGTTTTAGTCAGATTACTGGGTATGCGAGGCGTCGATCTGCCATCACACGTGATCATCGACCACACCCTACTGGGTATCGTCACCAGTTCCCTTGGGCTTAGTGTCGCTACTTGCTACAAAAATATGCTTAAGTTTGCTTCGCGCTCGAAATAGCCGCGTCATTACTGTGTTGTTATTAAGATTAAGAATTTCAGCGATTTCCTTGCCGCTAAATCCTCCGATCACCTGCAATAACAGCGGTTCTCTATAATCTTTATCGAGACTGGCGATGGCTTCGTGCAGCTGTCGTCGGTCTAGTTTTTCATCAGGCTCATTGAAGTCACTATCGGCAATGGACTGATCTTCTATATCAACTAAGTCTGGCCTATAACGTTCATAGAGCCTGGCATTCTCGCGCCTGAGTATGGTGAATAACCACGCTTTGGCCGCCTTATCGTTCTGCAGACTGTCAAATGACCGCCAAGCACGCAAAAAAGTTTCCTGCACTAAGTCTTGTGCTAAAGGAGCCTGCTTACATAGCCAATAGGCATAGCGATAGACGTCTTGATAGAGCTCGTCAACGAGTGCTTCATAGCGCTGTTTTTTCTTTCTATCGTCCAAGACCGGAGAATCGCTCATTTCTTTTCGTTTTGTCTGCAGCTTGCATAATCGGGTGAATTTTTGCCATCGCGGCAGCGTTGTAGGGTCGCTCGCGCTATGGGAGGCGAGAGGGGAGTTTGCCCAATTAATGGCTGTGCGGCAAGTAGTTTACGAGCAGTGGGCGTGGTGCTCAGCAATAGAGAGTTTGTTTAAATATAGGAGCTTAGAGAGCACAAAATTAGAGTGAAACGTCATTTTCTTTGGTGGGGTAGCCCTGTGAGGGCTATAATCGCCGCAGCAAATTACAGGTGCATGAAGCATTAAGTGGCCTAAGATGGGCCTAAATCAAGTGAAATAAGAGTGTGTGAATGAGCAGAATAGCGATCGCCGGCGCCGCTGGACGTATGGGAAAGACATTAATTGAAGCTATCGTTACGGGTAGCAATGAGCTCCAGGTTACCGTGGGGTCAGTGTTGGCGGACGACCCTGCTTTGGGAGTGGACCTGGGTCTATTAGCAGGGGTGGGGGCTATTGGGGCTAGCGCTAGCGCTAGTTTGCACGATGAGCTGGATAGCTTTGATGTGTTGATCGATTTCACTTCCTGCGAGGCGACGCTCGAAAACTTGGAGCTGTGTAAGCGTAATAACAAAGCCATCGTGATCGGCACTACCGGCTTTAGCGACGAACAAAAGAAGCAGATCGAGGCGGCGGCTCAGAGTATACCGGTCGTTTTTGCCCCCAATATGAGTGTTGGTGTGAATCTGTGTCTTAAATTGCTCGATATGGCCGCACGGGTCATCGGCGACGAGATGGATATTGAGGTGCTAGAGGCTCATCACCGGTTTAAAAAGGATGCGCCCTCTGGAACAGCGCTGCGAATGGGTGAAGTGGTAGCCAATGCTCTAGGGCGTGACCTTAAAGAGGTGGCAGTCTATGGCCGAGAGGGTATTACCCAGGAGCGAGACTCTAAGACTATTGGCTTTGCTACCGTTCGCGCCGGCGATATTGTGGGGGAGCATACGGTGATGTTCGCGGGTATGGGTGAGCGCATTGAAATCACTCACAAGGCAAGTAGCCGTATGACTTTCGCGAAGGGCGCTGTACGTGCAGCGGCTTGGGTAAGCAATAAAGCGGCAGGTCTATACTCGATCGATGATGTTCTGTTTGGTGATTAAGGCAATTTTGCGCAAACCGGTAATAGACACAATGAGGGAAAATCCCGTATAATGCCGCCTCAGTATGTTTACATCTGAGCACATAACGGGATTTATAAAAAAGCGGAATGAAACACTTGTTTCATTCCGCTTTTTTTCACCCGGATTTTGCGTTTCATCGGGAGAATGCATTGATTAATCCAGCCGTACTGGCATTAGAAGATGGCAGTATTTTTCGTGGCAAGGCGCTTGGCGCCGAGGGTATCTCGAGTGGAGAGGTTGTTTTTAACACCTCGATGACGGGTTACCAGGAAATACTGACAGATCCATCCTATGCTAGACAAATCGTTACTTTAACTTATCCGCATATCGGAAATACCGGCACTAATAGCGAAGACAATGAGTCTGATAGTGTCTGGGCATCTGGTCTAGTGATCAGAGATCTGCCTTTAATGGCCAGTAATTTTCGTAATGAGCAAAATTTAGACGATTTCCTCAAAGAGCGTAATGTTGTCGCTATAGCCGACATCGACACTCGTCGATTGACTCGCTTGCTCAGAGATAAAGGCCCGCTGAATGGCTGCATCATCAGTGGTGAGCAACTGGCTCAGCTGGGTGAAGAGAAAGCGCTTGAAGATGCCAAAGCTTTTCCGGGTCTCAAGGGAATGGATCTCGCCAAAGAAGTGTCTACCACTGAGGGCTTTGAGTGGTTAGAGGGCGAGTGGAGTCTTGGTAGCGGTTATTCAAAACAGACGGATACTCCCTATCATGTTGTGGCCTATGACTTCGGAGTAAAGCGCAATATTCTGCGGATGTTGGCTCAAAGAGGCTGTCGTGTCACAGTAGTGCCTGCGCAGACGCCAATCGAGACCGTGCTGGCAATGAATCCGAATGGCATCTTCCTGTCTAATGGGCCTGGCGATCCAGAGCCTTGTGACTATGCTATCGAAGCTACGAAGGTCGCCCTGGATAAAGAAATTCCTATATTTGGCATTTGTTTGGGATGCCAGATCCTAGCTCTCGCCTGTGGCGCTAAGACCGTTAAGATGCGTCTTGGTCACCATGGAGCGAACCACCCTGTTCAGAGTGACAAGACGGGCGTAGTGTTTATCACCAGTCAAAACCACGGTTTCGCGGTGGATGAAACTAGCCTGCCTGAGAATTTGGAAGCGACTTATCGATCTCTATTCGATGGGTCTTTGCAGGGGATAGCCCGAACTGATAAGCCAGCTTTTGGTTTCCAGGGGCACCCAGAAGCGAGTCCGGGGCCGCATGATATAGCGCCACTGTTTGATGACTTCATTGATGCAATGAAGAGTAGAATCGCTTAGAAAAACACACTTTTCCGCAGGCTCTTGGGTTTGCGGGGTTCAATCTTAATCAGCTGTTCGGCTAGCCGGGCGGCACTGTGAACTACGGTTTGAATATGCCAAAAAGATCAGACATCAATAGCATTCTCATACTAGGTGCAGGCCCTATTGTTATTGGCCAGGCGTGTGAATTTGACTACTCCGGCGCGCAGGCTTGTCAGGCGCTGCGAGAAGAAGGGTATAGAGTCATTCTGGTTAACTCTAACCCGGCCACTATTATGACAGACCCGGCAATGGCGGATGCGACTTACATTGAGCCCGTTACCTGGGAAATAGTCGAAAAGATCATTGCTAAGGAGCGTCCTGACGCTGTGTTGCCGACCATGGGCGGTCAAACCGCTTTGAACTGTGCGCTGGATCTAAATCGCCACGGTGTGTTGGAGAAATATAATGTTGAGCTAATCGGTGCTAGCTGTGACGCCATCGATAAAGCAGAGAACAGAGAGCTGTTCGATCGGGCAATGAAGTCTATTGGCTTGGAAACTCCTGCGCATGGCATGGCGCACAATATGGATGAGGCCTTCGAGGCTCTAGATAAAGTGGGTTTCCCTTGTATTATTCGCCCCTCGTTCACGCTAGGCGGCAGTGGTGGCGGGATCGCGTATAACAAAGAAGAGTTTATTGAAATTTGTACGCGCGGCCTAGAGTTATCTCCGAACAATGAATTATTGATCGATGAGTCTTTAATAGGCTGGAAAGAGTACGAGCTAGAAGTTGTTCGCGACAAGAAGGACAACTGTATCATCGTTTGTACGATCGAGAATTTCGATGCCATGGGGGTGCATACAGGTGACTCCATTACCGTTGCGCCATCTCAGACTCTAACAGACAAAGAGTATCAAATTCTGCGTAATGCGGCGATTGCCGTCCTGCGTGAAATTGGCGTAGAGACTGGTGGCTCAAACGTCCAATTTGGCATGAATCCAAAGACGGGTCGATTGGTCATTATTGAAATGAATCCGCGTGTGTCTCGTTCTTCCGCGCTGGCTTCCAAAGCAACCGGTTTCCCGATTGCTCGAGTGGCCGCAAAGCTGGCGGTTGGCTTTACGCTGGACGAACTGCGTAATGAAATTACAGGTGGTGCTACGCCTGCTTCATTCGAACCAACAATCGATTATGTGGTTACCAAGATTCCTCGTTTTACTTTCGAGAAGTTCCCGGAAAGCAACGACCGTATTACTACCCAGATGAAGTCAGTCGGT
The DNA here is from genome assembly GCA_033721235.1 of Pseudohongiellaceae bacterium. Taxonomy (GTDB): domain Bacteria; phylum Pseudomonadota; class Gammaproteobacteria; order Pseudomonadales; family Pseudohongiellaceae; genus UBA5078. The sequence continues at coordinate 8,564 of JAWWAY010000025.1, read as the reverse complement.
GAAGTAATGGCTATTGGTCGAACTTTCCAAGAGTCGATGCAGAAAGCGCTGCGTGGTTTAGAAGTTGGCGTTTCAGGCTTTGATCCTATTCTGGATACGGGCTTGAGCGATGCGATGGATCAGCTAAAGCGCGAGCTAATGGATGCGGGTGGTGAGCGAGTCTGGTACGTGGCCGATGCGTTTAGGCAGGGCTGGACTGTTGAGACTGTACATGAGCTCACTGGCATTGATCCATGGTTCCTTGTGCAGATAGAAGATCTAATGAAGGATGAGGCGCGAGTCGCTGAATTGAGCTTAGAGCAGCTCGATAAAGAAACGATGTTCCGTCTGAAACAGAAAGGCTTTTCTGACTCACGCTTGGCAGCGCTACTCAATATTCCAGAGCTAGACGTGCAAAAGCATCGTCATGGCTTGAATGTGCGCCCCGTGTATAAGCGCGTCGATACTTGTGCGGCCGAGTTTGAATCCAGCACAGCTTATATGTATTCCACATATGAAGAAGAGTGTGAGGCTAATGCCTCTGACCGTAAGAAAATAATGGTATTGGGCGGTGGTCCGAACAGAATTGGTCAAGGTATTGAGTTCGATTACTGCTGTGTGCATGCGGCTTTGGCGATGCGTGAAGATGGTTATGAAACCATCATGGTTAACTGTAACCCAGAGACAGTCTCTACCGATTATAATATTTCGGACCGTCTATACTTCGAGCCTGTCACCTTCGAAGATGTCCTCGAAATCGTGAATATCGAAAAGCCTCACGGAGTGATCGTGCAATTCGGTGGGCAGACTCCATTGAATCTCGTGACGCGTCTTGAGGCCGCGGGCGTTCCAATCATAGGGACTTCCGCTGATGCAATCGATCTTGCGGAAGATCGGGAACGCTTCCAAGCTATGATCAATAAATTGGGGTTAAAGCAGCCGCCAAACTGTATCGTGCGTAGTGTCGAAGAAAGTATTGCCGCAGCCGAGCAAATTTCCTACCCACTCGTCGTTCGTCCTTCCTATGTCTTGGGTGGGCGCGCAATGGAGATCGTCTATAACGAGGAAGAGCTTCGTCGTTATATGCGCACCTCGGTAAAAGTGGGCAATGAAAGCCCCGTATTGCTCGACTACTTCCTGAATGCCGCTATCGAAGTTGATGTGGATTTGGTGAGTGATGGGAAGCAAGTTGTAGTGGGTGCAATCATGCAGCATATCGAACAGGCGGGAGTTCACTCTGGTGACTCGGCTTGCTCGCTACCACCTTATAATTTGCCCGCCGATGTTCAAGATAAAATTCGCGAACAAGTAAAGAGTATGGCGATAGAGTTGGGTGTTGTGGGTCTAATGAATACTCAGCTGGCTTATCAGGATGGTGAAATTTACGTCATTGAGGTTAACCCTAGGGCGTCTCGTACAGTGCCATTTGTCTCTAAATGTATTGGAGTATCTCTGGCGAAAGTGGCCGCTCGTTGTATGGTTGGTACTTCTCTGGCAGAGCAGGGTTTTGAGACCGAAATTATTCCGGATAATTACGCTGTTAAAGAGGCGGTCTTCCCATTTGCTAAGTTCCCAGGTGTTGACCCGATTCTTGGGCCTGAGATGAAATCGACTGGCGAAGTAATGGGGGTGGGTAAAACCTTTGCTGAAGCCTTTGCTAAATCTCAGTTAGGTGCTGGCGAAGAAATCAAGACTTCAGGTACAGTGTTCCTTAGTGTTCGCGATGCAGATAAACCTTATGTTTGCGAAGTCGCGGAAAAGCTCCACGGTTTAGGCTTTAAGTTAATTGCCACAAAAGGCACGGCAGCCGTGATTGAGCAGTCGGGGCTACCTGTCACCAAGGTCAACAAGGTGACAGAAGGAAGACCCCATATTGTCGATATGATTAAAAACGAGCAAGTGCAGTTGATCGTGAATACTACTGAAGGCAAGCAGGCCATTGCAGACTCCTCTATTATTAGACGAACTGCTCTAAGGCATGATGTTTCTTGTACAACAACTGTTGCTGGCGCGCTTGCTGTTTGCGAGGCGCTACAATTTGGTGACAACTTGTCCGTTTACACCATACAGGAGCTACACGCTAAATTATGTTAAGAAAAGTACCCATGACTGTCGCTGGCGCAGAGCGCCTAAGAGAAGAGCTTCACGAGCTTAAAACAGTGCGACGCCCCAAGATTATTGAAGCGATTGCAGAGGCAAGAGAGCACGGCGACTTGAAAGAGAATGCCGAGTATCATGCTGCGCGCGAACAGCAGAGCTTTTGCGAAGGGCGAATCAAAGAGATCGAAGGTAAGTTAGCCGATAGTGAGATTATCGATATTACCGAAATAGAGCCTACAGGCCGTGTGATCTTTGGGACAACGGTGACCCTCCTCAATATTGATACAGAAGAAACTGTAAGCTATCAGATCGTTGGCGAGGATGAGGCTGACGTGAAAGCGGGCCGAATCTCGGTAGCGTCACCTATTTCGCGCGCCATTATGGGCAAAGAAGTCGGTGAGGAAGTCATCGTGAATGCGCCCGCTGGTGAAATCGAGTATGAGATCGAAGCCGTCGAGCATATTTAACGAGGCAAGGGCCTAGTTGTGATACTAGGCCTTAAAATCGTTAGGGTTTGGAGTGGCGAATGATATTGCTTAGCTTTGGATCAGGCTTATCAGCTGCGCGAAATACGACCGCTATATTGCCAATACTTTGAATTAATTCGGCTTTTGCTTCGGAGCATATCTGCTCTATGAGCGCTTTGCGGGAATCTCTGTCTGCAGCAAACACTTTAACTTTAATCAGTTCGTGCCGCGCTAAGGCGCGGTCGATCTCTTCGCTAATACTCTCTGTAATCCCTTTTTGGGCGATTGTCACTACGGGTGATAATTGGTGCGCGATGCTGCGCAGGCGTTTTTTGTCTTGTGCTGATATTGTCATAAAGGGTATTCGCAGTGAGGATGAGTGTGCTCTGGAGCCTGAAAGGCGCCATTGTAGCCTAGCTTTCGAAATACACAAGTCGAGGGCGTATTTGGGGCCTATAAGGTCCGGTTGTTTTGGACTTTTGCGGCTGCCATCTTGTAATATCGAGTAAGGCTCCCAATATAGTTATATTGGGCTTGGTAGGTCGATCTACTGAGTGCTCGCCCAAAAAGCGCAAGAGCCAGGTCTTACAAGGTCTGGAGCTTGAAAAAAGCCACCCAACACACTGTGTCAGATAATCAGCTTATTAAGGGTCTACTTAGTAGGCTAGAACAATAGAGACGCCCAAGCTTGGTCATTTGGGCGCTAGCTTGCTGAATAAAGACCTGAAGCGCGAATGAAGGCCGTAAGACTGCGGCTTTATTCCAATTTAGACGAATTAGAGAAGGGGGATATTCCCTTGAATGATATGGCGAAAAATTTACTTCTGTGGATGGTAATTGCGGGCGTACTGCTCACTGTCTTTAACAATATTAATCAAGGGACTACAACAGCTCCCATCAACTACTCTGAGTTCGTTCGCGAATATCAGTCTGGCCAAGTGCGAGAGGTCACTATGTCCGGACTCTCTATTACGGGCACTCGATCTGATAATTCTCAGTTTAAAACCGTTATGCCGCCAATAGGTGATCCTCAGTTGGTGGATGATCTGCTAAGCAATAATGTCTCCATAGAAAGTTTGGAGCCTAAGGGGCGTAGCATTTGGACTGAGCTGTTCATGGCAATTTTGCCAATCCTGATCATCATTGGCTTGTTCCTGTTCTTTATGCGCCAAATGCAAGGTGGCGCTGGTGGTGGTAAGGGCGGCCCTATGTCCTTTGGTAAGAGTAAGGCCAAGCTATTGGGTGAAGACCAGATCAAAGTCACTTTTGCCGACGTTGCTGGTGTGGAAGAGGCCAAAGAAGACGTTAAAGAATTAGTAGACTTTCTTCGCGAGCCAGACAAGTTTCAGCGCCTAGGCGGTAAGATTCCACGCGGCATCTTGATGGTTGGCCAGCCTGGTACTGGTAAGACTCTGCTTGCCAAAGCTATTGCCGGTGAGGCGAAAGTTCCTTTCTTCTCTATCTCGGGTTCCGACTTCGTAGAGATGTTTGTTGGTGTAGGTGCTTCTCGCGTAAGAGACATGTTTGATCAGGCGAAGAAGCAATCGCCTTGTATCATCTTCATCGATGAGATCGATGCCGTCGGTCGCCACCGTGGAGCTGGTCTAGGTGGTGGGCACGATGAGCGCGAACAAACCCTCAACCAGTTACTGGTAGAAATGGATGGTTTCGAGGCCAATGATGGTGTCATCGTGATAGCCGCCACTAACCGTCCAGACGTTTTGGATCCCGCATTGCTGCGTCCGGGGCGCTTCGATCGTCAAGTCGTGGTAGGACTACCCGATATTCGTGGTCGTGAACAAATTCTTAAAGTGCATATGCGCAAGGTGCCCATAGCCGATCGCGTAGACGCATCTGTTATCGCCCGAGGCACGCCCGGTTTTTCAGGGGCTGACTTGGCCAATCTGGTGAACGAGGCGGCGCTATTTGCCGCACGTGGCAACCGTAAACTGGTCACCATGGAAGAGTTCGAAAAGGCCAAAGACAAGATCATGATGGGCGCAGAGCGTAAGTCCATGGTGATGTCTGATAAGGAGAAGCTTAATACTGCTTATCACGAATCCGGTCACGCCATTGTTGGGCGCTTAGTGCCTGAGCATGATCCGGTGTACAAGGTCAGTATTATCCCGCGTGGTAGGGCTCTCGGTGTAACGATGTTCTTGCCTGAAGAGGATCGCTATAGCTTGAGCAAGCAGGGAATCCTGAGTCAGATCTGTAGTCTTTACGGCGGTCGAATTGCCGAAGAGATGACTCTGGGGTCAGAAGGGGTTACCACCGGCGCATCCAATGATATTCAAAGAGCCACTGAAATGGCTCGTAGCATGGTAACCAAGTGGGGACTGTCTGAGAAGCTCGGCCCCTTGCTCTACGCTGAGGAAGAGGGCGAAGTGTTCCTCGGGCGTTCAGCGGGTTCCAATGTGAAAGCGCATTCGGGGGAGACCGCGAAAATTATTGATGAGGAAATTAAACGTATCATCGATGAGTGCTATAAGAAGGCCGAGACAATTCTCGAAGAGAATCGCGATATCTTAGAGCTCATGAAGGACGCGCTAATCGAGTACGAAACTATCGATGCTGATCAGATTGATGACATCATGCAGCGCCGTAAGCCGCGCCCTCCAGCAGACTGGAGCAATGACGACTCGGGCTCAGGTTCATCTTCTGTGAAGAAAGAAACTGAGAGCGAGCCAAAAGACTCAAGTATAGGTGGACCCGCCAGCGAACATTAAGGCTTCTTAGGCCTTTGGCCGGAGGGTCACTTGTCAGCGAATAAACTTCCTTTCTCCTTGAAGGTCGGCGATAAGCTCGTCGACCTTTCTTATCCCCGTGTAATGGGAATCCTTAATGTAACGCCCGATTCGTTCTCTGATGGCGGTCGCCTCTATGTTGGTGCTGGTTCTCGCAAAAAGGTCGATGTTGCGGCTGCCTTAGAGGTGGCCAGCAAGATGTGTGAAGACGGCGCAGCTATTCTTGATATTGGCGGGGAATCGACTCGACCTGGGGCGCAGAAAGTGAGTGAGCAGGAAGAGTTAGATAGAGTCCTGCCGTTAGTAGAGGCTATTGCGGGTAGCTTGGATGTGGGCATATCAGTGGATACCAGCAACCCACGCGTGATGGAGGAGGCTTTAGGGCTGGGCGCCGGGCTCATTAACGATGTTCGTGCATTGAGCCGGGAAGGCACTGTATCTCTGCTAGCGAACACAGATGCTGCTATTTGCCTTATGCATATGCGGGGTCAACCATCCACTATGCAGCAGTCGCCAGACTACGAGAGTGTGGTCGATGAGGTTTATTCCTATTTAAGCGAGCGAGTGCAGGCTTGTCTAGAGGCTGGTATCGAGAGATCGCGTTTAATAGTGGATCCAGGGTTTGGGTTTGGTAAGAGCTTGGCGCATAATTACCAACTGCTTAGAGAGCTTGATAGATTCGCAGCTTTGGGGCTGCCGATATTAGTGGGAATATCCCGCAAATCCATGATTGGCGGAGTATGCGGTAGAGAGGTCAGTGAGCGTTTGGCAGGTACCTTAAGCGCAACCGTTCATGCCCTGGAGGGCGGTGCGGCAATTATTAGAGCACATGACGTGGCTGCGACAATCGACGCGATTAAAGTCCATTGCGCGGTCAAAGGGTTTGAACAAATAGGAAAGGTGTAATGAGTAGCAAGGCCCCACAAGAAAAACAATTTTTTGGCACAGACGGCATACGCGGCAAGGTTGGGGAGTATCCCATTACCCCCGACTTCATGCTGAAGCTAGGGTGGGCCGCAGGCAAGGTGTTCGCTAAATCAGAGGCAGGGCGCAGTAAAATACTCATAGGCAAAGACACGCGAATCTCGGGCTATATGTTCGAGGCGGCGCTGGAGGCGGGGCTCACTTCTGCGGGAGTGGATATCAACTTGCTGGGCCCAATGCCAACGCCTGCCGTGGCGTACTTAACCAGAACATTTCATGCCCAGGCCGGTATCGTCATCAGCGCTTCCCATAACGCCTATGAAGACAATGGCATTAAGTTCTTCTCCGGCGATGGCACTAAGCTGCCCGATGAAGTGGAGTTCGAGATTGAAGAGTATCTGGGCCGCAAAATCACAACGGTAGACTCTAAGCTAATAGGGAAGGCATCGCGTATTAATGATGCGGGCGGACGCTATATTGAATACTGCAAAAGTACTATTCCTTCGCACATCAAACTCGGTGGTTTAAAAATTGTAGTGGATTGCGCCAACGGTTCCACCTACAACATCGCAGGCAATGTTTTTAGAGAGCTTGGCGCCGAGGTAAAGGTCATCGGTGCGGAGCCCAATGGCACCAATATCAATGATGAATGTGGATCCACATCGCCCAAGCGCTTGGTGAGTGAGGTCTTGGCACAGCAGGCCGACTTGGGGGTGGCTTTTGATGGTGACGGTGATCGTCTGGTAATGGTTGATCATCAGGGCAATGTGGTTGATGGCGATGAGATCCTCTATCTAATTGCTCGCGATAGGAAGCGTCGACACCAAGAGTTTGGTGGTGTGGTCGGAACGGTGATGAGTAATCTCGGCTTGCAATTAGGCATGGAGGCTCTCGATATTCCATTTGAAAGAGCGAAAGTGGGGGATCGTTACGTCATGGCAGAGCTGCAGCGCACAGGTTGGCAATTGGGAGGTGAGTCATCGGGGCATGTGATTTGCCTGGATGTCTCCAGCACTGGAGACGGCGTGGTTTCTGCGCTGCAGGTGCTCTACGCACTAGTGGAGAGTGGCGCTAGTCTGTTTGATTTACGCTCGCGCATGCAGAAATACCCTCAGACTATGGTGAATGTCCGCTTACCCAAGAAATGTGATCTTGAAAATAATTCGGCCATCAGTGAGGCGGTTAAGCAGACTGAGGCAACCCTTGGCAAGAAAGGGCGCGTATTGCTCAGGCCCTCGGGCACTGAGCCAGTGGTGCGCGTGATGGTAGAGGGTGAGGATGAGGCCCAAGTGGCCAAGCTGGCGCAAGAAATAGCTGCGGTGGTGGCTGAGCAAGTGACGGTTTAGCGAGTGTTGGGGTGAACTCTTGTTGCAGTTATATCGCAACTTGGTTATATTGGCGCCCCGTTTTCCTGATGTCCACTAGAATCCTTAAAAGGGGATGTAAATGCGCCGCAGTTTAGTCGCTGGTAACTGGAAAATGAATGGCTCTTTTGAGTCATCCACCGAACTGCTAAAGGCATTGGTGAGTGGCTTGGGTGAAGGTGAGAGTAAAGCTGAGATTTTAGTTTGCCCACCGTTCCCCTATTTGGCTTTGGCCCAGCAAGTCTTGAGTAATAGCGCTGTAGGCCTTGGTGCTCAGAATCTTAGCGAGCAAAGTGCCGGGGCGTTTACCGGTGAAGTCTCCGCCGCGATGCTCAAAGAGTTCGGCGTGAGCTATGTGATTATTGGGCATTCCGAGCGCAGAGCGTTGTATGCCGAGTCTGATGACTTTGTGGCGAAAAAGTTCGCAGCAGCCCAAGTTCAAGGTCTATGCCCGATTATCTGTGTTGGCGAGACACTGGAACAAAGGGAGTCTGGCCACGCAGAAACGGTGGTCTGTGAGCAGCTAGATGCTATTTTGGATCAATGCGGTGTCAAAGCTCTAGCCCATGCCGTAGTGGCCTATGAGCCAGTATGGGCGATAGGGACGGGCAAGACGGCAACACCGAGCCAAGCGCAGCAGATGCATAGTGTATTAAGGGCGGCTGTTGCTAGGCGTAGCACTCAGGTTGCTGGGCAGTTGCGTATCGTATATGGCGGCAGTGTGAATGCCCGTACGGCGCGAGAGCTGTTTGCTCAGCCAGATATAGATGGTGGTTTGGTGGGCGGTGCCTCATTGAAGGCCGAAGATTTTATAAGTATTTGCAAAAGTGTGAGTTGAATATGGAAACGATTGTAGTAGTTGTGCACGTGATCGCTGCTATTGCCATAGTTGCGCTAGTATTGCTGCAACAAGGCAAAGGCGCTGATGCCGGCGCTGCATTTGGCAGTGGCTCATCCCAGACGGTATTTGGTGCGAGTGGTTC
>JAWWAY010000024.1:0-30927 GCA_033721235.1 Pseudohongiellaceae bacterium | reverse complement strand
GCCGACCTCATCGATAGCTTGCCAACTGCCCGTAACGATGCCATCACGGAGAGTTAAAGAGTATATGGCGTATAGTTCACGAAAGTATCACGGGGGTTTCTTGGCTGGCTTGCGATTGCTGTTGGGCCGAGTCTTACGTTGGTTTTGTGTCGAGACTTGTGTGTTGGTAATCAAAGGGGGCAGACCATTCTGATCTTACCCCTTTGATTCGAATATTGCGCTTTGGCGCGTTAGTTTTCCAATGTCACAATTACTCTAAGCTGTAGCGCAAACTTATCGCTCCTCGAACATCTCCTTCACTGTAGCCCGTCGCCAAATCGTTCGGGTAGTGTTGCTTTAATGCAGCGCTGACCACGGGAGACAGATTCGTGCCATGACAGTTAAGGCACAGCGGCATCGTTATCTGGGCGTGCATATACCTGTACTCACCTTCGACTATGGCAGATTGAGTCATCGGAGAATCAGTGCGCTCTCTGTTCTCGAATTCCTCAAGCACCTCCTGTTCCCAGCTGTCTGGAATAGCCATCTCGCTATTTCGCGCCTTGAGACTTACTCGTCGAATAGACCAGCCGGTTGTTGTGGCTAGGTCCTGTGCGATTTTAGGTGCCTGAACGGAGCAGACTTCTATTGCATTCTCCAGCCCTCCCTCGGCAAGTGCATTCTGCAATGTGGGTAGCAAGGTCGAGATAAACTGGCCTGCTATATCTCGAGCTTGGGTATCTAGAGCCGCTGGATCTGCGACTTTTCCAGTGCTACAGGCAGCAAGTAGCAACAGCCCAGATAGGCCAATGCGCCGCTTGGTCTTGCTTAGAATGCATTGATTCATAGTGTCTTCTCCTGAGTGAGATCTAAGTGTCTACCCCTTTGATTTATTCTCGTTATTTTATGTGTTGCCGTCAAATTCGTGAAATAAAGCCCCTGCCTGAAAGCAATTGGAATGTTGCTGTTTTGGTGCTTATCTATAAATAATTCTACAAGGAGTAGAACATGATTAAGAAGTTAGCTGTAGTAACTATGGCCGCATTGGTTAGCTAAAGTGTGTTTTCTAATGAGCTAGTTGGCAGTATAGGATACTCCAATTTTGCTGTGGACGACGTAGATCTAGACCTTGGGGTGGTGACTGCAACACTAGGTTATAAATTTAGTTCTGAAACATCTAATTTTTCACTAACCCCTGAGCTTAGGGTTGGTGTTGGCGCCGGCGACGATACTTTTTCGGGTGTAACATTTGAAATTGATCAGACGTATGGTCTTAACGTAAGAGGGCAGTGGGATTTCAGTAACAATACTTACTTCTTTGTTGCTCCTAGCTATATGAATTTGGAGCTTTAGGGCTCCTTTGGTGGCGTGTCGGTCTCTGACAGCGACTGGGAGTTTGGTGGCGGTGATGGTGTTGGTTTCAATTTTTCTGATAATGGTGGCGTTGAGATATTGTACGAGAAATTCGCTGATGCCGACGTTTTGGGACTAGCTCTTCGATTTGAGTTCTAGCACGTAAGTTCGCGTATTAATACCGTTTGAGTTGTCGATAACTCAGCATCATAAGAATTGACGTGGTGATGGGGTATCGATTTCATTTTTCTGGCAATTTTCTATCGCCTGTTAATGGAGTAGAACCAGAATCGGGCTTAGGCCGACGGGCTATTCCACGATAAACGTAATAAAAGGGGGTAGAGGAGTTTGATTCAAGTCGCAAGCCAATATTGTAAGCTAGTTAAAAAATCAAACTGTTCTGACCCCTTTGATTCTGATTCGTTTTTAATTACTTTTGTTGCAACGATCCTTTTCTTTGGTTTGTTTATGCTGGGTTGAATTAGCTGGGTTAGAGGTGGTGGATTCAATGGAGCATTCACTCGGCTCTTCGTTTGAACGGCTTGTAAATCAGGGGGTCAAACTCGGTGGTTTTTATTTCGGTTCGTTAGGTTAAGGAATCAAAGAACCTGACCCCTTGATTACATATGAACCACGCCCTAGAAATTGGAGGTATCAATTAGTATGGTATACCATTGCCTCAGTCTCTAACTCACCTTTTTAGATAAGGTAGAACGCACATGTTGCGCAATCTATATCACTTCGTTTCTTTCCTCATACTGAGCATGCTCTTTTCCTCGCAAGCTTATTCTCTGCCCGATGCGCAGCATATGCGCGGAGCACACGCGGCAGGCAATTGGCTGGGCAATACGCGCGGCTTTGCTGAGCCTACTCCTGTAGTTGATCTCGAAGGCGTTCCTGCATTGCAAGCAGGCAATATATCGGTAACCGTTAACCGAGTCGTCGATAGTGAAGACGCTACCAATTTTATCGAAGACATTGTTGTGGTCATGCAGAATGTACAAATTGGCGACACTGTTTCTTTGAATACCGCTGGTTTTTGGATGTACAAAAATGTAGGAACCGGTGCTTTTGGCGTGACTTTCTCTTCTACTGGAAATTCAAACTTAAGTGATGTCGACGGTTTTAATGGAGTGGAAGTTAGCATCTCAATTCCGGCAGTAGAAGAAGGTGATTTGGTAGAAGCCTATACCGATGGCCTCGACGATATTACTGGCGACGCGAAGCAGTTGGTACTGTCAGTGCTAAGCAGCGCACCTGTTTTTTTTTGCCCAAGCGCAATACAGTATCGGCTCTGGAGTAGAGTTCGGCAGAAAAGAGACCCTCATTCCGGAAATGGAGTATTTGTATTCGGTTTTAACGGATATTGAGACGCGCGATAATCTCTACTTTGATTTCCTAGCGTCAATGAATGTCGAATGGATAGGTTTAAGCATTGGCATCCACTACGATAGTTACTCCGATCCGGTGGTTAGAGCCCGCAACTGCCCCACTGGTAATTTTATAGATTCTGGGGGTTTTTCATCTGCCTGCGCATTCTATGATGAAGACATTCGCAGTTTTGTTAGCCGCGCGAGGGCTCGTGGTTTTAAGGTGTATATGACCTTGGCTTTCGAAACCAGTGCGTGGCTTGATAGCATCAACGACCCAGCCTGCGGTACCCCGGAGTATAAAATGTCGCGCGCCTTCTTAGGGTCACCAGAATTCCCTGAATGGCTTGGTGCGGCCCAAGATTGTATTCCAGAGTCCGAGTGGTGGTGGAATCCATCAAATGAATTGCATGAACAGAAAAAAGCAACTTTCTTCTCTACCCTAACCGATGTCGCCGTTCACTATGCGACCATAGGAGAAGAGGAAGGTGTTGAGCTCTATTCTCTTGGTACGGAAACAGATGAGTTGTTTAGAACGAGATTGGATGGCAATTTTGAAAACCACTTTCGAGTAGAGCTGCAGGCATTAGTAGACTCCGTAAGGTCGGTATACAGTGGCTTACTAACCTACGACCAACAAATTGGCTCGGCTACTACCGATAGTAATAAGTATATATTTGATGACTTGGGATTAGATGTTGTAGGTATCAGTGCTTATTTTGATCTAGTCGATTCACCGCCTAATCGCATAATGAGCGTTGCGGAGCTAGAAGCTGCTTGGGTTGATGCATTCGAAGAGCAGCTGGTGCCCATTAAGGAGCTATACCCAAGCAAGCCCATTATTTTCACGGAAATTGGTTTTGTAAACGGCATCAACACGCCTTTTAACCATCGATTGAATGAGGGTGAGTTAATTGGCGAGCCCTATGATGAAGACAACCCTACGGAAGGGATGATTCAGCAGCAAAATATTTTCGAGAGCTTTTACAATGTGAATGCTCAGTATGATGATCTAGTTGCAGGTACGTTCATTTGGGGGCAGGATTATTTCCCGTATAACAATGGTTGGGGTTGCGATAGAGTCGATTGGAGTTTGGTCTGTCGTCCCGCCAAAGATACCATTGCGAACAGTTACGGTGACTGGATAGATAAAGATATCGACAGGGTGTTCGACTGGGCCGAAGCAACGTTTCCAGATGTTTTCCCAGCTGGGCCTAGCTCTATGGAAGGTTTGGGGTATCGGTTCCGCTTTTATCCACAGTCTAGCACCTATCTGGCCTCTCAGGCAGGCAGAGTGGTAGTTCACAATGGCACTACCTGGAACCTGCTAGATGTTGGCAGTGTCCGTGAGTTCCTAGATAGCGCCTCGCAAAGAGGTTTCTAACTCTCAAGTCTGGAATTTTATGGGATAATTTTAAGGGACACTCACTCCGCTCCTCAAGACAGTTAAAGTTGGTTCATAAATGAGCCAACTTGTGAGTTTGTTGTAGAGTAATTTTATGATTGGTTTTTTTTCGGGCGCACCAATTCACGCCCGCAAAGAGGCGTCACTTGATGCGGATAGATCAAGCTGCCCGGTGTTTGGCCGCGCGTTTTTCGAATTGCGCCAGTCGCTCTAAGCCATTAAGCATGCAAATGGACTGCTTCTGAATTTGAAGCGTCAACAAACTCCATTGGCTTTCTGACAAGCCAAGCGTGGTCAACAGCGTCGGTGTGCCCTGAGGAATATTTGCTTTTTTGTCGGTCCTAACAAGGCGCCCTGTCCAATCAGTAAGTTCCAGATAGTCTTTCAAGTTATATGGGATCGTCGTAAACGTATCGGAAGGGTGTGACTGTTCGCTCAACGGCATGAGCCTGGGTTTTCGAAAAGTCTGTGCATTTTTGTTAAGTTCTTCGTTTCGTTGCATTACTTGTTGCAGCTGTTTGATTCTGTCCTGAATGGATGTGAAGTCCGATTCTTCTAAGCTACTGGCAATGCCAGATCTCACTGGATTGAGATCGACATAGGTCATACAGGATAGCAATGCTGTTTCATCTAGCAGTGCCTGAGATGTAAAGCGCCCTTCCCAGAAGCGTCCGGTGCAACCATCCTCACTATTTGCCATACATGCGATGTAGTGGTTCATGCAGGACATGAATTTACTAAGACTGGCGAGCTTCTCACGTAAATGCGCAATAATTTGCTGTAGCTGTACTTTCTCATGTAATCAACGGGGTCAGAAGAGTTTGATTCAAGTCGCAAGCCGCTGTTGTAAGCTAATCCAAAAAATCAAACTGTTCTGACCCCTTTGATTTAGAAGATTTTCAGTGTTGCTGTAGCCAATTGTCTCTCCTTGCGACGCTAATCGCGAATAGTGATGCTTAGCGGCATATGATCACTAGCGCTAATCCATTCGTTTCTTGCACCAATTAAAATTTGGCTCTTTGACTGAAGGTTGTTAGAAACAAATGCGTAATCTATATGGTATGGCTTGAATTCCTTGCGGTGCATGTAGAAGGTTGGCTGGGTTTCTTTTCCCTGCTCTTCCTCGTACTTATGATGATAAAGACTTTCGAGACCTAAGTCTTGCAGCTCATTAACGACATCGGTGTGGCTCCACCACCTATCGGGTTTATCCCAAATGGCACTACTGTTGAAATCTCCAAGTATCAATGTGTCTGGCTTCGATAATTCTTTGTTGTGAATCTGAAGATATTTCCAGAGTTGGCCAACATACCCAAAGGCTTCTGAATCACTCCCTTTGGTCCAAGTAGCTAAAACTGTGTATTTGTCGTTGATAGAGAAGGGAAGAAACAGTTTTAGATCGGTTGTTTTCCAGCGTATGGATTTGCTTTTACTATTCAATCCTGGGATTCGGAATTCGCTGCTCCAATTCAAGGCCTTGATTTGGTAGCCGTTCTTGGAAAAGATTCCGACTCCTTTATTCTTGGAAGTGCCGATCCATAAATAGTCACCAGCCCATTCTTGGTATTCTTGCGTGGATTGCGCAGGATCTTCACATTCCTGTATGACTAAAATATCTGCAGTGAGTGAATCGAGATGCGCAGTCTTTTTTCTCAGTGCGCCGTTGCAGTTCCATGTAACTATTTTCATAGTAAATTAGACTTTAATATCCGCTTTGACTGATGCAATTGAGCGTGAGTAGAGATTACCGCAGATAGTGTGCACGACAGCGGGGTTATATACCACCAAAGAAATAGTAGAGTGAGCACGAGTGTGATGGTGAAAAGGTGGTCTTGGCGAACCAGACAAACGGACTTTCAATGCCACAGTCCGTTGCTCATTTTTCACTGTTTGAGACGGAAGGAAAAATGGTGGGCCCACCAGGACTCGAACCTGGGACAAACGGATTATGAGTCAATGCAACGATTGAACTTCTGTACGATAACTGTCTGAAAGTAAAGGGCTATTTTGGGTGCTGGCCATTCTCTTTTCTCCTGCCGAACCTAGTCCGATCCTTTTCCCCAACTTCTCCTCCTTCTTCCCTGCGTAAGTTTAAGAATTGGCACGACTTAATTTTTGCCGAGCTCCGAACTTGATCCGAGCCTGTGAGTCGCCCCGGCGAATTGCTACTAACTGTGTGTGCGCAGATTTGGGTCGGTAAATGGCCGGTTTTGACCATGGGTGCAAGGTAGCTGGTTTAGAGAGTATTTAAATTACAAGGAGTTATGAAAATTTCAGAGCTCAAGGCAAACGGACATGCTGTCAGTACAACGGAATTGCAGGTGAGGAAGAAGGCTTAGGACTTCTTGTTGGAGGCCTTGGTAGCCTTGGAAGTGGTGCCGGTGGGTGTCTTATCAGTAGCAGTGAATTGCCTTGTCTTTTTCGGAAGGTTTACGAGTAATCCCTCGGCGATGAGAATCGCCAGAAAGAAGCCGGCAGTGTTCACCGACTTGCCTTTGAAGATAGGGCGTAGGCTTCGGCTGGTGACGGGTTGGGCTTTGCTTATCGCTTCCGCAATGGAGGCCCAGGATACCCATTCGGGACTGAAGAAGCCTCCTCCGTCGTTTGAGATGATCCTGAAGTGGAAGGTCTTTTCGGGATCGAGGCCGAGTTCATAGGTGAGGGTGCTGCGATGGGATAGGGTGGGACAGGTGGAGGATTTTAGGGTGGTGACTTCGGGGGATGGATCAGATGAGGGCTTGGGGGTCTTTTTCATGTGGTGCTCCTTATATGGACATGTGGGTTTATTCATATAAGATGCTGAAAAAGCCGCTTGGCATATGGGCTATGAATATTGGCTCTTTGGTCCCCGTACATACAGCCCTTTCCTAATGCAGGCAGAATGGACATTGTCTATTCTGTAAGATAGTCAATTACGTACTTTTTGAGGCTATATTCAAGTCCATTGGCCTCAATAATTGTAGTAGCCTCTTCAATGCTTGGAGCTAAATGCTCTAAGAAAAAGTTTAGATATTCTGGATTCTTGATTTTTAGTTGAGGGAATAAGTGTGTAAACCAAGTTAATGAAGAGCCTGACTTACTTGTCTCTAGTTGAACAAAGAACTCTAATAGTACAAGTCGAATTGCACTCGTTTTCATGGTCTCATTTGCACTATCCAAATTAGCTTTGCATTGCTCTTCTAAATGTTTGCTACTTGCTCTTGTGTTTCGTTGCTTCTTAGGACTTAAGATTTTATTGCTTAAAATTTCCATCCATTCGCCTTGTGCTTTCATGGATGCAGCAGTTGCGGAAATATAATCCCAAAGAAACATCATTTCATTTTCAGAGACTTTCATTTCAATCATTGCATTCGTAATTCGGCAGCCTAAAACAGTGTTGACGGTTCGGGTAGGCTTTGTCACTTTCTCACGGATTACTAGTTTTTGAATCTCCTGAATTCGGTCTCTAACTTCATTACTGCTTCGAATGAGGCGCATTCTTTCGAATCGGGCATCAAGTGCAGACTGAAAAAGAGCTAAATCTTCCCCTTCGTCGCTCATCTATCTCTCCTTGTATAGTCGGAATCTAAAGATTTTGGATGGAATGTGGCAATAGGTGTCTTGGTTAATATCAAACAACTAGAGCTCATTTTTAAGCACTAAGTCATTGATGTTATTGGAATACTATATGTCGTGTAGGTAATGTCAATGCGTAAATTCTTCTACTGCTGTGCTGTCGGTAAAACGGCTCTGGTGGACAGTCTCTTGGCAATAATTATATAGTTATTAAAATAATAATTGACAATAGTATTTGTATAACTAAAATAGCAATGAGTTCGGCGGCCCGAACTGGGCAATTTATTTGAGGTTCATTAATTAGTTAATGGAATAATACATCGCAAGTGACTTAGACTAGGAGCCTTATTATGGCCAAAACAAGACATATGCACAGAAGAATGGGGCAGCGCGGTATCAACGCCAGAATCGTAGATATTGTTATCGAGCATGGTGAGCTTAATGGAGACAAAGTGATACTTGATATCAAAAATATAGATGCTTTGCTGAGAAGTATGGACAAGATTAAGAAAGACTTGCTAAGAGTTCGCGATAAAGGCGGCGTGGTTGTTGTTGAAGATAGTGGCAGTCAAATCACCACCTATAATTTAGATAGCTATAGAAGGCACTGAGTAATAATGATTAGTAAAACGTCCAAATTCTGGGGCTTACTGGAGACTCTAAAGAGGTTGCGGGTTGATGACCCTATTGATGAGCTCTTGCTGTTGTTTGCTTGGAAGCACTTGACTCAAGAGGTCCATGCTCAAACCATTCCTACGCTAGAAGAGGTACATAGAGGTGTTCTAAGCTTAGAGCAAGCGTATTCACAAGTAGGGCAGTTTCTCGGTGAAAACTACCATGCTTTCAATTTGTCGCTTCTTTGGCAGCAAGTGTCTGAAGAAGACATTAAAGAGATATGCCGCGACGTGAGTCGTCTAAGTGATCTCGAGCTGGATAGGTTTGATCTCTTGAAAACCTGTTTAAGTCTAAAAGCGGAAGTGCGAAAAAGCGATGGTCTTCAAATTTTTGAGAGCGACTTGATAGACTTCATCATTGATTTGGTTGGTATACAAAAGGGTACAGTCTTCGCCCCTTACGATAGCAGCCTGCAAGTTACTATACATTGCGCATCTAGGTGCTTAGATGTAATTTTCTCAAAGGCACATCAGCGAACTTTCGAGGAGGCGGTTCGAATAATAGCTGGAGCGACAAACGAAAATCTAGAGGCTGAGTACGATCTAGACTTTCTCTTCGGAGATAAAGAATTCGTGGAAAGCACGGCAAAGTATTCAAGTATGATTCTGGTTCCACCTTTTGGGGCGTCGCATTATGCTGATAGGAAGAAAATAAATAGCGAAGTAAAGCTCATTGAAAACGCCATTTCTCGCTGCACAGATACACTTGTCGTACTTGTGCCGCAAGGAGTTCTTTTTCGAGGCGGAGAGAGCAACGAGTTTCGACGAGACTTAGTAATTGGTGGGTTGTTGGATGCAGTTATCCAGCTTCCGACACCTTTGCTTAGAGGGACAAATCTGGCGCTTGCTGTGCTTATCATTAAGAAAAATAGCGATACTCGCAACCGAGAGGTCGTTTTTGTTGACGCGGCAAGTGAGGATTTCAGCGAGCGCAAGGGACGAGGCAGTCTGGCTGCTATAAAAAATAGGCAAGAATTGGTCGATATCGCTTTGCGCAGGGTCAATGTTCATTCCTCTCGCTCAAGGCTGGTGGGATACGGCGAAATCCTAGAAAATCACTGCGATCTATCTGTAAGTAAGTATGTGATCGGTGGTGCGTCTGAGCGGCTGAAAGAGATGGAGAACTTCTGTCGTTTGGAGGAGTTCGCTGCGCTAATTAGAGGGCAGTTGTTAAAAGAGGATGAGTCAAGCTCTTCGTCGCAAGAGGTGTTCTTTGAAGTAGGTGTGCGTGATATTGGGGAAGATGGCATTATACGTCATCCGGAGAAATCGCTGAGGCTCTCAGGAGATATGATTTCTCGTGCCGAAAAACAAAAGTTGTCTCCTGGAGATATACTACTGGCCACTAAAGGTTCTGTCGGGAAAGTGGCAATTGTTGGGGATGATTGTTGTAAGAATTGGGTCGCTAGTCAAAGTTTTCAAATAGTGCGAGTTAATGAATTTGCGCAAAATGTTTCATCGAAGACGTTGTACATGTTTTTGTCCTCTACCTTAGTTCAAAAATACTTCGAAGAACAAGTGACTGGTACAACTATCCCTGTTTTGAAAACGAGTGACATTAGAGGGTTGCCGATTCCCATCTTAGAGGAAGCACAGCGCGAGCAGATCGAGAGTGAGTATGACGAGATTCGGCTGAAGTGGCTGCAGGTAGCACGACTTAAGGAAGAAATCGAGATCGCCAAGCGGAAGAGATGGGCCCTTGATTGAATTCGAAAACAGCAAGTGTCGGTAAATGTTGGAAACGCCAAGTAGCCAATCAGTTGGTCGGTACTAATAAGCCGGTTAGCGGGATTAGAACACAAAACAAAAACGATGCCATTTAGTCATTAGTTCAGGCCACCTATTGAAGGATTCGAGAGTAGCGATGATCAACAAAAAGGATTTGTCCGAGCGTGATATCTGTTCGAAGTACATCACGCCTGCCATAACTTCCGCTGGTTGGGACTTGTTAACCCAAGTCCGTGAAGAAGTAAGCTTTACCAAGGGGCGCATCATCGTCCGTGGCAAGCTGCACGCGCGCGGTGAGCTCAAGCGAGCGGACTACATTCTCTATTACAAATCCAATATCCCACTTGCTGTAATTGAAGCGAAGGAGAATGGGCTCAGTGTGGGTGCGGGTATGCAGCAAGCCCTCAACTATGCGGAAACCCTCGGCGTGCCCTTCGTGTTTAGCTCCAATGGTGATGCATTCCTGTTTCACGATAGAACTGGGTTGGGAGACAAGATCGAAACCGAGTTGCAGCTTGATAGTTTCCCCTCGCCTGCGTTGTTGTGGCAGCGCTATTGTCAATGGAAAGGAGTCGAGTCAGCGAGCGCGCTCAGTACCGTCGAGATGCCTTATTTCGATGACGGCACCGACAGAGCACCTCGTTATTACCAAGTTAGCGCTATCAATAACACGGTTGAGGCTGTTGCCAAGGGTCAACAACGTATCTTGCTCGTAATGGCAACGGGGACAGGCAAGACTTATACAGCTTTCCAGATCATCTGGCGTCTTTGGAAGTCCGGTACCAAGAAGCGCATTCTTTTCCTTGCCGATCGCAACATACTGGTGGATCAAACCAAGAATAATGACTTTAAGCCCTTCGGCGCGGCGATGACTAAAATCAGCAAACGCCAGATCGACAAGAGCTATGAAATCTACTTGTCCTTATATCAAGCGGTCACTGGTGCTGAAGAGGCGCAAAATGTTTACAGACAGTTCACGCCCGACTTCTTCGATTTAATCGTCATCGACGAGTGTCATAGAGGCAGTGCTGCCGAAGACTCAGCTTGGCGCGAGATACTCGATTACTTTTCTTCGGCCACCCACGTGGGTTTGACCGCCACTCCCAAGGAAACCAAGGATGTTTCTAGCATTCATTACTTCGGTGACCCTATCTATAGCTATACGCTGAAGCAAGGCATTGAGGACGGCTTCTTGGCGCCCTATAAAGTAGTGCGTATTGATATCGACAAAGACGTCCAAGGCTGGCGTCCGCATAAAGGGCAGGTCGATAAGAACGGAGAGCTCATTGAGGATCGCATCTACAATCTCACGGACATGGATCGCACGCTGGTACTGGAAAAGCGCACCGAGCTTGTTGCAAAGAAAATCACCCAATTCTTGGAAGAGACTGATCCCTTCGCAAAAACAATCGTCTTTTGCGATGACATCGACCATGCCGAAAGAATGCGTCAGGCATTGGTTAATCTTAATCCTGAGCGTGTGAGAGAAAATCGAAAATACATCATGCGCATCACGGGTGATGAGCAGGAAGGCAAAGCGGAGTTAGACAACTTCATCAATCCCGAGGAACGCTACCCCGTCATTGCCACGACTTCCAAACTGATGACCACCGGCGTAGACGCGCAAACGTGTAAGTTGATCGTATTGGACCAGCACATCAAATCGATGACCGAGTTTAAGCAAATCATCGGGCGCGGCACGCGTATCAACGAAGACTACGATAAGTACTGGTTCACGATCATGGACTTTAAAAAGGCGACTGAACTGTTCGCCGATGAAGCCTTCGATGGTCCGCCCATCATGATTTATGAGCCCAAGGGCGGCGAGTCTCCAGTTCCACCTGAAGAAGAACCAGGCACTGCATCGGGTGACCCAGTGCCGCCAACCGGGGAAGAGGGCGGCGGGATTATCATTGGGCCTGACGTAGGAGGAGAGTCAGGAAGCGGGCGGGTGAAGTATGTGGTCGGTAACGTCGAGGTATCAGTAATCGCCGAGCGGGTTCAGTACTACGGGCCAGACGGCAAGTTGATTACCGAGTCTCTGAAAGACTATACCCGCCATACGGTACTCAAGGATTACTCCTCTCTGAACGATTTTCTGCGGCGTTGGAACAAGGCCGACCGTAAAGCTGTTATCCTTCGCGAGCTCGAAGAGCATGGGGTGCTGCTTGCCGCGCTATCCGACGAGGTAGGAAAAGACTTCGATCCTTTCGATCTTATCTGCCACGTTGCCTTTGATCAGCCGCCCTTGACTCGCCGAGAACGAGCCGAGCAAGTGAAAAAGCGCAACTATTTCGCTAAGTACAGCGAACAAGCACGCAAGGTCCTAGAAAGCCTTCTTGAAAAATATGCGGACACCGGCATCGAAAACATTGAGGACATTAAAATCCTCACCCTTGATCCATTCAAAGACATGGGGACGGCCAGTGAGTTGGTGTCCGCCTTTGGGGGTAAACCAGCGTACATGGCAGCCCTATTAGAACTCGAACAAAACTTGTATTCCTGAATTAACTCTGTAAACAGAAGTCACCCTATATGAGCATTACCTCTACAATCAAATCTATTCAAGACATTATGCGTAAAGACGTCGGCGTCGATGGCGATGCGCAGCGACTCAGCCAATTAGTGTGGATGCTATTCCTCAAAATTTTCGATGACCGCGAAAGCGAGTGGGAACTCTTACAAGACAACTATAAGTCGCCACTGCCGGAGAAGTATCGCTGGCGCAATTGGGCTGCCGACGCTGAAGGCATTACGGGTGATGAGCTCAAGCAATTTCTCGACAATGAAATGTTTCCCGCACTACAGCAACTCCAAGCCAGAGGCGGCGATCAGCGTGCTTATGTCATACGCTCCGTGTTTGAGGATGCCTACAACTACATGAAGTCTGGCCAGCTGATTCGGCAGGTCATCAACAAGATTCAAGAAGGAATCGATTTCAATAAGTCACAAGAGCGCCACCTGTTTGGAGATATGTACGAACAGCTTCTGCGAGACTTGCAAGCAGCGGGCAACGCGGGGGAGTTCTATACACCGCGCGCTGTCACCGAGTTTATGGTGCGCATGGTGAATCCGCGCTTAGGCGAGAAAGTCATGGACCCAGCGTGTGGCACAGGCGGTTTCCTAACTTGCTCCATCGAGCATATGCGCAAGCAAGACGTTAAAACGGTTGAAGACGAAGCGCAATTACAGGATAGCATTCACGGCATCGAGAAAAAGCCGCTGCCGCATTTACTGTGTACCACCAATATGATTCTGCACGGCATCGACGTGCCAAGTAATATCCGTCACGACAATACCTTGGCACGCCCTCTCATTAGTTGGGGGCCAAAAGAGCGTGTGGATGTGGTGGTGACCAACCCACCTTTCGGTGGCATGGAAGAAGACGGTATCGAAACCAACTTCCCCGCCGCTTTCCGCACGCGTGAGACGGCAGATCTATTCCTAGTGCTTATTATGCAGCTGCTAAAACCCGGTGGTCGTGCCGCGTTGGTATTGCCCGATGGCTTTCTATTCGGTGAAGGCATAAAGACCCGCATCAAGGAAAAACTTCTGGAAGAATGCAATCTGCATACGATTGTGCGTTTGCCCAATGGAGTGTTCGCACCATACACGGGTATCAAGACCAACCTGTTGTTCTTTACCAAAGGAACGCCTACAAAAGACATCTGGTTTTACGAGCATCCCTATCCGGAGGGTGTGAAGAGTTACAACAAAACTAAGCCGATGAAGATCGAAGAGTTCGATACGGAAACGGCATGGTGGGGCAAAGAAAAAGGCGGCTTCAAGAAGCGTGAGGAGACATCCCAGGCTTGGAAAGTAAGTCTCGATGAAATTAAAACGCGTAACTATAACTTAGACTGCAAAAACCCCCATGTAGTCGAACAGGAAATTCATGACCCAGAAGAGTTACTGGCGCAATACAATACTATGCAAGCCGACATTGCAGCTCTGCGTGGCCAGCTCAAAGACATTCTGAGCGAAGCATTAGAGAGCGGTGGTAAGGCATGAGCGCGATACAGAAATTGCTGACAGACCACATCGATGTTTGGACGGCAGCAGATACTGAGAAGAAGTCAGGCCGAGGGCGTGCCTCGGGTGGTGCGGCAAATGTCTATGGCATCAAGAAGCTGCGTGAGTTGATTTTGGAGTTGGCTGTGCGGGGGAAGTTAGTGCCGCAGGATCCGAATGATGAGCCGGCTAGTGAATTGTTGAAGCGGATACAGGCTGAGAGGGCTAAGCTTGTTGTCGAAGGAAAGATTAAAAAAAGTAAGCAACTACAGGCTATTTCTGAAGAAGAGAAGCTGTATGAATTACCGAAAAATTGGGAGTGGGCACGCTTTCAGCAGGTATACGATGTTCGGGATGGTACGCATGACACTCCACGTTATTGTGATTCAGGATTTCCACTTATTACAAGTAAGAATCTCTATTCCGGCGAGCTTGATTTCTCAGATGTTAAATATATCTCTGAAGAAGATCACCTAAAGATTAAGGAAAGGTCTGGCGTGAATCGAAACGATATTTTATTTGCTATGATCGGGAGTATAGGAAATCCTGTGATTGTAGATACGGATATCGAATTTAGTATTAAGAACGTGGCATTACTCAAGCCATATTCTGATGACCTGAGCAATATGAATTTCCTATTGAAGTATTTGCTAATTGCCTCGGTTAAAATGCGAAGTGAGGCAGCCGGGGCCGTCCAGTCATTTGTATCTTTAGGGATATTGCGAAATTATCTAATTGCTCTACCTCCTCTCGCCGAACAACGCCGCATAGTCGCCAAAGTCGATGAGTTGATGGCACTGTGCGATCAGTTGGAAACTCAGCACATTGATGCCGCCGAAGCTCACGAAAAGCTCGTTAGCCACCTGCTGGGCACACTCACTCAATCGCAAAGCGCAGAAGACTTTAGTGAAAACTGGCAGCGAATCGCCAAGCATTTCGATACGCTCTTTACCACGGAATCGAGCATCGACGTCCTCAAGCAAACTATTCTGCAGCTGGCTGTGATGGGGAAGTTGGTGCCACAAGATCCTAATGATGAGCCGGCTAGTGAGTTGTTGAAGCGGATACAGGCTGAGAAGGCGAAGCTTGTTGCTGGGGGAAAGAGAAGGAAAGCTAAGTCTCTACCGGCAATCACTGAAGTTGATAAAACATTCCTTCTTCCGCTTGGATGGGAGTGGGTGCGGCTTGGGCAAATTGGAGATTGGGGTGCAGGCGCGACGCCACTTCGCAGTAATTCCGCATATTACGGCGGTACTATGCCTTGGTTCAAATCAGGAGAGCTCACGGCAGATTTTATAGATACTTCAGAAGAGACAATTACTGACCTTGCACTGAAGGAATGTTCTCTTCGATTAAATCAACCAGGTGATGTCTTAATGGCAATGTACGGAGCGACGATTGGGAAGTCTGCAATATTGAAAGTACATGGCACAACCAACCAAGCAGTTTGTGCTTGTACGCCCAGTGCTGGGATTTACAATCGATATTTACTATTTCTCCTGAAAGCGATGAACTCCAATTTCATAGGACAAGGTGCTGGTGGTGCTCAACCCAATATTTCTCGCGAAAAAATAATTGCAACTGCAATTGCAATTCCTCCGACGCGGGAGCAACACCGCATCGTCGCCAAAGTCGATGAGCTGATGGTGCTGTGTGATCAATTGAAAACCCATCTGGCTGAGGCTAACCAGTTGCAGCAGAAGTTGGCAAATTTGATTGTTGAGCAGGAAGTCGGCTAAGAGAAGAGTAGTTCGAAGAACGCTACCTCGGATCTCCCTGAGTCAGATCGAGTTCTGGCGTACGAGAAGTTGTGAGCCTTACGACTGGGTTGTTATAGTCATGGGGAGCGAACATAGGCGAGGCGATAAATGATATCCGTAAAACAACTAAAAGTGGTTCTATCTTCAAAAAGTACGAAAAGTACTAGTGAAGAATTCTTCAAAAGTCATAGATACATCGAAGGGTATATAAAAAGAGTTTTTCTGATAGGTTTGCGTCTCCAAGGGGTTCGATACGATAATTCCGTCAAAATTGTAGACGGTACATATCTTCACACTGGTGCTCTTATAGAGAAAGTACTCCATGTTCTAAGTTGTAATGCTGGAACTCAGCGAGACACAATATTGAAGCTCAATGCTGCCCATCCTGATTTCTTTAAATTGAAGGAGCTCTTTCTTAAATTCACTGCACCATATAGAAACCGGCTCGCGCACGGCACAATTGAAGAGCTTAAGGATCAAGAATTAATTGATTGGCTTTGTCACATTAATAGGGCGTTCTTCAAAGAATTTGAAAAAATGCTTCACAGTGAATTTGGGCAGTCTGCATTTGACGAGCCGGGAGCGTGGGGAGCAAAACGCGGAATTGCTGAAGCAATTGATGTCACCGTGAAAAAACTAGACCTCGGCAGGATAGTGCCGGTTCCAATGCAATTGTTAACGGTTAAAAAGGCAGTTATTGGAACAGGATATGAGCTTGCGTAAGAAATTGGTTGCCACAATAGCCGAGGCGCGGAAGTGATTTTTCGGGGAATTATGGCGTGGCAAACGGACTATAAAACCTCATAGTCCGTTGTCCTAATCATAACTCGATGAAATCGAAGGGAAAATGGTGGGCCCACCTGGACTCGAACCAGGGACAAACGGATTATGAGTCCGCTACTCTAACCAACTGAGTTATAGGCCCTTATACTTCGTCCTTTTTCCGTACTCTTCGTTGTGCTGTTTATTCTCGTTCGGTCACATACTGATCGTATGCTCCCTCACTCCAAAAACCGCACGCCTCGATTACAAAAAAATGACTGTGTCTAAGGCTCTGGGGCATCAAACTATTCTGATAAACCCAAATTTTTTCTGTATTTTTGTTTCTAAGTGCCTGAAAAGGACGCTTTGAAAACAAAAGTGGGGCGCATTATAGTGCGCCCCACGGCTTTGTGCTAGTGCTGCTTGGCTTACTCGTCGAGGAAGCTGCGTAGGTGATCGGAGCGGGTAGGGTGACGCAGTTTGCGCAGGGCCTTCGCTTCGATCTGACGGATACGCTCTCGGGTGACGTCGAACTGCTTGCCGACTTCTTCGAGGGTGTGGTCCGTGTTCATGTCGATACCAAAGCGCATTCTGAGTACTTTGGCTTCTCTTGCCGTCAGGCTGCCTAGAACGTCTTTAGTGGCTTCGCGTAGGCCTTCGTCGATGGACGAGTCTACTGGGGAGTCCACTGTGCCGTCTTCGATGAAATCGCCTAGGTGCGAGTCTTCGTCGTCACCAATCGGTGTTTCCATGGAGATTGGCTCTTTGGCAATCTTGAGGACGCGGCGTACCTTGTCTTCAGTCATGTCCATGCGCTCGCCAAGCTCCTCTGGCGTAGGCTCGCGGCCTTTCTCGTGTACCATTTGACGCGAGATACGGTTGAGCTTGTTGATTGTCTCGATCATGTGTACAGGGATGCGAATCGTACGGGCCTGGTCCGCGATAGAGCGGGTAATGGCCTGGCGAATCCACCATGTAGCATATGTAGAGAACTTGTAACCACGACGGTATTCGAATTTATCTACCGCTTTCATCAAACCGATATTGCCTTCCTGGATGAGGTCTAGGAACTGCAAGCCGCGGTTGGTGTATTTCTTAGCGATAGAGATAACCAGACGCAGGTTGGCTTCAACCATTTCTTTCTTGGCACGGCGAGATTTGGCTTCGCCGATAGACATATTGCGGTTGATCTCTTTGATTTCGGAAATGGTCAGGCCAGTTTCCTCTTCAACGGCAATGAGTTTCTTCTGTGCGCGCAGTATTTCAATTTTGAGGCTGCCTACAGCGTCGGACCAAGGCTCTTTGGCTGCGGCCATTTCATCTACCCAGTTTTCGTTTACTTCATTGCTTGGGAAGCTCTTAATAAACGTTTTTCTAGGCATGCGCGCATTGCGCACACAAAGGTTCAGGATTGCGCGCTCATTGCGGCGAATACGCTGAAGAATATTGCGAATATGGCTTAGTAGTGGCTCGAACTGTTTAGGCGTGAGCTTGAATGTCTTAAAGGCTTCGCCCAGCTTGTCTAGCTCTTGCAAAGACTTCTTGTGCGTGCGGCCATTCTTCTTGATGGCGGCTTCACATTTTTTCAGCTGATCGCGCAGCTCACCAAAGCGGATTCGGGCTTCCTCTGGGTCTGGGCCAGTGTTGCCTTCCTCTTCTTCGTCGTCGATATCGTCGTCATCGTCGCTATCGTCTTTGTCCGATGCGGTATCGTCAGGCGTTGTCGCGACTGGAATTTCTTCATCGTCGTCTACCGATAGGTAGCCGGTGATAATGTCGCTTAGGCGGCGCTCTTCAGTATCGACACCGTCGTATTCGGAGAGAATAGTAGAAACCGTGCCTGGGAAATAAGCCATGGCTTTCATGAGCTCACGCAGGCCTTCTTCAATGCGCTTGGCAATGACGATTTCGCCTTCACGAGTCAGTAGTTCTACGGTGCCCATTTCGCGCATATACATACGCACTGGGTCAGTGGTGCGGCCCGCTTCATTTTCCACGGCAGCAAGCGCAGCAGCAGCTTCAGCAGCCGCAACTTCATCGGTATTACCGTCACCGTCGTTCATTAACAGGGTGTCGGCATCGGGCGCAGTCTCATAGACCTTGATACCCATGTCGTTGATCATCTGAATGATGTCTTCGACCTGATCCGGATCAGAGATAGATTCAGGTAGGTGATCGTTGACCTCGGCGTAAGTAAGGTAGTTTTGTTCCTTACCTTTCGCGATGAGGGCTTTGAGTCCTGATTGTGGCGCTAGGGCTAATCGAGTTTCAGACATGGGTTCCCGTTTTCGGCTAAAAAAGACCGATAGTTAGCTTAGTTTAAAACAGCCGGGCATTATATCCGCATAACGCGGTTCTGGCTAGCTGTCAATCCGGTTTTTGAGCACTCAGAGCTACGTCTTTGTGGAGCGTAGGATTGGTCTTAATTTTTCGACCAGTTGTCTCTGCATAAGTTTCTTACGTGCGACTGCGGATAATGTATCAATCAAGTACAGGAATTCGCTCGCAACCCCTTCATGTGGGGTTATTTTTTCGTTTTTCAGAAGCTGGGTGAGCTCATTGCCCACCGGTGTGCCATAGAAATGGCCCAATAGGGTATATGTTTCTATATTGGGGGTTTGTTGCACTAATTCAATGAGCTCCAGCAACAAATCTGTGTACTGGTCCCCATTTTCACGCAAAAGCTGTGCGTCTAGCTCAATGTCTTGGGCGATATCAGGCTGTAGCAGGAGTAATTCAATGGCTTTTAGGCCCGCGCCCTTGTTCACGGCCTTCTGTGGCTGAGATGGAGCGAGCTTATTGCGCTTGCCTTGATACGAGGGGGCTGGGCTATAGCTCTGGCTCGGGCTGTCTGCGCCGTAGTCTGGGTAATCGCCGTAGTCTGGCGGCGTGGGTTCTGCAGGTGCCGGGGCTGGTGCCGCCTTGGCAATATTCTTGTTGAGCATGCTCTCAATGGATTGGCTGCTAACGCCGGCTAGCGCGGCCAGCTTGTCTAGCATTAGCTGGCGATAAATACCCTCTGGGAGCTGCTTAAGAAGGGGAATTGCAAGGCTGCTAAGCTTGGCCTTGCCGTCGATGCTATCGGTATCGATGCCCTCACTCAGGTGCTCGAAGAAGAAGTTGGCCAAGGGGGTGGCATTGTCGATTAGTGTGCTAAAGCGTTCGTGCCCGATCTTACGGATTAGTGTGTCGGGGTCTTCGCCTTCGGGTAGGAATAAAAAGCGCACTTGGCGCCCGTCCTGAAGAACGGGCAGGGTGGCTTCAAGCCCGCGCCATGCAGCGGTTCGCCCAGCGGCGTCTCCGTCGAAGCAGTACACTACATCAGGTGCTAGCCTGAATAGTCTATTCAAGTGAGTTGCGCTGGTTGCTGTGCCCAAGGTTGCCACGGCGTAGGTAATGCCATGCTGGGCGAGGGCAACTACATCCATATAGCCTTCTACAATAATGAAGCGCTGTAGTTTCGAGTTGCTGCGTTTGGCCTCGTACAGGCCGTAGAGCTCGTTGCCCTTGTGGTAAACCGGTGTTTCTGGCGAATTAAGATACTTGGGTTTTTCATCCGTGAGCACGCGCCCGCCAAAGCCCAAAACCCTGCCGCGAGTGTCGCGTATGGGAAACATGATGCGGTCGCGGAAGCGGTCGTATTGGCCGTCTTTCCTGTTGGCATCGCCTTGGGTGTCGCGCTTGATGAGCAGGCCGGCTTTTAGCATTTGCTCGGTCTCGCCGCCGCCTTTCTCTAGTGCCTGTAACAGGTTTTCCCAGCCTGGAGGCGCGAAGCCAATGCCGAAATGCTTGGCCACCTGTCCCGTTAGGCCTCGGCTCTTAAGGTAGTCAACCGCCTTTTGTTTTGCTGGGTGGCTTCGTAGCTGGCTTTGATAGTACTGGTTCGCTTTTTCCAGAATATCGAAAATTTTGCCGTTTTCGCTGTGTCGCTTACTTTGCTGTGCCCCTTCTTCACGTGGGACTTCTATGCCGTAATCGCCTGCCAGAGTCTCTACCGCCTGCGGGAAATCCATGCGCTCGTAGTCCATGACAAAGCCGAGTGCGTTGCCGCCAGCGCCACAGCCAAAGCAGTAGTAAAACTGCTTTTCAGGTTCAACGCTAAAAGAGGGGGATTTTTCCGTATGGAAGGGGCATAGTGCAGAATAGTTCTTGCCGGTCTTGCGCAGCTTTACACGCTTATCTATCACGTCGACAATATCAACGCGACTGAGTAAGTCGTCTATAAATGCTTGCGGAATTAGACCAGCCATTGCTTGCTAGACCCAGAGAATAGTGGAGCGGCTATTTTGACACGCCTAGCTTAGGCGTGTCAGTCATGAAAGTGCGGTGAGGCTTTGGCTTAGGCGAGCTTGCCTTTAATAAGCTGGCTCACTACGGCCATGTCGGCCTTGCCTAGAACGGCGGGTCTAACGATGCCCATTACCTTGCCCATGTCTTTAATAGATTCGGCGCCGGTATCGCTTATTGCTTTGTCGACAATCGCTTCGATTTCGGCTTCGCTCAGCGCCTTGGGCATGAACTCTTGAAGTATGGCAATTTCCGCCGCTTCAGTCTCGGCTAGGTCGGCTCGGCCGCCAGCTTCGTACTGTTTGATAGACTCGCGACGCTGCTTGATCATCTTGTCGACAATAGCGGTAACGCGGGCGTCATCGGGCTCGATGCGCTCGTCAACTTCGATTCGTTTGATTTCTGAGAGGGCAAGGCGAATGGTACCAAGGCGAAACTTATCTTTCGCGCGCATGGCATCTTTCATTGCATTGCTGAGTTCTTGCTTAAGTGCGCTGTCTGCCATTTTTAAATCCAATTAGAGTGAAGGGCAGTGCCCGGAGAACCGGGCTGCTCTAAGTCTATTAAGGTACTTGAATCTGAAGTGCGATCAGGTACAGACTGCTTTGCTGACTGCCAAGCGAACTTGGCGAGCGTTCGCGCTTAGTAGAAACGTTTAGTTTTCTTGTTTTCGCGCTGAAGCTTCTTCAGGTGACGCTTAACCGCAGCAGCAGCTTTGCGCTTTCTTGCAGCAGTTGGCTTCTCGTAGAACTCTTTGCGGCGAACTTCGGCTAGAACACCTGCTTTTTCGCAAGAGCGCTTGAATCTTCTAAGAGCCACGTCAAATGGTTCGTTCTCTTTCAGTTTTACCATTGGCATAATTAATGGACACCTTCCAATATTTGTTTCGCTGTAAAAATTTGCGTCTTAAAAATCGCTTCATATTGCTGGAGGCCAATGTTTTCGGCGCCCTAGCACTAAAGCTGACTCAAATAATGCTGGTTTCTTTTGCTGCCCTTTCTCGCTGCATGCTACTCAGTACAGTAGGGGCATTAAAATCTAAGGGGGCGTATGGTAATGCGCGATTGCTATAAATGCAAAGAAATCATGCTGCTAAAAGCGAGAAAATGCTCTAAATGGGACAATAAACAGTGTTGGCGGGTGAGTTTGCGGCGTCGAAGCTGGTCAATTTAGAGGCTCTGGCTTATGATGGCCGACCTCTTAAAGTGTCGTTTACCCACTCTTTTTTGGTTTTATTATGCGTGTACTTGGAATCGAAACCTCCTGTGACGAAACAGGCATCGCTCTCTATGACAGCGAGCAAGGGCTTATTGCCGATGCCCTGTACAGCCAAATTGATATACACGCGCGTTTTGGCGGCGTAATACCCGAGCTTGCCTCTCGCGACCATATTCGTAAGACCCTGCCTCTTGTGCAGGAGGTTATGGCCAAAGCGGGCCTGACATTGCAAGACATAGACGGTATTGCTTATACGGCCGGGCCGGGCCTCATTGGCGCGTTATTGGTGGGCGCGAGTATTGGTCGCTCACTTGCCATGGCGCTCGGCGTTCCCAGTATTGGGGTTCATCACATGGAGGGCCATTTATTGGCACCCATGTTGGAGGAGAACCCCCCGGAGTTTCCCTTTGTCGCTCTATTGGTGTCTGGCGGACACACTCAGCTAGTAGAAGTGGCTGGCATAGGGCGCTATACCCTGTTGGGTGAATCTCTAGACGATGCGGCGGGAGAGGCCTTCGACAAAGTAGGCAAAATGTTGGGTTTGCCCTATCCCGGAGGGCCGCGAGTCGCTGCTTTAGCGCAGCAAGGAGATAAATCGCGCTACGATTTTCCGCGCCCCATGACCAATCGGCCGGGTTTGGATTTTAGTTTTAGCGGCTTAAAGACCTTTGTGCGCAATACGCTAGCGCAGGAAAGTGAAGTCGCTGGCGGCGAAATAGACGAGCAAACGAAGGCCGACGTGGCTGCGGCGTTCGAAGATGCGGTGGTCCAGACCTTTGTGATCAAGTGTCGCCGAGCCCTGCAGCATACCGGGCTTAAGAGCCTGATTATCGCCGGAGGAGTAAGCGCTAACCTGCAATTACGAGCAGGCCTTCAGGCCATGGTAGAGAAGGAGCGCAGCCAATTGTTTTATGCGCAACCGCGTTTTTGTACGGACAATGGCGCCATGATCGCCTATGCCGGTTGCCAGCGTTTGCTTGCGGGTGAAAGAGCAAGCTTGGAATTATCGGTGCGGCCACGCTGGCCACTAGAGGAACTGAGCGCCATATAAGGCCTGCCTGTATTGGCGGTGATACTGCACGAAGGAGCAGCATGGATATCGTATATATAGAAGACTTAAGAATCGAGACGGTGATTGGCATCTACGACTGGGAGCGCGAGTGCAAACAGATCGTGAGTCTGGACCTATCCATGGCAAGCGATATTCGCCCGGCCGCCGCTAGCGAAGATATCAATAAGGCGCTCGATTACAAAGCCGTCTCTAAGCGCTTAATCGATTTTATCGAAGGCAGCGAGTTTCTGTTGATCGAAACAATGGCCGAGAGCGTGGCCAAAATAGTGCTGGATGAGTTCTCGGTGCCTTGGCTGCGACTACGGCTAGGTAAACCGGGTGCGGTTACCGGTGCCAAAGATGTGGGCGTGATCATAGAGAGAGGCGTTAAGCCGGAGTGATGTTGTGAGCACGGTAAGCCTAAGCTTAGGGAGTAACTGTCGCCCGCAGTTCTATATTAATAATGCGCTGACTGCCTTGGCCGAACACTTTGGTGAGCTGCAAATATCCAGCGTGTTCGAAAGCGAGGCCATCGGCTTCGATGGCGACAACTTTCTTAATCTGGTCGTTGTTATTGATACGCAGCTCTCGCTGGCGCAGCTGGCGCAGCAATTAAAAGCCATCGAAGATGATAATGACCGTGATCGTTCTGGTCCCAAGTTTAGTGGCAGAACACTCGATATCGATATTTTGACCTATGATGACTTGCATGGCGAGTTCTCTGGCATACGCTTGCCGCGCAATGAGGTTCTGAGCAATGCTTTTGTCCTATGGCCTCTGGCACAACTGCTACCGGGCAAGACTCACCCTGAGGCTGGCAAAACCTATGCCCAGCTATGGCAGGAATACGATAAGTCCAGGCAGCGGCTGTGGGTCATAGACTTCGAGTGGAATGGTCGCAAAGTGTCATCGTCCACCGATGCGTCAGCGCAAGACTAGTCGCAAGCTAGGCCCAAGAGTTTGGCTGTTTCCGCAAGGCTGCTTTCGCAGTCGGCTTCAATTTTCAGGCTGATCATATCGTCGGCTCGCGTGACCCCTTGAGTTAAGCAAGCGATAGGTTTGCCGGCTTGATGGGTGTCGCGGCAAATTCTAAAGCCAGAAAACACTTTCAAAGATGAACCGACTACCAATAGCCCATCGGACTTGCCCAATGCTTCGTTGATAGTATGAATCCGTGTTCTGGGAACTGTGCCGCCGAAAAAGACGACGTCGGGTTTTAGAATGCCGCCGCAGTTTTCGCACTCTGGCACTCGAATGCTGCTAATAAGCTCATCGGCAATATCGGCATCGCCGTCTGGTTTAACGATGGCCAGCGCTTCATGCAGTTGCGGGTTGTTAAGCTCTAGCCACTCTTGAATATCTTGGCGCGAAAAAAGGTTCTCACAAGAGATGCACTGCACCCGGTCTAAGCTGCCGTGCAAATCCACCAAGGCCTTGTGTCCGGCTTCTTGATGCAGGCAGTCGACGTTCTGGGTTATCAGTAGCTCAATCAGTCCGGCTTGTTCCATTGCAAACAGTGCCGCGTGACCCTTATTTGGTTTGGCGCCGTGCATGAGCGGCCAGCCTTTCATGCTTCTGGCCCAGTAGCGCTGTCGACTCTCCTTCTTGTTAATGAAGTCGTGATGTTGAATAGGGGATGTGCGCAGCCAGGTGCCGGCTTTGTCTCGGTAAGCAGGAATGCCCGACGTGGTACTCAGGCCAGCGCCGGTCATCACGATGAGCTTATTGGTTTGCTCAATAAACTGGGCTAGTGCTTCGCTCACGTTTGGGCGGGCTGCTTGGGGGTGATTTTCTGGCGGACGTGCTCTGCAAGGCCAACACCGGCCTCGGACATGGTGAGGTAAGTTTGGTCGGCGCCAGCCTCAATGATTTCTCGGGCTTCGTCATCGTGCATGCTATGGGAGACTATGATGCCTTTAAAGCCCGACTGACGTAGCTTCTTGGCGGCGATACGTTTCGCTTCGGCCTCGTTCAGGCTGAGAATAACGGCGCGCACATCAGAGAAGTCCAGCCCCTGCCAGAACATTTGGTCTTCGGCATCGGCAAAGAAAATATTGTGCTTAAGCTTCTTATGCTGCTCGACCCTGGCCGGGTCCGAGTCCAATGCCACTAAGCGGTAAGACTTCTTTAAATACTCGTAGGCCGCCGTGCCGGTGCGGCCCATGCCCATGATCAAAACATCTGCATCACCCAGCGAAACCGGTTGTTCGTCTGGGTGGCGAATATCGCGCTCGAAAGCAATCAGCCGGCGCGCATAGCGTTCGTACAGAGGGTGCGCCAGTCGGTTAAGAGGCGCAGAGATGACAAATGACAGCGCCACTGTTAAGGCAAGAGGGACCACCCATTCTTGCAGGGCAGCACTTGCCACTATCAAACCAAACTCGCTGTAGTTGGTGAGACTAAGCCCTGAGAGAAAGGCGCTGCGCGCTCTGAGTTTGAAAGCGATAAAGAGGAAGAAAAACAATAGGGTTTTTAGTGGCAGCAAGGCTGTCATTACGATGGCAAACAGCCAAGCATCGGCCTCAGGTAGGCCACCCATGCCAATCTGCAAGAAGAAGCCCACCAAGAAAAATTCCTTGATGCTCCAAAGTGACTTGCCCAGTTCTCCCGCGCGTTTGTGCGTGGCTAACATGGCACCAAAAACAAGTGCTCCCAGCTCCGAGCTTAAGCCTACCTGCTCAAAGCCGTAACCACCAATCACCAGTGCCAATAATAGGCCGAACAGAACCAATAACTCTTCGTGGCCGCTCGCATCTAATAACCTAAATAACACGGGACGCAGCAAAGGCAGAGCAAAAACGCCCAGCGCCCAGATAGAGGGCGTCTCACCGCTAGCGACACTCATCACGAGAAGCGCAATCAGGTCTTGGACAATGAGAATGCCAATGGCGACGCGGCCGTGAAAGGCACGCAGTTCGCGTTTTGTTTCCAAGACCTTTGCGGCTAGCACTGTACTGGAGAATGCCAATGCGGTGGCCAGCATGATGGCAGTATAGATGGGGAGGTCTAGGAATAGGTATAGGCCGGGTGCAATCACCAAACAGGATAGTGCGAAGTGTAGGGTGCCGCCACCGATGACTTCGCTCTTGGCGAGATTGCGCACATTGAGTTTAAGCCCAACGGTGAAAAGCAGCAGCAGAACGCCGAGGTGTGCGATGTGCTCTAGCACTTCATGGCTTTCGTGGGGCAGATGAAGCCGTTCTGATAATGAGGATATGAGAAACCCAGCAGCTAGGTAACCGACCAATGGAGGAAGGCCAATAAGCCTGACCCCTAGGCCAAGGCTAAAGGCAAAGCCTATCCATATTGTTTCTAGCATGTACTCAACTCCTATAACTACTGATAGGAATCATAAGGAAATCCCCAGACTTCTGCCACCATCTACTCGAATTGTCTGGCCGCTAACATAGCTAGCCTGAGTGCACAGAAACCACGCCACATTGGCAATATCGTCTTCATTGCCGGTTCGGGCTAAGGGGATGGTGCTGAGTATGTGTTGCTGCTTGGCCAGCTGTGCGGCATCGGGGGGGGTGTCGGGCCAGAGAATGGCGCCGGGAGAAATGCCATTGACTCTGACCTTGGGGGCGAGTTCTCTGGCCAGAGTCTTGGTCATGGCTTTGACGCCTGCCTTTGCCATGACATAGGGGGCGTGCTCCGGTAACCCGGTGTCCGCGTAAATATCGGTCATATTCAACACGCAGCCCTCTGCCTCTCGCAGGGCGGGTGCCAGAGCTTGGGTCAGAAAGAAAGCGCCTTTTAAATTGCTGGCAAACAAATCATCCCATTGCGCTTGTGTACAGCTACCCAAGGGGGTGGGGTAATAGCTGCTGGCATTATTGATTAAGACGTCTACGTGCCCGCGCCATGCAATACTCTGTTGCGCCAGTGCCTCAATGTCTTGCTTGGAGTTCAGCGCTGCTTGAATGGTGATGGCGGAGTTGCTGCGATGCTCATTGAGTTGTTCGCAAACTTGGCGCGCCGCTTTATCCGATGAGTTGTAGTGAACAATGATGCTGTGGCCTTCTTGGTGAAAGCGTCGCGCCATCGCCGCACCTAGGCGTCTTGCGGCACCGGTTATGAGCGTCACCTTGGGGCGTTGTGCTGTGTTCTGCATTAAAGCTTTCCTAGGGCTTGGGCAATTTGTGATTCGCGAGCCTTCTGTATCGCCTGCTTAATATGCTTTGGAGAGTCGCAGGCTGCGGCGATCTCGGCCGTGTTGATCTGAGTGCTGGAGTGAAAAGCTTTACGCAGTAAATCGGTTTGCGGGTAATCGCGATCTTCGAAGCCGGTGCGTCCACGAGAGTCCGCCTCGCATGCCAGCAAAAACGGCTCTAGGTGTTCGGGGCGACGGTACAGGTCTAGTGCTTCGAACAATCGTAATATGGTATCTGGTCTAAGCTCTGCTGCGCGGTGACAGTGGGTGTGAAACTCGCAGGTAGAGCGGGCCATTGTGGCGTAGCGTTTGGGTACGCGTAGTCGCTCACACATTCTCTTAACAAGTTTTACGCCGCGTTTTTCGTGGCCAATATGCCTAGGCCATTCATTCGAAGGTGTGGTGCCCTTGCCCAGGTCATGGCATAGCGTTGCAAAACGCATAATCGGGTCGTCGCTAAGTTTAGCGGCCTGCTCTAGGCACATGAGAATGTGAACGCCAGTGTCTATTTCGGGATGATGCTGCTCGGGTTGTGGCACGCCAAAGAGTGCGTCTACTTCTGGCGCGATGCAGGCCAATGCGCCGCACTCGCGTAATACGCGAAAGAAGGTGGCAGGGGACTTTTCTTTTAGCGCCTTTTCCATTTCCTGCCAAATGCGCTCGGCTACTAAATTGTCTAGCTCGCCGCTAGCGCTCATTTGAGTTAATAGCTCTTGAGTCTCTGGCGCGATTGTAAAGCCTAGGTGATGAAAGCGCGCGGCGAATCTGGCTACTCGCAGAACACGCAGGGGGTCCTCGCTGAATGCGGGTGATACATGGCGGAGCACTCTGTCGCGAATATCTTGCTGACCTTTATAAGGGTCTACCAGCTCGCCATTTTCGGCTTGTGCGATAGCATTAATCGTCAGGTCGCGTCGTGCTAAGTCGTCCTCTAGGGTCACACTGGGATCAGCGTTAAAGCTAAAGCCGGTGTGCCCAGGGCTGGTTTTGCGTTCCGTGCGCGCAAGGGCGTACTCTTCTTTGGTCTTGGGGTGCAGGAATACAGGAAAGTCACGGCCAACTTGTTGGTAGCCTTGGTCTAGCATGGACGCGGCCGTTGAGCCAACGACCACCCAGTCGCGATCACTATGATAGTCGGGGGCGTCGCTAAGTCCGAGGAGTGCGTCTCGAACTGCACCGCCTACGAGATAAGTTTTCATTGCTGTTTCCAAAGAGCCAAGGAATAGGATTTGTTGAGGGACAGTGTACCGCTCGAATCAGAGGCTAAACAACCGCTCGTCTTCAAGCCTTAGCATAGTAAGTGCTCGCCCCCACACGCAGCCGGTATCTAGAGCGTGGACATAGTCATTGTTCGTCTGTCCCTCGATAGCGGCCCAATGACCAAAGAGAATACGAGTCTCGGGGGTGAGCTGCTCTAATTCATACCACGGGTACAGGCCTTCTGGCTGAGAACCCAGGCCTTCCTTGACCTGTAAATTGAGGATGCCTTTGGCTGTGCAAAAACGCATTCTGGTAAGGTAATTGGTGATCACTCTTAGCCTTTCTGGGCCGACGAGTGAGTCCTTCCAGCGCTTAGGTTTGTCGCCATACATATTATTAAAATAGTCGAGATAGTCTGGCCCTTGCAGCGCCAGTTCCACTTCGGCGGCTAAATTCAATGTTTTCTGCAGCCCCCATTGTGGTGGCACCCCTGCGTGTACCATGAGGTAGTTGCGCATGCCCCACTCGGTCTCCACGGCATCATAGTGCACCAGTGGCTGATGGCGCAGCCAGGTACTGAGCTGTTCACTGTCGGGCGCATCGAGGAGTTTTTGCAGCGTGTCTTTAGAGCGGTGCGGAGCGCAGCCATAGTAAATGGCTAGAAAGTGAAGGTCGTGATTGCCCAATACCACTGTCGCAGATGGTCCTAGGTCTTTCAGGTACCGGAGAGTATCCAAGGATTTTGGGCCGCGATTAATGAGGTCGCCAACGCACCATAACTCGTCTTTGTCGGCATTAAACTCAATCTTCTTAAGCAAGCGCCTGAGTGGCTTATAACAACCTTGAATATCTCCGACTACATATGTCGACATGCGACCTCACTGTCGTTGTTAATGGACGCTCAATGGCCGCGATAGCAAGAAGGGAGGAATGACTGCTGCGAATTTCTCGCCGTCTTCTGTCAGCATTTCATAACTTCCCTGCATCGTGCCAAAGCCCGTTTCCAGTATTGCTCCGCTAGTATACTGGAAAGCCTGGCCGGGCTGTATCATCGGCTGTTTGCCTACTACTCCGCTGCCTTTGACTTCCTCTACCTTGTCGTTATCGTCCGTAATAATCCAGTGTCGTGACACTAGCTTTACTGGTTTTGAGCCTTTGTTCTCAATGTCGATAGTGTAGGCAAATACATAGCGGTCTTGGTCTGGGTCAGACTGCTCCTGCAGATACTTTGTTCTCACAGAGATATCGATGCCCTCAGGGCTAAGTGCATTCTTGTGCACGGTGTTACTCCTGTTTAGTCTTCTAATCTGCGCTTGGCATCCGTGATGCTGTCGCTGATGATCGCGTAGTCGGCCAGTGACAGTTTCTCTGGTCGCAGGCCGATGTCGATGGGTAGCTTGTTTAACTCATCCTCAGATATCAGGGCGCGAAGGCTATTCTTCAAGGTCTTACGTCTTTGGGTAAATGCCACTCTCACGACATCCTGTAGGCATTTGACGTCTTGTACTTTAACCGCCGGCTCTTTATGTGGGCGCAAGCGCACGATGGCAGAGCAGACCTTTGGTTGCGGCACGAAGGCCGATGGCGGGACATCGAAAAGATGCTCCACCTCACAGAAGTACTGCATCATGATCCCCAGTCGGCCGTACTGACTATCGCCTGGAAGAGCGGCTAGTCGCTGCACGACTTCGAGCTGAAGCATGAAAGTCATATCGCTTATTAGTTCGTGATACTGCAATAAATGAAACATGCAGGGCGTCGAAATATTATAGGGTAGATTTCCCACCACCCGCAGTGAGCTGGGTTCTGTGCTGAGGCAGCCGAAGTCGAATTTGAGTACGTCGCCTTGGTGCAGCTCGAAGCGTGGGTCTTGCCCAACCGTTTCACTGAGATATGCGGCCAAGTCCCTATCGAGTTCCACCGCATCAAGTTTTTTGCAGTGGCGTATGAGTTTGCGAGTTAGGGCACCTTGCCCTGGTCCTATCTCTAATAGGTGGTCGCTATCGAGCGGGCGAATAGAGTCGACGATGCGATCGATGATGTTCTGGTCGTGGAGGAAGTTTTGACCAAAGCGTTTACGGGCTTTGTGTTGGAAGCCGTCGTTTTGCAAGCCACCTTCTCGCGAGTTTTTATTGCTACGACTCGCTTTACGGCGATTATTGCTCATGCACTTGCTCCAAACGTGTAAAACGTGAATCCTATCATGGTTGAGCGCGTTTGGCCGCGCTCATCAGTTTGGCTGTGCGTACGGCATCTTGCAGGCTGCCCAAATTGGCCTTGCCCGTCCCCGCTAAGTCCAAGGCCGTGCCATGGTCTACAGAGGTGCGAATAATCGGGAGGCCGAGCGTAATATTGCTGGCCTTTCCAAAGCCCTTGTACTTGAGCACGGGTAAGCCCTGGTCATGGTACATCGCCAGTACG
>JAWWAY010000023.1:0-35711 GCA_033721235.1 Pseudohongiellaceae bacterium | reverse complement strand
GCGCTGAGAGTTATCGTCATCAACGGTCATGCCTATGCGGAAGGTGTAGGTGCCATCGGCCACGCCTTCATTGAGAAGGGTAAAGGAAAAGCCGGGAACAAGCTGATTAGTGGCTAGTGGAATGCCGGTCACTTGGGAGACCAAGCCTGTGCTTGCCACAGTCGGGTTGGCGCTGAAGGCCGACTCGCCGGTTACCGTAATGGCGCCGTTTTGCACATTTAGGTCCTGTGCTTGGGCGAAAACCCCTAGGCCAGTAAATAAACAGGCGGTTGTCAGCTTGCTAAAGCGTCTGATACTGCGACGGGTGGTAAACATAGTTCATTCCCTCAATGCCTAAAGCATTAATATTTGTAATGAGTAAACTCTTAATTTGTTGAGGTGCACTAGTTCTCTATTGTGCTGGCTTGGCCGTTCTTTGCGAAAGTGGCGGCCCAAAGCCGGTTCCAATTCATGTAAATAACAAAAATGCTCATGAAAGCTGCGAACATTAGCGCCTCGCTCACTTGAGCGTAGTAGCCTAGAAAGCCAATGCCTCCGAAACCTATCGCCGCAATATACAGCCCCAGCACGATTTGTTTGTGACTGTAGCCTGACTGATGCAAACGGTGATGTAAATGATCTGTGCCTGGCTGGAATGGAGACCTGCCTTGTAAGGGGCGCTTAATGAGCAGGCTGACCGTATCCATCAACGGAACCGCTAGAAACCACAGCGCATAGACTGGTGCCATAATGGCGGTGCTGCCTTGGGTAGCTTCAATGACAAGCCAAGCGACAATGAAGCCTAGCATGGTGCTGCCAGCGTCACCTAAATAGACGACGGCGCTTTTATTCCAGGGGAGTCTGAAGTTGAACGCAAGGAAGGCAAGCAAGGCACAGCTTAGTAGAATTATGAGCTGAACCATCAGTACCTGCTGTGCTAAGAAGGCAACAAGCCCAAGGAAACACAGCGAAATAAGCACTAAACCACCGGAAAGGCCATCCATGCCATCGGCCATATTGATCGCGTTAATCACACCGACGCAGCAAAATAAGGTAAGCGGAATGGCTAGAATACCCAAATTTACAACGCCCAAACCGACAATATTGCCAAAGCTTAGTAGCTGATTATTCATAGCGACGGCCATAAATAGGGCGCAAAGGCCATGAGTGGCAAAGCGGTAGTACACATTTAGCTGATAGGCATCATCCACAATGCCAACTAATAAGACGATAGAGGAGATTGCGAGCAACCCTGCATACTGGTCGAACACACCGGGTGTTAGCATTGCCATGCTCAATAAGCCAATATAGATGCCTAGGCCGCCTATTAAAGGGGTTGGAATTTTGTGGCTCTTGCGGCCACCAGGAACGTCAAGCAAGCCCAGTTTTTTTGCTGCGGGCCTCAAGGCGGCCAGCACCCCTGCGGTAATGATGAAGCACAAAAACAGACTGATAACGCTCATAAAATACGACTTTCCTTAAAGGCTTCTGGGTCGTACGGACCCTTTGGCTTATTAAACTTCCCTTAGGGTAAATGATCCTGAAGTCAATTATATGACGTCAAGGTCGGTTTATATGCGTCATTTACCGTTTATATGTGATGCTTATCACAGATCTTCTGTTTTGCCATTTTCAATTCAAGGCAAGCGTTTGATTATCACGCAAAGTTTGGCTCACTGCACCCCCTAATATGGTGGATTATCGCGCTATTAGGGCTCATTCAACCCAAAAAGTGTCTGTTTGCCATTTGCGCTGATCATTTCGAAGTCTAGAACCTCATCTTCATTGAAGAACCCAGCTCTGAAGGCCACCCCTTGAGCACTCTGGTGCAGTTGTAAAAATTCTAAATCGGCGGCGCTTGGGCTGTGGACAAGATAAGAGGGTTTGAACTGACCAAAGCCCTCTATTGTGAAAATGCCGGACCCAAGATCGGTGCTCATATTAAAGCCTGTACTGCTGCCAAATTCATACAAGCCTTGGGTAAACATATAGGGGAGCAATGTCTGGCTGGCGCCCGACGCACAATCTATCTGGTAGCGATAGTCTGGGTCATGCTCATCGCCTTGGGGAGCCGTAAGCGTAAAGTCTTGGCATTGACTGCTGCCTAGTGGCAGATAATTGAAACTAAAGATGCCACTGAAGCGAATGCCATTGCCTAGGTCCACATTTATACTGCCATCGGCATTCACATTCATGGGCAGCAGTGCCTGTTCCAGGGCGGAATAGAAAGGCAGGCTGTCCAGTGCTAGAGGGCTAAGCTCAATTCCTAAGCCATTGTTAGTGATTAGCCAATGGCCATTGGCTAGGATGCTAAGCCCGGATCCAAGCGTGGCCGGAGCCAACACAAGGCGGTGGGCTTGCAGTGAGAGCCGGCTGTCGTTGCCAAGGAGTTGAATCTGCCCTGTAGTGGCGTCATAGCTGACGGATGTATTGCTAAAAGCGCTACTTAAGAGCGTACTAAGATCAATATTGAGGCTGTTATCGAGCGATAAATCACCGGGGCTTAATAGGCTATTGCTAATGTTTTGCGCGATCGATGCGGCGGTGGCCTCGTCTAGGCCTAGGCTTTGTAAGGCGCTCTGGGCGGCTGAACTGGGCAGTGGGGCGAGGGTGCTAATGTCCAGAGAGTAGCGTAGCAAGGCGTCCTTTATAAAATTATTATTTCTTGCCAATTCAATTGCTTGCGACTCGTTGTTAAAGTCAATGCTAATGCCTGTATTTAGCGCTGAGGCATTAATATAGTGAGTTGCCAGCGTCTCGCTTAGGCTTTGTGCGTATTGCAGGGTGTCGCTGCTTAGGCTTGCGCCCGCTGCTAAGGCGTTTCTTAGTAGGCCTTGGTAGCTGCTATGCAGGCTTGCCTGCTGATCCAGTTGTGTGGCTATCGTGGCGGCTGCCGAGGCGCTAGCCAACACATTGTTATTCAGGCTACTAATGCGGTCCAGCTCTATACTGTTTAGGCTGTGCGTATTGCTAAGTGCCGTGATGCTGGCGCTAAGGGCATCTAGCAGCGTGGTTAGGCTGGAGAGTTCAAGGTTATTGCCACGCTCCAGCGCTATGCTGGCTATTTCAAGCGGGGATAGCAAAGCCTCCAAGGCGCTAAGGGCTGCGCTTGTATCGGTGGTCTCGGCAGCGGCAAGCTCGGTCAAAGCCAAAGCGCTGCTAAGGGCTTGTTGTAATGAGTCCAATGCATCTTGATCCAAAGCCGCGGAGGGCGGCACTACGATGCTATTGCTAAGCGCTGCGAGGGAAGAGGTTGCTTGGTCTAGCGTGCTAGTGCCAGATGAGCCTTCGACGCAGGTGGCGCTGAATTGGCTAGGGGCTGGGCCTGGGACGCCCGCTGCACCACTAATACTAAACTGGCCTTGGATGCCAAACGCTTTACTAAAGCTAGGGGCAATGGAGTTGTTGATTTCAAACACCTCGGCGC
The DNA here is from genome assembly GCA_033721235.1 of Pseudohongiellaceae bacterium. Lineage (GTDB taxonomy): Bacteria > Pseudomonadota > Gammaproteobacteria > Pseudomonadales > Pseudohongiellaceae > UBA5078. The sequence goes on along the minus strand of JAWWAY010000023.1, from coordinate 32,305 downwards.
CGGAGTTAATACAGGGCAGAGCGGCAAAGCTGCTGCCTGTTACGGTGCCTATGCGCAGATCCTCTGGGCCTCCGGTTTGCTGGGCCACTATTTGATAGCTGTAGTGAGTATCGCTGCCAAAGTCATTGATAATGTCTTCCAAGCCGGCATTGGTATCCGCAATCTTCTGGATGAAGCTGGCGGCATCGAAATTGATGGCGCCACCGCTTACGCTGATGGGGCCGTCTGTTGCTGGGTTGGTGGTGTTCATCTCAACCGTAAAATCGGTATTGCGGCCGATCACACGTAGGGCCGTACCCGTAGGAATGCTGCCATCAATTGCACCATTCGTAATGGCCAAATTAAGCTGAGCGATCATTGCCTCTATACGCCTTACTGAATTGTCATCATCGATGACAACGCCCACGCGGAAGCTGTAGGTGCCATCGACAGGGGCGCTGGCCGTTGTTAGCTCAAAGCTGATGTCTGGAATGCCAATTCCTGTGGTCTTAGGGACGCCGGTGACGCGGCTGGCAATTCCCACGCTGCTCACATCGGAGTTGATATTGCTGACCTGTAGTAAGTTGTTGCTCAGATTCAGATCGCCGGCATAGGCCGTACAGTTAAGTAAGGCAGCGACGGCCGTGGCCAGCCTAGCTTTGGCTAATACTGTTCTTAATTGAGTCTTGCTCATGGCTTATAACCTCAGGCCTATGCTTATGCCGGCATAGCCATAGGGTTCATCAGAGAACGAGCTAGTAAGCGGGTTGTTGAAGTGGGGGATTACCCCTAAAAACTGGTTCGAAAACACGGTGCCATAGGCGCTGATGTTAAGCTTAGGCGTTAGCCAATAGGACACACTGCCCTTAAAGACATGGTTGGTGTCTTGCGATGTTTGGCTTAAGTTGCTGCCGCGCAGGAATGAGGGGAGTAAGACATTTAAAGGGTTGCTGTCGATAAGGGTATCGCTGTCGCTGATATCGATATACTCGTAGCTCAACTGCAGGGGTAGGCGTTCGGTAATTTGCCAGTTAAGCCCAACACCAAAGTGTAGGCGCGTCTCGTCAGTGCTAAAGCGTTGTTCAAACGCGCTGGCCAGTGATGGCGCGGTAATATCGGAGCTGGTGCCAGACTCGGACTCTACATCGCTATAGGCAAAAAAGACGGTGCTGGTGATGCTGCTGGTCATGGGCCAGGTGTAGAGCAGTTTGGCTTGCAGGGTTTCGTCTTCCAGACGCGCCACACTAAAGGTTTGTGGCTGATTGAATGTCACCGTGGTGTTGTTGTTTAGAAATATCTGGTCCAGCTTGCCGGAAAAATCATCGCTTTTATTGTCAATACGGCTAAGCTCGAGACTCATGGCGTGCCATGGCCGATCATTGGAGCGGTGCCCAGCCTCATAAATATTCCAGCGCACTCCATAATGAGAGCTCTTGGTGCTCAGTTCGGAGTCTAGTTCTAAGAGATTAATGGACGCGACGTCGCCAAGCTGGGCTGTGAAATCCTGATTCTGTTGCTTGTAGAAGGCCGTCAACATAGAGGCAAGGCCAAACTGGACGGAGAAATTGTGTCCGCTCAAATCGCCGCTATCGCCCTCAAGGCGACGGTTGCCCGCTATTAATTCGTCTCTGATGTCCAGGAAATCGATAGTGTCGTTTACTGCTAACGCGCCAATAGTAAGGTCTAGCTGCTTGCTGGAGAGTGTATAGGCCGATGGAGCAGCACCTTCTAGCCAGCCTAAGGGCGTATCAGCAAAGCTGGTGCAGGCGGCCAAAGAGCAGGCTATTGCGATAGTGGATTTTAGGGCTACTGCAGGGCTAGCAGAAAAAGCGATACAAGTGCGGGTCATAATACTCAAGTTCGTTAAATTGGAGGAGTGGTTCTCAGGAGTATTGCATACACCTGAACCGCAATAAGTTATGGTGCCCAAAGAGTAGTGTCTTGGCCGGTGCTTGTCTAGCGCATCGGCCAGTAATCGTGAATGAATTTAGGCACTTTGCGCTTTATTTTAAGGAAATCGTTCACTTGAAAGTCTCAATCTCTCATCAAGCAGAATTTTTTGTGTCATTCTTGCAAAGATCGGCTAAACTTACCGGCTTTGATACATCCTCATTACAAGATTCCGGGGCCTAAAGCGTTTGCCGCCGGAGCGCTAAAAAACAGAGTCATCCATGCGTTTGAAATGTATTAAGTTAGCGGGTTTTAAGTCATTTGTAGACCCGACTACTGTTAACTTCCCGAGTAATTTATGTGCGGTCGTGGGTCCTAACGGCTGTGGTAAATCCAATATTATTGATGCCGTGCGTTGGGTAATGGGTGAAAGCTCTGCCAAAAACCTGCGCGGCGAGAATATGACAGACGTTATTTTCAACGGCTCTGGCGGTCGTAAGCCCGTGGGCCAGGCCAGTATTGAGCTGGTATTTGATAATAGTGACCACCGCATCAAGGGCGAATACGCCCAGTACAATGAAATTTCCATCAAACGCAAAGTGACTCGGGACGGGCAGTCCAGTTATATGCTTAACGGCACCAAGTGTCGTCGTCGTGATATTACCGACATCTTCTTAGGCACGGGTCTGGGTGCGCGTAGTTACTCCATTATCGAACAGGGTATGGTTTCGCGTCTTATTGAGTCCAAGCCTGAAGAGCTGCGTGTCTTCATTGAAGAGGCCGCCGGCATCTCGAAGTATAAAGAGCGTCGCCGTGATACCGAGAACCGCATTAAGCGAACGCGCGAAAACCTAGAGCGTTTAACGGATTTGCGTGAAGAGATGGGGCGTCAACTGCAGCACTTGCATCGCCAAGCCCAAGCGGCAGAGAAGTACGGCGAGCTCAAGCAGCAAGAACGTACGATGACGGCTCAGCACAATGCTTTGCGCTGGAAGGCTCTAAACGACGAGCTTGAAGCCAAACAGGCAGTCATTGGCGAGCTGGAAATTAAAATTGAAGCGGCGGTAGCCGATCAGCGCGCCGCGGATGCCGATATTGAAAAGCATATTGCCGACAACGCTGAGTTCAATGAGCAATTGGCCGAAGTGCAAAGCCGTTATTACGAGCTTGGCAATGCTATTGCGCGAATTGAGCAGTCTATCGAGCACCAAATAGAGCGTATTGCACAGATCAAGCGCGACTTAGCCGAGACCGAAGAAGGCTGGGGCTTAACCCAGAAAGAGCTAGAGGCTGATCACGAGAAAGTGAAAAACCTTGAGTCAGAGCTAGAAATTATCGAGCCTAAGCTGGAAGAGGCTCTAGCCATCGAGGAAGAGTCTTCCATTGCCTTGGAAGAAGCCGAAGAGCGTATGCAGCAATGGCAGTCCGAATGGGACGAGTTCAGCCAGCGTGCCGAAGAGCCTAGGCAAATCGCCGAAGTAGAGCAGTCGCGAATCCAGCAACTGGAACGCATTGTGGAGCGTGGCCTGGAGCGCAAGAAGCGCTTGGAAGAGGAAAAGGCAGCCCTAGGCGACAACCCAGAGCAAGAGATTATCGACGAGCTATCTATCCAAGTATCGCAATTGGAAGAGCAGCTTGAACAGCACCAAAGCGCCAATAGCGAGCTGGCCGATGAGATTGAGACCGAGCGCTCTCGCGGGCAAACCATCGCCAATGACCTAGACCGTGCACGTAGTGAGCTGCAAAGCCTAAAGGGCAAGTCGGCCTCACTTGAGGCCTTGCAGAAGGCGGCCTTGGGTCGCAATAACGAAGGTCTTAACCGCTGGTTGCAAAGCAATAAGCTCGACCAGAATAAGCGCTTGGCCGAGAGCATTCGCGTGAGTGAAGGCTATGAAGCGGCAGTGGAAGCGGTATTGGCAGACTATCTGCAAAGCATCTGTGTGGAAGGCATCGACGATGTGGACTCGCTACTCAGCGAGCTGCCCGATGGTTTATTGTCACTTGTGGACACGGGTGTCACCACCGCCAGCAGCACAGAGACAGGCGGCAAGACTCCCTTAGCGGACAAAATTAACTCAAGCTGGGATAGCGCGGCGTTAACAGCGGGCATCTATGTGGCTGAAGACCTGTCTGCCGCATTGGCTTTACGTAGCGAGCTTAAGGCTGGCGAGTCCGTGGTCACCAAGCAGGGCGTGTGGCTGGGCAAGGCGTGGATACGTGTGCGCAAGGCGGCCGACGAGAAAGCAGGCCTATTGGAGCGCAAAGGTGAGATTTCGCGCCTGGAAGAACAAATTGCTATGCAAACCTCCCGTGTGGAGGAATTGGTGGACGAGCAAGCGGCTGGCCGTGAAGCCTTGCGCGACCTTGAGACTAAGCGCGAAGAAGTCCAGCGTGAGATAGCGCAAACCGCAAGACAGTATAGTGAGTTGAAGTCGCAACTCGGTGGCCGCTTGATGAAAGTCGAGCAGACGAATCTGCGCCGTGAGCGCCTACAGCACGAGCTGGACGAGCTATTAAAACAGTTGAGCGTAGAGGAAGAGAACACAGCCCAAGCGCGCTCTAAACTGCAGGTTGCGCTGGATACCATGGAAGAGGACACCGATCGCAAAGAGCAGCTATTGCACCAGCGTGATGAGCGCCGCGAAGTATTAGACCAAGCGCGTCAGAAGGCGCGCCACGACAAGGATCAAGCTCACCAACTGGCCTTGCAGCAGCAGTCTTTAACCTCGCAGTTAAAATCGGTGCGTGACACGCTGGATCGCATGGCCTCGCAAGTACAGCGCGCGAAAGAGCGTATTGAGTCACTGACTAAACAATTATCGGATACCGACTCGCCAATCGACCTGAAGAAAGCCGAGTTGGAAGAGCAGCTACAAAAACGCCTAGAAGTGGAAGAGCAGTTGAATGCCGCGAAGGCCAAAGCTGATGGCAATGAGCATCAATTGCGTGAGCTAGAGCACCAGCGCTCCCATCACGAGCGCACGGCTGCAGCCCTGCGTGAGAACTTAATGGAGCATCGCCTGAAGTCTGAGGGCGACAATGTGAAACGTGCCGCTTTGCAAGAGCAGCTAGTAGAGTCCAAGTTCGACCTGCAAACGGTATTGGCTAATATCCCCGAGGACTTGGATCAAGCCGGCTGTGAGCGCGAGCTGGAAAGCATTGCTAACCGTATTCAGCGTCTGGGTGCCATTAACTTGGCCGCCATTGACGAATACAAGCAACAGTCTGAGCGTAAGGTATACCTAGATGCCCAGAACGAAGACTTGGAGCGTGCCCTGGTCACACTTGAGAACGCTATCCGTAAAATTGATAAAGAGACGCGTACGCGCTTTAAAGAGACCTTCGATAAGATCAATGCCGGCTTGCAGGAGTTGTTCCCGAAAGTGTTTGGGGGCGGCCATGCCTACTTGGATATGACCGGTGAGGACTTGTTGGATACAGGTGTCGCTATCATGGCGCGTCCACCGGGCAAGCGTAATAGCACCATCCATCTATTATCCGGTGGTGAGAAGGCTATGACAGCTATCGCTTTGGTATTCTCTATTTTCCGTTTGAACCCGTCACCGTTCTGTATGCTGGATGAGGTTGACGCGCCATTGGATGACGCCAACGTAGGCCGCTATGCGCGCCTAGTTGCCGAGATGTCCGATGCAGTACAGTTTGTGTTTATTACCCATAATAAGCTCACCATGGAAATGGCGAACCAGTTACTGGGTGTCACTATGCACGAACCTGGTGTTTCTCGTATTGTGGCGGTAGACATCGAAGAGGCTGCCGAACTAGCGGCAATGTAAGTTTATAGATAACATTAGAAAGCCGTGCTAAGCGGCTGTATATAAAGAATAAAATTAAAGGAATGAGCAGTTTCTATGGGTTTACGAGAACTCTTTATTTTGGTGTTAGGCTTGGCCATTGTCGCCGTGTTTTTACGGGGGGTTTACGTTGCCATTAAGGCGCGTAAAAACCAGATCCGCGTAAAGCTAGAGCAAAATATTCCCGATTACGACCCTGACGAACTAACCCTTTCGGAACTGCCTAATGGCGGTGCTCGCTTGGTTGAGCGCTCTTTCGCTAGAGTGGTACAGCAAAACTCCGATTTAGCCGAGCGCGAATCAACGCCTGGTGGCAAGGGAATTCCCGTCTTAATGGACTCCGTTGAGGAGCAAGCTCGCCCGTCCACCATTGCCAATGCTCGAAATGCGGCTAGGCAGAAGCATGTTATGGGGCGCGCAGACGAAACGGATGATCTTACAGAACAAAGCCCAGCCTTAGACGATACAGAATTAAGGGAGTTCGAGGCCGATATTCCGGTGGTTACGGATGAAGTACCGACTGTTACCGAGAAAGTAGAGGTTGTCGATGAGGATGATGAGCTAGAGCTTGAGGCCTCCGGTGGCGCTGACTATGACGACCCATTGGCTAATCACGTATTTGCCGATGAGTCAGCGGAAACAGGTGAACTGTCTCCTGAGTCGTATTCTGCCGACGATGATTATGAGGACGACTATGAAGAAGATGACGACTATGAAGACGAAAGCGAGAGCCTGGTTGGCTCGGGCAGTTTTGATAGCGACGACATAATCGAGAGCGATAGTGAACTGGGCTTTACAGATGAGGATGTCTTAGAGCAAGACCACGATGAGTTTGAGGAGGCCGACTTTTCCGGTGACGGTCAAGAGTTTGAGCCCGATGATCAACTCGATAGTGATGACTTGAACCCCTCGGCTGGCTGGGACGATGAAGAATTGGAAGGCGAGGATGATGAGGAGATTGAGTCCGAGCCCTTCGATAGTGTCTATGCTGACGAGGAAGACGATACGCAAGCGTCAGCCGATGTGGCGCAAGAGGACGATGAAGAAGAGTCTTTTGAAGCGGATGATTACGACGACTACGATGATTATGAACCAGAGCCAGTGCATGCCAATGAGCCATCAGGCCCGCGCAATTGGCTAAAATGGGCCGGTGATAAGATCCATGGTTTTAGCGCTCAGCGCGAAGAACGTCCTATGCCAGCGCCCCATGAGCGCGCCGAGCCCAGCATCGGGGCCGATAACTTCGATGAAGTATTAGAGCCAGCACCGCAGCCCAAGCCAGCCGCAAGGCCCGCTAGGCCAGCTGCCAAGCCTGCCGAGTCGGAGCCACGCAAGGCTAGCATCGAGCAAAGTCAGCTGGACTTGGGTTTACCTGAGGAAGAACCAGCACCCGCTCCTAAGAAGAGCAGGGCAGCGCGAAAGGCCGCAGATAATCAGCCAAGCCCTAAAACCGAGTCCACTAAAAGCGCCGCCAGCCCAGCGAGCGAATTTAGCGAGGTGCTGGTGATCAATGTCATGGCCAAGCCGGGGCAAGAGATTGCGGGTATTGATATGCTGCAGGTGCTCATGGCAAATGGTTTGGTGTTTGGCGATATGAATATTTTCCATCGCCACTTGGACCATAATCGCGAAAGCCCTGTGCTCTTTAGTGTGGCGAATATGCTTAACCCGGGTACCTTCGACCTAAACGAAATTGCCGATTTCTCCACCAAAGGCCTGTGCTTCTTTCTTACGCTGCCTAATGTGGCTACCAGCATGCAAGCCTTCGAGAAGATGCTAGATGCGGCCCAGCAGATAAGAGGAGCGCTAGATTGCGACCTGAAAGACGATAGCCGCAGCGATATGACCGCACAAACTATTGAGCACTACCGTCAGCGCGTGCGTGACTTTGATCTTAAGCAATTACGTCAATCTAAATGAAACAAAGCAGTACACCCGACCCAGCTCTTGTCCAAGAGTTAGCTCAGTTACGTGCCGACATTGCTCGGCACGACTATCTGTACCATACCCTCGATAACCCCATTATTGCCGATGTGGAGTATGACAAGCTGTTCGCTCGGCTAGAGCAAATTGAACAGACCTACCCCGAGCTCATTACCCCAGACTCGCCAAGCCAACGTGTTGGCTCAGAGCCTTTGGCAGGCTTCACCCAAGTGACACATGAAGTGCCCATGATGTCGCTCGCCAAGGTGTTTAGCGAGCAAGATATAGAGGATTTCGAGGCTCGCCTAGTCAAGCGTTTGGATACCAAGGAGGCGCTACAGTATAGCTGTGAGCCCAAGGTAGACGGGGTGGCAGTAAGCTTGCTTTATCAAGACGGTCTGTTGGTGCGCGCGGCAACTCGAGGCGATGGTGTCACGGGTGAGGATATTACCCACAATGTGCGCACTATTCGTGGAGTGCCATTGAAACTAAGCCTGCAGAACGAAGCCGATAGGGCCGTGTTGAGTATTCCTAAGGTGCTGGAGGTCAGGGGTGAGATTTACATGTCTCGCTCAGGCTTTGAGAAGGTGAACGCCGAGGCCAGTACCAGTGGCGCTAAAGTCTTTGTTAACCCCCGCAATGCGGCCGCCGGAACCCTGCGGCAATTGGACCCGCGCATAGCGGCCTCTAGGCCCTTACGTATGTTCTGTTATAGCGTGGGCCTTGTGGAATTGGCGGAGGGCGAGTCTTTACCGGATACGCTCAGTGGCATATTCGATTATTTGGCCAAGTGGGGCCTAGTGGTAAACCCCGAGCGCAAAGCGGTCACCGGCGCCGAGGCCTGTCTGGCCTACGCTGAGGATTTATTGGCTAAACGCAATGATCTAGATTATGAAATCGATGGCGCGGTGTTTAAAGTCAATCCCATCAAGCTGCAGGCCGAACTGGGCTTTAATGCTAGGACCCCGCGCTGGGCCACGGCATATAAGTTTCCAGCCGAGGAGGTGAGCACGACGCTCAATGCCGTTGAGTATCAGGTGGGGCGCACTGGGGTTATCACGCCCGTTGCTCGCCTGGAGCCGGTGTTTGTGGGGGGCGTAACGGTCAGCAATGCCACCCTGCATAATATGGAAGAGATTAGACGCTTAGACCTGCGCATTGGCGACAGAGTCATTGTCCGCAGGGCGGGGGATGTTATTCCTAAGGTGGTGAAGTACGTTACGGAAGAGGCCGAGCATCAAGGACTTCCAGCCATAGAGGCACCGCAAAACTGTCCCGTATGTGGTTCTCCTGCAGAGGATGATGGCGATATTTTGATTCGTTGTAGCGCAGGCCTTGTGTGTGCTGCTCAGCGCAAGGAAGCTATTCGACATTTCTGTGCTCGTGGAGCCTTGGATATTGAGGGCTTAGGCGAGAAGCTTGTTGTGCAGCTGGTTGACAATAATCTATTGCAGGACGTGGCGGATGTGTTTTCCCTAAAATTCGACGATCTGGTGGCTTTGGAGCGTATGGGCGAAAAGTCTGCGAATAATCTATTGGCAGCGATTGATAAGTCAAAGAGCACGAGCCTCCCGCGCTTCTTGTTTGGTTTAGGTATACCCGAGGTTGGAGAGGCCACTGCCAATGCTTTGGTCGATAGTTTTGGCGAGTTAGATAAAATAATTAACGCGGACATGGAAGCACTGGAAGCGGTAGACGACGTGGGCTCTATTGTAGCGGCACATATTCGTCATTTTTTCGATAACCCCGATAATTTGCATGTAATCGAGAGGCTAAGAGCCGCTGGGCTAAGCTGGGATGAGCAAGCGGTGGCGGAGAAATCCGACGAGCTAGCGGGTCAGACCTTCGTGCTTACCGGCACCTTAGAGCAGATGACACGGGATGAGGCCAAAGCACGCCTGCAAATATTAGGGGCTAAAGTGGCCGGTAGTGTGTCTAAAAAGACCACTTGGGTAGTGGCCGGTCCCGGGGCTGGATCGAAGCTGGATAAGGCTCAGAGTCTTGGCGTGCAAGTAATGGATGAAGCGCAGTTTCTCGCCTTTCTAGCCGAATATGAAGGCTCTTAACACGCCGTTTGCTTCCATTTTATGGCACACTGGGCACAATCGTTTAACTGACTATGCAGTAGGGCTATGAATACGCGTGTTTTAGGGCTGTTTTTTCTTGTCTTCCTAGTGGGCTGTGCCAGCTCTCCTCCCCGCAATACCTCCAATGTGTGCTCCATGTTTGAAGATAGGCGTTCTTGGTTTAAGGCCGCCGAGCGAACCGAGAAGCGTTGGGGCGTTCCCGTAGGGGTCTCCATGGCCATTATCCTGCAAGAGTCTGGCTTTCGGGCTAGAGCGAAGCCCGAAAGAACGAAGATTTTGTGGGTGATTCCAGGCCCAAGACCCTCTAATGCCTACGGTTATGCCCAGGCCTTGGATTCTACTTGGGAAGAGTATAAGCGTAGCAGCGGAAATGGCTGGGCGAGCCGGGCGGATTTTGACGATGCCATCGACTTTGTCGGCTGGTATAACGCCAACTCATACCGACGCAATGGCATTGGACGACATGATGCGCGTAATTTGTATTTGGCCTACCACGAGGGTAACGGTGGATACGCGCAGGGCACATATCGTAATAAACAGTGGTTGCTCGATGTGGCCGACCGAGTACAGCGCAATGCGGATCGCTATAGTCAGCAATATGCTCAGTGCAAAGCTGAACTTGGCCGTGGGTGGTTTAGGCGTTTGTTGTTTTAGTGATCGATTGAATACAGGAGCAGTAGTGCAGGTGAGTAGACGATGAGTTGGTGGGCTTCCGTTGTAGGCGGGACATTTGGTTTCGCAATGGGTGGGCCTATCGGTGCCTTACTAGGTGCGGCCGTAGGTAATTACTTTAGCCAAGGTATGAAGCGGGCTGCGGGCATGGGTGGAATTAGCGCCCAGCGAACTCAGATGGCCTTCTTTACGGCTTTGTTCTCCATGATGGGGCATATTGCTAAATCCGATGGCCGCGTGAGCAAAGATGAGATTGCGCTGACTGAGCAAGTCATGGGACAGATGAAGCTCAATGCGCAGCAACGCAAGCTGGCGAAGGAGCTTTTTGCTAAGGGCAAGGCAGAGGATTTTCCCTACCAGGAAGTGCTCGATCAGTTTCGCCGCGAGTGTCACCGTAGTCGTAACCTCATTCAGATGTTCTTAGAGATCCTAATGGCCACCGCTTTGGCTGACGGTTCTCTGTCTGCCAAAGAGCGGCAGCATTTGGAATCCATTGCCAGTAGCCTAGGCTTTAATCAGATGATGTTCAATGCGCTGCTCTCGCGCATGAGTGCTCAGTTTAGATTCCAAGGCGATGTGTCCCCCAAAGATAGGCTCGAGGACGCCTATAAAGTGCTAGGTGTCAGCAAAGACACGCCAATGGCAGATGTGAAGAAAGCTTACCGTCGCCTTATGAGCCAGCATCACCCGGATAAGTTGGTGGCCAAGGGCTTGCCAGAGGAGATGATGGAAGTGGCCACCAAGAAGACCCAAGAGATTAAGTCCGCCTACGAGGTGATTAAAGAAGCGCGAGCTTGATGCGCATACCCTATCCCCTAAAGACATTTCGAACCTTTAATTCGGGGTCTGACCCCATTTTTGCTGCAGGATGATTGGGGTTTGAGCCCGTGTTTGTTGGGTCTTAGCCAGATGATGATTGGGGTCTGACCCCAAAGGTGGGGGGTAAAGAGCATTTGAGAGTCGAAAAAAAACCCAGCGATTTCGGCGCTGGGTTTAGAATTTTCACTACAGTCAAGGGAGAGATACTTGCAACAAAACCCACAATTTCGTTAGCAATTTACCTACACTTATTATGACTATGGGCTTTGATAGAAGTTCCAGATTATTTTAAAAAATATTTCTCCTATTTTCCTTCATCTCTTTTGACTCCCCTAAGCTTTTGATTTTAAAGCGATTGTATCTTCAGCTTTAATTCCTTCGCTGCTTCGCTTTGAGCACTATTGCTAATAATGCCGATGCTTGCCTTGCTTGGGTCCAGGTAAGTGCTAGTGACTCGCTGTAGATCCGCTAGGGTCGTATTAATAACCTGCTGGCGGAAGGCCATGCGTTGCTCGCGTGTACGACCAAACAGTTTGTTGTAGAAGTCCTGTTTGGCCTCTCCTGCCGGAGAGGAGGATTTATCCATAGCACTAATCACCCCCAGTATGGCTTCTTCTAGGTGATGGGCATGATGTTTAGCTCCCAAGACCCACTCGATGGCAGCATCAAAATCCGCCAGCGTATCCACTAATCGTGGGTCGCGGTAGGAGAAGAATCTAAAGGAGGCGGAGTTCGCGTTCTGGTCGGCCCCACCCCCGTATGCACCACCTTGTTCGCGGATGCGACGATGCAGGAAGCTATTGCGCATATAGCCTGCCAATACCGATAGCGCGGCATGGTCAGGGTGGGACACTGGCACGGTAGGGAAGGCCTTGGCGCAGAAGTTGACCTGCGTATTGGTTGTCCACATCTCGCGCACCTGTTGGCGAGAGCTTGGCAGCGTTAACGCCCCAAACTCCTTTGTAAACGCGCTAGGGCTCGACTGCCAAATACGCTCTAGGCTGGCGCTAAGCTCTTGCTGTTTAGCCTCTTCACCCACCAAGAGGAACTGCCTTGGCGCGCTCTGTACCCTCTGGTGAAGTTGGGCAAACTTGGCCAGTAAAGCCTTCGCTTCACTGTCGTCTTTAATTGCTTTACTGATGGCTCGCAGGGTACGAATGCCCTCTAGGCCAGTATACTGATAGGCCAGTTTGGCACTAGGGCTATAGCCGCTGCTTGCAAGGCTCATGGCCAGTGCATGGCCTTGGGACGTGATGCCGCTTTCTCTGCGCGCAAGCATCTGATCAATGAGTTCGCGCAGACGGCTAACTTCATCGAAGCGAACATGACTAAAGGTCTGTTCTAATAGCTCAGTCATGGCCTCTTGGTTTGCCACGAGTGCTTTACTGGATAGGACGAGTATGGCTCTGGATTGTTGCTCGTCATCGCCATTGGCTCGAACATTGGCATAACAATTAATGCCGCCACTGATACGAGACTGCCAGGTTTGCACATCGGTATAACTGCGCTCGCCCACACCAAACTCGGCTAAGCAAGAAGTGTAGTAGGGCAGTATGGCTAATAGCTCGTCTTCTAGCTGAGGAATTTCTACCACCACTTGTTGGTAGCACAGACCGTTTGTGCCTTGGGCATAGAAGCTTAAATCGGCTTCGTGCTCGCCTAGAGTGATGATGCTCCTAGTCGGTGTGAGCAGAGGTATTTCTTTAGGCACATCTTCGATGCCTACTTTCGGGAGTACGCCTGGGTCGTCTTCGTGTTCCTGCCTTTGGGCTAGGGCCTGGCTGCGCTCCACAATCGCTTGGCTCTGCTCGGGCGTCAACGCGGCTTTAATTTTCTCTAAGCGTTGCATTTCTGCATTGACTTGGCGCTGAGCAAAGTGAGCATCAGGGCTTAAAGTGAGAACTACATTATGTTGGTTATCCAATAGGTGGCGTCGAATTAAACCGGGAATAAAGTCTGGGTTTTTGATCTTCTCGCGCAAGGAGGCCAGAGCCGGTTCTATATCCAATAGTTGAATAGGGTCGCCGCCGTGGACCGCGCTGGAGATTCCCGCCATGATTAACTGTAAACCATAGGGATAACTGTCGCCGGTAATTTCGCGCTGGTGCAGTTCCAGCTGATGAAGTGCTGCTTCCACTTGGTCGGTCGGAATACCTGTCTCGACTACTTTTTCTAAGGTTTCCTTTACCAAGGCTTCTACGGCGGCCGTGCTTGTAGTGGCACAGCCCTCGAGGCCGCAGACGAAGCTCATTTCTCTATTACTGTCCTCTAGCCCGCACATCGGTGAGGGTGAGGCGCCAAGCTCACTGGTTTCTAATGCATTCATTAGAGGGCTGGCGCTGGTATCGAGTAAAACGCTGGACAGCAACTGAGCTTCGAATAACTCGTTTAGATCGATGCTCTTGCCCAGTAACCAGCCCAATACGATATGGGTTTTATCCTGTGCTTCTTCTTGATTTTCTAGCGGGTAACTCTCTTGTACGCGCAAGGGGGCGAAGTAACGTTTCTCATCGTCCACGTGAATGTCGATAGCAAGTTTATCGAACTGGGAAAGTGCCAAGTCTTCGAAGCTAGCTTGATGCTGCGCGGCGGGGATATCGCCATAGGTCATAAAGACCGCGTTGCTGGGGTGATAATGAGTTTTATAAAAGGCCTTCAACTCTTCGTAACTCAGGTCCGGAATATGGTCTGGGTCGCCACCGCTATTATAATGATAGGTGGTAGTGGGGAAGAGGTATTTGCTGAGGGTTTGCCACAAGATAGAGTTAGTAGAACTCATGGCGCCTTTCATTTCGTTAAAGACAACGCCCTTAAACTGCAGATCGCTCTTGGGATTGTCGGCCTCGGCAAACTCTAGGCGATGGCCTTCCTGGGAAAAGTCGAGCTCATGTAGGCGCGAGAAGAAAACGGCGTCTAGATACACCTCTAGCAGGTTTTGAAAGTCTTTACGGTTTTTACTGGCGAAGGGGTAGGCCGTCCAATCGCTGCTGGTAAAGGCGTTCATGAAGGTATTGAGTGAACGACGAATCATCATGAAGAAGGGGTCGCGCACAGGATACTTCTTACTGCCGCATAGGGCTGTATGCTCCAGAATGTGGGCGACGCCCTTGGAGTCCATTGGCACCGTGCGCAGGGCAACTAGAAATACGTTCTCTGTGTCCTCACTCGCAAGGTGAAAATGGCTGGCGCCCGTTTTCTTGTGGCGATATTCCTGCATTTCAATATTGAGAGTGTCGATACGCTGGCTGCGAATCCACTCAAATGCCGAGTGCGCTTTATGTGAATTAGCTTCTGGGCTTTTTTGTGCGGTGCTTGTTGCGCTCATTCATTATTCCTTTTTTAAATTGCTTCAGTCTGCTCTGACTAATACATGGACGGCGACTAGCTCTACGCTAGCCTGCTTGAGACATTGATGCAATTGCATTGTTTGTTCTTTCAAAAAATTAAGTTCGGAGTCGCGCACATTGGGATTGACCTTTTTGAGTGCGACTAAGCGTTTAATCTCATTGGTTTGAATCTGCAGCATCTTAGTGGCGGCAGTCTCGACGCTTTTTGCCATTCTGTGTTCGGCCAATTTATTGGCGCGGCTTAGCAGCTCTGTAATTTCATTATTGAATTCACTGACTAACTCAGCTGCATTGGCTTTGTCGATACTCTTAAGGGTAGGCCGCATATTGTCCAGCGCTAGTTTAAGTTCCGCCGGGTCGACGCGCTCATCCTGTTTGTCCTTAACCATCGCAAAATGAAAATGGTTTTGCTTAAGAAACTTAGGCAGCTGTAATTCCTTCGGCGCAGGGGCCACGATGCGATAAACGGTCTCCAGTACTAGGCTATGGTCGCGCAGCACAGGCTCGTCGAGTTTGCCTTGGGCGTAAATGCTAAGGGCGGCGCCGCCTTGGGGAGAATCCAAGGTCATGTCCATTAGGCTTCGCACCATAGGATGCTGCCAAGTCAGGAACTGAATATCTTCTCTATGCAGGCTTAAGCCACGGTTGAAAGTAGCGGTTAAGCCTTCATCGGGTAAAGCCGGAAACTCGGAGACAATCATGTCTTCGCCAGCTTTAAGAATATAGCTTTCGTCGCTGTTTTGTTCGTAATGTATGCCGTAGGTATCGAAACAGTCGCGCAAGTACTGCTCCGGTGTATTAGCCGCCTCGAAGGCTTCGATCTTAGCGATCGTCTTCTCGGCCTTGGGGCGATTAAAAGAATTGATTTCGAGTAATCTGTCGCGGCCGTTCTCTAGCTCTTTATTTAATTGGCTATTGAGTTCTTTGGCTCTCTCTAGCAGGTCTTGGAAATTGTCTTCTTTGCTGTGACTAAGAATGACTTGCTCCAGCTCTTGCTGGAACTGACGATAGACACGATAGGCAGCAGGGGAGACATGCTCGAAAGCATTGAGCGCGTCTTGGTACCAGTGCACGAGTTTTTCTTGCGCGCTGTCTTTGAATACAGGTACATGCAATTCGATTGTGTTTTTCTGGCCAATTCGATCGAGACGACCGATTCTTTGCTCAAGCAAATCTGGGTTGAGCGGAAGATCAAACAATATCAGGTGGCGACAGAATTGAAAGTTTCGTCCTTCGCTGCCAATCTCAGAGCAAATGAGTATTTGCGCGCTGTCCTCGTTGGATGCGAAGTAAGCGGCGGCTCTGTCGCGATCAATAATATTCATATGGCGATGGAATACGCTACTGCGCACGCCTTCGTTAACGCGCAAGTAACGCTCTAAATTGATTGCGCTAACATCTTGCGCGCAAATCAATAGAATCTTCTCGTCTTTGTGTTGTTTTAAAAACTGTAGTAGCCACTTCACCCGCGCGTCGAAGCTCGTCCACTGGGGGGCATTGTTGGCCTCATCGTCCTCGCGCTTAGTTAATTCGCTAATATAGATGCTCTCTGGTTTTAGATGGGCGTCTAATGAGTCAGGCATTGCCGACTGAAGCTCTTGATACTGCGGAGGCTGTTCCAGTTCATAAACATTGAGATGGCGTTCAGGAAAACCGGTTAAGGACCTGCGGGTGTTGCGGAAAAGAATTCGACCGGTGCCGTGTTGATCCAAGAGCATGCGCACTAATTGATCGGCGCTTTCTTGGCGTTGCTCTTCGCTGCTGGCTTTGTCGTTTAAAGAGGCCGTCATTTCGGCCACTGATTCTGGACTGTGACGACTGACGAGCAGTTTGCTTAAGTCCTTGAGCTGTGCTGGGCTTAGCTCGTCGCCGTCGATTAAAGCATTGATGGTTTCCGCCAGCTCTGTGTAGTGAGCATGCTCTTGTTGATACGCCTCGTATTGAGTGAAGCGATTGGGGTCAAGTAGCTGTAATAGGGCGAAGTGGTTCTTGCGGCCCATTTGCTCGGGCGTTGCCGTGAGCAATAAGACACCTTTGCTGGAGTCTGCTATGCGTTTAACGCGAGTATAGTCGTTGTGTTTTTCGGATTCGGTTCCCTCGGCGTGGCCTTCGCTATCGTCACGTAAATGATGCGCCTCGTCGACGATGCACAGGTCCCACTCTCCCGCAATGGCATAGTCGAACCATTCGGGCTGCTTTTGGAAGACATCGACGCTGGTTAAGACCAATTGCTCGTCCATGAGTGGGTTGTGTTGCGTGTCTTCGTTTTCGATCATCGCTTGCATGGTTTCACGGCAGCGCTCTTCGCTAAACAAGGAGAACTGCAAGTTGAAACGACGCAGCATTTCGACCAGCCATTGATGAAGCAGGGGCTCAGGCACAATAATGAGCACTCGGCTTGCAAGGCCGTTGGCTAGTTGCTGTTGCAGAATTAAACCCGCTTCGATGGTTTTCCCCAGGCCCACTTCGTCGGCCAACATTACGCGTGGGGCGTAGCGCTTGGCTACTTCGGCGGCGATATAAAGTTGATGAGGAATAAGATCAGTGCGCGCGCTGCAAAGGCCTAAAACTTTTGAGCGCTCAATGAGCGAAAGGTGTTCGATAGTTTGTTTTCTAAGATAAAACCAAGAGGCGTTATCGATCTGGCCGGTGAAGAGTCGTTCGCTCGGTTTATTAAGCACGAGCGTATCGCTGAGTAGAGATTCTGGTAGCTTTATAAGATCGTCTTTATCTTCTAGGCCGTGGGCGTGGTACACCAGTGTGTCATTGAATTCGATAGCTTCTATTACCACGAGCTGTTCGCCGGTGCAGGCGGTGATGGTATCGCCTGCACTGAAGGCGATACGGTTAAGAGGTGCCTGGTCTTTTGCATAACAACGGGTTTGATCGCAGGAGCGAAATGAAACGGTAACGGTGCGGTGATCTAGATCGGCCACAATGCCAAGGCCTAGCTCTGGTTCGGAGTCGCTTAGCCAGCGCTGGCCTATGGCAAAGATTGTGTTTTTCTGCATATGTCTTTCGAATATTCCTAATAGCGTAGAGTGGTGCCTGTTACCGAACAGGCGATGTATCCGGCCGAGCTTAGTCGACCGATGGTTCCGAGTTTTCTTCTTGTTCTTGGGCAAGGCGAGCGAGCTTAGCGATATGCCCTGCCGGGGTTTCCAAGCTGACGAGGCCTAGTCGTCCAGCGCGGTAATCGTTGATGAGCAGTTCCGATATTCTATTCCAGTCAATTTCTTTGTCTTTTTTAATGCAGCCGCGTTTGACGGCGAGCTCTTTGAGCAGTTCCTCTCCAGAGCTTGGCGTCTGCGCAAACTTATAACGAGCGAGTATGCCTTCGGGATGTTCATCTAATAGCATCTGCGCCGCATATAGCGCGATATCCGCAAACTCGATGGCGGTATTGCGAATGGCACCGGAGAGGGCGAGGCGGTAAGCGGCGTCCTGATCATCGAGGCGCGGCCACAGGACTCCGGGAGTGTCGACTAAGAACCAGTTCTTATTGAGCCGCACCCTTTGCTGCCCTTTGGTGACCGCAGGCTCGTTGCCAGTCTTGGCGATCTTCTTACCCAGTAATTGATTCATAATGGAGGACTTGCCTACATTGGGAATGCCGACGATCAGAATCTGCTGCTTCTTATTCTCTTGCTTCCAGGCCTTAAGATTCTGCAGCTGTGGGTTGCTTGCCTGGCTGGGTTCGTCCTTCTTGGTTTCGCTTTGAACCTTCTTTAGCAGCTTCTTGCAAAGGAAGATAACGTCGCTAGCCTCTAAGCGCTGACTCTTGGAGCGCGAGGTCGCAAATGAAAGGGGCTGTTCATTATAGTATTTGAGCCAAGCCTTGGTGACTTTAGGGTCAGCAAGATCGGCCTTATTCAGTACGCGCAGGCAGGGCTTGTCTTTGCGCAGGGTTTCCAGCATTGGGTTAGAACTGGCCGCCGGTAGGCGCGCATCCAACACTTCGATGACGACATCGATATTCTTAATAATGGCGGCCATTTCTTTATTGGCCTTATGCATATGCCCCGGGTACCAGGAAATTGCCATATATCTACTTTGCCTTGCGCTGGAAAATTAAGCGCGAATTCTACCGTGTCTGGCGGGCTTAATACACCCAAAGTCGTGCTTAGATACGCTTGCAAAGCGCCTGTAGTTCTACGACACTGAGTGGCAGTTAACCGATATAGACCGTAGGGTAGTAATGAGCGTACAAGAAGATATACAAGCCAAATTGGCGGCACAGCTGAGCATAGCGCATCTAGAGGTGCTCAATGAGAGCCATATGCACAGCGGGCCGGCGACCGAATCGCATTTTAAGATTATTGCGGTGTCTAGCGAATTCGAAGGGGTATCGCCAGTAAAGCGACACCAGCGCCTATATGAAATACTCGCGCAGGAGCTCAAAGGCGGTGTTCATGCCTTGGCGCTGCATTTATATACCCCCGAGCAGTGGGCGCAAAAGAACGCCTCGGCGCCTCTGTCGCCGAACTGCGCTGGGGCTAAGCACTAGGCGTTTTATTGTGTTTTTGCGGTATTTAAGGTAGTTTTCGCGTGCTTTTGTGGTCTGAGGCGCCGTTTAGGGCGTATAAATGATTAATGCTGAATTACTTTGCTAACCCAAATATCCCAACGCTAGCGCGTTTTGTCGCGGTTGTGGCCGTTGTGTCTTTGCTTATTGCCGTGCCTTTAAAGCTACGCCAGCAAGGCGAAGTGCCCGAAGTGGCAGAGGGTACGAGCGAGACTGTCGCGCCGGAATTGCCCGATTTTGAGGCGATTACCGATGTTGAGGTTAAAAAGCACACCTTCTTCACCTTCCTGCATCAATATATTGAGCGCCAGAATGAGCTAGTGCTCAATACTCGCGAGCATCTCCAGCGTCTAAATCAAATTCTGAGCTCTGGCACAGCCTTGAGTGATGCGGAGCGAGAAGGCCTGATGGAGATCGCGCGCTCCTACCGCCTAAGAGACTTTGAAGGCAGTGATAGAGAGTTAGTGGACGAGTTATTGGTACGAGCCGATATTATTCCTGACTCCATTGCACTGGCCCAAGCGGCCAATGAGTCGGCCTGGGGTACCTCTCGCTTTGCCAAGGAAGGGAATAATATCTTTGGCCAGTGGTGTTTCGATGAAGGTTGCGGCCTAGTACCAGGGCGCCGTGCCGAAGATGCTAGCCACGAGGTGCGGGCCTTTGCCTCCGTTCAGGCTTCCGTGCGCTCTTATGTGTTTAATCTTAATACCAATCCCGCCTACGAGTATTTTCGCGAGTTGCGAGCGCAAATGCGCTATCTCAATGTGGATCTAGATGCCCACTTGCTCACCGAGGGGCTTACGCGATACTCAGAGCGCGGCGCGCTATATGTGGCTGAGCTGCGCGATATTATTCGTATTAACGACCTAGTAGAGCTCTACGAGCAGGGTTAATCTTGATTACTGGGTGTAGAGCGCGTCCAGTCTTTTGAATACCAATAATAGCGGCTCCTCTCGCTTAGGTGAGGGGCCGTACACAGATAACGAAAACGCCTAGAACGAAACTCCTGATCAGTGCTTAAACTCACTATTCCTGCGGCTTTATCAAGCCAATTCATGGTCATTGGCTGTCCCCCGGCATAACAGGCCAGCTCATTGATATGATAGTCAGCAGGCATGAACTGCAGACGCACGTCCGGTGAAGTGTCTGCCGTTATAGGGCTTTGGGGTGTGACATTCCTTACGTCGAAAGCCAATGTTTGGGTTTTTTGACGAAAATCGCCTATTTCCACGTAGTTTCCGCCAAAGGGAAAGCGAGGCAAGGCAAGAAAGTCTGATTGAGGGCCAATGGCGCCGGACTGTTGGCCAAAAGCCTCAAAATCAAGCTTTTGCAATAAGGCTTTGATATCCGAGTCGTATTCGCCATAGGGATAAGCCATAAAGCGGTGGTCTTGGCCGGTTTCTCGCTTGATCTCGGCCTGTGCCTGTAGCAACTCCTGCTCAAGGCGTTCTAGCCTTTGATTATTAGTCTCATCTCCAATGGGGTCGATCATATGGGGATGGTTGACCATATGATTGGCTATGGTCACGCCCGCATCAGACATTGCACGTATTTGCTCCCAGCTCATATAGCCGCCGAGTTGGTCGTTGATGGGCTGGGTATTGATAAACACGGTGAAGGGGTAGCCAAAGGACTGCAGCATGGGGAAAGCGGTGTCGTAGATTGAGCTATACCCGTCATCAAATGTAATAGCGACAGCCTTATCGGGCACTGTCTGCTCACTCTTCAAGTCTTGTAGCAGCTCAGGCAGGCTCACTACGGTATAACCTTCATTGGCCAGAAGCTGCATATGCGCCTCGAAGCGTTCGGGCGAAATACTGGTAGAGGCAGGCGTATCGTCGGAGACATGGTGGTAGAGAACGACCACCGCGCTTTGCGCTGCATGAACGCCTGAGCAAGCAAATAGGCTAATGCCGAGGCAGTAAATAGCGTTTCTAGCGCTGGAAAGGGCTTGTGCTGCTAGTGCCTGAAAGGAATGTGATAAAGGGAGGTACATCGCCATAGGAACTCTTGGAAAACAGGGTTTGAAAGGGGCTATTCTGCGTCATGTACTAAAGGGGCGCAAGGCGAGGAATATGCCTGAGTTTACTGTCTATACTGCCCTAGTTTTACTATAATGGCGCGCTGTTACGTTCTAATTCAAAAGTAAGGAAAACACTATGTTTCAGGGCAGTTGTATCACTGTAACCCGCCTCGAGTCGGACTTTGCTCATCTTTGCTTCGATAATCAGCAGGCATCGGTGAACAAATTTGATCAAGCTACGCTAAGCGAACTCGCCTGCGCAATCGAGGCTATTGCAGCCAGTGATGTAAAAGGTCTTGTTTGCAGCAGCAATAAGTCCTCTTTCATAGTGGGAGCCGATATCGGCGAGTTTGCGGGGCTATTCTCTGGCAGTAAGGAAGCGCTAGGGCAATGGTGTCAGCGCAGCAACGCCATATTCAATGCGCTGGAATCCTTGGAGATTCCGACGGTTAGCTTAGTGGATGGGGCGGCTCTTGGCGGCGGTTTCGAGTTCTGCTTAGCGACCGACTACCGTGTGGCTACACAGAGCGCCGTTTTTGGTTTTCCCGAGGTAGGTTTAGGGATATGCCCCGGTTTTGGCGGTACAGTGCGGGCGCCAAGGGTGATGGAGCCTGAGAAAGCGGTCCAGTGGATTAGTTTGGGCAGCCATAATAGCGCTGAACAAGCCTTGAGTGACGGCGCTATCGACACACTGGCGGCGGTAGACAATCTCTTTGAGTTAGGTATCGATTTGCTCGAACAGGCATTAGCGCATCCAGTCGAGTTTGCACAACTTCGAAAGCACAAGGCTAATGCCTTAGAGCGCCATGAGACCACAGACGACTATATTATGGCAGCGACGGTAAAATTGGAAAAAGACCCGCGCAACCATAACCCAGCGCCCTTGCGTGTACTTTCTCTGCTTAAGAGCAGTATTTACCAAAATGCTGCCGCTGCCTTAGCGGCTGAGCAAGCGGCTTTTGTTGATCTTGCACGAAGCGAAGTCGCAGGCAATCTGATTCAGGTATTCACTAATGATCAGTGGCTACGCAATAAGAGCCGAGAGCTGCAAAAGAGTGCCCATGAGACATCACGCTCAGCGGTATTGGGAGCCGGAATAATGGGTGGTGGGATTGCTTATCAGTCTGCACTTCGGGGCGTTCCGATTATCATGAAGGATATCGCTCAGGAAGGCCTAGATGCTGGTATAAACGAAGCCTCCGGTTTACTGGACAAGCAGGTGGCAAAAGGGCGTCTGTACCAAGACAAGGCGGAGAAAATTCTAACGAGTATTAAACCCAGTTTGACGTATGAGGGGTTTGATGACGTGGATGTCGTTATTGAAGCGGTGGTGGAAAATGCCAAGGTTAAGAAGGCGGTATTAAGCGAAACTGAGAAAGTGATCGATAGTAAGGCAATACTAGCCTCTAATACGTCGACCATCTCGATTACCGCTTTGGCGCAAGGCTTAGCAAGACCCGAAAAATTCTGTGGCATGCACTTCTTTAACCCCGTTCCCTTAATGCCTTTGGTTGAGGTCATTCGCGGTGAAAAAACTAGCGATGAAACCATTGCCTCTACCGTTGCGTTTGCCTCTCGTTTAGGCAAGACACCCATCGTGGTGAATGATTGTCCTGGCTTTTTGGTTAATCGTATTCTATTCCCTTATTTTGGCGCTTTCTCTGCGTTGTTAAGAGACGGAGCAGACTATCTAGAAATAGATGCTGCCATGGAGGCTTTTGGTTGGCCGATGGGGCCTGCCTATCTTCTTGATGTTGTCGGCATGGACACTGCTGTGCATGCTCAGGCCGTAATGGCCGAGGGCTTTCCCGAGCGCATGGACTATGGTTTCAAAAGTGCCATGGATATTCTTTTTGAAGCTGGCCATTTAGGACAGAAAACAGGTGCCGGTTTTTATAAGTACGTGCCTGGCAAAGGTGGGCGTTTGCAAAAAGAAATCGATACCGCGCAAGGGGCCTTGGTAGCGAAAGCGAAACACTCTTCAAACGCGTTTAATCGTGAAATTATTGTGCAGCGCTTGATGGTCGCGCTGTGTCTTGAAACTGTTCGCTGCCTTGAGGATGGTATTGTTTCCAGCCCAATAGAAGCAGACATGGGCTTGATTCTAGGCTTGGGCTTCCCAAGATTCCGCGGCGGTGCCCTGCGTTATATCGACTCAATGGGGCTTCCAAGCTTCTGCGATTTGGCCGATAGTTTTGCCGATTTAGGTCCGCTATATACACCAACGCAGAAAATGCGCGAGATGGCTAGAAAGGGTGAGCGTTACTATGCTTAGTTGTTTGGATACATCGGCTATGGCCATATATGGAGACGCGCATGAGCGGTGAAAGCGATTTAGAGAAGCAGAAGAAGCAGAAATTGCTTAATCGCAGTCATAAGAATTTACGTCGTGATGTTGGGCGGGCTATTGCCGACTACAATATGATCGAGGACGGAGACAAAATTATGGTTTGTCTGTCCGGCGGAAAGGATTCTTATACCATGCTCGATATTTTATTGAGCCTTAAGAAGCATGCGCCTATTCATTTCGATCTTGTAGCCGTGAACCTAGATCAGAAGCAGCCCGGTTTTCCGGAGCATGTATTACCCGAGTATTTGAACAAGCTTGGGGTGGAGTTTCATATTCTAGAGCAGGACACCTATTCGATTGTGAAAGAGAAGACACCCGAGGGAAAGACATTCTGTGGGCTATGTTCACGCCTTCGTCGCGGCAATCTATATGGCTATGCTAAACGTATAGGTGCGACAAAGGTGGCATTAGGTCATCACAGAGAGGACATTGTTGAGACTCTGTTTTTGAATATGTTTTTCGGTGGCAAGATGAAAGCGATGCCGCCTAAACTGCTTAGCGATGATAAAGAGAATGTGTTGATCCGCCCCTTAGCGTATTGCAGCGAGAGTGAAATTGAGCGCTATGCCAGCTTGAAAGAGTTCCCAATAATTCCATGTAATCTTTGTGGTACTCAGGAGAATATGCAGCGCCAATCCATAAAGGAAATGCTCAAGCAATGGGACAAAGACTTTCCGGGGCGTGTCGAAAGCATTTTTAGAAGCATAGGCAATGTGTCTCCATCGCAACTGGCCGATACCGATTTGTTTGATTTTAAAAACTTGGAAAAGAGCAGGGTGCAGAGCGATAGAATTGACGCTGTAAACCTGATGGAACAATGACACAGTATGGATATTCCTTACCAGTCTTTGGAAAAAGACACGCTTAAAGCCATATTGGAAGAATTTATCAGCAGGGAAGGAACCGACTACGGCGACCACGAATATTCTATGGAGCAGAAGCTGGCTCAGCTGTATACACAATTAGAACGGGGGCATATTGGTATTAGTTTTGACCCTAATACCGAGACTTGTACCCTCGTTCCTTTGAAATAGAACTGTATTGGAAGAAGCTATGAGCGACAAGCAAGCCCTTGCAGATATAGACAATATTCAGGCAGACACGGTGCTGGATGCGACCGGCCTGTTTTGCCCGGAACCCGTCATGATGCTGCACAATAAGGTGCGTGATGTTGAGTCCGGTCAAATTATTGAAGTAATTGCAACAGACCCATCAACCACCCGAGATATCCCAAAGTTTTGTCTTTTCTTAGGTCATGAGCTTATGGCTAAGGCGGAGTCTGAAGAGCGCTATCTTTACTATATACGCAAAAAATAAGCCTTAAGGCCTTCTATGTCTAAGCCCGCCTATCTTATAGATGCCTCTATCTACATCTTTCAGTCTTATTTTTCCCCTCATCTGGAGGTTTACTCCCCCGATGGCAGAGAGATAAGTGCTTTCTATGGTTATGCGCAATTCTTGTTGCGCTTTTTACGCCAGACTCGGCCGCGCTATGTGATGTCCGCCTTCGACGAGAGTCTGTTTTGCGGCTTTCGCCATGACATCTATGAGGATTATAAGTGCAACCGCGCCTTGCCCGATGAAGAACTTGCCAGGCAATTGCTCGCCTGTGCCAAATTGAGCGCGGCAATGGGGGTGAGTCATTATGGCAGTAGGGTATTCGAGGCGGACGATATCATCGGCACGGTGGCGAGCCGTATTCGCGCTTGCACTGCCTGCGATGCCGCCGGTATCAGTATCGTCACGCGCGACAAAGACTTGGCCCAGGTACTCATGTCCAAAGACGATCACCTGTTTGATTTTAATGCCGGTACTCGCCGTTTTGCCGACGATATTTATACTCAGTATGGCGTGAAGGCCAATCAATTTGCCGATTACTTAGCGTTGGTTGGAGATGCCGTTGATTCCATTCCTGGCGTTCCGGGTATTGGCCCTGTGGCGGCGAAGAGCTTACTGGAGGCCTTCACTGATCTGGATAGCCTATATCAGTCTCTGGATAGAGTCTCTGAGTTGAAGTTTCGCGGCGCCAAGAGCACCGCAAAGCGTTTGGCTGAGTTTGAAGAACAGGCTCGTCTGAGTAAGCAGCTGGCAACGATAGTCGGTGATATCGATAGCCCCGAGGAGGCCTACGCGAGCATTAGCTCCCCAGCAATATTGTGGCGCAAACCGGATATAAAGGCTGTGGCTCAAATACTGGAAGAGGAAGGGTTTCAGGAGCGTCCTGCAGAACGTTTTCTTGGCCTGGTAGAGCAACTGTTTGCACAGGAGGCTGGGTGATGAAAATAGTTGCAGACGCTAACATCATCGATGTGCAAACGCTATACGAGACCCATGGGGAGTTACATCTTCTACCTGGAAGGGAGATTCGCCCTGAAGATGTGCGCGATGCGCAGGTGCTTATTGTTCGCTCCATCACAAAGGTCAATGAAAAACTATTAGGCCATAGTGACGTGGAACTGGTACTAAGTGCCACTAGTGGAACCGATCATATCGACTTAGACTACTTGGCGCATAGAGGCATTCACTTTGAGGACGCTGCGGGCAGCAATGCTAATGCGGTGGTGGAATACTGTTTGTCGGCCATGGCCGAGCTGCGACTCTCGCGGCAATTTGATTGGACCAATAAGCGCGTGGGTATTATTGGGTATGGGAATGTTGGTAGTCGCTTATATCGGGTCTTAAGCGCCATGGGGGTGGAGTGTGTGGCGTGTGACCCCTTTGTCGAGAGTAAGACGGCCTTGGATGAAGCTGGAGGCAGGCCACAATTCTGCTCCTTTGAACAGGCTTTAAGTTGTGATGTCGTCAGCCTACATACACCGCTGAGTACCACTGGCGAGTACCCCACCCATTATATGATTAATGACAATACCTTAAAGCTGCTAAAGCCTGATGCTTTGCTGATGAATGCTTCGCGTGGCGCGGTTGTAGACAATGAGGCTCTGTTTCAACACTTGAAAAGCCAGCCCCATATGCTCAGCGTGTTGGATGTGTGGGAGAACGAGCCGCTTATTCTTGGGCGGCTACTGGACATTGTTACTATTGCGACCCCTCATATAGCCGGCTATAGCGTAGAAGCTAAGAAGAAAGCCAGCGCCATGAATTATGAATCCTTTAAGCGCTTCTATGGCTTATTAGACGAAGAGCCAGGAGCAGTTGCTGCCAATACTTTACGAGCTATCGATTGCGCCGCGCTATTAGACACCGGGGACTCGGTTTACCAACAGTTGGCGAAGGTGCTCAGAGCCACTTTTTCAATTACTGACGTGGATAGGCAGCTGCGCGAATGTGGTGCTAGCAATGGGGCGGGTTTTGATGCCATTCGAAAGGCAATGGCTGACAGGCGAGAGTTCTCTCATGTGCAACTAGGCAATAGCGCAATGCTTCGCCCCGAAACGCGAGAGATTCTGACTAATCTAGATTTCGCTTTGGCTTAAATGAGAAAAAGCCTCGCAGCGAGTGCTGCGAGGCCAGTTTACTAGAATTCAGCTTTTGCCAAAAAATGCGCAATTTTGCCGACTGCTTGCTGCAGAACATCGGTATTAGGGAGGAAAACCAAACGGAAGTGGTTCTTGTCCGTAATATTAAAGGCGGTGCCTTGAACCAAAAGAATTTTTTCTTTCTCCAGTAGGTCGCAAATAAATTTCACATCGTTCTTTATTGGATAAATTTTAGGGTCCAGTTTAGGGAACATGTAAATAGCGCCACGGGGTTTGACGCAACTCACTCCCGGAATCTCGGTAAGTAAGTCATAGGTGAGGTTTCTTTGCTCTAAAAGCCGGCCACCGGGCAGTACTAACTCTTTGATGCTTTGATATCCTCCCAGCGCAGTCTGGACAGCAAACTGGGCCGGTACATTGGAACACAAGCGCATATTCGAGAGTACTTCTAAGCCTTCAATATAGCTTTTCGCTTTGTCTTTAGCGCCGCTGAGAATCATCCAGCCCGAGCGAAAACCCGCCAGCCGATAGGACTTAGATAGGCCGTTAAAAGTGACCACCAGTAAATCATCGCATAAGGAGGCTATTGGAATATGCACAGCATCGTCGTACAGAATTTTACTGTAAATTTCATCGGCAAAGATGATGAGCTTGTGCTTGCGCGCAAGCGCTACTAAGTCCAGTAATACCTCTTTGCTATAGACGGAGCCAGTAGGGTTATTGGGGTTTATTAAGACTAGCGCACGGGTGTTCTTACTAATCTTTTTCTCAATATCAGCCGTATCGGGAAACCAGTCGCTCTCTTCATCACAGACATAGTGAATTGGGGTGCCGCCACCTAAACTAACCGCAGCTGTCCACAAGGGGTAGTCTGGCGCGGGAATAAGCACTTCATCGTCGTTGTTGAGCAGTGCTTGCATGGCCATCACAATTAACTCGCTGACGCCGTTGCCCAGATAAATATCTTCAATATCTACGTCTTTGATATTGAGCTGTTGGCACTCCTGCATAATGGCTTTGCGCGCAGAGAATAGTCCTTTGGAATCGCTATAGCCCTGGGCATTGGAGAGATTGCGAATCACATCCTGAATGATCTCGTCGGGGGCTTCGAAGCCAAATGGAGCAGGGTTGCCGATATTGAGCTTGAGTATGCGGTGGCCTTCTTCCTCAAGGCGTTTAGCTTCCTCGAGTACCGGTCCACGAATATCGTAGCAAACCCTATTGAGTTTATTGGACTGCGCAATCTTTTTCATGGTGTGCCTTTCTCTCCAGCGTATCTTTCGTTCATCGTGATATAGTGTTGCGAACGATTATTCGCCATTGTAAACCTATGGCGACAAAAGCGCATGTTTTGTAAGCAGTTGGAGGTTCTATATGGCAACAATGCAAAATGAGACAGAAGAACAATTGCGGGCCCGGCTAGGTGATGAGGCATACCATATCGTTAGAGAGAAGGGCACTGAGAGGGCATTTACCGGCAAATATTGGGATTGTCATGATGCTGGTATGTACCACTGTAGTGTGTGCGCATCGCCCTTGTTTGACTCTGCCACCAAATATGACTCGGGCAGTGGGTGGCCGAGTTTCTATCAGCCGGTGGAGCAGGGCAAGGTGTCGGAGAAGACAGACGGGAGTTTGGGCATGGTGCGCACTGAGGTGTTGTGTGCGAAATGCGACGCGCATCTTGGGCATGTATTTCCCGATGGACCAGCGCCTACGGGCCTGCGCTACTGTATTAACTCCGCATCGATAGCCTTACATAAGGAAGAATAAAAAAAGGGCGAGTATTTGGCTCGCCCTTTTTTATTAGTCGACTACTGCTGGTACCGTAGCGGCTTGTTGGTCAAGTGTATACAAGCCTTGTACAAAGTGGGCCGTGTTGTCGGCATCGATCAACTCGAATGCTCCAACAAAAGTTTCTGCAGTATCCCCCACAAATATGCCTCCCAGTTGGCTGTCGGCATGAATACTAGAGTCGTAGGGAGTCACCTCTGAAGAGCCAAAGTAATGGGTGACAGCAGATGTCGCTTGATCGATGGTAATTTCCGATATTTGACCGTCGGCATACTGGCCGCTGTAGTTAATATTCCAGAAGTGATGCTCATCGGAAAACTCGGTACCACTCGTTTCGAAGTCTAGTACACCGTTGCTGATGGCGCCTGTGCCGAAATCTATGTCGAAAGAGGCGTCAAAGGTATTGCTCACTAGAGTGTCTTCGTAGCCATTGGTCTCGGCATAGATGAGGAGATCAGTAGGGCCGCTATAGCTGTACTCACCGGTTGTGATTGTGGGCACCAAAGTACTAAGGTCGCCGAAGTAGGAGCTTATGGCCGTTTGCGCAATAGTGCCGGAGTCCCAGTTTGCGCCAATTGGATTATTCCAAGCACCCCAGCCGACACCCAAGCCCACCAATATATTGCCTGCAACGTATTCGCCATTGCCATCGACGTTGCTGTTATTGAAGGCAAAGCTGCTTGCGAAATGCTGGCCTTGGTCGATAAACATGCCCGTGAGTCCACCCTCGACTGTCACATCAGCAATTTCATTATTGCTAGAGTCAACAATTACGACATCGTGAATATTCATGGACGCTAGCTCGCTATAGCTGTCTGCCAATCTATCCCCGGAGAAGTCTACTAACCATGTGTCGTTTGTAGCGGTTACGGACAGGTGTCCGTTCTCTATGGAGCCGTTGTCAAAGTCTACATCAAAGCCGAAGTAATTTACTTGCGTGAAGGTAGAGAATGAATTGGAGCCGCCCTTGACGAGAGTATCGACAAGATTGGCCATGCGGTAATGACCTGTCTTGCCCGATTCGATGCTGGGTTTAGCAACAAACCAGAAAGCATCCTGTGCTAGGGTGCCCACTGTCGATTCGCCTTTTTCTTCCCGGTAAATTTCGTTACCGGTAGAGCCCAACCACTGGCCCCACGAGAGTTCTCCAAGGCCGCCGACATCGCCATCATAATTGCTTAGGTCAGCCAAGCCTTCACGAATAAATTTGAGAGGAGGGTAGTCCTCAAATCCGGTAGGTAAACCGTCAACGCCAAGAAGCTCATAATCGCCGATGCCCACATTGCCAGAACCGCCTGCCTTGACGGCGCGACCACCGACAATATTGGTGTAGTCGCCCGCAGTGCTTAAGAAGCCGTAGTAGCCGTCCTCTAGGGTAAGAAGCTCTGCTGCCGTTAGGAAGTCATCATCTTTGAGCAGGTAGGTAGCAGAGGCGTAGGCCTGGGGTGCTCCGGACTCTGTGAAGGCGAAACCACCGACAAAGCCCTCGGCTTCGTCGCCAATAAAGGCGCCGGTAATATAACCCGTAATACTGCCACGGGTATTGACGCCATCATTAATATCGCTATTGACGATGGTGAAATTGGTCAATACGCCGTCAACGATATCGCCGGTATAGGAGACCTTCCATGTTTCTGTTGCGTCGCCGCAATTAGAGCCACCTAGGCACGCAACGATCGCGCCGTTGGTGAGATTGCCCGTGCTAAAGTCTATGTCGAAAATAGAGCGCAGCTCGCTCATCTGTATATGACTATCGGAAATATAATCATCGCTTAGTACGGAGGAGTATACGCTATCGCTTCTACCTACGTAGGTCGCGGTATTGCTGAGGCTATTTAAATGATCAAGTGAAGTAGGTTCAAAAATGGCGTAAAGCGCAGTTGTTGCTAAAGACTCATACTCGCTAGGATCATTGGGGTTAGTCTGAACGCGAATTTCCTCATTGTTTGCTCCTGCCCATTTGCCCCAGCTTAGCTCAAAGCCTGCTACCTGTATTTCTGGCGTATCGACAAATGCATTTTGATGGGTAGCGATCAAATCCGGCGATTCATCTAAAGCGCGAGGATCAGAAAAATCGTTGCTCTGAATCTGATCTAAAGCGCCGTCAGTGATCGCATCGGTCGTGGCGTTTTCTGCGACGCTGCCAAAGATAATTAAGCTATCGCCTAGAGTTGCATTTTCTTCGGTATTGCCGGCCAATAGGAAGCCAAGTTTGGTCTCGGAAATAGTAACGTCGCGTTTGAATACCGAGGCGCCCATTATATTGTCAGTGCTAGAGGAGAGATCGAAGCCCAACAGAAAGCCATCGCCCGTGGAGCCAGTAAATGCACCATGGAGTGTTCCACTTACGGCATTGGCTGCTGTGCTTTCGTTATTGGTATGATGTTCATCACCAATGACTTCGAATTCGGGCACTATGGCGCCGTCAGTGGAGGCAAAAGACTTAGTGAAATCAGAGAAGTCCCAAATATAGTTATCGGTACTAATGCTGAATTCAATTTGAAGAGTACCATTTGATATTGCTCTGGTGTCTAAGTTAACGTCAAAACTTCCATCGACACTCGTAACAAGCCCAGAGTTTGCCTCGGCAATGAATTCACCCTGACCACTAAAGCTGTGAGAGCCCACTAGATTAGCAACGGATGCGGGTACTAGTGAGACGAAAATGGTTTGTGCTTCTAGTTCTTCATAAACCGTGTTGTTTGTCAGGTCGGTAAACAATAATACGGGGTTAGTTGATACGCCTTCCCACTGTCCCCAGCTAATATTATAGCCGCCGATATCGTCATCTCGGCTAGAGGCTTCCAATATGGCATTGTCCGTCTTGAGAACATAGTCGGTTTCGGCATCAACCTTGATAACGGCTTCACCATCGATAGGCAGGGCATGGCCTATGTGAACCCCTTTTTGGGGCCCCGTATTGATAAGGGCAAATCCGTAGTTAGTGAGGCTTTCCAAGTCCGACTGACTTAAGACTGGTATTTTTTCATCTTGTTCGAACAAAGAGATACCGGCAATGAAATTGCTGGAATTTCCAGTCTCGCTACCATCAAAATGGAAGACGAAACCTTCACCATTATCGCCGACAAATTGCCCAAATAGATCGCCAGAAAATCCGACTCCGCCTATGGCTTGAATTTGAGAGTTTTCAGTAGGCGAAGAGATAGCGGGCGATCCTGATGAGATAATGGTGCCCGAGAAACTCGTATCCAGTTGAAAGTCTCTATCTAAGGTACCGGAGAAGCTGCCATACCATTTTTCATCATAGCTGCTACAGCTGCCTCCAATACAAATATTGAGAGTGCCGTTAATATCTCGAGTATCGAAGTCGATGTCGAACTCACCTTCAAGTTCGCCGACCGAGGAGCCACCAGTTGTGGCAATATAGTCGCCGCGTGAACTATAAGTGGCAGTACCACTGGTGCTTTCTAATATGTTTTTATCAGTAGGATTTACTGAGTAATAGAGCGCCGTTGCATCGGCAATGTTTTGGGACTGACTGGCGTCTTCCAGGTCGGTATATAGCTCTAAGGTTTCATTGCCCTGGGTTGTCCAGCTACCCCAGCTTAGCTCAAACCCACCAACTGAGTTACGCTCTGTGGAATTGTCAGCCGTAGCAGTATTGCGGCGCAGCACCAGACCGCGAT
>JAWWAY010000022.1:0-36629 GCA_033721235.1 Pseudohongiellaceae bacterium | reverse complement strand
TGGCGCTCCTCGCGCCTTGCCATCTCATCTGCCGGCACCGAGTCTCGAAGAGCTTGATCTTGCGGGGGGCTGGCTAAAACGAAGTTAGAATGCAGACCGATAAATCTGTCTGGATATAAATTAGCTAAGTGCCGATTGATAATGGCGCCCCAATCGCCGCCCTGCAGGCCATAGTGTTCATAACCTAGGCGTTGCATTAGGCTGGCCAGTGTCATCGCCATGCGCTCTGGGTTATAGCCGCGCTCTTGTGGCTTTCCGGAAAAACCAAAACCAGGCAACGACGGCGCAATCACGTGAAATGCATCCGCGGCTGTACCGCCGTATTTTTCTGGGTTCGTTAGGGGATCGATAATTTTGCGAAACTCAACAATCGAGCCCGGCCAGCCATGGGTAACTAAGAGCGGCGTAGCATCCCTATGTACAGAGCGCTGGTGAATAAAGTGTATATCGATGCCATCGATCTCTGTCACGAACTGATCGAAGGCGTTAAGCGCCCTCTCCTGCTCGCGCCAATCAAACTCATTTTGCCAGTAAGCAACTAGTGTTCTTAAGTATGCTGTGTCTGTACCGTAATCCCAGCCCGTATCGGGTATTTGATCGGGCAACCTCGCATTGAGTAATCGCTGCTTTAAGTCATCAATGTCTGCTTGGGGAACTGATATTTCAAATGGTCGTATCATGGTATCAGTCTCCTGTGCGACGTCTTGCGCCAACGCTGCAGACACCGGCAGCATACAGCTGGCAAAAACTAGCAGTAATCGAATGCTCATAAGCACTTCCCATAACGCAGAAATAATTGCTGCCCATGGTGGCATAATGAAGCGGAATTTGGGAGGAGAAACTCTCTGCGCTCTACTTGGAATCAAAGGGGTCAGAACAATTTGATCCTGATCTTTTTCCTTAGCTAAGGGTAGTATTTGCTAACAACGGAGACAATAAGAGGTGTCGTTTCTTGTGTCGGGCTGCCGGTGTTTTAGGCGGGGGATCAAGTTGTTCTGACCCCTTTGATTTTACGGGTGTTATGTGGGAGAGCGGCGATTATGCCTAGGGGAAACGTTAAATGGCGGAGAGAGAGGGATTCGAACCCTCGATAGGTGTTAACCTATACGCCCTTAGCAGGGGCGCGCCTTCAGCCACTCGGCCATCTCTCCAAAAACGCGCGCAATAATAGCATACCTATGAAGAAATGGCAGGGGCGATTGCGAATTATTTGCTTAGGAATTTCCGTGATTGTCTGAGGCGTCGCCGTCTTTCTCTTTCTGGATACGTTGGTAGATTTCTTCGCGATGTACCGCCACGTCTTTTGGTGCGTTTACCCCGATTCTTACTTGATTCCCTTTGACACCCAGTACGGTTACTGTGACATCATCGCCTACCATCAAAGTTTCACCTATGCGGCGAGTCAAAATCAACATGTCTTATCTCCTTAATAAACTGCTCTATGTCCTTGTGTTTAACTCTATACGTTCAATATAGACCTTTAAAACACAATTTTTTGTGCGTTGGAAGAATGCTTAGATAGTGCCAAAACCAGTGCGAAAGCACTGGTGGCGAAAAAATTAAGCGATAATAGTGAAAATGGCCGTCTAAAAAACAGATAACCCGTTATTTTTCAAAGCCTTAGAAAGAATAATCAGTCGTACAGACCGAAATTATTCCTCTGCCAAGCCGAACGCACTGTGCAAAGATCTGACAGCCAGTTCCAGATACTTCTCGTCGATTACAACGGATATCTTAATTTCTGATGTCGTTATAATAGAGATGTTAATAGATTCATCGGCCAGTGTCTTAAACATTTTACTGGCAATTCCCGCATGAGAGCGCATACCAACGCCCACAAGGGAGATTTTGGCTATCTTATTGTCCAGCGAGACTTCCCTAGCTTTTACCTCGTCAGCCAAGTTTTGCAGGATATTTTTAGCCTGCTCGGCATCTTGACGCTTAACGGTAAAGGTTATGTCTGTCGTACCGTCTGCTGAGACGTTTTGCACAATGACGTCCACTTCGATTCCCGCATCGCTAACCGGACCGATCACGCGATAGGCAACTCCAGGGACATCTGGCACTCCAGAGGCAGTAATTTTTGCCTCATCTCGTGTAAATGCTATGCCCGAGATAATGGGAGCTTCCATTTCTTTGTCATCCTCTAAACTGATTAATGTACCTGGGTCACTCTCGAAACTGGAGAGTACTCGTAGCGGCACACGATATTTACCGGCAAACTCTACAGACCTTATCTGTAGAACCTTTGCGCCTAAGCTCGCTAGCTCAAGCATTTCTTCAAACGTAATACTGCGCAATAATTTTGCGTCCTCCACCACACGAGGATCTGTGGTGTATACGCCCTTCACGTCAGTAAATATCTGACATTCATCTGCTTTCAATGCTGCTGCTAGCGCCACCGCAGAAGTATCAGAACCGCCTCGGCCTAGGGTCGTGATATTGCCGTTCTCGTCAATGCCTTGGAAACCAGCAACGACAACGACAGAGCCTTGAGCCAACTC
Organism: Pseudohongiellaceae bacterium; assembly: GCA_033721235.1. Taxonomy (GTDB): domain Bacteria; phylum Pseudomonadota; class Gammaproteobacteria; order Pseudomonadales; family Pseudohongiellaceae; genus UBA5078. Next base: position 34,125 of record JAWWAY010000022.1, on the reverse strand, counting down.
TTCGCGAATCCGGTGGTCATCAATTTCTTTAATACGCGCTTTGGTATGGGCTTCGTCCGTTAATATACGAACTTGAGAACCCGTAAACGAGCGAGCCTTGCACCCACGCTTATGCAGAGCTATGCATAACAGTGCAATAGTGACCTGCTCACCAGTGGAAAGCAGTACATCCATCTCTCTCGGTGATGGATGTTGCTCAATCTCGTGAGCCAAGCCTAAAAGCCTATTGGTTTCGCCGCTCATAGCAGATACCACGACGACAATATCGTGACCTTGGCTGCGGGCTTCGACGATTTTATCGGCCACGACTTCTATGCGCTCTGTCGATCCGACAGAGGTACCACCAAATTTCTGAACGTAAAGTGACATTTTTGCTACATCGAAATAAAACGGGTGCAAATTAAACAAAAAAGGCGTTTGCATTGCAATCGATATTTAGAGGGTTTTTTGGGATAAATAGGGTTATTTATGCGTTTAAGCATTAACCTTATAGTTTTTCCGTCACCCAAGCCTCAATGGAAGCCAAGGCGCCCGGCAATGCTTTCACATCGCTACCGCCTGCCATCGCCATATCCGGCCTACCGCCGCCCTTACCACCTACTTGAGTGGCGACCATATTCACGAGCTCACCGGCTTTCACCTTGCCTACTAAGTCTTTGCTAACACCTGCTACTAGGCTGATTTTGCCGTCTTCAACATTGGCTAATAATACGATCGATGTCCCGAGCTTGCCCTTGAGCTGATCTGCCGTGTCGCGCAGGGTCTTGGCATTAAAACCTTCCACCGTTTTGGCTAGCAGTTTGACCCCTTTAATATCGATGGCATCACTGGACACATCGCTGCCAGCGGCACCGGCCAGCTTCACTTTCAACTGTTCTAGTTCTTTCTCTAGCGCTCGGTTGCTTGCGCTTAGCGTTTGAATTTTTTCCACCAAAGCCTCGGGCTTTGTCTTTGCTACCTCACATGCTGCTTTTAGGAGTCGTGCTTGCTTATCGACATACGCGATTGCAGCATTGCCTGTAATCGCCTCTACGCGGCGCACGCCTGCGGCGACACCCGACTCAGCCACTAGGCGAAACAGCCCGATATCCCCAGTACGTTCGACGTGAGTACCGCCACACAGCTCTGTGGAGAAATCTCCCCCCATGCTTACTACGCGAACTTCCTCACCGTATTTTTCACCAAACAGTGCCATCGCTCCCTTTTCCATGGCTTCTTCGATACCCATAGTCTGTTTGCTAACGGGGCTATTACGCAGAATCTGCGCATTCACCATCGACTCTATCTCAGCAATCTCCTGCTCGCTCACTGGCGCGCTATGGGAGAAGTCGAAGCGCAGGCGCTCAGCATTCACCAAGGAGCCCTTTTGCGTGACATGCTCCCCCAATACTTTGCGTAATGCCGCATGTAATAAGTGAGTGGCCGAATGGTTCAGGGCAATCGCATCTCGGTTGTGCGCTGCAACCTCGGCAGTCACCGTATCACCTACAGCCAAAGCACCTGCGGTGAGGCGACCATAGTGAATAAATTGCTCGCCTTGCTTCTGGGTATCTTCAATTTCGAATACCGCTGCGCTTCCGCCAGCCTTGGTCACGATACCTTTATCGCCTACTTGTCCACCGGACTCGGCATAGAACGGGCTCTTATCAAAAATCAAAACAGCTTCGCCTTTGGCTGCCAGAGCATCCACTGCTTTACCGTCTTTAAAGATGGCAAGCAATTTGGCTTCACCCGTTAGGGTTTCGTATCCGGTAAACTGGGTAGCAGTCTCGATGTCGATATTTAGCTTCTCACCGATGCTGAACTGGCTAGCGGCGCGAGCTTGCTGACGCTGCACTTCCATGGCTTTTTCAAAGCCTTCTTGGTCCACAGTAAGATTATGCTCGCGGGCAACATCCGCCGTTAGGTCCACTGGAAACCCGTAAGTGTCATACAGTTTAAACACCGTCTCGCCAGGGATAACGCTGCCTTTAAGCTCCGTAATAGCCTCTTTTAAAATAGACATGCCATTCTCTAGAGTTCTGGCAAATTGCTGCTCTTCCTCTTTTAGCACTTTCTCTACCATCGCCTGCTTTGCTGTCAGCTCTGGATAGGCCTCGCCCATCTGCTCTACTAAGGCAGCCACAAGCTTGTAGAAGAAGATATCGTCCACACCAAGCTGGTAGCCATGCCTAACCGCGCGGCGAATGATACGCCTGAGCACATAGCCACGGCCTTCATTGGAAGGCAGAACACCGTCCACCACTAGGAATGAGCAGGAACGAATATGATCGGCAATAACTCTTAAGGATGTATTGCTAGTGTCCTTGGTGCCGGTAATTTTAGCGGCGTAATTGAGCAGGCCTTGGAATAGATCAATCTCATAATTGCTGTGTACATTCTGTAAAACAGCCGCAAGCCTTTCTAGCCCCATGCCGGTGTCAACCGATGGCTTGGGCAGCGGAATAAGTTCGCCATTGCTCTGACGGTCGTACTGCATGAAAACGAGGTTCCAAATTTCAATATAACGGTCGCCGTCTTCATCGGGCGAGCCGGGAGGACCACCGGCAACATCGGGGCCGTGATCGTAGAAAATCTCAGTACAGGGACCGCAAGGGCCAGTATCGCCCATTGCCCAAAAATTGTCTTTCTCGCCCAGTCGAGAGAAGCGATCGGCCGATACGCCCACCTCTTTTAGCCAAATGTCGGCCGCCTCATCGTCTTCATGATAAACCGTTACCCAAAGACGCTCTGCAGGAAGGCCAAGCTCTTTGGTCAAGAACTCCCAAGCGAAACGAATAGCGTCGTGCTTAAAATAATCGCCAAAACTGAAGTTACCCAACATCTCAAAAAACGTGTGATGGCGCGCTGTATAGCCAACATTTTCAAGATCATTGTGTTTACCCCCGGCGCGTACACAGCGCTGTGAGGAGGTAGCTCGCGTATAACTGCGCACCTCGCTGCCAAGGAACAAATCTTTAAACTGCACCATACCCGCATTGGTGAACAGCAAGGTTGGGTCGTTACCTGGCACGAGTGAACTGCTATTAACAGCCTGATGCCCCTGAGCCTGAAAGTAGTCTAAAAATTTTTGGCGTATCTGCGCGATTTTCATTAAACGGTTCCAATAAGCTAATCTGTACGAGCTATTTCATGTTGGTTTACGTGATTGTCTGAGGCCCGATGGGAGCCTGAGCAATAACGTTTTTATTAGTGCCCTTTAAATCGGCTGCGACAACCGATTTTAAAGGGCTTAAGAGCGGGAATTATAGCGTTATCCGGCACATATTGCAGTTCAATCTTCTGCGATATTTACCTGGCCATCGCTGGACAAGATGATGGCGATAGGACGAGTTTTCTCGAAGTGAGCCAATACGATGGTAGTAATAATGAGGAAAGGCACACAAAGGAACATGCCGGGCACTCCCCATATAGCCCCCCAAAGGGCCAGATTAAACAGAATTACCACGGGGCTAAGATTAAGCGACTTGCCCATTATTCTAGGCTCTAGCACATTACCAACGAAGACCTGCAAGGCGCCAATACCAATCAGCACCGCAAAGAAAAGGCCAAAACCGTCATTCGATTGAGCCAAGGCCATTAAGGACGGGAAGATTGTCGCAACAATGGAGCCCACCGTAGGAATAAAATTCAGTAGGAAAATCAATAGGCCCCAGATCTCGGCAAAATTAATACCCAATAGTTTCAATAGTGCATAACTGAGCAGCCCTGTCAGGGCGCTCACCGCAGTCTTGATACTAATGTATTTCTGAATATCACCTTTGATTCTAGTAAGCATTCGCAGCGCGCTTTTCTCACGCTTCGGGTCGCCCATAAGCGCAGAGAGCTTACGGTTAAAATTACCCTGCTCTACCAGCAAGAAGCTCACATAAATCAAAATTAGCAGGCCGTCACTGGCTATGCTCGTAAACGATACGGCCACAGCAGTAAGAATGGTGGATAAGTCTAGACGCTCACCGATGCCGGCAAACAAGCCATCTAGCGGCAGATATTCAGCATAGGGCATGCGTTCCCACAGCGCTCGCAGGTTCGCCTGATAAGTGGTAGTGACAGAGCCCAAATCCTCTAGGCTGCCGCCGACAAACTGCACAACGAAAGAGATGCTGAAGGCGAAGGTCATAATGGAGGCGAAGAAACAAAGAGGGCGCGGAATGCGATACTCACCGAAAGGAATTTTGCCAAAACCACTGGCCAGTAGATTAATCAAGTGCCAGATGGCAATAGCGATGACCAGAGGTAGGAGTAAATCCTGCGCTACGATAAGAATCGTAAACACCAGTGCTGTGATCAATAGCGCCATCCCAAGCTTCATCAACTGCATCGAGTTCTCACTCCATTCAAAGGTTCAATTTTTAGCAGCTGGCAGAATAGCACATATACCCAAAAGCGGTAATTGCTTGAAAACGGGAGTGCGCAATAGGAGGGAAACCAGCGCCCTCGATAGCAAGGGCGCTGCTTAGTGGCCTTTAGATACTGTTGAAAGTATTGACCACTATTGATGGCGTTAGAATCTGAGGTAACACGATAGGATCGCGACCACCGCCGGGATACAAGACATAGAGCGGCACACTCGGATGATTGAACTCATCTAAAATATGGCTAATTTCTGGGTCTTGATTGGTCCAGTCACCTTTTAAATAGGTGATGTTATTGTCTTGCAAAGCCTGCCCTACTCGCGCCGTGCTCAAGGTCGTTTGTTCGTTCGCTAAACAAGTAATACACCAGGCAGCCGTCATATTGATAAACACTGGTTTATCCTGAGCCCGCAAATCGGCTAATTTGGCTGCGCTGAATGCTTCATAGCTTGTTTCTGCGTAAGCCTCGCTGCCACTGCTAGCCATAGCAGTAGAATTATGCGCAAGGAACATGGGCGATCGCAACGCGGCAAACGCCGCTATTACAGCCACCGCACATATTGCAGCATTCGCTACCTTCCAAAATGGCCCAACGGTCGGGCGCTGGCGAAGCAGCCAAAGCCCGAAGGCAATCAATAGGCATGAACCGACAACGATCGCCATACCGTTAACGCCTACCTGCATACCCAATACCCACAGCAACCACAGCACGGTGGCGTACATGGGGAAGGCCATAAACTCTTTGAAGGTATTCATCCAAGAGCCTGGCTTAGGCATATACTTGAGTAATGCCGGAGAAAAGGACAGCAATAGGAATGGCAGTGCCATACCTAAGCCTAGGAAGGCAAATACCACCATGGCGATGAGCCATGACTGGGATAGCGCAAAGCCTAGAGCCGCCCCCATGAAAGGTGCCGTGCAGGGGCTAGCCACTACCGTTGCCAATACACCGGTAAAGAAGGAGCCTTTGTAACCGGACTGAGTCGCGAGCTTATCACCCACTCCCATCACGCTGGTGCCAATTTCGAATACACCAGACAGGCTCAAGGCCATAGTAAAGAACAGATAAATCAAGATGGCAACAAACCAAGGCGATTGCAGCTGGAATGCCCAACCCACAGCCTCACCACCGGCGCGAAGCACCAGCAAGACTGATGCTAAGGTCATAAAGGTTAGAATAATACCCGCCGTGTAGGACAAGCCATGCAAGCGCTGCACACGATGTTCCGCATCGCCTTTGGACGCAAAGCTTAATACCTTCAGGCTCAGCACTGGAAATACGCAAGGCATCAGGTTCAGAATCAAACCGCCCACCAATGCGAAGAGCATGACAGTCAGTAGTCCAGGGCCACCACCGGCAGCATCGTCACTGGAAGCGGAGCCGGCCATCGCCGTAATGTCTGCTAGTTTCTCCGGTGTAGCGGGCTCGGCACTAACAAGATAACCCGTCACCTCGCCATCGGGCTGCTCAACGGCAAGCACGCCGTTAACACGATCGTTCTCTATGCGCAGGCGGCGAGCCTGCGCATGGGTGATTTGCGTCACCACAGGGTTTATCGACACATCCCGCAGAGGGCCAGGCTTCAGCGTTCGCTTGGTTTCTGGGAAAAACCATACATTGCTGGCACCAGCAAACATGGCATCGTCGGATAGGAATGAGAAGCTGATGCGCTCGCCGGCAACGGCGAACATCGCCTCCAAGCCATCATCTTGAATTGGCATATCGGCGCGGGTCTCGGCAAAAGCCTGTGTCCACTGCGGGTCGGGCACTAAGGCATCGCCTGTCACTGGGATAGAGATCGACAAACGGGTTTCTCCCAACAGACAAATTTCGTCGCACACCTGCCACTGGGCTAGCGCCGATGCATCGAAGGTGTCGCCAGTAAAATCAGCTGGCACGGTAACAGAGATAGGAAGTAGCACTTCCTTTTCATAGGCAAACGTTACTAGGTCAGAGCCTGGGAATGGCAGCCAAGTGGGTGTCGGAAACTGCAACTCACCGACCTGCGCTCCCTCTGGAAGCTCCCAGTCGATAAGACGTGTAGCCTCACCGCTATCGCCTTGCCAGCGAGAATAGGTGTGCCAATGTTCCGTTGGATCCAGTCTAAGGCCAAGCCAAAGTGTCTCGCCAGGTACTGCATTACTGCTCTCGGAGACGAGCTCTACTTCAATTTCTTCGCCATAGAACACCTCTGCCTGTAAGGCAATCGGGAATAAGCTACCCAATACGAGCAGAGTACTTACCAACTTGCGCATTCTATCTCCTCCCCATTAAACACTTACTTATTTATATGGCGTCCGATTGTACTGATCGACAAGCCTAAAGAACCATTAATATTGTGATAAAAGGTAACAGTTTACGAATATTTTGGCCTGCAGCTCTGCTTTTAGAGTGGGGCATTGCTAAAAAGTTACAAGCCCGCCCATAAAGACCGTGAATCTTGCATTAAATTCGATAAATACGACTTATATCACTTAGACAGGGGAGATTTGTTCAATGATCAATTGCAGGCTCTGTTTGCCTCTGTATTCATTGACGTCCAGTTTGTAGACAATGTCGATGCTATCGACCTGCTCACCCGGCCACTGCTCAAGATCCACATTGAAGGCAATCGCATCCACTGCATGCTGACTTTGGCCCACAGGGCATAGCACCAATTTGAGGTGAGCCCCCGCCAGCACACGTTGCTGCAACACCTGAAAGCGGCCATCGAAGCAGGGTTCGGGGAAGCCTTGGCCCCAAGGCCCCCCTTCGCGCAGGCACTGAGCAGTCGGCAGCGACAGTTGTTCGGCGGCCATTTCTCCATCACTCAAGATACTGGCGGCCTGTGCCCCTTCCCCCAGCTGCGCGGCCACCTCTGCGGCAAAAGCCTCGTTGAAGGCATCAAAGTCGCTCTTTAATAAACTCAGGCCTGCGGCCATGGCATGCCCACCAAAGCGCGACACCAACCCTGGGTTATGGGTCGCTACGCTATCGAGCACATCGCGTATATGAAGGCCTGCAATAGAGCGGGCGGAACCCTTTAGCTCGGCCTCACCGTCGCTATTGACTCCGGCGTCCGCAAACACAATAACGGGCTTGTGAAAACGCTCCTTAAGGCGCGAAGCTAGTATGCCGATGACTCCTTGATGCCAGTTTGCATTGTAAAGACACAGGCCCGAGGGAGTAGAAGACTCAGATAGAGACAGGGCCTCCAGATCTCGCATGGCCTGCTCTTTCATATCGGCTTCTATTTGCTTACGTTCTTGATTCATGGAGTCCAACTCCATCGCCATTGTCATGGCAGAACGCTCATCGTCTATTAACAAGCACTCTATCCCCAAGCTCATATCATCGAGACGCCCTGCCGCATTCAATCTTGGACCAACGGCAAACCCCAAATCGCTCGCCACTAGACGGGCTGGGTTGCGTTTGCCCAAACGCAGCAATGCATTGATGCCGGCACAAGCGCGCCCGGCTCGGATACGCTTTATACCCTCGCTAACCAGAATGCGATTATTGCGATCCAAAGGCACCACATCTGCCACAGTCCCTAGGGCAACAATATCTAAAAAATTAGCAAGATTGGGCTCCCTGATACCTTGCTTCTCAAACCACTGCTGCTCACGCAAACTCGAACGCAGGGCAATCATCAAATAAAACACGACGCCTACACCGGCTAGCGCTTTGCTAGGAAACGGACACTCTGGCTGGTTTGGATTCACTATCGCAGCCGCCTCTGGCAATGCATGTCCGGGTAAGTGATGGTCGGTCACTAGCACCTGCATTCCCAGCTCATTGGCGGCCAGCACACCCTCGATACTGGAAATACCGTTGTCGACAGTAATGATGAGGTCGGGCTTCTTTTTAGCCGCAAGCGCCACAATCTCAGGCATTAAGCCATAACCGTATTCGAAACGGTTAGGCACAATATAGTCCACGTGGGGAAAGCCCATACTAGCCAAAGCGCGCATCATGAGGGCGCAGCTGGTAGCGCCATCGGCATCGAAGTCCGACACAATTAGAATGCGCGAGCGATTCTCCAATGCCTGCATTAGTAATTGCACGGCCTCTGGTAGGCCTTTTAATAAACTAGGAGGATGTAGGGACTTTAGGTCGAGCGCGATTTCGTCATCGCTAAAAACATTTCGAGCCGCATAAATGCGGCTCAAAATTGGGGGAATAGACGCCGAAAAACGCCCTTGCTGCTTTTGCTCTCTGCGAACTACTTGCAGGCTCACAACTGCTCGCGAACAAAGTCCGTAACGGCGCTAATATCATTATCCAATACGGTATAACGCTCTTCACGCTCAAATAAATCACTCAAATGATCGGGCAACTGAGGCGACTCTAGGCCCGCCTTCTCAACCGCATCGGAAAACTTCACCGGATGCGCAGTCGCTAATGTGATCATAGGCACCTTTTTATTAGCATTACAGTCACGCGCCGCTTTTACCCCGATGGCCGTATGCGGGTCGATCAGGAATTCGGTGTCGGCATAAACCTGTCGAATGACTTCACAAGTCTCCTCGTCAGTTACGCTTGCACTGTCAAACACTTCGCGTGCTTTTTTCCAGCGCTCTGTCTCTACGCTATGTTTTCCTTCATTAGCACTGGCCATGAATTGCGCCAAGGCTTCACCGTCGCGATCGAATAGGTCGAACAGATAACGTTCGAAGTTGCTGGACACCATAATATCCATGCTTGGGGATAGCGTGTGCATCAGCGTTGTCGCTTCGTACTCGTTGCCACTCATAAAGCGGTGCAAAATATCATTGCTATTAGTGGCAATCACTAGCTGATCAATAGGCAAGCCCATTTTCTTTGCCAGATAACCGGCATAGATATCGCCAAAATTACCTGTAGGCACAGAGAAAGACACACTTCGCGCTGGCCCGCCCAATTGTAGTGAGGCGTAAAAATAGTAGACGATCTGCGCCATGATGCGTGCCCAGTTAATGGAGTTAACCGCAACTAGCTGGCGACCATTTGGCAGGAATGATTGATCACCAAAAGCACGCTTAACAATGCTTTGACAGTCATCAAAGTTGCCACGCACCGCAATATTGTGAACATTCTCGCCCATCACTGTTGTCATTTGGCGACGTTGTACTTCCGAGACTCTTTGGTAAGGGTGCAGAATAAAAATATCCACATTATCACTGTGGCGACAACCTTCTAAGGCCGCAGAACCTGTGTCACCAGAAGTTGCTCCAAGAATGGCGACCTTTTGATTGTTTTTCTTCAATACATAGTCGAGCAAATTGCCCAGCAACTGTAATGCAAAATCCTTAAACGCCAAGGTCGGGCCGCAGTAAAGCTCTAACACCCATTCATTTGCACCTAGCATGCGTAGTGGAGCAATCGCTTTATGACTAAAGCTCTCGTAGCTCTTATCGATCAGCTGCTTCAATACGTCGTCCGGAATGGCGCCATCGACAAATGGGGTAATAATTTTTTGTGCCAGCTCTGGATAGCTAAGCCCAGCCCACTGTTGAATCTCTTCTTTCGAGTAATGAGGCAGAGTTTCAGGAACATAGAGACCACCATCAGGCGCAAGGCCTGTTAGTAGCACTTGCTCAAAACTCTGCGGCGCTGCTTTACCCCTAGTGCTTATGTATTTCATTTTCGCTAGCCCTTAATCGTCTTCGCCGTCAAAAAGTTCGACGCGAATTCTAGTCACTTTTCCTGCTACTTGATTCAGTTCTTCAATAGCAGCAATGGCTTCATTCATGCGCTTTTCACTTACCTTGCCGGTCAACATCACCACCGGCACGATTGTCGTACCTTCGGCTTCCTCATCAGGCTCTTTTTGGATAAGCGCCTCGATGTTGATGCCATAATCGGTCAACACCTGAGACAGCTGCGCCATCACACCGATTTCGTCGCGCGCTGGAATACGCAGATAGAAGCCACAAGCAATTTCCTCTATCGCCAACATATTCACATCTTTACGCAATGATTCGAACGCCAAAGAGGGCACGGCAGCGTTGTTATTGCTCGCATCGCCAGCGCCACGCACAATATCAATCACATCGGCCACTACCGAAGATGCTGTTGCTTCTGCACCCGCACCTGGACCGTAGTAAAGCGTTGAGCCAACAGAGTCACCCTTCACGACAACGGCGTTCATAACGCCATTGACCTTGGCAATCAGGCGCTGATCGGAAATAAGCGTAGGATGAACGCGCATCTCCACTCCGTTTGCGCTCATGCGAGCGATGCCCAAGTGCTTGATCACATACCCTAGCTCTTCGGCGTACTGCACATCGGCGGTTGTCAGCTTACTAATCCCTTCGGTGTACACCTTGTCAAACTGCAAGTCGATACCAAAGGCGTTAGCCGCCAAAATAGTCAACTTATGAGCGGCGTCGATTCCTTCTACATCAAAAGTCGGATCAGCCTCGGCATAGCCAAGCTCTTGCGCTTCGGCCAAAACATCAGCGAAGGTGCGCCCATGCTGTGCCATCTCGGTAAGAATAAAATTGCCCGTGCCGTTAATAATACCGGCCAACCATTGAATGGAGTTGGCAGCAAGGCCTTCGCGAAGCGCCTTGATGATCGGAATGCCGCCGGCTACAGCGCTTTCGTATGCCACTGTCACGCCATTGCGCTTAGCGGCCTCAAAAATTTGATTACCGTGAATGGCAATCAAGGCCTTGTTAGCGGTCACCACATGTTTGCCGTTTTCTATGGCCTGCAAAATAATACTGAGTGCTGGCTCCATACCGCCGAGAGTCTCGATGACGATATCGACCTCTGGGTCTTGCACAACCGCGAAGATGTCCGTACTAAAAGTACAGTCACCCATATCGATCTTTGGATTTTGACGGCGAGAGCCAACATGGGTCACGCGTAAGGTCTTGCCTAGGCGACGAGATAACTCAGACTCTTTGCTCTTAAGCAGCGTAAATGTGCCGCCACCAACAGTACCCAGTCCACAAATACCAATATTGAACTGTTCTTTACCTGCTAAACCTTGTTTCAAAGCTAATCCTCAACGCCAAGATGAAAAAGGCGCCCATTGTACTAAAATTTGGACAAAAAAATGCATTGCTACAGCAAATATTCCATAGCAATGCAGGCTTAATTCAGTTTGGAGTATTAGTCGGCTTACTGGCCGAACACGACACCGGCGAGTTTAGCCGAGTCTAGATATCCTGGAATGACTTCCCCATCCTCAAGCACGATAGCCGGAGTTCCTGAGATTCCCACCTTATTACCTAGATTATAATGCTCCAAGACGTGGTTATCGCAGGTCAAGGTCGGCAGGTTCTGTCCATGCTTAGCCTGAGTCAGGCTACGCTGACGATCGTCCGAACACCACACCGAGATCATCTTCGAATAGGCTGTCGATGCCTCGCCGCCACGGGGGTAGGCCACATAGCGCACGCGAATGCCTAGGTCCAATATCTGTTCTATCTCGCTGTGTAGGCGACGACAGAAGGTACAATCCACATCGGTAAAAACCGTAATAGTCGCCTTGGTTTCCTCCGGCTCAAAGATGATCATCTCCTGCTCCGGTACAGCCGCTATCCAGTCAGCAATTTTCCCTTGCTTAGCCTGGGCCGATAGATTGACGAGGCCATTTTCTTGAGCTTTAAACAAATCACCCGTAACCAAGTACTCGCCCTCTTCGTCCGAGAACAGAGTCTCGCCGGAATTGAGTTCGATCTCGATCAAGCCCGCAAAAGGCGTACGCGAAATAGCCACGATTTCGATGGAGCTATTGGTGGCGGCCACTAGAGTCTTGGTAAGCTTGTCTCTAAGCCCTTCTGCCCAAATCATTTCCTCTGACTTCGACGTTTGCCCTAAGGCTTGGGTGCTTGCCAGTACCATAGAGAGCAGGGCAAAAGTTTTGATCAGTTTCAACATGCTATAACACCTCGTGCAATGTGAACGGCCCCTCGAAACAATTGGGGCGGTATTCATGACTCAGACCGGATGCGCTGGATTTATCTTCACCTGTGCAATAGGGATTTATTCGTCTGTCTATTGTAGGGTGCTAAAACTAACATGAAGCGCAAAGATAAGACCAAGGCTTTTGGCGAAAACCAAAGCAAAAAAGGGAGACGCCCTTGGGTGCCTCCCTCTTTATCAAGCGGCTTGCTTGGCAAGCCATGCCTTGCGGCAAAGCTGATGATTACTCAGCAGCAGCTTCAGCAGAATCAGTTGATTTCTTCTGCAATTTCTCAGAAATACGAGCAGCTTTACCCGAAAGCTCTCTGAGGTAGTAAAGCTTCGCTTGACGTACATCACCACGACGCTTGAGCTCGATGCTATCAACTAGTGGGCTGTAAGTTTGGAAAGTACGCTCAACGCCTACACCGTGAGAGATCTTACGAACAGTAAAGGCAGAGTTAAGACCACGGTTACGAACACCGATCACAACGCCTTCGAATGCTTGTAGACGCTCGCGGTCGCCTTCCTTAATTTTTACCTGCACAACGACAGTGTCACCAGGACCAAAATCCGGGAACTCTTTACCCATTTGTGCTTTCTCGATCATCTGAACGATTTTGTTCTTGCTCATTGCTCTACTCCCCGGTTCAAAGCTATGCGTCTTAACGCTTAGCCTCGTATTCACCTATAAATTGTTCCAATAAACCTTTCTGTTCGGTATCTAGCGCCATCTCATCTAACAAATCTGGCCGCTTTAACCATGTGTTGCCTAAGCTATGCTTTAGACGCCACTTTCTAATCTCTTCGTGATTACCACCTAGCAGCACATCAGGAACGCTCTTCCCCTCGTACTCTTGTGGCCTCGTATACTGAGGGCAATCTAATAAACCATCAGCGAACGAATCTTCTTTAGCCGAATCTTCATGCCCTAAGGCATTGGGCTGATAGCGCGTAATCGCATCCACCAGCACCATGGCGCCTAGCTCACCGCCACTTAAAACGAAATCGCCAATCGACCATTCTTCATCGATGTCGCTTTCGAGTAGTCGCTCATCGATGCCTTGATAGCGTCCACAAACTAATACCATCGACTGACAGGAAGCCAAAGCTTCAACACCGGCCTGATCAAGCTTACGCCCTTGAGGTGAGAGATAAATCACCTTGGGCTGTTCACCTGCACCAGCCAGCGCCTCTTTTGCTGCAACAATGGCGCCGCGCAGAGGCTCTGTCTTCATCAGCATGCCAGGACCACCACCAAAAGGCCGATCATCCACTGTGCGATGCTTGTCTTGCGTAAAATCTCGCGGGTTCCAACACTGCAATGACACGATGCCTTCTCGACATGCCCGACTCGTTATGCCGTAGTCAGTGACTGCGGCAAACATCTCTGGGAAAAGAGTGACGACACCAATTTTCACGCATCCTCTCCTCTTCGCATCACCAGCAAAACCTTGCGGCAAGCACCCAAGCCCCGAAGGCCTTAGGTTTAAATCAAATAATCCGGCTCCCAATCGACGGTAATGCAGCGCTCTTCGCGACTCACGTGCATCACCACTTTCTGTGGGAGGTAGGGAATCAAGCGCTCCCTATCATCGACGCTACCTTCAATAGGCTTGACGACTAAAACGTCATTCGCGCCGGTTTCAAGCAATTTTGTTACTCGACCTAGTAATTGACCAGCCTCAGTGACTACGCTCATGCCGGTTAGCTCATGCCAGTAAAAATCGTCATCGGCCAATTCTGGCAGGTCGGATTCTGGCACTGCTAGCTCAACCCCAGTCAGAGTCTTAGCAATATCTGGGTCATCGTAGCCTTCAAAGTGGGCAATCAAGCCCTTCCCGTGCACCTTGCACTGGTCCATCTCCAGCAACTGCCAACGCCCGTTTATACGCGCATACAAGTCACTGAAATCGAGAATATTCTCTTTCGGGTCCGTGAAGGAGTTCAGTTTCAGCCAACCCTTGATCCCATAAAGACGCCCAATTCGCGCCATAGTGACAAGTTTTTGCTGTTCCTCGCTCATCAAGCACCCTCAATGCATTGCTGCCCTTTCGACCCATCTATCAGCCGAGCGCCCACAATGCACTCACCTAGCCTGCACAGGCCAAGCTCAGTAACAATTAAGCTTCTGTAGTAGCCGCAGGAGCTTGCTTCAGCAATGTATCAACGCGCTGGCTAGTTTGTGCCCCTTGACCCTTCCAGTATTCAACGCGATCCAGATCAACGCGAATGCGCTCTTCTTGACCTTTAGCGCCTGGGTTAAAGAACCCAACGCGTTCGATGAAGCGACCATCACGCGCATTGCGTGAATCAGTTACTGTGATGTAGTAAAAAGGCTTCTTTTTAGCACCGGCGCGAGCCAGTCGAATAGTGACCATAAACTTATATTTCCTGAAAATATTAGCAATCGTACGAAAACTGCCCCAACCTCAAGTACTTATCTCAATTTTGCGCGACGCAAACGAGTTCCAAGGCTGGAAAAAGGCCGGTATTCTATGTGAAATAGCGCCTAGATGGAAGGAAACTTTGCAGTTTTTCTACTGTTATTGGCTCGTGACTTGGCTTTATTGCCAAGCCATGAGCAAACTAGCGCTTAAAATCTAAGTTTTAGAAGCGTGGTGGGCCACCTGCGCCGGGAAAGCCTCCGCCTCCACCGCCCAAGCCGCCTAGGCCGCGCATCAGATTTGCCATACCACCGCCTTTCATTTTCTTCATCATCTTCTGCATTTGCTTATGCTGTTTCAGAAGCCGATTCAGATCTTGAATCTCTGTGCCCGACCCCACCGTAATGCGACGCTTACGAGAACCATTGAGAATATCGGGGTTACGACGCTCTTTCATGGTCATGGAGTTAATAATCGCCTCCATCTTCTTGAATAGGGAATCATCCACCATTGCCGCAGCACCTGGTGGTAGCGCCCCCATACCAGGCATCTTGTCCATAATACTGGCCATGCCGCCCATGCTTTGCATCTGCCCTATCTGCTCTTTGAAGTCTTCCAGGTCAAAACCCTTACCCTTCTTGATCTTCTTGGCCATGCGCTCGGCTTTTTGCTTATCAACCTTACGCTCAACGTCCTCAATCAACGACAGCAGGTCACCCATGCCCAGAATTCGGGATGCAACACGGTCGGGGTAGAACGGCTCCAAGGCATCGCTCTTCTCACCCACACCTATAAACTTGATTGGTTTCCCAGTGATCTGTCGCACAGACAGAGCAGCACCGCCTCTGGAGTCACCATCGGCCTTAGTCAATATGACGCCGGTTAATGGCAAGGCATCATTAAAGGCCTTCGCTGTATTAGCCGCATCCTGACCCGTCATGGCGTCAACGACAAACAAGGTCTCCACTGGGTCTAGCACTTTATGTAATTGGCTGATTTCCGCCATCATGTCTTCGTCAATAGCCAGACGGCCGGCTGTATCCACGATTAAGACATCGATAAACTTCTTCTTTGCCTCAGCATGAGCGGCCTTAACAATGGCCTCAGGCGACTGATCAATACTGCTAGGAAAGAACTCGACATCGATATCTTTGGCCAGAGTCTCTAGCTGGGCGATAGCAGCCGGACGATACACGTCGGCACTCACCACCATGACTGACTTCTTGGGGTTATTCTTTAGCCACAAAGAAAGCTTGGCTACCGAGGTCGTTTTACCGGCGCCCTGTAGGCCGGCCATTAAGACGACGGCCGGTGGCTGCGCTCTCAGATTCAGCTCTTCGTTGGCAGAGCCCATAACGGCTTCCAACTCAGCCTGCACAATTTTAATAAAGGCCTGGGCAGGGCTTAGGCTAGTGGCAACCTCTTGGCCGACGGCACGCTTACGCACGTTTTCGATAAAGCCCTTCACTACGGGCAAGGCAACATCAGCCTCCAATAGGGCACGCCGCACTTCGCGCAGCGCATCCTTAATATTGCTATCCGTTAGCGTGGACTTACCACTTATCTTGCGCAGCGCCCCAGAGAGGCGATCGGTTAAGCTGTCAAACATAGTTCACTTCCAACAATTCAAAGGAGGCCGAGGCTTACTAAGCTCGCTATGAGCAAACCTTGACCCAATACAGTAACGGCCAGTTGTGGCCCAATACAATAGGACGCAATTATAGCCAAGTAAGACAGCTTATTCACTGTCCAATATGCGCTTGCTCAAAACAGGGGTCAAACCCGCAGCTAATAACAGTGTAAATTTCGCTTCAACCCCCAGCCCACATATGAGAAACTTTCTCATTAAGTTTCCATTATGATTGCTCACTTATTACAAGTCTTTAACACAGCAGTAAAAAACAGAGAAATTCATGCAGATAAGTACCCTATCGGGAATAGCCGCTATAGCCCTATACTTTGTTAGCACCTTGCTTCAGGGGCAGCGCCTTAGGGCTCGGCAGCAGAGCAATAGCCCCATGCAAGCGACATTTCTGATTGGTTTGCTGGCGGTCATCGCTCACGGCATTAGTGCAAGCGGCGTTATCTACAATGCGGATGGCTATCACTTCGGAATCGTGCAAATTAGCACACTCATCTTTGCTGCAATCTGCCTTATCGTCTTGGCCAGCAGTATCAGAAAACCCTTTGGCGCTCTTGTGGTAGGGTTGTTCCCGTTAGCCATCCTATCCATTGCCACCTCCTTGCTCGTTGAAACCAATTATCCCCCACAGAATATTGGCGGCGGCATTGCTGTTCACGTCCTGCTATCTATATTGGCCTATAGTATTTTCACAATTGCAGCCTTACAGGCCTGTCTGTTGGCCTTTCAAAACTATCAGCTCAAGCACAAGCATGCGGCTTCCGTCATCAAGCGTTTCCCTCCACTCCAAGACATGGAGACATTCCTGTTCGAGCTGCTATGGATAGGTCAAGCACTGCTGACTCTGGGTATTATTGGCGGGGTCATATTCGTCCAAGACTTAAGCGAGAACGGCTTGGCACACAAGACATTCTTCTCCGTAGTTGCCTGGATAGTGTTCGCCGTGCTGCTGTGGGGACGCCACAAGCTGGGCTGGCGAGGCAAGACGGCTATTCGCTTTACACTTAGCGGTTTCGCCCTGCTGATTCTTGGCTTCTATGGCTCCAAATTCGCATTGGAATACATACTCAGCTAGCTCACCACTCGCTAGCGAAGTTTGCCCCTAAAGGGCAAGAAAGCCTCAGTGGCAAACTTCGCACCGGGCATATAAGAACCAAAGACAATGTCAGGGATTAGCCCTTCAGCGCCATAGTAAGCAAGCGCAACGCGGTGCCCTTCGCCCACCTGCAACTGCCAAAAGCGCCAAGGCTGACAGTCATCCTCGCGCTGCGATGTAAAGCCAATATCAAAGCCGCTGTCTAGCAAGAAGCTAAAGCTCTCCAAGGGGATTGCCAAGCCCATTCCACAGGCCTTGATATAGGACTCTTTGAGAGTCCATAGATCGAAGAAACGCTCCCGCTGCCCCTGCTCATCCAGTGCCAGTAAGGCCTCGCTCTCGACCTTTGAGAAAAAACGATCGGCCAATTGTGCGGGCTCACACTTGCGCGATAAGTTCTCCACGTCCACCCCTAGCTCGCCCTCACCAGTAATGGCTAACACAATAAGGCCCGTGGTGTGGGAAAGATTGAATTGGATGGCTTGCTCATACCCAGGCCCTGCAATCTCAGGCCTCCCATAGGCATTCTTATTGAACTGCCACTGCTTCGGCTCAAGCTCGGGAAAGTACTCGCTTAGCGCGCAGCGTAGCGCCGCTCGCGTAATAAGAAACTGCCGTTTGTCTCGGTCAAAATAAAACCTTTCATAACGCTTGAGCTCCTCTGGAGATAATAGCGGTAGGAAAGAAGGCAGTATCTCATCAGGTACTAGAGCGTCTCGAATACACCAAAGATGAATCTGCTTACTGTCTAGCTTCATTGTTGGTGGAGCCTAATTAAGCAAATCATATTTACGCAGATAGCCTCGCAATTGATGGTAGCTCATCTGCAAAAATTCAGCGGCTTTACGTTGGTTGAACTGACTCTTTTTCATAGCTTCTTTCAGCAGCTTTATTTCGTATTCTTGCACATGGTTTTTAAAGTCGAGTGAATCCGTGCTAGCAAGATCCACCTCAAGTTCTGCCTCAGTAGAACCTTGACTCTCACCACTCGTTGCCACCACCTCTTGGGACTGCCCTCCTATACGATAGGGGGACTCAAAGGGGTTGAACACCAGATTGGTAATCGTGTTATCGAGATTCTGATAGACAGCTCTCTCTACGACGTTCTTGAGCTCTCGCACATTGCCTGGCCAGTCGTGGGTTAACAGCATCTTCTTCACGTTCGTGGAAAACCCATGAAAGTATTCGCCGTCTAGCTCCTTCACCATGCCAACGGCAAAATGCTCGGCCAAGACAAGAATATCTTCCGACCTAGCCCTTAGCGGCGGCAGCGTAACAACATCAAATGCGAGTCGATCCAGTAAATCTTCGCGAAACTTCTTCTGCTTTGCCAGGGTCGGCAAGTCTTCATTAGTGGCCGCGACAATACGCACATCCACTTTAATAGTCTTGTTTCCACCCAAGCGTTCCAATTCACCGTATTCGATAATACGCAGAATCTTTTCCTGCAAGGGCATGGCCGTATTGGCCAGCTCGTCCAGAAACAAAGTGCCACCATGGGCTCTCTCGAAATACCCCTTTCGCATGGTGCTGGCCCCTGTAAAGGCCCCCGCCTCATGACCAAATAATTGAGACTCCAATAGACTATCACTTACCGCCGCACAGTTAATTTTCAGAAAGCTCTGCTGCCAGCGTTTGGAAAGATAATGCAAACGCGCCGCAATCAGCTCCTTGCCTGTGCCGCGCTCCCCCACAATAAGCACTGGCTTACTCAGCGGAGCAACCTGTGAAACGTGTTCTTGCATTTCAAGAAAACTGGCCGATTCGCCAATCATGCGGGGTGGGGAATTCTCTGTCGATGACATATAGCAGCCCTGCTTTTAAAGCATCTGGAATTTTGTTTGCGAAAAATACCACTAGTTAAGCAAATTAACCACGCCACAGAACTAACAATGCCAAAGAAATATTTTTTATTCATATAAAACAACACGTTACACACAATCAAAAAACTGGCACATAAGCTGCAATAAGCTAAGCAATCGCCCAATAAACATCATGTTTTTCTTTTTACAGCACGTTATTAGCAAGAGGATTTACCAAAATGAGCATATTTTCTCGCCTGTCAGACATTATCAATTCCAACATCAGCGCTCTGCTGGACAAAGCGGAGAACCCTGAGAAGATGATCCGTATGGTGATTCAAGAGATGGAAGAGACTCTGGTCGAAGTGCGCAGCGGAATGGCGAAGGTCATCGCAGAGAAAAAAACCCAGCAACGTCGAGCCAAGCAGCTGCACAAGCAGGCCGAGGACTGGCAGGAAAAAGCTGAACTAGCCATGAGCAAAGATCGCGAAGATCTTGCGAAGGCAGCCCTAGTGGAGCGCGCCAGTGTGGTCGCTGCTACGGAGGCAATAGAGGCCGAACTTGCCAAACTAGATGAAACGCTAGAGAAACTGGGTAATGAGATTGATCAACTGCAAAGCAAACTCAATGATGCCCGCGCACGCCAGAAGACAATTGCAATGCGCGCCAATGCTACACGCTCTCGTGTCGACGTAAATAAGCAGATACACAACGTAAATGTCGAAGATGCGATGAACAAATTGGAGTATTACGAAAAGAAAATTGATTTAATGGAAGGCCAGGTGGAGAGCTTAAACCGTGAAGGCACGGACCTGCACTCAGAATTCGCCAACCTTGCTCGCGATGAGAAAATCGATCGAGAGCTACAAGAAATCAAGAATAAGCTAAAGAAGTAAGCAGCTAACGGCTAATAAGGGTTAAGGCAAATGGACATATTCGAATTCGCGATCGCATTCATAGCGATAGTTGGGGGGTTTATCACCACCTGGATGTTTATCCTTTATCAACGAAAAGAGAAAAAAGTTAAACTTTCAAGCGATACGGAATACGATATTCGCGAGCTCTCTGCCATCGCCAAGTCACTAAGCACTCGTATTGATACCTTAGAGTCCATTCTTGATTCGGAGGTTCCAGACTGGAGAGAGCAAAATGAGCAAACGCAATAATCGCTTTACTCTCAACAGAGAACGCAGACGCTTCTTAGGCGTTTGCGCTGGCCTCGCAGATTACCTCGAAGCCCCCATTTGGTTAATTCGCGTGATCACGGTACTCGCCATGATTTCCTGGCCCACGCTGATCATCGTCTACTTCGTGACCTATTGGTGGCTTAAGAGCCAGGAAGACAGCGATCACTCCAACCCCATGTATCGCTATGTGTCTGAGACACGAACAGCAAGACACTTCCGCAACCTAGACTATAAGCGCCCCCTATACCGTAATACTCGACGCAAACGTGTTGGCGGCGTGTGTAGCGGTATCGCGGACTACCTCGAAGTCAGCGCTTTCCTAGTGCGTGTAATGACAATTTTAGCCCTATTCATCATTGGCCCTTTTGTCTTCTTCGCCTACTGTGTGTGCTGGATGATTCTCGAGGCTCAGCCCGATAATTATGTTGGCTACAATCAACAGCGGTATAGAGAGCGCAGACAGCGCCGTCGCAGCCGCAAGCACTCCAAGCGCTACGGTAAGATGTACGGCTACTACGATCCTCGACACGAGGACAACTTCGAAGACACAGAGGATGAAGACGAAGCAAGGAACTACAAGCAGCAACAAGAGCAGCAAGCGTGGGCACAAGAACGGGAGCAGAGTGAACAGGACCCACTGGCCATGTCCGTTAAAGAGTGCTCAGCTGCCTTTAATGAATTGGAAACAAGACTGCGCGGCCTAGAAGCCTTCATGACCTCCAGACGCTTCAGGCTTCATTGCGAAATCAATCGCATCTAACACTCGATTATTGGTGGTCTATAGGGCCTGGGGCAAGAACGCGTAGCGCTCAACACCCAAGGGGCCGCGCTCGGCAAAGAGAGGGATTTCTTTAGGCTCCCGATGCAAAAATGTGCTGCAGTTCACGCTTTTTGTATTGTGCTGGTGAAAGTTTGAAGGCTAAACTAGGGCTAAAGCAGCCCGACACTTCGAACGAGGAGCTTCACACTATGTACCGCGATCTACCCGATTTCGACACATTGCTGACCCTGCACGAAGAAAACCCCGACGAACTGGAAAAAATTCGTCATGAGCTTACCGATGCTATTTTCGAAAACGCCCCAGAAGCTTCGCGGCGTCGACTTGAAGGCTTACAGTTTCGCATCAACATGGAGCTACGCAAGGCTCGAACAGCTCAAGCTCGGTGCGTCAAACTATCCAGCATGATGCATGATTCATTTGCAAAACTGCATCACGCCCTTCATAACCCCGAGGCGCTACAATCCACACAGGATGCACAAATTCTCGCCTTTGAGCGGCGCGATAAGCTAAAACCTAGAAGCCACTAGAAAGCCGTCACCCTAGCAATAGTGCGTTCAGCCCGCTATGCTTAGAGGCCTGTTCTTATAAGCCAATAGCAAGCAATGAAACACTGTCACCACTGCGCTGGACCCATCACACACCACGTTCCCGAAGGCGACGATAAACTCCGTTACTGCTGCTTAAGCTGCGATATAATTTTCTATCAAAACCCCAATAATATTGTTGGCACATTGCCAGTATATGGCTCAAAAGTATTGCTGTGCAGGCGAGCCATAGAGCCGCGCTACAATAAATGGACTTTGCCAGCCGGGTTTATGGAAAACGGCGAAACCACTATAGCCGGAGCCATCCGAGAAAGTTGGGAAGAGGCCGGTATCACAATTAGACAAGAGAACACGGAGCTTTACACACTTTTTAATCTTCCTTATATCAACCAAGTCTATTTATTCTTTCTGAGCAAACTCGACTCGCCAGAGTACAAAGCGGGGGCCGAAAGCCTAGAGGTCGCGCTATTCGAAGAGCATGAAATTCCATGGGACGAGCTAGCCTTTCCTGTTGTACGCATAAGCCTCGAACATTATTTCGCCGACCGCAAAAACAATAGTTTTCCTGTCCGTATGTTTGATCTCGAATACTCCGAGCAAAGAAAACTTAGCACTCGTCTGGTGAGCAGCAGCCAAGCATAATCGCCAAGCTTTGGTTAATCTCGCCAAAGCAGGCCTAGCCAAAATCACCAAAAGCCACCAAACCCTCCGCACGTTATTGATTATTATAACCTTTTATTATTGGCACAAGCATTGCAAAACCATTAGCAACAAAGCTAGAAGCCTTGTTCAAAAAAGGAGATAACAATGCAGAATCTAATAAAGACAGCTGGCGCTATAATATTAATTGCGGGCACACAAGTGACGCTAGCCTCAGACCACCACGTAGTAAGAGAGCATATTATTGACGCTTCCGATATCACGGAATTTAGAATCGATGCAGGCGTTGGCGTGCTTGATGTCGACCCTAGCGAAGACAATGAACTGCGTATAGAGCTTGAGATAGAAGGCAATAGACAAGGTTTTTTCCGGCGCGGAAAACGAGACGTGACGGATCTAGATGTGGAGATAAAAAAACGCGGCGATATACTTTACGTTGAGCTCAACGACGATGATTTCGACGACTTAGAACTGCATTGGCGTATCACACTACCAAGCCTAGAGCGTACTCACCTAGACCTTAGTGTAGGTCAGATCAACGCTAAGCTCGGCGCTACAGCTCTCGATGTAGAACTTGGCGTTGGTGAGGCTAATATTAGCGCGCCACATACCTATGTGGGGAACATCGAGGTGGATGTAGGCGTAGGCTCTGCCAAGCTAAGGGGAGCCGACAATATCAAGAGCGATCGCGCCATTGTATCCGAAGAAGTCGTCGGTAACGGTTTCGGTCATATGGATATGACAGTGGACGTGGGAGTGGGTGAAGCGAACGTGAAGCTAAGCCCTGCAAGCTAGACTAGAACGACTCTAAGCGCATTACATCGTAGGCGGGCTCCTCATAAGGATGAGCCCGCTTTAGTGCACTCACTACCTCCACAATGGCGTCTTCTTTGCAGATCATCTCTACGCGATACTCGGCCACTTGCTCCACAACATCCTGCTGACCAATATAGGGATCACTGCCCTCCAAAGGTTTAAACTGCCCTTGCCCTAACACTTGCCAGCAGCAATGTTCATAGTCGCCGATGCGCCCTGCTCCGGCAGCAAACATCGCCGCCTTAACAGCCCCTACATGGTCATGGGGTATGTAAACACAGAGCTTAAACACACTAAGCCAACCAAACTCTAGCGTTGCGGAACATTCGCATCGTAGGTGCGTCTTCCTGCCAGTCAGGAGACTGCCAAGAGTTTTGCACGCTACGGAAGACACGCTCTGGGTGTGGCATCATGATGGTCACACGACCATCGTCGCTGCACACGCCCGCGATGCCCGCTGGTGAACCATTGGGGTTCTGCGGATACGTTTGCGTGATCTGCTGGTGATTGTCGACATAGTTAAGAGCAATGCCACCAGCACTTGTAAGATCAGCCTGTGCTGAGCCAGCAAACTCCGCTCGCCCTTCACCATGAGCAACAGCTATAGGGAAGACTGAACCTGCCATATCGGCCAATAAGATTGATTTAGATTCACCGACCTTCACCAGGGTGGTTCGAGCTTCGAACTGTTCAGACTGATTGCGAACAAAACGCGGCCAGTTATCCGTACCAGGAATGAGGTCTCTTAGCACCGACACCATTTGACAACCGTTACAAACGCCTAGGGTTAGCGTGCTTTCGCGATTAAAGAACTCACTAAACTGCGCTCGTAATTTATCGTTATGCAGGATGGACTTGGCCCAACCACCGCCAGCTCCAAGCACATCACCGAAGGAGAATCCTCCGCAGGCAGCCAATACATTGAATTGTTCTAAATTCACTTTGCCGCTAAGCAAGTCACTCATATGCACGTCGACTGCCTCAAACTCGGCGCGGTCGAAGGCTGCTGCCATTTCAATTTGCCCGTTCACTCCCTGCTCGCGCAGAACGGCGACTTTCGGTTTTTTACCAGTGGCAACAAATGGCGCGCAAACGTCTTCGTTCACATCAAAACTTAGATTGGACTGAAGACCTGGGTCCGAAGCATCAAGCAGGCCATCGAATTCCTGCTGCGCACACTGTGGATTATCCCTTAGCGCCTGCATTTGGTAGCTGGTCTGCGCCCATAGTCGTTGCAGTTGCGCTCGCTCGGCCTCAAACAATAATTTGCCGCCATTGAGGACGCGCACTTCATCTTGTTCATTGGGCTGACCAATTAGGCTAGTGCAATCGGAAAGCCCGTATTGCTCAATTAACTGCAGTACTTGAACCTGTTCGGCGCGGCGCACTTGAATGACTGCGCCCAGCTCTTCGTTGAACAAGGCGCTCAGGGCTTGCTCTTGTGAGTCCATGATCTCAGCCAACTGCAGGTCGACACCGCAGTGACCGGCAAAAGCCATCTCGACCACCGCCGCTAACAGACCGCCATCGGAGCGATCGTGATACGCCAGCAGTAGGCCTTCTCTCTTAAGCTTTTGAATAAGCTCAAAGAAGTTCTTAAGATCCTCTGCACTGTCTAGGTCGGGAGCTTCGTGGCCAAGCTCTCGATAGACCTGAGCCAATGCAGACCCGCCCATGCGATTCCGACCGCGCCCAAGATCAATCATCAATAGATCGGTCTCGCCTTGATCAGTCTGCAACTGTGGCGTGTTTGTCTTTCTAATATCGTCAACCGCAGCAAAGGCCGATATCACTAATGACATTGGCGCTGTGTTAGAGCGGCTTTCACCATCCTGCTGCCACACGGTTCGCATGGACATCGAGTCTTTGCCTACCGGCACACAGATTCCAAGCGCAGGACACAACTCCATCCCTACCGCCTTGACCGCAGAGTACAGCTTGGCGTCCTCGCCGGGGTGACCCGCCGCCACCATCCAGTTCGCGGATAGTTTGATATTGCCAATACGCTCTATACTCGCACTGCTAATATTGGTAATGGCCTCAGCGATTGCCATACGAGCAGAGGCCGGTGCATCGAGCAGCGCCAAGGGAGTTCTCTCCCCCATGGCCATAGCCTCGCCCGCATAGCTCTGGAATGAGGCCGCGGTTACTGCAGCATCGGCAACGGGAACCTGCCAAGGACCGACCATTTGATCTCGATGGACGAGACCGGTAATAGAGCGATCACCAATGGTGATAAGGAAATTCTTGCTCGCTACCGAAGGCAGCTTAAGCACACGCTCGATTGCATCGGCGATATTGATTTGGCTAGGGTCAAATTCCACAAAGCGCGGACTAAGAGAGCTAACTTCTCTATGCATTTTGGGCGGCTTACCAAACAAAATACTCATGGGAAGATCAATTGGCTTATTATTAAAATGCGTGTCGCTTAGTTCAATCACGTCTTCTTTTGTCGTCTCGCCTACCACCGAGTAGGGGCAACGCTCGCGCTCACAAAGACTCTTAAACTTTTGCAAGTCCTGCGGCAATACAGCCATTACGTATCGCTCTTGCGCTTCGTTACACCAGATCTCGAGTGGCGACATCTGGGACTCAGCGCTGAAAATTTCGCGCAAAGAGAACTGACCACCACGACCACCGTCCTTGACTAGCTCTGGCAGGGCATTGGATAGACCACCTGCCCCAACATCGTGAATAAACGCAATAGGGTTTCTATCCCCTAACTGCCAGCACTGATCAATCACTTCCTGACAGCGTCGTTCCATCTCTGGGTTTTCGCGCTGCACAGAAGCGAAGTCCAGCTCTGCACTACTGGCCCCTGCGGTCATTGAAGATGCAGCGCCGCCTCCTAAACCAATGAGCATGGCAGGGCCACCGAGTACGATGAGTTTGGCGCCGACAGGAATTTCACCTTTTTCAATATGCTGCTCGCGGATATTGCCTAGGCCACCCGCGATCATAATGGGCTTGTGATAGCCGCGAACCTCGCTGCCATTGCCCGCATTTACTTGCTCTTCATAGGTTCTAAAATATCCGCAAAGATTGGGTCGGCCAAACTCATTATTAAACGCAGCCGCCCCAATCGGGCCTTCCAACATAATATCCAAGGCCGATGCGAAATGCTCTGGCTTACCAAAGTCTTGCTCCCATGGCTGGATAAAGTCAGGAATACGTAAATTGGACACGCTAAAGCCACACAGACCCGCCTTAGGCTTCGAGCCTCTGCCCGTAGCACCTTCGTCACGAATCTCGCCACCATTGCCCGTGGCCGCACCTGGGAACGGCGCTATGGCGGTTGGGTGGTTATGGGTCTCTACCTTCATCAGAATGTGAATAGCTTCTTCGCTGTATTCATAGGCCTTGGAGTCAGGCTCAGGGAAGAAGCGCGGAGCAAAACTGCCCGTCATCACGGCTGCGTTATCTTTATAGGCCGACAAAACGCCCGCTGGCGATGTCTCATGGGTATTGCGAATCATGCCAAAGAGGGATTTCTCTTGGGCCTCTCCGTCGACTTCCCAACTGGCATTGAATATTTTATGACGACAGTGCTCAGAGTTAGCCTGTGCGAACATCATCAACTCAACATCGTTAGGGTTTCTATTCAGGTGATTGAAGCTATCGAACAGATAATCAATTTCATCGCTAGCCAGTGCTAGGCCCATATCGTCATTGGCTTGCACCAATGCCTCTTTGCCGCGCTCTAGGATTGGCACACTCGTCAATGGGCGTGGCTCGGCATGCTGAAACAGCTTCTCTGCTTCCTCGAAACTCCCCAATACACCTTGGGTCATGCGGTCATGAATGCAGGCATCGATTTGCTTTAAATCGCTTGGAGACACATCGCCGTCCACTTCCAGATAGTAGGCAACTCCACGCTCGATCCGCACCACCTTAGACAAACCGCAGTGCTCAACGATATCCGTGGCCTTTGTAGACCATGGCGAGATCGTTCCTACCCTTGGCACCACAACACGTAATGTGGCGCTAGCGGGCGCCTGCGAGCTCACGATCTGCTCGGCAGTGCCGTAGTCTAAGAGAGTTTCCAGCGCACTCATTTCCTCAGGCGGTAAGTCCTGGGAGCACTCAGCAAAATGAATATAGCGAGCGCTGAGGTCGCGAACAGCGGGTATTTGGGTTTGAAGAGTCGATAGAAGCTTGGCTTTCCTGAAAGGGGAAAGAGCGGACACACCGGGCAAAACTAGCATCGTAAAAAGCAGCCTTGAATAGGATTAACGGAGGGTTCTAAAGGGGGCCAATAATACGCTATTTGGGCACAAAAATCAGAGTAAATTAGTAATAATAAGCCAAGTTTTGTGGCCCTAGCTCTCTGAAACAGCCTCTGAGACTACTTCTCCGGCTTCATTTTCAATCCAAAACTCAACATGATTCAACGAGCTAATGTCTTTAGCCTGCCCACTGAAAACGGGGCGCATCCTCACCGTATAGTGTGCGCCCGCTTTGGCCTCAAGCTTGAGCACTTCGCTAATGAGCGTTTGTGACGAAGAATAACTGGCAAGTGCAGGCGCTAATCCCATGCGCGCCCCCATATCCCAAGAGTAATAGACCTCCAGCTCTCGCTCACCCGGTGCAATATAGACCTCGTCATAAGCTCGGCTATTATTGATTGAGTGCCCATCCACTCGAATGAACCGAACCGTGTCCGCATAGCTGCTCAGCCAATCCTTACGATAGTAAACATCACCGGAGACTAGCGCCAATTCTTGGGCTGGCCGTGGCTCGCCCCCATAGGCTTTAAATGGTTCGCGCATTGTTGAACAGCCGTGTAACAATGCAGCTACAGCTATCAAGACCAGTGCATGCCTGGCCGTGAGTGCGCGCGATATTTGTCGGACTAAAGTACTAATAGAACCCCCAAAACGATCTATTGCTGACTATGATAGGGCCAAAACCTACCAGAATGGCGGTGCGGCCTATATATAGACTTAGAGGGCCGTTGAAGCAATAAGTTCCTTATTACAAGACAGAGACTATTACCTTTTTCTCTTTAAGAGCGCCGCTGGCGAAAAAAGTCTCGCATAAGCTCACCGCAAGGCGCAGCGAGCACCCCTGATGAATACTCAATACGATGATTAAACTCGCCTTCATCAAGCAGACGCTTACTGCTAATAACAGCACCAAAGCGCGGCTCTGGCGCACCAAACACCAAACGTCCCACGCGCGCGTGCATCATCGCGCCTACGCACATCGTACAAGGCTCGATAGTCACATAGAGAGTCGTGCGAGGAAGACGGTAATTATTCATCTTAGAGGCTGCATTGCGCATAGCCATGACTTCGGCGTGAGCGGTAGGATCATGCTGACAGATGGGCTGATTAAAGCCCTCGCCAAGCAATTGGCCAGACTCCGAGACAATGACGCAACCGACAGGCACCTCGCCAAGCTCCCCGGCTTGTCGACCCAACTCTAAGGCCTTCGCCATCCAGAGTTCATCGTCTAATGTATCTTGCGTCACTCTAATGCCATCTATTCAGACTCTGACCGTTTTCTTCGCTTTACGAATTCTACTGCCTCAGTAACCGCTTCTTCTACTTTCTTTTCGGTCTCAAGATACTCATCTGGCGACAGATAAAATGCCATGTCCACATCGTGTCTGATATATCGTGGGGGCAAGCGATTAAGCGCCACACAGGCCAGATCAGGAATTGCTTCGAGACTAATGCCATAGGTCGCTTGATTCTGTATCAGCAGCTCCACGACCAATTTCTCGTAATAATTGTGAATGCTATCTATGTCAGAACCAATATCATTTCGATCGTAGCGATTACCGTGCATGGTGACCTCCGCAATAGCTAATTAAGGCAATCCTGTTGCCTGTTTATAACAAGAGCAAACTCTCTCGTAGCGGGCATGATCCGCGCCCTCCTAATACTGTATTCCCCTACAGTCTATCGACTGCCCTAGAGATTTGGAAGAACCCAAACTAAAGGGCGGCAAACCAAGCTAGCTCAACTATTGTCCAAGAGCTAAGCTTAAAAACCCAGACAAATAATCTAGATCCTGGTCAGCTTCACGAACACCGAGAAAAATCTGCTTCGCGACTCCCTCTGGGTTAAGCCGCAGCGCCTTAATAGGCAGATGCGCAGAATACTCCGCAACCAACCAGCCAGGCAATGCAGTTACGCCGCGGCCTGCTGCTACCATTTGTAGGATCATATCAGTCGTCTCCATGGTCTTGTGCACTTTCGGAGAACACTGGGCAGGCATGAAGAACTGACTAAAAATATCTAAGCGCTCGACGCTGACAGGATAGGTAATTAGCACATCGTCGACTAGTTGCTCTGGGGTCACATAATCTCGTTTCGCCAAGGGATGACTCTTTGCCACTACCAGCACTTGCTCGAAATCGAAAACAGGCTGAAACACGATTCCGGGCTTCAATAATGGGTCAGGTGTAACCAGAATATCGATATCGTAGGCAAACAGCGCTGCCATTCCACCAAAGGTAAATTCCTGTTTCACGTCTACATCGATCTTAGGCCATTCGTGCAGATACGGCTCTACTATTTTCACAAGCCACTGATAGCATGGATGGCACTCCATACCGATGCGCAGGCTACCTCGCTGGCCTTTAGCCATTTCCTGTAATCGTTGCTCGGCATGCTCGAACTGAGGCAATACCCGATGCGACAGCGCCAAAAGCTGCAATCCCGCTGGAGTAAGTCGCAATCGTCGCCCCTCTTTACGCCAAAGGACTACGCCAAGGTGTTGCTCCAGCTTTTTGATTGCGTGAGTCAGGGCCGACTGCGTGAGAAACAAGCTCTTTGCAGCCGCCGTTAAAGAGCCCTGACGATCGATCTCACGCAGAATTGCTAAATGATGTCGCTCTAACATGAACTGCAACCCATGAGTAATATTAATATATTGCTGAAATAATACCATTATTATTCATGGCTTGCGAAGACTATGCTGGCCTCCAATTTTCAACAACCCAATATTGGATGACAGCATCATGGTGACTACACACAATCTAGGCTATCCACGCGTCGGCGCGCGTCGTGAATTAAAATTTGCATTAGAGAACTACTGGCAACAAAAAAGCAGTAGCCAAGACCTACTGGAAACGGCAACAGCTCTGAGACAACAACATTGGCAAGACCAGTCGGTTCTCGATCTCGTTCCAGTGGGCGACTTCTCCCTCTATGACCACGTACTAGACATGAGCGCGACGCTTGGCAACTTACCGGCCCGAGCTCAGCATGGCGATGCTAGTGAACTGGATCAGTATTTTCGTGCTGCTCGCGGTCGCTCTGCATTAGATCAGGAAAGCTGCTGCGTCCCCGCCGGAGAAATGACCAAGTGGTTTGACACCAATTATCATTATATTGTGCCGGAATTTTGTAAAGACACGCACTTTAAGCTCAACCCGACGCGATTGTTAGACCAGTTTGCTCAAGCTCAGGCCAGTGGTTCCAAAGCTAAGCCCGTGATTATCGGACCACTCACTTACCTATGGCTTGGTAAGGCCAAAGATGGCTCCGACCCATTGACCTTACTGCCGCAGCTTTTAAACGTCTATGCAGAACTCATTACCGCACTAGCCGAGGCCGGCGCCCAATGGATTCAAATTGACGAGCCAATACTCACCGTTGAGCTAGACGCTAAATGGCAACATGCATTTACAACGAGTTATCACCGGCTCAATAGCTGTAAGGTCTCACTGCTTCTTGCAACTTACTTTGGCTGCCTAAAAGAAAACCTGCATCTTGCCTGTGAACTCCCTGTTGCGGGGCTCCACTTGGATGCGATTAGCGCTCAAAGTGAAGTGAGTAAAGTTCTTGACTGGTTGCCCGCTCATAAAATCCTTTCTTTGGGTGTTCTAGACGGTCGCAATATCTGGAAGACCAAGCTCGAGCAAACTCTGCAGTGGCTCGAACCCATTCATAAGCGCCTGGGCGATAGGCTCTGGCTAGCCTGTTCTTGCTCACTGCTTCACGTCCCTTTTGATTTAGATAGCGAAGAAACCTTAGATGGTGAAATTAAAAGCTGGTTAGCCTTTGCGAAACAGAAACTCATAGAACTGAAAGTACTCGCTAAAGCCTTAAACGAAGGGCGCGATAGCGTTGCACAAGAGTTAAATGAAAACAGGCGAGCATTACAAAGCCGCATGGAATCACCGCGAGTGCATAACGCACTTATGGAAAAGGCATATGAGTCTATTTCCTCTGAGCTGGGCAAACGCAAGAGCCCCTACTCTACGAGAATTGCGGCACAAAACTCGCTGCTCAATTTACCACCTCTGCCGACCACAACAATTGGCTCATTTCCGCAAACCGCAGATATTAGGAGCGTGCGACGACGTTACAAACAAGGCGAACTAAACGCGAGTGAATATAAGAAATTAATTCAAAAAGAAGTTAGATATTGCATTAGCCAGCAAGAAGAACTCGGCCTGGATGTGCTCGTTCATGGCGAGCCAGAGCGCAATGATATGGTTGAGTATTTTGGGGAACAACTGGAAGGGTTTACTTTCAGTCAGTTTGGCTGGGTGCAATCCTATGGTTCTCGCTGTGTAAAGCCACCCATTATCTTTGGCGACGTTAGTCGACCTAAGCCAATGACAGTCGATTGGACAAGCTACGCTCAATCCCTCACGAAAAAACCGGTTAAGGGAATGCTTACAGGTCCAGTTACCATCTTGAACTGGTCATTTGTGCGTGACGATCAAGCTCGATCGCAAACCTGCTACCAAATAGCATTGGCGATTCGCGACGAGGTTCTCGATTTAGAGAAAGCTGGCGTGAATATAATCCAAATTGACGAAGCAGCACTGCGCGAGGGCTTACCGCTTAGACGCAGTGAGTGGCAGTCCTACTTGGATTGGGCAATAGATGCTTTTCGCATTAGCGCAAACGGCGTCAAAGACACGACGCAGATTCACACCCATATGTGCTATTCAGAGTTCAACGATATTATCGACTCGATCGCACGCATGGATGCCGATGTGATCACCATCGAAAGCTCGCGATCGGACAATGAATTATTTGAGGCGTTTGAGAGTTTTGAGTATCCCAACCAGATAGGGCCAGGCGTCTACGATATACATTCGCCAAATATTCCTAGTGAGGCAAGCATAATAGATGTGATAAGAAACGCGGCTAAATGCATCCCTAACGAACGCCTATGGATTAACCCAGACTGCGGACTTAAAACTCGCAAATGGGAAGACGTCATACCGGCGCTAGGCCACATGGTCAACGCTGCAAAGCGTCTACGACAAGAGCTCGCTCTGCTCTAAAGACAAAAAACCCAGCGGCTACGCTGGGTTTTCCTTTCAATAAGTCAGAGAATATTTTATTCCCACTCGATTGTCGCTGGCGGCTTGGAAGACACGTCGTATGCGACGCGAGAGACATCCGTGATCTCATTGATAATACGATTACTGACTGTTTCCAATAGCTCGTATGGCAGATGTGCCCAGCGTGCTGTCATGAAGTCGATAGTCTCTACCGCACGCAGGGTAATTACCCAAGAGTAACGACGCGCATCGCCCACCACACCAACAGACTTCACGGGCAAGAACACTGCGAAGGCCTGGCTGGTCTTGTGGTAGTAGTCGGCTTTGTGCAGCTCTTCAATAAAGATGGCATCTGCGCGGCGCAGTACATCGCAGTATTCTTTCTTTACTTCGCCCAAAATTCTCACCCCAAGGCCAGGCCCTGGGAACGGGTGTCGGTAAACCATATCGTATGGCAGACCGAGCTCGACGCCGATCTTACGTACTTCGTCTTTAAATAATTCGCGCAAAGGTTCCACGAGGCCCAGTTTCATATCTTCGGGAAGTCCGCCCACATTATGGTGCGACTTAATGACATGAGCCTTGCCCGTTTTAGAGCCGGCCGATTCGATAACGTCTGGGTAGATAGTGCCTTGTGCTAGCCACTGCACATTATCAATTTTACTGGCTTCTTCATCGAATACTTCGATAAAAGTATTACCAATAGCTTTACGCTTGGCTTCTGGATCGCTAACGCCAGCCAGTGCCGAGAGAAACTTATCTTCGGCATCCGCACGAATAACTTTCACGCCCATATTCTTAGCGAAAGTAGCCATTACCTGCTCGCCTTCATTGAGGCGAAGCAAGCCATTATCGACGAAAACACAAGTGAGCTGATCACCAATCGCTTTATGCAATAGAGCCGCCACAACCGATGAGTCTACCCCACCGGAAAGACCTAGCAATACGTGATCGCTGCCAACCTGCTCACGCACTCGGGCAATGGCGTCTTCAATAATATTGGCGGATGTCCATAGGGCATCACAGCCACAAATATCTTTAACGAAGCGCTCCAGTATTCTTAAGCCTTGGCTGGTATGGGTCACCTCTGGGTGAAACTGAATACCAAAGAAAGGTTTAGACTCGTGGGCCATCGCCGCAATCGGCGCGCTCTGCGTTGCCGCTACAGTTTGAAACTGCGGCGGAAGCTTAACGACTTTATCGCCGTGGCTCATCCAGACGTCTAGCTCAGCAACACCATCGCTATCAATTCTGTCTTCGATGCCGTCGAATAAGCCGCTAGGGGCGCAAAGATTAACAACGGCATACCCAAACTCAGACTTATCCGAAGATTCAACCTTACCGCCTAACTGTTCTGCCATGGTTTGCATGCCATAACAAATACCTAATAGCGGAAGATTGCCTTCGAATAAATAGGCTGGCGCACGGGGCGAATCAGCCAGGGTGGCTGTCTCGGGACCGCCGGAAAATATCACGCCCTGAGGCGAAAACTCTTCGATCTCTTCTCGCGTGGATTGATAATCCCAAATCTCACAGTACACGCCCAGTTCGCGAACGCGGCGAGCGATTAATTGAGTGTATTGAGAGCCAAAGTCCAGAATTAGAATTTTCTGGGCGTGAATATTTTTCGTCGTCATTAGTCGCTTCTTGTGCTTAGCTCATCCGATAGTTGGGAGCTTCTTTGGTGATAGAGACATCGTGCACGTGACTTTCACTCAT
>JAWWAY010000021.1:0-37557 GCA_033721235.1 Pseudohongiellaceae bacterium | reverse complement strand
GTTCATGAAAATGTGCACGGGATACAGTGCCCCATGCTGCCAGCCATTAGCGTGCATACGAAACAACTGCTTGCTCAGAGAGGATATTTGCTCACTGACAGAAGACCAGTCGGGATCACTATTGGCGAAATCTTTAAGGCATTCCCCATCTATAGCCTCGGTGACAACATAGCCTTGACGCTTGCCATCATTGCGCCGAAAACCATAGTCCAACACGGAGACACAGGAGATCAACTGCCTGGCCATCTGGGCCACCGCCTCCACTTCAAACTGGTAGGTTAAGGCGCCCAATGGATGACGCAGTGAATAACGTATCTGATTCTCTTGCCTCTTGAGGTAATAACGCCTCTTAGACCCATCACCAAGCTCGAGCTCTATCAGGGATACCGCGCTCCAGCCATTGCGACGATAATTAACATCATCCACAAACTCCCTTGGGGAATTCCAGTAGTCCTCGAATGTCAAATAGCCCGCATCACGAAGTATATCTAGTGATCTATCTCGACCATTCACTGCTACGGCCGCTGTCTGTCTATCTTGCAAGACTATCTCCAAAAAACTTAATAAGGCACTAGCAACACCAGGACCACACGAAAGTTTATACCGCCCACCAAACAGAGAATGATACCTCAGCATTGCTCAGTTAGTCTTCAAAACTGAGCAGAAAAGCCTTCGTTCAAGCCTTCTCCTAAACGCTAGAATTGCGCTTCGACTAGCCTACTAGAATTCAAACTCAAGCAGAAAACGGTAGCTGTAATCTGGGGTCTGGTTATTTAGAGGCAGGACAAGTCCTACCTCCCACTGCCATTTCGTATTTTCTCGACCTCTAACTAGCCCAGAAAAAACCGGCCCCACACCACTAGTAATTTCGTCAATATAGAGTTCAATTCCGGGCTCCAGATATTGTTTATAGCGATAACGCAATTTAGCCGCCACGAAGGTATCAAACTCATTGTCAATGTCGGAGCCGAACTCATACTCGATACCTAAATTTGCTGTTCCTACCCATCGCCCCCACTGACGACTAATCAACACAGCCGAGGAAAGCTCAGTGATACTCTCACTGCGCTCCTTCTCCAGCTCGAAAAGAAGCCCCCAGTCGTAGGCAAACTCACCTTGCTCTGTTAACTGCCAGCGGGCCTCCAGCTCGAAAGACTCAACTCTAAAGCTTTCACCTGCACGCTTTTTACCTGCAATATAGGCTTCGGCGAATAGTTTTGAGCCGACTGAAAATCCGTAGCCCAATTTTTGTCGAAGAATATCGCTCTCTATCGCTTTGTCATCAGTCTGATACAGGCTGCGATACTCAAATTCTCTTTCCAAGGCGTTCACATAGGGTTCATACACGCGCCCAACGCCATTGTGCTGAATTGGATCATCAGCCAAGGCAAGCTGATTAAGCGATAGAAACCAGCCAAGCAAGAGCAGCATAGGACGAACAAAACTCAAGAACCCCTTCACAAACATCACTCTGCTTCCTTTGATGAGTTTAGCCACAATGCCGCAATAACGGCGGCAATGCCTGCCGTAACCGTTACTAGATAAAGCATTAACTGCGTTAGAGTAGGGCTAGCCTCATAGCCAATACTGGCATGCAATAATTCCCCCAACAGCGAGGACTCGGACACGATATTGGACGTATCCCATACAGGCGCCTGCATTTGCAAAATATCGGCTTGAGACAGGTACAGGGTGGCTTGAGAGACCATACTTGCCCCCACAACGGCGACGACGCCAGCGCAAGTAAACAGACAGACTCTCGGGGAGAGGCTACGCAAACCATAGTACACAAAGGTCCCCAAGCTCAGGCCAATACCAGCACCAATCACGGCACCAGAGAGAACAGATAAAGTCTCACCCGCTAGGACTCCATAGGCATACACATACAGATACATCTCCGCGCCCTCCCTTGTCATGGCCATGGCGATAGCGGTGCACATGACAGCAATGCTGAGCCGAACTAGATGCGTGCTGCGCCCAATGCCATTGATTCGAATAGCCACAAAATTATGCACCACCAAACAAATTGTCACCGTAATCAGCAGCGCAGAGTTCACTATTTCCTGCCCGAAGCCATCGAAAGAGCTAGATATTTCACTTAGAAATAATGCATAGGAAAACGCGCCCGAAATACCTACAACGATAGCAAAAGGCATCCATCTTATATGCAAGCCTACCGCTCGGGCACTCGCCATGAGAGTGCAGATGAGCAGCATAGCCTCAAGCACCTCGCGTAAAATAATAATCACAGCACTAGTCAAAGCGCGCTCTCCTTCGTCTTAACACCTATTTCTATTGAGCAATAATCTTGCCCTGAGCAGTCTTGATATTAAATTCTCCGAAGAATGGGTACTCTCCAGGCTTCAACGGTCCGATAAATACTATTCCCCTAGTGCGCCCCATAATGACCTTCTCACGATTGAGCTCGTAGCTTTCAAACTCCTCTGGCGTCGCATCCTCATTGATGACAATGAGCTTGATCTTTTGACCGGCCGGCACACTTAGCTCGGATGGATAGAAAAGATGCTCTCTGATGACCAATTCAACCTCCAGTGTCTGCGCATGAACCATAAACGAGGGCAATACCAAGCAAGCACCGAATAGCACCCTAATACGCCAGTTACTTTTTCTACTTTTCATGCCCTTGCCTCTACCATTTACGCTAGCTCTCTTTACTGTCTGCGGGGAAAACAACTGTCACTTTCAAACCACCCAAGTGCTGCGACTGCGCCAAGGAAATGCTTGCACTATGCATATCCACTATATGCTTCACTATTGCCAGACCTAAACCTGACCCTGCTATGCCAGAATCATGCTGGTCGCCCTGTAGTCGATAGAATCGATCAAAGACTCTCTGCCGGAATTCTTCCGCAATACCGGGGCCGCTGTCCTCCACTATGACTGTAGCGCCTTCCTTTAGCTTACTCACAGTCACTACAATACTTCCCCCAGCAGGCGTGTACTTTGATGCATTTCTCAGCAAGTTTTGAATCAGCGAGCGCAGTGCCGTTTGATCCCCTAGTACAAAAGTTTCGCCGCCGATCAGCTCGACGTTTTGATCTTTGTTCGCAAACTCCTGATATTCGATGCTAAGGAGTTCCTGCGCTAAGGCATGAAAATCAAGCTTAGAGAATTGCATCATATATTGATCGGGCGCTGTGCGATTAAGCACTAAGATTTGCTCCACTAGCTGCTCCATCGCCTCGATACCTTGGCGCAACTCCTGAATACTTTGATTGTCATTCGACATCTCAGCCAAGAGGTTGTGCATTTGCACCTTGAGAACGCTTATAGGAGTGCGCAGCTCATGTGCCGCATCGGCGGCAAAGCGCTTCTCTCGCTCAAAAGAGGACTGCAATCTCTTCAAAAGTTCATTGGTCGACTGCGTCAGAGGCGTTAGCTCCCGAG
Organism: Pseudohongiellaceae bacterium; assembly: GCA_033721235.1. Taxonomy (GTDB): domain Bacteria; phylum Pseudomonadota; class Gammaproteobacteria; order Pseudomonadales; family Pseudohongiellaceae; genus UBA5078. The sequence continues at coordinate 34,149 of JAWWAY010000021.1, read as the reverse complement.
GCACATTGTCTAACTGCACCGCTGTCAGGTCAGAGACCTCCCTAGCATGGACGGCACTTGCCAGATCTTTAATCGGCCTCAAGCCATAGCCCACGATAAACCAAATAAGCACCGCGGCAATCGGTATACCCACTACGGTCGGCAACACTGCTTGCAGGATAATGCTTTCAGCCAACTCATAACGAACATCATAGCGTTGAGCAACCACCACCCAGTGTTTATTCCTGGGTTCTGCAACGACGAGAGAACGCCAGCGGTAACCACTAAAATTTACATCATGGTAGCCAACCTCTAGCGTCGTCATTTTATCCACTGGCGCTGCGACCGATCGTAGGACCAAGTTCTGGGACTCATCAAAAATTTGGTAAGCAAGTCGCATCTCCGCCGATAGGCTTGCATCGCCGTCAGTCGGCGCAATAAGGCGCTCTATCACTTGCGGGTTATCCGCATCGTACAGCTGCGGATTGAGTAGATTAAGAAGCTTGGCGTATTCCAACAGCTGTAAGTCAAAAAGCTGCTCAGCCTCTAACATACTCTCCCGATAGCCGCGAAGAGAAGATAGGAAGCTAACCAAAACGATTATAGAAATTAAAGTTAAGGTTAAGAATAAGCGAATCGATGCCATGCAATAGGTCTAGGCAGGACTTGCCTGCTGCTTGATTACGTAACCCACTCCCCTCACAGTCTGAATGAAGTTGGCAGGTAGTTTTTTTCGAAGATTGTGAATATGAACTTCTAAGGTATTGCTGCTCACTTCTTCGCCCCAGCCATAGAGTTTACTGTCTAGCATCTCGCGCGTCTGCACCTTATTCACACTTTCCATGAGAGACTTTAGCAACATAAATTCGCGCCGCGACATCACGATGGACTGCCCGTCCACGCTGACTTCAAAACTCTTTACGTCCAAACGCACAGAGCCGATTTCGATAACGCTGCTTTTTACCGAGCTTAAACGCCGCTCTAATGCCCGCAACCTCGCCAACATCTCCTCTATCTCGAAGGGCTTAGCCAGGTAGTCATCCGCCCCACTATCCAAACCCGCGACTTTGTCTTGAGTGGCATCCCTAGCAGTTAGAATAAGAACAGGATTAGAAAAGCCCTCCTTACGAGCATGCCTAAGCACCTCTAGGCCATCCATGCCGGGAAGCCCAAGGTCTAAAATGAGAATGTCCGGTGGCGAGGTCCTAATGGCATTTAAGGCCACATCGCCTCTTGCAACATGATTGACACTAAAACCAGCACTACGAAGAGCTTTGGCTACGGCTTTGGCCAATAAATCATTGTCCTCTACTAACATAACCTGCATTGCGCACTTCCTTTAGCGATGCTCTTCAATCTCTTCCAGCATATGGCGAATTTCACCTCGGCGTCCATCATCGGCGACTTCTCGGCCGCTGCGCGCAGCCGCCTTCAAGGCCTTATTCAAAAAGCGTTCGGCTTTATCATACTCTTTCTCTTTAAATAAGTATTCTGCGTAGAAGTAGTTAGAATCGATACCCTCCGGGGACTGCTCTAAGCCCTTCATTAACAATTCAACTCCTTTATCATCATCGCCAAAACCAACCGGCCATCCGGGCACATTTAGGTAGAGCACTCCTAGGCTTGTATAAGCCGACCCCTCAAGAACGCTAGGATCAATACTCATTGCTTTCTCAAAATCCGCCTTAGCGGCCTTAGCCGATGATAATGCACCCAAGCCACCTTTGGCTCCCGCATAGCTGGACTTGATAATGCCACTCCAAGTCCATGCCTGCGCATTGTCTTTTTGCTGACGCGTCACTTTCTCCGCCTGATCGATCAAGGCGCTAAAGGCCTCTACCTGTGCTTTACCACTGGTGAGATAATTGACCTCAGCCCACCTGTCTTGTAACGCTATAACATCGGGCGTCATCTGTGCTTGTGCAAGCCCCGAGAGCATTAACACTAGCGCTGCTATTTTCGTTTTCATCGTCTTACCCTCTTAGCACTGTATTTGTTTAATTGCCTACATTCTTGTCGAGTGTGAATCGCTTAATTTTCGCTAACACTTTCTTGATGGACTGATCCGTTAACCCCGGCAAAATACTATTCACTATGGCGTACAGCTTCTCAGGCCACCCCAGCACACAACTACCCCACTTGTCCGCTTTGATGCGCCTCACAATCTGCGACGCAACAAGCTCTGGCATATCCACCGTGTTTCCTAACTCCTTATTCATGGCGAAAACGGCACTGGAATTAATAGCGGTATGGGTGGATCTCGGGGCGATATGTAAGACTTTCAAATTGCTATCAGCGCACTCTCGGCGCACAGCCTCAGTGAAACCACGCAAGCCGAACTTGCTCCCACAATAGATGCTGTACCCCGGATAACCAATGCTTCCGAACGCTGAACCAATATTCACAAGTAAGCCTTGCTCTGCACTCGTAAGCACAGGTAAAAATGCTTTCGTGAGCAACATTGGCACCTCTAGGTTCATCTGCACAAGCGCCGAGATGGTGGCATCAGGTGTATCTTGAAGCAGGCCAAAATGGCTCAGGCCTGCATTATTAATTAGGCCGTCAATTCCCAGCTGCAGGCAATACGCCACTAAGTCATCTCGCTGTTTCTGCTCAGAGATATCCGCCACATATATGAGATGCGCCTTCTGGCAGTGTTTCAGGCTAGATCGCAGCATATTGAGTTTGCTCTGATCGCGCCCTACCAAAATTAAATGGGCCCCCTCTTGCGCTAACTCCGCGGCCAAGGCGCTCCCTATGCCGCCCGTAGCGCCCGTTAAAACCAGTGTTTTATCTTTAAGCTGCATGATTAGCCGTTACTTTTTGCTTACTATTGCTTACTGCTGAGGAGGCCACACTATCAAACACGCCCTTATACAGCTGATAGAACATCTTAGTGCAGTGCACTATTAGAGTCTGCTGCTCCGGGTCCTCGAAGCGATTCATTAAGTTCTCGAGGTATTTAATATGCGTCTGATCAATCGCCCCGTGAGAGCGCAGATAAGTAAACGCTTTCTCGGGCAGACCCAGTGCTTCTTTTATTTGACTCGCCGCCTGATCTGCTAGGTTTACGCTGGTACCTTCTAATACTTGTACCATTGCAAAAAAGCCAACAGGGTCTTTACGCTCAATGAGATACCAAGCGTAGGCAACCATGAGTTCTGTCTCTGCATTGGGAGTGCTATTGCGCGCAGCTTCTTTATCGCCACCACAGGCTTCAATATCATTGAGTATCCACTCTTGGTGCCCTAGCTCATCCTTAATATATTCGGCCACCGCCTCTCGCAGCCACTCCATTGAATCAGGCAGTCGCGCCCCGACGGCCATTAACAGCGGAACAGTGAATTTAACGTGGTGATAGGCTTGCGTTAGAAATTCTATATACTCATCTAAGGTAATATTTTGGGCCATGCAGCGTTGAATGATATCGCTGCTGACCAGTGACATTCTTTCTGCTTCTGTTTGCTTCTGTAACTCCTCATAGAACATGATTTTTTCCTCTTCTCTTATCCTACTTGTTCCAATGCTTGCGATACGTACATAAAGTCGATTTGCTCAGCATACTGCTGGGCGATTTGCCCCCTGCGAGGACGACCATTACTCGTCATTAAATCCAATGGACGCCCCTTACCCAGTTCAAGCGGCTTGCCCAAGCGATGCCAACGCTTCACCTGCGCGTACTCAGGAAGCTTGGCATTGGCCTTACTTATCGCATCTTGAATCTCTGCGTCCGTTACCGTTTTTGTTGGCGCCGCCACTAGCGCTACGCAATAAGGTCTAGAGTCACCAAATACAAAGCACTGGGAAATCTGTGGAAAACAGGAAATTTCGGCCTCTACCCATTCCGGATTAATATTGCGGCCAAAACTTGAAACGATGACATTCTTGCGCCGCCCTTCAAAGTGAAGATAGCCCTCATCATCAATACAGCCGAGGTCGCCTGTGTGAAACACCCCATTGACTGGCGTAGCGCTTGCTTCATCATCGACGTAGCCCAGAAACAAGGGGCCGCGCACGACAATCTCCCCATCATCAATTTCAACCTGGCAATGTCGCAGTGGTTTGCCAAGCGAACCGTTCTTGCATTGCGACATACCATTCAGCGATACCACCGACCCACACTCCGAAAGTCCATAGCCCTCGTAAACAGGCATACCATAGCCCCATGCGCGCTCCAGGATTGCTGTGCTCACGGTGGCTCCACCTACGGCAATAAAACGAAAGCTCTCTGGAAGTTCCACGCCAGCATCTTTTGCCAGCACAAGAGCTTCAAGAAGCTGAGGGATCAACACCATGCTATTTGGCTCACAGGCATGAATGGCCTGAACAAATGTAGGGAGCGAAAACCCTGACGCCCCGTTGAATCCCAAGGACGACTGATCGGCTACAATCACCTGAGCGCCTCGCCTTAAAGGGGTATGGATTCCAGCAAGGTTCTCCAGCAGGGTGGCGAATGGCAACACACAGAGATGACGCATGACATTACTGTCATTGGTCACCTCCAATAAGGAGGTGCAAACAGTTTCCATATGTTTCTGGCTTAAACACACACCTTTTGGTGCACCGGTAGAGCCCGAAGTGAAGGTGATCTTACTTGTACATTCAGGTAATGCTCTGGCTTTGCTGGCGGCGCTTTCATGGGAGTTGGGCAATAACAATTCAAACCCAGCTAAGCGCCCCAAGCCATGCATGGCATTTACTGCTTCGCACGTGGGTTCGTAGTTTGGCTGCACCAATAGAGCATCGACTCTGACACTGGTCAGGGCATGCTGCACCTGCTGAGCACTGAAAAAACTAGGTAGGGGCAGTGAAACGATTCCAGCAAGATCACAAGCCAAGTCCACGATAATCCACTGCGGCGTGTTATCACCTAGTAGGGCGAGGGTTTCAATTCTGGCCATACTCAAGCGGTTTGCTAACTCCTCCACGCTCTGCCGTAAAGAGTGCCAAGTATGGACAGTTTCTAATTTTCCGTCATAGCGCAACAAGGCAGGCTCAGCAGGTTTATCAAGAGCATGCTGCTTCAATGCTTCCCACAATTGACTCATTACGCCACCTCACTTGTATAGGCTGACAACTGATGCACGATTGCGTCGATGGCATGCCGGTGCTGTAACAGCACATAAGTCGCATACTCATTTTTCATCAGAGTGGCGTGCGCTTGCCTAACGTCTCCTATCACCACACATGGATTATTGGCGTAGTAGGTCCCCCAACTATGCCCTTTATCCTCTAGGCGACTCGGAAGCGCCTCACATATGGTTTTGGGCGCAAACCCTAAACGTTGGAGCAAGGCGCTCACTTGGGCCGTTGCCGTAAAGGTCACCCAATGAAACCCTGCTCGGTATAGCACTGAGGTCAGCACGATAAACAATAACTGACTGTTTCCTCTGCTGCCGGCTAGATTGCCAGTCTCAATACAACGAGCGCGAGGAACATTGCTGCCGTTAGCATCAAATACATACTGTTCAATTGGACGGTCTAAGTAAGTCTCAACAAAAAAGTTGTCTAGGCTGCCAGGGCGTAAGCCTAAAACCGCCTCAACTCCGCCCGCACCATAGCTCGTCATCAGGAAGGGCAAAAAATGCTCCACTTTAGCGCCATAGGTTTGAGCATAGCGCTGGTCTATAAAGCTTTCTATTTCAGGCCGTTGCGACGAACTTACATCACACAAGCCTAAGGACGGCGTGGCGCAATGCTTCAGTTCTGGTGCAGTGTTGCTTAAGAGCGTATGTGACATTTTCATACTCCATTGGAGGAAGCTTGATAGTCACTATAAAAGGCAAGTCTTAAATAAAACTTAAGGAATGCACTTCTTTTATCTAAATAGACACGCGCTCGGCCCCTAAGCCTGTGCAGCCTCTGCTATCTCACGTATTATTAAGCCCATGTCTTATTACCAAGATCAGCAAGCGCCTCCCCTTTCGAGGGCAACATTGTCAGTGACCAGCTTGAATCGCATGGCCCGCTCCCTATTGGAGAGCAATTTTCCCAATGTGCTGGTGGAGGGTGAGATTTCGAACCTAGCGGTGCCGAGTTCGGGCCATTGGTACTTCACGCTAAAAGATGAAGGCGGGCAGATTCGCTGCGCGATGTTTCGAAACCGCAATTCTCGTAGCGCGGTGCGCCCGCGCAACGGTATGCAGATAACGCTCAAGGGCAAACTCAGTATCTACGAGGGACGCGGAGACTATCAGCTAATTGCCGATGCCATGGAAGAAGCTGGGGATGGTGCCCTGCGACGCCGTTTCGAGCAACTCAAGCAGAAACTCTCCGACGAGGGTCTGTTTGAGCAAAACCGAAAGCGCCCCTTACCACAAAGCATTAACCATATTGCCGTAGTTACCTCCCGCAGCGGTGCCGTTATACGGGATATTATTAGCGTTCTGGCTCGTCGCAGCCCCGGCACCAGCATCACCCTATTACCGGTATCAGTCCAAGGGCAAGAGGCCCCTGCAGAGATTGCCCGAGCCATAGCAAGAGCAAACGAGTTAGCACCCGCACTTGCATTCGATGTGCTAATCGTAGGTCGTGGGGGCGGCTCTTTAGAGGACCTGCAAGCCTTTAATGAAGAGCTAGTAGCCCGAGCCATAAGCCAGAGCAAGCTGACCACCGTTAGCGCGATAGGGCATGAGACAGACTTTACCATTGCCGACTTCGTCGCTGATCTTAGGGCCCCTACGCCTTCGGCCGCAGCGGAGCTTCTAAGCTCCGACATTGGCGAACGACTCGGCCAGTTACAACGTATACAGGCTAGGTTGCACAAGGCAATCCAGTCGCAATTGCGCGATGCCCGGCAGGAGCTTAAGTCGGCCAGCAGGCAACTTAAACACCCGGGGCGCCGCTTACAAGAGTATGCCCAATCTCTCGATATTCTAGAGGGCCGACTCATTCGCGCGACACGGCACCGCCTCAGTCACCACGCCAGCCGCTTAAGTGAGGCCAGAAATGCCTTGGCCGCTTGCTCGCCCATGAGCCGGATCAGCGCAAACAAACAGAGCCTTGCCACACTCCAGCAGAACCTGGGCAAAGCACTCAAACGCAAAATGCAAAGTAGCTCGCAGCTTCTGGCGACAACAGCACATAGACTAGATAGTGTGAGTCCATTGAATACGCTCAAGCGAGGCTACAGCATAAGTTTCAACGAAGATCAGCAAGTGATACAAAGCAGCGACGACGTTAATAAGGGCGATCGTATTAGAACAAAATTAAACCAAGGAACGGTCTATAGTACCGTTACCAGTGTAGAGCCAAACGCTGGCTAGGCGGGAGCAAACCATGATGCTAAGACAATTTTTACTCACTGTATTTTTGACGTGCTTGTCTGCCACAAGCCTTGCCGTGGATATAAGCGCACTACCACAATCCTCAATGGTGCCCGGCGGCGTAGCCGTAATACCAACCGGCACCGATGCACAGACGGCTCACTACAGAGGCGACAGAGTGATGCTCGCCAACTACCAAGGCGAACAATACGCCATCATCGGCATTCCTCTTAGCGCCCAAGCTGGGTCAGAAACATTCCAGTTAAGCTTGGACGATGGCACAAAGATTACGCTGTCTTTTACCGTAAAGGATAAACAATACACAGAACAGCGCTTAACCATTACCAATCAGCGACAGGTTAACCCTAACAATGACGATATGGTTAGAATTAACCGAGAGAGAGCAGAAATGGATGCCGCTTTCTCTAGCTGGGATGAAACACAAAGCCCCGTCATGGCTATGCAGGCACCCGTCGATGGAATTCGCAGTAGTTCTTTCGGTCTAAAACGATTCTTTAACGATCAGCCACGTGCTCCCCATTCCGGTATGGACATCGCAGCAGATGAAGGAACTCCCATTTATTCTCCAGCCCCTGGCATTGTGCGAGCAACGGGAAACTACTTCTTTAACGGTAACACGATCATTCTAGATCACGGCCATGGACTCATCACTCTCTATTGTCATATGAACACCATAGATGTTGAGGTGGGGCAAAGTATTAAGAAAGGTGAGCAAATTGGCAGGGTTGGCCAGACTGGCCGAGTAACAGGCCCTCACTTACACTGGAGCATTAACCTTAATAATGTCAGGGTTGACCCCGCTTTATTTATCGCAGAATAACGCCAAGCTTGGAGGCATCGATTAAATTTTGTTCAAGATTGTCGATTTACTCTACTATTTTGCTCGCAAGTTCGGTAAATTCTAGTACAAGAATTATAAAACAAGCCTCTGCCTTGTTAGTTCAGAGCAGTAAAAGGAAATGTCTAGCATTTGAAGCTTCCTCTCACCACTTAGCTTTAATAGTGTGAATTGGTCCACAAGCTTTAGAATCGCTAGCATTATTGCTCTAGGCAGAGAGTCTAATAATACGGATTAATCGTATGAGAACATTAATCAATCAATGTCCTTATAGCGATTGTGACCAGAAGGAACTATAGATGCCCATGCTTGAGCTGTTTTTTAAACTCATAGTCGTTCACGCTCTTGCGGATTTCGTCTTGCAATCCGAGGCTATGGTTAAGGGCAAAAACCCTCACCACGAGATACACAAGCCTAAGAATCCCAACTTCCCCAGTTGGCACTACTGGCTTGGCTCCCACGCCCTCATTCACGGCGGCTTAGTCTACCTAGTGACAAACAGTGTCATTCTGGGTGTCGTTGAGACTATTTCTCACTTCTGTATCGACCTATCAAAGTGTAATGGCAAGATCGGCTTCCATCAGGACCAGGGTCTGCATATCGCATTTAAGATTGGCTATCTATTCTTTGTCTAAGCTCACAAAAAATAGCTAAGCTATTGGAATAAAAAGATTTTTCTTTTATAGTAGCGGCTCACACATCATCGACCATTTAGTGAGAGCATCTAGCCAATGAGCAAGCGAGAAGAACAAAGAAAAATACGTGAACAGAAGCAAAAAGAAGCCGCAGCACGCCAGAAGCGGCAGCAGTTCATGACTAAACTGGCCATGTATGTCCTAGCCCCTCTAGTGCTCGCGGCTGTTGTTTATACCTATCTTGGACAAGGCGAAGTCTATTCGCCGGTCGAAATATCAGAGACGGATCATACTCGTGGCAATCCCAATGGCCTGCCATTAGTCGTCTATGCCGATTTCCAATGCCCCGCATGTGCCAACGAATATCAGCATATGACTCAGGCTTGGAACAGAATCAGCTCGGATGTTCAACTTGTGTTCCGACACTTCCCTCTCAGCAATGCTCACCCCCATGCTTGGACGGCAGCAAGCTACGCCGAAGCCGCTGGTCGGCAGGGGAAATTCTGGGAGATGTATGACGCCCTGTTCGTTAACCAGTCTTATTGGTCTACCCTTTCCCCTGCGGCCGTGGAGATGGAGTTTGATGGCTACTTGACCTTAATAGGAGTCGACCTAGAACAAGCCCATTTGGACCTAGAAGATGAAACCTTGACGCAAAAAATTCGTAATGACCAACGCGGCGGCAATCGCTCCGGTGTTAGATCCACACCAACGCTGTTCTTGGATGGCAAGCTAATGCCTATTCCTCGCTCGGCTCGCGATATCATCAATATGGTGGCGGAAGCCAAAGAAGCATAGAGATCGCTATCTAATAGCCTGCTAGCTGCGCGAATCGAGAAAGGATTTTCGCAGCTTCGGGCGTATCACTGATATTGGCGAGTATCGTGTCCACCTCTTGCCCTTCTGCTTCAATTTCCTCTTTTCGCTCAATGACATACTGACGCATGATGTCGGTATCAAACTCCGGATGAAACTGCACGCCCCAAGCACTCTCGCCGTAGCGAAAACAATAGTGTCCATCATTGTAACTAAAAGCTAGAGGGACGGCGCCAGGAGGAAGCTCAGTCACCGACTGAGAGTGACTAGTATGGGCGATAAAGCAATTGGATATGTCATTTAGCAAGGGATCGTTGCTCTCCCCAGTTATGCGCGAAACAGAAATGGAACCGATTGCGCGGCCGATGGGATTATAATCCACCTTGCCTCCCAAGGCGGCGGCCAACAACTGGTGGCCATAGCAGATGCCTAATACTGGGAGCTTCTTCTCTACGGCCTCACGCAAATACGCCATGGCGATGTTATTCCATGGAGCCCCATCTGTGATCATTGCTGGCGAGCCTGTCACCACAATTCCCGCGACCGAGTCGAGGGCGGGCAAGGACTCCCCCAAATACACTGAGGAGCATACGGTATGTTCCGGATTCACTTTCATCCCTGCGGTGATCCAATCCTCAAAATCGCCCACTCGGCAGCGCAATGATTCTAGCGTACTTCCTGCCTTTAGAATTAGCAATTTCTTCACAATCGGTTGACCTCTCACCTAATCAGTGATGTTCTATGGCAGGATGAAGCAAGCCAATGGAACACCATTGCTACACAATAATATAAATACGCAGGATAGGTAAACATGAGATCAATCTTAAAATGTTTCGATGCCCTTGGAAGGCAGTGCCAGTCACTAAGCTGGGCGGCTCTCAGAGTAATCTCCAGCCTTATGTTCATGACCCACGGATATGGCAAGATGTTTGGTGAAAGGGCCCAGCCTATCTTCGGTGGCATGGACTTCTTCGGTGTTGATGTGGGGCTGAATATGCTCTGGGTAGCGGGCGTCATAGAGTTCTTTGGCGGTGCGCTACTAGCGCTTGGCCTGTACACCAGGCCGCTTGCTTTACTCGCCACCATACTGATGGCAATGGCCTATCTGCGCGCCCATGCAGCTTGGTTCCCAACACTCAATAATGGCGAACTGGCTGCCATGTACTTCTTAACTTACTTTAGTATTTTTGCCTTCGGACCCGGTAAATTCAGTCTCGATAATAAACTGTTTAGCCAGCGCTAGAGTCGGCCACAGGCGCTTCGTCTGTCTGGTATTGAATTTTAAATTCCAACCAGGCGAACGCCACCGTTAATATGGGGCTGATGAGGCAGAAAAATGCCCACGGGGCGTAGCTCAGCGTCGCCACCCCAAGCACTCCAGCATGATAAGCGCCACATGTATTCCAAGGAACTAGAACAGAGCTGACCGTACCCGAATCCTCCAAGGTTCTGCTCAGGTTCTGCGGTGCTAAGCCTCGCTGCTGATAGGCGCGGCTGAACATTCGACCCGGCACCACAATGGAAAGATACTGGTCTGAGGCTGAGACATTCGTTAATAAACACGTGCCTGCGCTCGCGCTCACCAATGCCCCCGTGCTATTGACTCGTCTTAACAGCAATCGCGTAATTCGAGGCAAGAAACCCGTCGCCTCCATCGCCCCGCCAAATGCCATGGCGGACACAATTAACCAAATAGTATTGAGCATGCCGCCCATCCCACCTGAGCTTAGTAACTCATCCAATACTGCGTTGCCTGTCTCTAGGTTTAGCGAACCATACAAGGCCTGCATCAATACCTGATAGCTTGAGCCAAACTCGGTCGATAATTGGGCCAGCAAGGCTTGCTGGAAAACGACGGCGCTACCCAAGCCCAGCAACACCCCGCAAAACATTGCGGGCAGCGCGGGCACGCGCCTCACAATAAAGACAATCACCAACACGGGTACGCATAATAAGATGGGGTGGATATTGATATTCTGGGCTAGAGCCTGTTGGGTCAGCTCGGCGCTATTATCAGCCGCCCCATCGCTGCCCAAAAACCAACCCAATACCAAGTATGCCAAGAGACTAATGCCAATTGAGGGCAGGCTGGTTAGGCTCAGATAGCGAATATGGGTAAACAGCTCAACGCCGCAGACACCCGAAGCTAGATTAGTGGTGTCTGACAAAGGGGACATCTTATCGCCAAAATAAGCCCCGGAAATAATCGCACCGGCCACCAAGCCCGGGTTGAAGCCAAGGGTGTAGCCAATCCCCATCAGGGCCACACCGAGAGTGGCCGAGGTTGACCAAGAACTGCCGGTAACGATCGCGGCGATGGCGCTCAAAAGGCAGCAGCTCACAATGAAAAAACTGGGACTGAATATTTGCAGGCCATAGTAGATAAGCGTCGGTACAACTCCGCCCACTAACCAGCTACCAACCAAAGCGCCCACCATCAACAGAATGAGAATTGCTGGCCCTGCCGCTTTGATATTCTCCACTATCTGCTCTTGAACTTGCTGCCACCGCCCGCCCGAGAAGACACTAAGTGCCGAGGCGAAGGCCGTTGCCAGTATCAATGCAATTTGATTGGCCCCAGAAAGGGAATCATCGCCGTAAAGTGCCACATTCGTCCCCAATAAGACGAAGAGCAGTAGCAAGGGCATGAATGCCAGCCACAGCGAGACATCCTCTTGGCTCTTATCTGGTTTAATCCCGCTTTCACGCATCAATCTGTCCTGTGGGTGGATCGGCGCCAAACTTCTCCTTGAAGCTCGCGCGAACTACTGTAGATGTTAACGGGAGCCATAGTCCAATGAATAGTGATAAAACCAGAAAAATGCGGTTCCAGAACGGGTAATTATCGCGCTATCATCAGACGATTCGCTAAATTTGCTAGCTTAAGGAGTTACTCAATGCCCAACGCATTCCATTTTCGTCCGAGTATAGCACTGGCTGTATCGATGCTTATTTCTGTGCTCGGCACGACGTGTGTATTGGCTGATACGGTCAAACAAACGAAAGGCAGTTTCGAAGACAAGTTCCGCCAACTAGATGAAGCGCTCCCTACTCCTAATACCTGGCGTGCGGCCTCTGGCGCTCCAGGGCATGAATATTGGCAACAAGAAGTCGACTATCAAATTAGCGCAACGCTGGATGAAGCGAACCGTCACTTAAGCGCTCAGGAATTTATTAGCTACCGCAACAACTCCCCAGACACCTTGCGCTATCTTTGGCTACAGCTGGATCAGAACATCTTCAGAAGCGACTCAATGGCCGAGCTTAGCGATGATTTCGGTGGCTTAGGTAGACGTGGGCCAGCCGTTCAGGCCGGTGATAGCAATAGCCCTGCCCGATTGAGTTTGAATGAACTGCGTCGGCAACAATACATGGCAGACAATGAATTGGGTTATGTCATTCACTCGGTGCGAGACGGTGCGGGCGAAGACCTCAATTTCACTATCGTTGGCACTCTTATGAGAGTCGATCTACCAGAGCCACTGCGAAGCGGTCAAAGTTTCCGCTTCGGAATCGAGTTTAGCTTCAATATTGTTGAAGAAGACGCTATCTCAGCACGCAGCGGCTATGAACACTTTCCAGATGATGAGCGTGAGGGCGGCAACGATATCTTTGTGATTGCCCAGTGGTTCCCTCGGCTAGCGGCATATACCGACTACGAAGGCTGGACTAACAAAGAGTTTCTGGGCCGAGGCGAGTTCACACTGGAGTTTGGTGACTACGAGGTCGAACTAACCGTCCCTGCCGATCACATCGTCTCTGCAACCGGGGAACTAGAGAATGCCAATCAAGTGCTCACCCCAACACAAAGAGAGCGCCTAAGCCAGGCAGAGACTGCGGACAGACCTGTCTTCATCGTGACAGCCGAGGAAGCACTTGAGAACGAGAAGGAAGGCAGCACAGAAACCAAGACATGGCGCTTTGAGGCTGAGAATGTGCGAGATTTTGCCTGGGCCTCTTCCCGTAAATTTATCTGGGATGCCAAGGGCTACCAACAGGAGGGCAATGTCCAGCCAGAAGTCATGGCCATGTCTTTCTATCCGAAGGAAGGTGAGCCTCTGTGGTCGAAATACTCCACCGAAGCGATTATCCATACACTGGAAGTTTATTCACGCTTCTCCTTCGATTACCCCTACCCTACTGCGCAATCAGTTAACGGGCCAGTTGGGGGTATGGAATACCCAATGATCACCTTCAATGGTCCACGGACTACACTGCAAGACGATGGCACTCGTACCTACTCTTTAGGGGTTAAGCAGTTCTTGATCAGCGTCGTCATTCACGAGATAGGCCATAACTACTATCCGATGATCGTTAACTCTGACGAGCGCCAATGGACGTGGATGGATGAAGGCTTAAACAGCTTTATCGAAGCCATCGCCACCCGCGAATGGGACCCAGAAGTGGACTGGGGTGTTGAGCCTAGAGACATCACCGGGTATATGGCATCGCAGAATCAGACCCCTATCATGACGCAGTCAGATAGCGTGGCGCGCCTAGGCCCCAATGCTTACGCCAAACCCACAGTGGCCTTCGATATCTTACGCGAAACCATCATGGGCAGAGAGCTATTCGACTTTGCCTTCAAAGAATACTCGAACCTATGGCGGTTTAAACGCCCTACCCCTGCTGATTTCTTCCGCACCATGGAGGAAGCCTCAGGCGTCGACCTAGACTGGTTCTGGCGTGGATGGTTCTACTCTACCGATCACGTTGATATCTCCTTAGACAGGGTCTACCAACTCCGTCTAGATACCGAAAACCCGGATATTGACTATCCGCGTCTCAGAGAGGCCGAAGAGGCCAAGCCCGGCTCTCTATTCGTGCAACGAAACGAAGAAGAAGGCATTCGCAGCTGGGTTGAACTCAACCCTGATGTGCGCGACTTCTATGACGATAACGACTACTTCACGGTCACCAATAAGGATCGCAATAGTTACCAGAGTTATCTCGAAGGTCTAGACGACTGGGAGCGGGAGGTATTAGAGCGCGCCCTAGAGGAAGACAGCAATTACTATGTAATGGAGTTTTCGAATGTAGGCGGCTTGGTAATGCCCATCATCCTAGAGCTTAGTTTTGCAGACGGAAGTAGTGAGCAGCTACGCATCCCTGCCGAGATTTGGCGCCGCAATGCCAAAGAAGTTCGCAAACTTATCGTAAGCGACAAACAACTAGTCAGCGTCGTTGTCGACCCCATGTGGGAAACCGCAGACGTGGACGTCGAGAACAACCATTACCCGCGTCGCATTATTCCGTCTCGCGTCGAATCGTTTAAGTCGAGCCCACGTGGCGGGCTATCCGGTCGTGATTTAATGTACGACAGCACGATTGAACTCAAGAGCGACGAAGAAGACAGCGAAGACACGGACGCCACTGAGGAAGACGAACAGTGAGAGTAACTGCTCGCGCAGCAATGCCGCTTATACTATTAGCGGCATTGCTTTTTAGTATTAATACGCAAGCGCATCAGCAGAAAGCCGGCCTGAGCCATGTCTTGTTCAACCCACGCACAGGCAATATTGAAGTCATGCATCGCTTCTATATTCACGATGCGGAACACGCGGTAAGACAAATCTTCGACCCCAAAGCAGACATTTTGGCCTCGGCAGAAACGGCCGAACAATTTGCACAATACGTGCAAGAGCGTTTCTCTTTACTCGATACCGACGGCAGCCCTTTAAAGCTTGGCTATGTAGGCCAAGAGCAAGATTCTGGGTTTATTTGGGTTTATCAAGAAACGCCTATCCCACAGTCGCTTTCGGGACTGTCTGTAGTGAATAATATTTTACGAGATGTTTGGGAGCAGCAAAGTAATTTAGTCAATATTGAACGATCTGGCACCATTCAGTCTTTAGATTTCAGTGCTAACGTTCAATGGCTCAGCGTCAGCTTCGACGAGTGAGAAGTTTGTCTCTATCATGCCCCGGCTCTGAGAGTGCCAACTTTCAATTTGCCGATCATAGGCTTGCACTAATTCCTGCTCTACTCCCACACGCAAAGTTATCAGGCCTTCTCGCAAGGCCTCTTCCAAAGCCTGCCTGTTCATAGCCTCATCTACACTCAATAAAAGCCAGTCGGTGGCTATCCAAGTGGCTGCCCCTGCTATAGCAGCACAGGCGATCGCTATAGGGCCGCCAGGCGAACATATCGCCGCACCCGCCGCTATACTGCCGCCCCTCGAGGCACCTACAGCAGCCATTTCGGCTGCCGCTAAACGAGCACTATTAACCGTATTCCTAGCTACAACTGCTCGCCACAACGCAGGCCCCGCCACCCCTAAAGCACTCGCGCCGCTCACCGCCATGCGCCCTGTCATCGCCTCGGGCATTGCCAGTGTCTGCAAAGACTCCATCAAGGAGTTTACGGCTAGAGCCTGCGACTGCGGCTCGCCTATTCCCTGCTCCAATGGCGGCCCAATTCGCGCCCCCGATAGATTACTCTGCAAGGTAGAAAGCCAAGTTTCACTGCCATTAGTCCACTCCAGTTGAGCGCGCTGATTAGTATTACTCTCTAGCTGCTCGAGCGTAGCTTCCCACACCTGTTCGGGAAACAGAATCTGTGCGGCTCGACGAGATAAATAGTCTTCATCGCTTAAATTCAAACGAGAGAGTATGGACATAGACAGACGGCTGTATTCGCCATTAAGCGAATAATACCAATCGACAAACACCGGAATCCTTTGTTCAACAGCGCGAAAACTGGCATCCAATTGCACCGTAATTTGCTCATGGGCTGCGTTTTTGCTTTGACTGACGACTCCATTAAAGTGAGCGGATGATAAGCCCCTCACGGCGTTCAGTTTGCTTTGATCGAGGCGATAGTAGTCCTCGCCTATCTGAATATCGATGCTCTGCGGGGCCTGCCAAGTTCGAGCGGCCTGCTGCCCTAACTGCCAGAACAGCCCTAGCGCAAGCGATGCGACTAGCAGCGCCCAAAGAATCATTTTGCTTTGGGCTTGAGGCTTTTCAACAACTAAGTTCACAGCGACTCTCCACGATAAGATAAGGGCCTGTTGAGCGTTACTACACCGCGACAAACAATGAGAAACGACCACACAAAGGCTAGCTCTTTGAGCAAAATAATCAGCCAAGCAGCCACCACAGCAATGCTATCGGCTGGGGCCGGAATAAACTGTTGGGCAAGCCACTGGCTAAAGCCATCAAGCCCAGCGCTTAACTGCAGCAGCACAAGCACAACGGCGTTACGCGCCGTCTCTTGATCAACAAAATACCATACAGCCTGTTCCAATGTCGCACTGCTTAAGCGCGGATAGTCTTGATAGAAGGCGTGCCAACACAGCACTAGCATCAAGACACAAGCACCGATCCACGCCGCAACTCGCCACGCAAAATCGCCTCTATAGTACTCCTTGATATGCGTGGATAGACGTCGAGCCAGTACCTGCTGAATAGGCATGAGGCTACACGTTAATAGCAGCAAGGCTTGCCAGACGAAAGTATCGTGAAGGCGTAGCAAATTGATGAGGAGTATCAGGCTCAACAGTGCCGCCAGAGTGATGCTTAGCGCCCACATGATCAGCCCACCGCGCAAGGCCTTAAACAGCGCACTGTGCTCTTGGAGATAGGCGTATAACCAAGCATGTCTGCGCATCTTGGCGCGCAGCAATAAACCGCGTGTCATTGCCGCCCAGACAAGCAAATAAAAGGGAGCTAATAAAGGCGCAGTTGCCACACGAGCATAGAGATACCATAGCCATAGGCAGGCTAGTAAAAGCAGTAACACCGCAGTCTGTTGCACCACCTTGATCGAAGCCATACGCACGCGCTCAAAATTGCTCTTCCTGTCGGCAGTATT
Source organism: Pseudohongiellaceae bacterium (assembly GCA_033721235.1). GTDB lineage: Bacteria > Pseudomonadota > Gammaproteobacteria > Pseudomonadales > Pseudohongiellaceae > UBA5078. Next base: position 16,780 of record JAWWAY010000021.1, on the reverse strand, counting down.
GTGGCTATAATGGCCAAGCGCAAGCCCCTCTTCTAATTTTGCCGAGACTCTAGTGACCACGCACACTCACCAAAACTCTGTCATGGCCTTACGCCTGCGAGAAATGGCCAAGGCAAAACGAGAGTTCAAAGCTCGTGGTAGTAAAGTTATTCGCTGCCAGAGCTGCCTACTGCCCGTAAGAGCGTGTATCTGCGAGGATAAGCCCAAAGCCTTTGCCGGCAGCGCCTTCTGTTTCATCATGTATCGGGGGGAAGTCTATAAACCCAGCAATACGGGTCGACTGGTCGCAGATATCATGCAAGATAATTACGCGTTTCGTTGGGATCGCACAGAGCCCGATCCCCAGTTACTCGCATTACTGCAAGACCCCAAGTATCGCCCTATCGTGATATTTCCTCATCAATACGCGGAAGCTCCCCGATGTATTCACTCCCCAAGCGAGCTGGACGATGGAGACACTGACAAGCAGAACCTCTTCATCATGCTAGATGGAACGTGGCGAGAGGCGAAGAAGATGTTTCGCAGCAGTTATCTGCAAGCCTTACCCGTCCTGGGTCTCTCTCCCGAGGTGAAGCCTCACTACCAGTTGCGCGAGTCGGTTCACCCTTTTCAGCTGTGTACGGTGGAAGTGGCGCGACTGGTTCTAGACTTAAACGGAGAGGCGGAAGCGGCGAGCGCTCTGGGAGCTTACTTCGATCTATTCAAGCGTCACTATATTGCCGGCAAACCCCATATGGTCTACCTAGAGAACGACGCTACAAGCCCCTTATAAAATCGCTCATCTCATTCATTAAGGGTTCTAAGTGAGGGTTAAAAGAGCCTCGGCGAATCAATTTGTCCGCATAGGCCTCATCGGCCATTAGGTTTCGTTCAGCATAGACGGTAGCCGAATCATCGTTCATGCAGCGATCGTATAGCTGCGTGCCGCGACCATAGTGCAGGCAATTACTAAAGTCCGCATCAAAGCCATAGTGAGCATCGGCTGCCGAGTTTGTCACTCCCGTATGGGAAATACTCACCACCCGATTCTCTGGCATATTCGCTTGCACAATCTCCATACCATCGCAGCTGTTGTGAACCACATTGCTCTGGGCTTGATAAACAATCATATGACGCTTATCGCTTGTCGTTCGCTCACAAAAGAAGCTTATAGATGCCTCGAAATTAACCGTTTCATCATCGATAGTGCCTGCCATGAATACGGGCAAATCCAGAGGCTCAAAATCCTTCGCTTCTGTCTGCCTTGCTAGCAAGTAAAACTCAGCACCGGCATTGGTAGAGAATGACTCGTAACGCGCGGCATCTCTTTCTTCTTCTTGGCCAAGCCATTTCTGAAACCATTTTGCATATGGCGAGAGATAGGCTAATTCGTTCTTTGCCCGCACCGCCGGTGATAACAATAACAAGCCTTTGAGCAGCTCGTCCTCCCTATGCTGGTCGGCGTATAGCAGCGCTACAGTAGATCCCATCGAGAACCCCACTATATACAGCTCGTCCACCTCCGAGCGCAGGCTCTCAATGCCAAACTTCGCGGCTAACTCCCAGTCTTGCCACTCCACACTAAGCGTGTCACCGGGAACCGTTCCATGACCCGGAAACAAGATGGCGCGCGACAATGAACAAGGAAACCGCGTAGACAGACCCGAGGCGATTTCACGCAGGTAATAGGGCGAATCAGTTAAACCATGAAGCAGGAGAAAGCCTATGCGCTTATTGCTCGAAGAGGCCTCACAATCGCTCGCAGAACCGAACACCTCAAACGGAGAACGCATATCCACGACTCTATCTAGAGTGTATTTATCACCAAAATGCTGTGGGTCTGATTCCAGATAATACTCTTGCACAAGCGCTAGCAGGCGCTGCCGGCTATCATCGATATACTCAGAGAAAGTCCAACTCTTATCGGGCACACCAATAGCGTAGGGGCTAGGGAGATAGATGGGCGCAGGAGCTGGAGCCAACAAGGCTCTCACAAGAAAAAACGCAATCACAACAGCGATCACGAATCGTTTGGCCCAAGAATATTTGTGAGACTTTTTGGCAAATTGACTCATCGATATGGCCCTAGCGCTAAACGATTACTTGTCTTTCTTCGGCTGCTTTTTGTCACGGGCGGCCGCCAATTTAGGATCTCGATTGGCTTTTGCGGTTTTGGAAGCGGCGCGATTCTTACGAATGCGTCGTTTCTGCGCTACCTGTTGCTGGGTCAGGTCTTGCTCGTGCCTTACGTAAGGATTGTCATCGCTCTTATAGACCACGCGCACCGGCGTGCCTTCAAGCTGCAAAATCTTACGGAAGGTCTTTTCCAAATATCGAGTGTAGTGAGATGGAATTTTGCTGGTTTGCTTACCGTGCACGACGATAATGGGCGGGTTGTGCCCACCAGCATGCGCGTAACGCAGCTTGATGCGACGTCCATCGATCATAGGAGGATTATGCTCTTCCACTGCCGCTTCCAACACTTGCGTCAAAATACTCGTCGTGAGTGTTTTTTGCGCCGCATCATAGGCCTTATGAATGGAGTCGTAGAGATCACCTACTCCAGTGCCGTGTAGTGCAGAAATAAAATGTATGGTGGCAAAATCAACAAAGGAGAAGCGACGACGAATATCCGTCTTCACCTTATCCTTTTGTTCTTGATCCATTCCATCCCATTTATTAATCCCTATGACTAGTGCCCTACCGGAGTCGACCACATAGCCCAATAGATGCAAGTCCTGTTCGACGATGCCTGTGCGAGCATCGATGATAAGCACCACGACATTGGCGTCTTGAATTGCCTGCAGTGATTTAACAACAGAAAACTTCTCTACTGTTTCTTTAGTTTTACCGCGCCGCCTAATGCCAGCGGTATCGATAAACGTATAATGCTGACCATGGCGTTCGAACGGGATATACACGCTGTCACGAGTCGTACCGGGCATGTCATAGACGACGACACGCTCTTCACCCAGCATGCGATTCACAAGAGTCGACTTACCCACATTAGGGCGACCGGAAATTGCGATTTTAATGCCCGTCTGAGTTGCTGGTGTATGTTCATCGTCTTCAGGAAAGCTAAGCAATACATCATCAATCAGCTTGCGCACGCCGCGCCCCTGACTGGCCGTAATAGGGTAGATTTTAGGAATACCTAGAGAGTAGAAGTCGCCCATGGCGACATCCTCGTCAATGCCATCGGTTTTATTAACCACCAGACATAGGTTTTTCTCTTTCTTACGAAGATAATCGACGATCTGCGTATCGCCAGGAGTCAGGCCTGCACGACCATCTACCAATAATAGAATGCAGTCAGCCTCTTCCATCGCCGTGAGCGACTGGGAGGCCATCTCAAAATCGATACCCTCTTCCGCGCCGTCTAGGCCGCCGGTGTCGATCACAATAAAGGGGCGCTCGCCCGCGCGTCCTTCACCGTATTGACGATCTCGCGTTAGACCTGGCAAGTCAGCCACCAAGGCGTCTCGACTGCGAGTGAGTCGATTAAATAAAGTAGATTTGCCAACGTTGGGTCTACCAACCAGGGCTAAAACAGGCCGCATAGTATTTCCATAGAGTGCTTGTAACGGTGGGTAGACAGTCTATTCTTAACGAATAGCGTAAGCAGTTAGACGCCCACTATTGCCATAAACATAAATTGAGTTGCCATCGGCGAGCAGTTCGGCTCTTACGCCGTCACCGTCCACGCGAGTGCGCGCAGCGAACCGGCCATCGATCTGTGAAATTAAATGCACATAGCCTTCAAAGTCCGCTACAACCACATAGTTGCCAGTAGTCTTGGGGGCTGTCAGCTGGCGCAAACGCAGCTGATCATTTTGCCACACTACCTCTTCACTATTATTGCGCAAGGCGATGAGTTCACTCTCGTCGCTTACATAGTAGAGGTTGCCAAACCCTTGTGCCAGACCTTTAAAACTGGAGGCTTCGGTACCCCAAACGATACGTCCCGTTTGAATATCAAAGCCCATTAAATTACCCTGATAACTCGTGGCGAAGACATTAGTGCCAGATACCATTAATTGACCATCGATATCGATAACACGGTCAATATCGTAACGACCTTGAGGAACGGCAACTCGCTCTTCCCACTGCAAGAAACCATTATCAGCATCGACCGCCACTATTAGACCGTTGGCAAAACCGGCAATAACAGTATCGTTAACGATTACAGGATCGCTGGCGCCGCGAAGGGTCAGCGCTGGGTTATTAGTCTCATAAGTCCAGCGTTGGGTACCATTGCCCGCATCGAGCGCAATCAACTTGCCGTCGACAGTCTGAAGCACAACCACATTGCCATTAGTCTGAGGAGCCGATAGCACCTCACTGCTCACAGGCGCTTGCCAAAGAATATTACCGGTAAACTGATCGAGAGCGAATACTTCCGCATCACGCGTACCAAACATCACCAAACCGGACCCTGCGCCTACTGCGCCAGTGATGTTTTCGTCAGTTCGATTACGCCACTGGGTATCACCGCTTTCGCGATTAACGGCAACGACAGTGCCGTTAGCGCTGGCAGCGTAGATAAACTCCCTATCAATTGCGGGGTGCAGTTGGTTATAGAATTCGCCCTGTCCATCCCCCACTTTCACACTCCACAGACGATCCAGCTCGCGCTGAGCCTCGAAGCTAGTTAGCTTCGCTGGCTGCTCGCCCACTTCTCGACCTATATAGCTTTGAAAAGCATTGCAGGACACTAGGCTCAGCAAAATGGCACTCACAAGGATCACTCTTCCCCATGCACCGTTCCCGGCGTTGCGAGTAGATGTGCTTCCAGCGAAGGCTATTGAAGAGCTAACTGCTTTTTTCATAGGGTTCGTCCTAGGTGAAATGACTACTTAACTGCCAAGAAGTACGTCGTCCAGTTTCATTTGTAAGGTGGCACTAGTAGAGCCCGCCTCAACGGCTTCTTGATAAGACGCCTCTGCCTGAGTTGTCTGCCCCATGGCAACGTAGATATCTCCGCGCAGCTCAGCAAACTCTGCGGCAAAAACGCCGGCATCAACCGAGTCCAGAATGCCTAGGGCGCGGTCGGCATCGCCTTGTGCTAAAACGACACGAGCGAGGCGAGAAGTCGCCGTCCTGATTAGGGCTTCGTCGCCGCTTGGCGCATTGTCGATCAACCACTGTAACTCGGCTTCCGCTGTTGACAAATCATCAGCCTCAACCGCGAGGCGTGCCGCAAACAAGGCCGCATAAGAAGCATAGATCGTGTCGGAGTACTCACTCTTGAGTTGCCCAATGACCATATTCGCTTCAGATCGAGCCGCATCGCTTAGCTGTGTACCAGGCGCGACGATTACCGCATTGCCTAACTGTTCGTATAGATCAGAGGCAGCGGCAGCCGTGGCCTGCTGAGAGCTTTGATAGGCGTTCCAGCCGAAATATCCACCAAACACAACGACCACTGCGATTAGCAATGACGAGCCATTCTCTTTCCACCACCTTTTTAGGGATTCAATGGTTTCTTCTTCTTCGGTACTAAAGGCCACAAGTGACTCCTGTTTCAAATATCATAATCAATCGTACAATCATCAACTTGGACGACTACCCAGCAGGCTAAGAGACACCGCTCACAATGGGTAGAGCATCCTGTATTAGCTGCCTAAAGCTGTCAAGCTCCCGGCCAACAACTTAGACACGCTAGGGACTAACTCTATTTCGCTTATCTGCTGAGCACCTTCCTCACAGCTCAGGTCCCGCAGCTTGTATTCGATATCTGCGCCGGAGCCTTCGTCTGAGGAGGGCTCCAACACTAGCACCGCGCTAGCGCCGCTATTAAATGCTCGCTTCATCTGGCTGCTAATCTTGCCGCCTCCACAATTAGTCTGGAAACAGACATCCGGCAGCTCACCGCGCAGTTTCTCCGCCAGCAATAGGGCACGTGGTGCTAAGTTCGCTGGCGCCACAATACAAACATCGACACTCTTAGCAATATTAGCAGGCAGCAATTCCAAGGCTTCTAGCATCAAAACAAGACGCTCGATACCCATTGCACAGCCAACAGCCGGAGTGGGTTTGCCGCCCAGTTGCTTTACTAAGCCATCGTAGCGACCGCCCGCACAGACAGTGCCTTGAGCACCCAAGGACTCGGTAATCCACTCAAACACCATATTATTATAGTAGTCCAAGCCTCTTACCAAGCGCGGATTGACCTCAAAGCGAATGCCCGCTTGCTGTAGTATCTCAGTGATCTGCGCAAAATGACGCTGAGAGTCCTCGCTGACATAATCCGCCAACACGGGAGCATCAACCAGAATGGCCTGGGTGCTCGGCGCCTTGCTGTCGAGAATACGCAGCGGATTACTATCTAGGCGACGACGACTGTCTTCGTCTAGCTCTTCCTCGTGCTGGCGCAAAAAGGCTGTAAGTGCCTCACCATAGTTCTTACGGTCTTCGGAGCTTCCAATATTATTGATCTCTAGGCGCACATGATCGCTCAAGCCCAGCTCTGCCCAAAGGCGAGCACTGAGCAGGATGACTTCGACGTCGATATCTGGCCCGCTCATACCGAATGTTTCGATACCAATTTGATGAAACTGTCGATAGCGACCCTTCTGTGGACGCTCATAGCGAAACATTGGCCCCTTGTACCACAGGCGCTGCTGCTGGTTGTATAGCAAGCCGTGCTCGTTGGCGGCTCGCACGCAGCCCGCCGTCCCTTCTGGGCGCAAGCTCAGGTTTTCGCCATTGCGGTCAGGAAAGCTATACATTTCCTTTTCCACAATATCGGTAACTTCACCAACAGCGCGCTTAAAGAGCTGGGTCTGTTCCAGCATGGGGAATCTAATTTCACTATAGGAATAACGTTGAAGAACACGCTGTACGGTGCTTTCTAAGTACTGCCAAGTAGGAGATTCGCTAGGAAGGATGTCATTCATCCCTCTAATAGCTTGTATTTTACTCATAATATTTGCTTTGGAATTCTATCTATATGTATTGGGTTAGGGCTCGATTAATCAGTCGCGATGACATCCGGATGTCGCTTCTCGGCGCGCTCTTTCTCGCCAGCCAACTTCTGGGCTACACGAGCGCGCACCATGGACTCCAATTCATCAACCAGCGTCTGATTGTCGACTTTGTGATGAGGTTTACCCTCTACATAGACGAGATTGTTTGGCGATGCCCCCGTCAGGCCAATTTCGGCAACTTTTGCCTCGCCAGGACCGTTTACAATGCAGCCAATTACCGCCACATCGATCGGCGTAACTATATCTTCCAAGCGCGATTCCAACTGATTCACCACGCCAATCACATCAAAGTTCTGTCTCGAGCAGCTGGGGCAGGCAACCAAGTTAACGCCTTTACTCCGAATCCCCAGACTCTTAAGAATATCAAAGCCTACTTTAATTTCTTCCACTGGGTCAGCTGCCAGGGAAATACGGATAGTATCGCCGATACCGTCCATTAACAGAGCCCCTAGGCCCACTGCAGATTTAACTGTACCCGAGCGCAAGCCTCCGGCCTCGGTTATACCAAGGTGAAAAGGCTGCTCTATCTGAGGCGCCAACTTGCGGTATGCCTCCAAGGTCATAAAGACTTCAGATGCCTTTAGGCTTATCTTGAAATCTTGAAAATCGAGCTTATTCAAAATATCGATCTGAGTAAGTGCCGACTCCACCATGGCATCAGCATTGGGCTCTGGGTACTTACGCATTAAAGTCTTACCCAAAGAGCCGGCATTGACTCCAATACGAATGGGAATCCCCTTGTCTTTGGCGCAATCGATCACCTCGCGAATTTTTTTCTCGCTTCCAATATTCCCGGGGTTGATACGCAAGCAATCCACACCATATTCGGCTACCTTCAGCGCAATTTTGTAATCAAAGTGAATATCTGCGACTAATGGGATGGTGGCGCTTTGGCGGATCTTTTTAAACGCATCGGCAGCTTCCATGGACGGCACTGAAACGCGCACAATATCTGCTCCCGCGGCAGTCAAACGATTGATCTGCTCTAGGGTTGCGGCCACATCGCAAGTCTCAGTATTAGTCATACTCTGTACTGAAATAGGGGCGTCACCACCGACAGGCACATTGCCCACCATGATCTGCCGAGTCTTACGACGTTTTATGGGAGAAACTACATTCATTACTCTAGAGTCCGATGGTCAAGCGCGCCGAATTATCAACGCGAATGCTTGTTCGAAAATCAATCGCACTACCATTGAAGGTTAGCGATGTAGAGGCTGCGTCACCTAATAAAATATTGAAAGGCGCCGAACCTGTTACTTCTAGGACATCGCCGGCGACGCGAATATCCCGATAAATTTGCGTATCACTGCTATCGTCTATCTGAACGATGCTTTCGCCAACAAACGAAATCTTCAATACATCGTCACCACCCGCATCAACCTGAATGAGTTGACCTACTGACGTTTCTTGATCTTGCTGCTGCGCGGGTGCAACGGAAACCGCTTCTTCCTCAAGCTCATCCGCCACGCCTTCGATACTAGCGTCTAAGGCAGACTGGGCAGATTCAGTCATCGACTCTTCGTCTACGCTGGCCTCCAACTCTTCTGCCATTGCTTCTAGGTCTTCTGCGGCATCGCGAACGACTTCGGGCACATTATCGCTTACGGCATCAAGCCGAGAAGCGAGCTCTTGAGTCACCTGCGGCGTTGACACGGTTACCTGAGGCGCCTGGGGCGTGCCCTGCTGCTCCGCTGGCTCAACTACCTGCTGTACAGGCGACTCAGCATTACCTGCTGAAACAGCCTCACTCGACTCGCGGCTAAAATACCAAAGAGCGACAGCTATGGTGACGAGAGCAATAGCTGAAACTATAAACCATGGCTTGTTTCTGTCACGTCTGCGCCGACTGCCACCCTGAGCTTTAAACTCCGAGCATTTTTGTTGGCTGGTATAGTCATTGTAAACATTGATCAACACATCAGGATCAAGCTTCACAATACTGGCATAGGTGCGAATATAACCTTTAGCAAAGATATCGCCCGGTAGCTTATCGTATTCGTTTGCTTCCAAGGCGCGCACGTAATGCATAGTAATATGCAAGCGATCGGCGATCTGCTGAATGGTATAACCAAGCTCTTCGCGCTTTTTGGCTAGTAGCTCGCCTGGCCCGCTCGCGCAAGGCGCTTCACTCTCTTGGATTTCTTCGCTTTCTATTTCTGTGGTCATTTAAGAGACTTCAAATATTCTTGGTATTGTGGTGAATCACTAAACAGCCGCTGCAATATTGCAGCATAAATAGCAGCAGTGGGCTCGTTATCAAAGCGTCTTTCTATCTGCACGCCTAACCATAAACTTCTAGGAGTCTGCGGAATACTGTAAAAATTGCTGGTCGTTAAAAATTGCTGATACCGACGACGTGCTTCAGTGAAATTACCACTATCGTAATGCAGCTGAGCTAACTCTAACGATGAGCGGTACAAATTGCTATCCAATTGCACGGCACGCTCAAAAGCGTATAGCGCCCGCTCTGGACGCTCTGTCTGCAAAGCCGTAAGACCTAGATTCTGGAACGCGATCGCTCTGCCTTCATACGTTGTGTCATTGGCGACCCGTTCTAACTGCTGATACGACTGTTCAAACTCTCCAAGCTCAAAGAGAAAAGCCGCAAAATTGTTTCGCGCTCTGGAGTTATTAGCATCGTAGCTAATAGCCCGCTCAAAAGTACGCTTGGCCAACTCATCGTCACCCTCACTCTGCAATACCAGTGCTAGCGCGTTATAGGCTGCGGAACTGCGGCTATTAATATCCAAGGCATTGTTTATATTGCGACGGGCCGCCGTCATGTCCCCAGCTTCGTAGTAACCGATAGCGAGCTGAACGAAGTCTTGCTCGGCCTGCTGTAGAGATGGCTCTGTATTAAAACCGCCTTGGGTAGTCGTCACGCAAGCCGTCACACTCAGTAAGAGCGTGAGGGCAAAAAAAAGTTTATGAACTGCTCTCATACGGGCCTCTAGTTTCAATTAAGCACGCTTGAACAACACATGAGTAAACCCATTATACGGACGGCCTATCAACCGACACAGCCAAATTATCTTCCCTAGAAAACGTCTTACCTGCTTGTCGCTCGGCAAACGAATCCTTATGTCGCTGGCTACGACGAGTATTATCCCCTACTTGCCCAACCAACTGCCCACAGGCGGCGCCAATATCGTCGGCGCGAGTCGTTCTGACAGTCACGGTATAACCCTCACTTTGCAAGATCTGCCTGAAATTAGCGACTGCAGTCTTACTAGGGCGCTTATAGTCCGAGAGCTCAAAGGGGTTGAACGGAATTAAATTAATTTTGCACGGAAAATCTTTAAGTAAGACAGCCAATTCTCGCGCATGCTGACGATGATCATTGACCCCTGCAATCAAGGTATACTCGATCACCGGCACTCGCCTATCGCTTAAACTTGCCATGTATCCGCGAACACTTTTCAGTAGCGTGGCAATAGGATATTTCTTATTGATTGGCACAATCTCGCTGCGCAGCTCATCATTTGGTGCGTGTAGCGAAATAGCCAGAGAGGCGTCGGTAAATTCTTTCAAACGATCGATGGCAGGCACAACACCAGAGGTACTAATAGTTACCCGGCGTTTGGACAGACCGTAGGCCTGATCTTCCATCATGATAGACAGCGCGTCCATCACATTGTCGAAATTAAGCAGCGGCTCGCCCATTCCCATCATGACGATATTGCTTACTGGCCGTGGGTTTTGCGCGGGCTTGCCATCTTCGCTCCACTCTTGCGCGGGCTTAACGCCAAAGCCAGCGAGCTTGCTATTGGCCCACCAAAGCTGACCGATAATCTCGGCAACGGTGAGATTGCTATTAAAACCTTGTTTGCCGGTTGCGCAAAAACTGCAATCCAGGCTGCACCCAGCCTGCGATGAAATACATAGAGTGCCGCGGCCCGCCTCGGGGATGAACACCATCTCGACGCTACTGCCGCTAGCCACTTGTACAATCCATTTACAGCTACCATCTTTGGATAACAGCTCCTGCGTGATTTCAGGCAATGCGATATGCGCAACCGCCTTCATTTTCTCACGCAGGGACTTGCTGATATCCGTCATCTGGTCGATGTCAGTAACACCGCGTTGGTGTATCCACTTCATAGTCTGATTTGCGCGAAAAGGCTTTTCTCCCAACTCACGGAAAAACTCCTGCATCTTAGGCAGGCTCAATCCCAGTAAGTTGACCTTCTCGATTTGCGCGTTCATGTGAATACCCGTTTTGCCGTAAATGACTTAATGCTTAACTACGAGCGCAAACTTCCGTTTCGCTGAAGAAATAAGAAATCTCTCGAGCGGCAGAAGTAGCGGAATCGGAACCGTGAACCGCGTTCGCATCGATAGACTGAGCAAAATCAGCACGGATAGTGCCTGCTTCAGCTTCTGCTGGGTTAGTGGCACCCATTAGTTCGCGGTTTAAGGCAACAGCGTTCTCACCTTCCAACACTTGTACCATCACTGGGCCAGATGTCATGAAAGCGATCAAATCGCCAAAGAAGCCTCTTTCGCGGTGCTCTGCGTAGAAACCACCCGCTGTTTCATCAGTAAGGCGTACCATTTTGGCAGCGACAACGCTCAAGCCCGCTTTTTCGAAACGAGAGTAGATCTCGCCGATCACGTTTTTTGCTACGGCGTCAGGTTTGATTATGGATAAAGTACGTTCGATTGGCATTCAATTAGCTCCATACCAGTTACTATTTCAGAAAACCGCGCATTATACGTGTTAATACGATGTATTTATACGGATTTTTACTGTATCTGCACGGGATATTGGGGCTTTGTCTCGCTATCAGGACTAGCTCACATAGCACAGCCACCAAATGCAGCGCTACGCGGGAGTTTCTCGCCTTAAATCAGGCTACGTTGACTCGTCGCAAGCCCTTAAGCGCCGCACTCACAGTATCGATTGCCTTGGCGATATCGGCCTCGGTGGTATAGCGACCAAATGAGAACCGCAGTGAGCTTTGAGCCAGCTCGTCCGCTAGGCCCATACTCCGCAGCACATAGGAAGGCTCCATGCTCGCAGATGTGCAGGCAGAGCCCGATGAGACCGCAATTTCGCGCAGTGAAAGCAATAGGGACTCTCCATCCACGTCGGCGAAGGCCAAATTCACGATGCCCGGCACAGTTTTCTCAGGATGACCGTTGAGGCTCACCCCGTCTTGCCTCAATAGACCAGCTAAGAATTGATCTCTTAAGCCTTTGATATGCTTAGAATCATTAGCGATACTCTCCTGGGCCAAAGCGAAGGCCTCGCCCATCCCAACGAGCTGGTGAGTGGCCAATGTACCCGAGCGCATGCCGCGCTCGTGGCCGCCCCCATGCATCTGAGCGGCGATTACAGCGCGAGGGGAGCGCGACACATACAAAGCGCCTACCCCCTTGGGACCATATATCTTATGGGCCGAGAAAGACATCAAATCGACCGGCAGGCTGCTCAAGTCTATAGGAATCTTGCCCGCACTCTGCGCCGCATCAACATGGTATAGAACGCCGTTATCACGACAAACCTGCCCAATGGCGGCAATATCGTTAACTGTCCCTATCTCGTTGTTCACATGCATGATAGAGACGACAACCGTATCGGGGCGCAGGGCAGCCGCCACACTCTCAGCGCTGATAACACCTTGCTCGTCAGGGCGCAGACGAGTCACTTCAAAACCTTGCTCTTCTAGGGCCGTACAAGTATCCAACACCGCCTTATGCTCTATGGCAGATGTGATGATATGACGCCCCTTCTCGGGGTTTGCTTGCGCAGCTCCTTTGATGGCCAGGTTATCGGACTCAGTGGCGCCGGAAGTCCAGACAATTTCGCGCGGATCGCAGCACACAAGGTCGGCGACCTGGCGACGCGCTATCTCACAAGCCTCTTCGGCTTGCCAGCCAATAAGATGGGAGCGCGACGCGGGGTTACCGAAATTGCCTTCGATTGTCAGGCACTCGGACATTTTCGCGGCGACGCGTGTATCGACTGGAGTAGTCGCGGCATAATCAAGGTAAATAGGCAACTGCATGGAATCTCCGCCTAGGCTCCAAGCGCCAGAATCGAGGGCGCTAAAAAATTACCGGAGTGTAACAGACCGAGCGGGTATCTAAGAAATTATTGCAGAAAGGTTGCCGCAATTCGCGCCCCATCCAGCTCGGGTTGAGACATCATCTCGTGGCGCTGATCTTGAGCATCGGCTACCTGCCTAATCTCGTTTCGAGCGATAAGATCCCCCAGGCTAATACTCCCCAAAAAGTCGTGAATCTGCTGACTCAAGTCTTCCCAGAGATGGTGGGTCAAACACTTTTCGCCGCCCTGACAATTCCCCTCTCCCTTGCACTTGGTCGCATCCACGGACTCGTCTACCGAGTCGATGATATGCACAATCTGTATCGCATGGGGTTTCTTACCTAATTGATAACCACCGCCGGGCCCGCGAATACTGCGTACCAGCTCGCTACGACGCAGTTTGGCAAACAGTTGCTCCAAGTACGACAAGGAGATTCCTTGGCGCAGCGAAATATCAGCAAGATTGACCGGACCTTCACCGGAGTGAATGGCTAGATCGAGCAGTGCGGTCACTGCATATCTACCTTTGGTGGTTAAACGCATGGGCCTGTCTCTTGTGAGTACTCTTAAGTAAGGCCCAAATTATGGAATACCTAAGTAATTTAGTCAACTTTTACGGGAACAGGCACCGACACGCTATTTACTCTTATACGACAAGGGGTTAGGCTAAGCTTCCAAGAAGTATTCCGGCCCCAATATGCTCGCAGACCTCCATAGTCACACCAATCTATCAGACGGCACCCTGAGTCCAGATGAACTAGTGCAACGCGCTATTTCACGAGAGCTGGACTACCTAGCCATTACCGATCACGACTCAATAGACGCATTCGATCAGATCAGCGAACTTCCCAAAGACTGCGGCTTGTCGCTACTGTCAGGCGTGGAGATCTCTACCCTCTGGGAGAGCCACGAAATCCACATTGTTGGTATTGGCCTGGATAGGAAAAACCCGAGCCTGATCAGTCTATTAAAAGACCAGCAGCAATTAAGGCGAGAGCGCGCCGAGCAAATGGATATGCAGCTGCAAAAGGCTGGAGTATGCGGCCTAATGAGCTATTTGGACCAACAAGCCTGCACCGCTATCAGCCGCAATCATGTGGCGGATTTTCTTATTGCCAACGGTGTCGCCCGTAATAAAGAGCAAGCTTTTAAGAGACATTTGAATAATAAGGGCCGCTTTGGTGCCAAAGCTCACTGGTGCTCGATGGCTAAGGCTATCGACACCATTCACGAGGCCGGCGGCATAAGCATACTCGCTCACCCAAACCGCTACAGAATGGGCAATAAGAAGATTCGCCTATTAGTACAAGAATTTGCTCGCGTGAATGGCGAAGCCATGGAGGTAAGCTACTCTAATTTAGACCCCAATGGCGTGGCCCATATGGCAGATATTGCCGTCTTGAATGATCTCTGGGCCTCAACAGGCTCGGATTTTCATACACCACGGAATCAATGGATGGATTTAGGGAAGTTTAGGCAGCTACCCCCCCAATGTATTGAGAGGGCAGTATGGCATCACCCCAGATGGCCTGGGGCGCGACTGTAGGCTTACTTGCGCTTAAGCGACGCTACCAGACCTTTGAATAGGTCCATCAGGGTTTCGTGCTTATAGTCAGTAAATTCACCGGCATCCATGAACATACCGTGCTCTTCACAGGCTTCGTATTCTAGGTGAGGCTGGCGCTTATCGGTCAACTTAGCCATGCTTTTGCCACAGCGCGGGCAGTGAATATCACGTACACGGTTGTAAGTCTTACCAATTTTTGGATCACCGCTGTCTAGAAAATCAGACATCCAGGAACTTTTAAGCTGTTCCGCTTCACCATTATCGAACCATAACCCTTTGCAACTGCTGCATTGATCGATAACTACCTTGCCGTGCAGTACCTCGACAGAACGCTCGACCATATTCGCATTACATTTGGGACAGTCCATCTTATTCTCCTTACACTACCGCTTCTTAATTATTATAGGGACTTTGCCACATCACTCGGACCTTTCAGGCTTTTTAGGCGTGAGGCACTTGGCGACTGAAACCAGACACCGGGTCATTTTATAAGATAACTCGCGAGTATACCAACAATGAGTGTCACTCCTTTTGCGAGCAAGTGCATATTTTTTCGTCTCAACGAATACTTTCGCCCCGTCCATTCAGTCTAGATTCACCCTCACAGGACTAATCTGCCAGTCAAACCTCTTACATTTCAGGAGAGAATAGTCATGAAGCGACTCCTTTCTAGCATTTTATTCCTTGCCAGCACCGCCAGCTCCTTCGGCCACGCAGACTCCGACGACTTTTCATCGGCCTGCGCCACACTGGAATTTATGGCGAAAATGGTGACCCTCAACAAGATGATTCCGGCCCACGGCGACTCGTATGCCGAGGCTGAAAATATGCTCAGCCAATTATCAGAGCTCAACACGCGAACCTGCCAGAGCGCAATCCTCACAGCGAACACCCGCTACGGGCCAAGCTATGACAATGGCGCGCTGATCTCCAATGATCTTTACAATAGCGCATGGTATTTTCCCAATGGCCAGGTATTCATGGCAGCTCCGGGGCACGATGTGACGATCTTCTACCCGAATGGGAGACCGATGGCTTATCACTGGACCCATTCCGGAGAACCGGTATTTTGGCCCAACGGCAATTTGGCCACACCGCGTTTTCGCTATTCCGATGTCACTTGGTACTACCCAGATGGGAATGTGGTGACTTATGAAGCCGGTTATGCGGGCGGGCGCTGGTTCTACCCCTTCCAGCGTTTCGATGGCGGAGTTGGACAGCAGCTGCTCTCCAGCAACTGGGGAGTAGAAGATGAGCACTTCTACTATTTAAACTTCGCGTCCGATGGGGCCTCATACTTAAGCCGTGAACGCATTCGCCGTAAGCTTGCGCTAAGCGACTACGATCTTCTAGACGTACCGGGAGTATTACTTTTGATTACGAGGCTGTATCAACTCAACGACGAGGCACGGCAGTTTACGCCCGCTGATACCAATATTACCGGAGCGCCCTACTAAGCGCTCCGGTAAGGAGTTTGTTTTAGAAGCTATAGTGCTGGGCACGCTCTCGTAGCTGCGCAGCATTAATCTCTGCGCTCTGACAGCGCTCCAGGTCGCTCTTGGCCAAAACGATTATTAAGTCTTCGCTTGGCCCTGCATCTTTGTTTCCTAAGCCCTTAAGAATTAGACTCAAGTGCTCGTCTGAAGGGAGCTCTCGCAGCAATACACCATATTCACATACCGCGCTGTAAACATCCGATTGAAACTGGGCCAACTGCGCATCCCAAGCGGCCTGCTGCTGGTCGATCTCCTGCTGGCGAAGCTCACTAAGTTCCTGCGCCTTCTCAATCGCACTCTCACGAATAGGCTCAACTCTCTGCAATAGGTCATTGAGTGAGTCTTGCCACTCTTTCACCAAGCCCTCTCGGTTCTCATGAGCCTCTTGCAACGCCGCCGATATCTCTTCTCGCATAGCGCGAAGGTCACCCACATTATTCTTCAGCTCTTCTCCCAGTGCATCCATCTGCGAATCAAATTCAGCAAGCATTTCTTCGTCTACGATTTCCGAGCCCGATAGCTCTCGCAAAGACTCACGAGCAGAGCGCAGGGCTCTATCCACTTCGCTTGGAAAGTCCACCTCTACTATCTGACGAACAATTTCGCGATAGATCTCTGGGGCGTCTTCGGCTTGTCGGCTTAGAGCCATGGAGTCTCTAAGCTCCTGCAAATACTCTCCCCTAGCGGCCGGACC
>JAWWAY010000020.1:0-39859 GCA_033721235.1 Pseudohongiellaceae bacterium | reverse complement strand
TTAATGAGGCAGAGCTACCAATTACTCTGCCTGAGCTAAGCGAGTACAAGCCGACTGAAGACGGTGAGCCACCATTGGCACGCGCACAGGAGTGGATGAAGGTAGAGCTGAACGGCGAGGAGCTGTTGCGCGAAACCAATACCATGCCCCAGTGGGCAGGATCGTGCTGGTATTACCTGCGCTATATGGACCCTAAGAATGACAAACAGGCGTTCTCGCCCGAAGCCGAAAAATACTGGGGGCCAGTAGATCTTTACGTTGGCGGTGTTGAGCACGCGGTGCTGCATCTTCTGTATGCCCGTTTCTGGCATAAGGTGCTATTCGACTGTGGTTTGGTATCGACAAAAGAGCCTTTCAAGAAGTTGTTTAACCAAGGCATGATTCTAGGCATCAGTCATAGGGACGCGAATGGCAAATTCTATCTTCCTGGTGATGTTGAGTATCGTGATGGCAAACCCTTTGCAAAAGGATCCGATATTCCTCTGAGCGCGCGTGAAGAGAAAATGTCCAAGTCGCGTCTGAACGTGGTGAATCCGGATGACGTGGTGGCCGACTTTGGTGCCGACTCGCTGCGGCTGTACGAGATGTTTATGGGGCCTCTTGAAGCGGTTAAGCCCTGGCAGACTAACGGGGTTAAAGGCGTAAGAGGTTTCTTGGATCGTTCCTGGGCCCTTATTATCAATACGCAGACGGGCGAGCTGGCAGAGGCGATTCAGGATGTACCTGAGTCCGAAGCCAGTGATGAGCTGCGCCGGGAGATCAATATTACTGTCGATAAAGTGACTAATGATATTGAGAATATGCGCTTTAATACGGCCATCGCAAAAATGATGGAATTTATCAATGTGGCCAAGAAGCAGAAGTGCTTGCCTAAGACGATAGCGGAAAAGTTCGTCTTGTTGCTGTCTCCGTTTGCTCCCCATATAGGGGAAGAGCTATGGCAAAAACTTGGGTATAGCGAGACTTTGGCGTACTACGAATGGCCTAGCGTCGAAGAGCAATGGCTGAAAGCGGCCGAAATAACAATGACTGTGCATATCAACGGTAAGCGCCGGGCAGAGATGACGATTGATGCGGGCTTGGATAAGCCTGCTATTGAGGAGCTAGCTCGTAATGCCGAAGGCGTTGCCGATAAGCTTCAAGGGCATGCGATCAAGAAAACGATCTTTGTGCCGGGCAAACTGGTGAATTTCATAATTTAACAAGGCGAGTTTCATTATTCGTCAGTGATTTTCACGAATCTAGGCAGCGTATTCCTGTCCCTCATGCTTAAATGTTTGCATTATTTAAGCCTAGAGACCGACTGGAGACGCTGCTTTATTATGATGTTTGCTCGCTTCGTACTTCTTGTAATGACAGCCTGCGGTGCCATCGCAGCTAACGCTCAATCGTCTCGGCCGAGTGATTTTGCGTTGCTCGATCATCATGGTCAGTATCACCAGCTTAGTCGTTTAGTGGACGATCAAGCTGCCGTGCTGTTAATGATTAAGTCAGGCGACAAAGCCTCACAGGAGACGGCTCAAGAGCTTGTTAGAATAGCGGCGCGCTTTGCTGACCAAGGCCTGCGATTTTTCCTCATTACTCCTTCCCCCACACCCCAGCCTGAGCTGCTAAAGCAGGAAATGAGTGAGATCGCGGTCGATCTGCCAGTGCTACTCGATCGCTCACAGATTGTTTCCACATCGATTGGTTTCAGTGAATATGCTCAGGCGGCAGTATTGGATCCTGAATCCCATGAAGTGCTCTATCTCGGGCCTGTACTTAACGAATCGGGGGCTGCAGCTTTAGGCAGTGCACTAGAGGCGATCCTATCGGGTGCCAGGTCCGCTTCTGCCCCGGTGCTTAATGCTGGCGCAGAGGCGGTGGAGTACTCCTACAAGAAGCGTTTCGAGGCCAAAGCCCCTTCTTATAGCGAAGATATTGCCCCGATACTATTACGCCGCTGTGCCTATTGCCATGTAGAAGGCGGTTTGGCGCCTTGGGCAATGCGAAGTCACCGCATGATTCAGGGCTGGAGCCCCATGGTGCGAGAGGTCTTATTAACTAAGCGTATGCCGCCAGGGCAGTTAGATAAATCCGTTGGCGAGTGGACTCACGATAATGCGATTACACCAGAGGAAGTCGCGACGCTCGTCTATTGGATTGATAGTGGTGCACGCAACGAAGGCGATGCCGACCCGTTGGCCGAGGCCACTCAGGCTAGGGCCCAAGAGGACGCTTGGGCATTGGGGGAGCCTGACCTGATAGTGGATATCCCCCCGCAGCAAGTGCCGGCGACTGGGGTGGTAGATTTTCGTTATGAGTATGCGGAGTTGGGCCTGACACAAGATAAATGGCTTAGTGCCGTGGCGTATGATGCGGGTGAGAAGTCAGTGCTGCACAGCGTGATGGTCTATGCTTTGGCTGCCGATGCTTCGACCTTAGATCCGACGGAGATGACTAGCCCCGATAATGCTCATTTCATTAGTATATTTGTCCCAGGACAGAGTGAGGATCAATTCTCGTCAGATTCGGGCTTGTTCTTGCCTGCGGGAAGTAAGCTGGCCTTTAAGATTCGTTATGTGAGCTCTGGTAGAGAAGTAAGCGACAGCACAAGAGTGGGCTTGTACTTTCGCGATAAGCCATTTCAGCAGGTCGAGCATATTCCTCTGCACTCCAATCAACTGCAGATTGCGGCAGGGGATGCCAACCATACAGAGCGGGTAAGCAGCCTGCCGCTGGAGACCGACGTCTATATGGAGGCCGTCGCTCCGCAGATGCACGGGAGGGGCATTAGTATGAGACTGTTTCTTGGTCAAGCCGGCCAGGAGCCTCAAGAGTTGCTTAATGTCGCAAACTACAACTTCAACTGGCAGCTCAATTATCGCCTGCAGGAGCCTTTGCTGATACCGCGTGGTGCTATTCTAGAGGCGGAGACTGTCTACGATAACTCTACGGCGAATGTCTATAACCCAGACCCGGAGCAAACGGCAGTGTTTGGCCCCACGACCTGGGATGAAGTGCTCAGCCACTATGTGAGAGTGGTAAAGCCGCTGCAATAACTAGCTAAATTTGGTACTTGGTGTTATTTTTTTTCAAAATAAGGAAAAACCTGCTTAAGAGTCTGCTCAAAGTGTCGACAAGCTATTAGAGCGGCTGGGTTTTGGCTCCGCTTGCGCGCAAATGTCTATTTTAGCCGCGCGCCAATAATAAGAATAATCATCTGAACGTATATCAACGGTTTCTTCGGGGAAACGAGTAGTCTTGGGACTAGTCGTGGAGAGTGGCTTTGGCTGCCAATTAGTTTTTGGCACGCTCATGTTGTTTCGATTCTTAATCTATTATCAATTGCTAACCGAAGGAATGCACAATGAAACTATTGGCTTGGCGGAAAGAGTCAGTCTCGCTCACTCAGCAGATTAAACAGCTTACTCGCTCTCTGGATTTAACTGAGCAGTTTCCCCATGACGATGAGCTAAGTCGGGCCATGGGGGATCTTTTAGGTGTTCTCCATGGCAAGATTGCCGAAAGTGTCGCCGCCACGGTTGGTATTGCCGCTCAGGCGCCAGCGCTATCGACCATCGCCAGGGAGACAGCCGAGACGGGGCGCGAGCTGGCACAGTCTTCTGAAAACATCGCCAGTAGCAGTGAAGAGGTCACCACCACCCTCGAGCGCGAGTTAGTGCCTAGAGCAAACGATGTAGCCGCGCTTTCCAATAAAGTCGCCGAAGCGATCCGTAGCTGCGAGACTGGCAGCGGCGAAGTGCTGCAGAATATTGATGCCATTAGCAGTGCTGAAAAGCATCTGGCCACTGCGATCAAAAGCCTCGAGGCTCAACTGGAAGAGGTTATTCGAGTGATCGGCGTCATCTCTTCCATCTCTAAACAAACCAATCTACTCGCCTTGAACGCGGCTATCGAAGCAGCAAGAGCTGGGGTACACGGGCGCGGTTTCGCTGTGGTGGCCGAAGAGGTCAGAGACCTTGCAGGCCATACAACCGATGCGACCGATCAGGTGTCCGCCATTATCGATAAATTTAAGAGCGATGTGTCTGGGCTTCAGCAGGCGGGCGGGCAGATGGAAGTGGCGGTAGAGGACGGAGAGAATGGCGTGCGCAATATGCGTAAAGAGCTGCATACCGTCAGCAGTGCCATGGGCGAATTGGACGTAAAAGTGAGCGATATTGCCCATAGTACGAATGAGATGTCCTCTGCCATGAATATGGTTAACCGAGATGTACAAACGGTATCTCGTGTTGCGAGTGATATGCAAAGTAAAGCGGTTCAAGTGGGTGAGCTGAGCTCGGCTGTGCATAAGCAAAGTGACAGGCTCTTGGAGGGTATCGGTGGCTTTACTCTAAAAATCCACAAATTGGCCCAGCAGGTCATGGTTGGAGTGGCTAAAGAATCATCGCTTATTTCCGGGAATATGAGCATGGCTGAGCAAACCCTGAGAACGGTGCTAGAGCGAGATTCAAGATTCGAGCTGCTCTATTTGGTAGGCTCTGACGGCATTCAAATCAGTGAAAACATCTTTGCAGATCAGGAGTACATGAGCGAGGCGAGCAGTGCCCGCGGTAAGAACTGGAGGCAAAGAGAGTGGTTCTCGGCTGTTATAGACTCAGGCCAGCCCTATATAACGCCTCTATATCGCTCGGCGGCCACAGATGATTTCTGCTTCACTGTGTCGGTGCCGGTCTTTAATAGCGATGGACAATTGGTAAGGGTATTAGGCGGCGATGTTCGCTTGTCTTCTTTAGTTTAGTCGCTATTTTATAGCGCTAAGTGTTGCTGTACCCAGCGTTTCAGCTCGGCCTGAGGCAGTGCTCCGCTTAGCCGTGCTATTTCCTTTCCTTGCTTGAAGATCATTAGCGTGGGAATACTGCGTATGGCATAGCGTGCGGCAAGGCCCGTTTGTTCCTCGGTATTGATTTTAATGAGCCTTAACCTGGGTTCGAATTCCTTTGCCGCTGCCTCAAAAATGGGAGCAAACTGCTTGCATGGGCCGCACCAAGGCGCCCAAAAGTCGACTAGTATCGGTAAATCACCTCCTAGGTGGCGATCAAATTGGGTTTGAATCAAAGAGATAGGCTTGCCCGTGAACAAGGCTTTCTTGCAGGCTCCGCAGTTGCCTTCCCCGTTTAATTTGTTGGCTGGCACGCGATTCTTCTTGTGACAGTGGGGGCAGGAAATATAAAGGTCGTCAGACATATTGGATTCCCTAAAAGAATGAACAAGAGCGACGATACTCCCGTGCAGGCCTGCGTGATTGGCACACGAGCGCTGCTGTTATTGCGACAACCATAGTTTTACTTGCTGTGTTAGTCAAATGGCAGTTAGTAAAGCTTTCCTAGACGCAGGCGCTCGACAGCATTATTCTTGTTCGCTCTGATGAGAGCAATCGAGCTTGATGCGAATGCATCGTGGTTCACTGGCATACCCCAAAGAGTGAGAGCAAGACACATTGTCTACCAATAAAACACTAACACCGGAAGACTATCTATTATTGGATTATCAGCTGTGCTTCCCCTTGTACGCGGCCTCGCGGCTGATGACGAAACTCTATCAGTTAGAACTCGAGCCCCTAGGGCTCACGTATCCTCAATACATTGTGTTGCTCATTCTGTGGGAGGATGCGCCTTGTTCCGTCTCGAGTATCGGTTCGCGAGCTAAATTAGCTAGCAATACCTTAACCCCCCTGCTACAGCGCCTTGAGTCTATGGGGTATGTGGCAAGGCTGCGAGACGAGGCCGATGAGCGAATTGTGATGGTCTCTCTAACTCGCGCAGGCAAAGCGCTAAAAAAGAAGTGCATCAATGTGCCGCAGAATCTAATGGCACGAGCTCAATTCCCCTTGGAGCAGGGCATAGAGTTGAAGAAGAATCTAGATTCTCTAATGGAGCATTTGCAGCGAGCAATCGATAGAGAAGAGTGAATTGCTATTGCCTAATGGTTGGGTGTTGCATTTTAAATCGTGCGCGATATAATCGTTGGCGAGTTAACATTACATCGACCTCTCTTTACGAAGAAGCTGAAACAGCTTTGTGCTTCTTTAAATTTTTAATATATTGAGTATAGAAAATATGAACCTACACCGTATCTGTCATCTTTCCATCACTGGCAGTTGCTATACTGCCCGACTGCTAAGAAGCAGTGTGGCACTTTTGCTGCTCGTGGCGTTCGCAAGCAGCGCTAGTGCACATATCGATCTGCAACGCGCTGGCACTCATGTGGCCAAGTATGAACAAGGCAGACTAGGCGCCGACACCAAGATAGGTGTTTGCGGCAATCCAGATGGTGTGGCGACAGGCGCCGTTTACACCTACAAGCCAGGCGAGACAATTACGGTGAGCATTGCCGAGTATATTCCTCACCCTGGTTATTTTCGCATCGCATTCGACACAGATGGTGATGACGATTTCGTAGATCCTCGCTGGATTGTGGCACAGGACCCAGATAACCGTCCTGGCGGTTGTCCTATCGATGAAAATGACCACTGTCGCCGCGGCGATCAAGCAACTGACGGCGACTTCTTCAACACCGACGCAGTGTTGATGGATTACCTTAACCCCCATGGTCGCGAAGGGGCACAGCCAAGCTATACATGGGAAGTCACGCTTCCAGATGTAGAGTGCGACAACTGCACCTTACAGATTATCCAAGTAATGGAGGACCCAGCAGGGACATTCCATGGTGTCTACAATACAACGACTCAGAACGATCAGAACGATGTGTATCACCAGTGCATCGATATCGTGCTAAGCGAAGATGCGATACCAGGACAGGCGGCCAACGAAGCGGCATTGGCCCTAATGCCAGACTCTCAATAAAGTCCCTCTCTACTTCGTAAAAGAATGCGCGCCTTCGATGTCCTCGGAGCGCGCATTTTTTTGTTGCAAGTCGTAGTTTTTCGCCTCATCATTCGCGCCCGCCCTTGTCAGGGCCTTGTGTCTGTTAATAAGATGCTCAGTTCATCCGTTAAATTTGTCTGTAATTAGAGCGAGCGAGTGTTATGTCACTAGAAGTAGAGCCTCAAGCCCATGCGGCCTCTACAGAGAGTGTACAAAAGCTAAGTAGAGCCAAAGACCGAACTCTTTGGCTGCGTAGAACCCTGCACCTGTCACAACGCGAGGCCGTATCATCGTCGACTATGACGTCGACTGGTGATAATTTTTTTAATGCCTTCGCCATCTACCTGAACGCATCAGCCGTGCAAATGGGCGTGCTCACAGCCGTGCCTCAACTCTTCGCCGCACTTGCCCAGTTGCTATCCGCATGGCTTGGTAGCTATTTACCGCGGAAACCCTTGGTGGTTAACACCGCGTACTTGCAAGCGCTTGTGGTGATGGCTATTGCCGCCTTAGCCGTGGTGCGTTGGGAGGACTCGGTATTCTGGTTGATAGTGCTCTCCATTATTTATTTTTCGTGCATGAGCTTCATTCAGCCCCAGTGGCGCGCCTGGATGGGGAGCATAGTCCCGAAACGTCGAAGAGGAAGCTTCTTTGCCGCTCGAACAAGGCTCACCATGATTGCCTCCTTGGTGATCTTTATCGGTGGCGGCCTGCTATTGAGTGCCGGTGAGACTCTGGGAGTGCCTTGGCTGGGTTTTGTCATTCTATTTGCCGTAGCGGGGTTGGGCAGGTTTATTTCCGCCAAGCAGTTGTCGCATATGCACGACCCCGATTTTATTGCTGACAATGCCATGCGCATAAGCTTTAGCCAAAGCATTGCGCAGCTTAAGGAGTCTCTGGGCGATAAGACATTCAGGGACTACAGTATCTTTGTGGCGGCGATGCAGGGCGTAGTAGCCTTGTCTGCCCCCTTTTTCTCGGTCTATATGCTGACGGACCTGCAGTTTACCTATATCGAATATGCGTTGAACTCCGTTGCCTCTATTGCCACTCAGTTTCTCAGCTTGAGGTTTTGGGGGCGTTTTGGCGACCGATTTGGCAACCGCTTGATGATGATTGTATCGAGCATGGCGATTCCAGTGGTGCCGCTGTTGTGGCTGCTGTCGGCTGATTTCACATATCTATTGGTGGTGCAATTACTATCAGGCGTATTTTGGAGCGCCTTTACCTTAAGTACCGCTAACTACATCTACGATATTCGTCCCTATCGCAGTGATTTTGCAGTCTATGCCGCTATGCAGTCAGCACTTGCTGCTGTCGCCGTTTTCTTTGGTGCAATACTAGGTGGTTTGGTGGCCTCCATCTCGCCCGATATTGCCTCGCTATTGGCTTTTATGGGACAGATGCGCAGCCCTATGTATGTAGTGTTTGTGGTGAGCAGTTTGCTGCGTTTGGGCATTGTTCTTTGGTTTATTCCAAGAGCGGAAGAGCCTTCGCTGCGCAAACGGCCAGAGCTACTGCGTATTGTGTTTAGGGTATCGCGATTCTCCGCTATCTCGGGTGTCTCTCTAGACTGGTTGAGTGTAACCAAGAGAAAACCAATCAAGGGAGATCGTAGCTGGGTAGATGACGAACAGGTGGGCCTAGATGAGCTTTAGGGGCAGCGAGTGCCGCTGCCCCTAAAGGCCTAGCCGATGCGGTTTAGTTAGGCTTTTTTAACATTAAGGATTTCGGCAAGCCCTGCAATAGTTCCGCCAATATTGGACAGTTCGGCTGGAATAATCATCGTATTATTAGTCTTGGCAAGGTTGCCGAACTCTTTTACGTATTGTTCTGCTATGCGCAAGCTAACGGCTTCTTTACCGCCAGGCTCGCCAATGGAAACGGCTATTTTCTTGATGCCCTCAGCTGTCGCGTTGGCGATAAGTTCGATCTCTCGCGCTCTACCCTCGGCCTCGTTAATCTGACGCATCTTGTCCGCTTCTGACAGGTTAATCACTTCTTGTTTCTGGCCTTCGGAGACATTGATCATTGATTGGCGCTCGCCTTCGGACTTTGCAATCGCAGCGCGTCTCTCACGCTCTGCGCGCATCTGCTGTTCCAGCGCGTCCTTGATGCTAACAGGCAGCTCGATGTCGGAAATTTCATAACGAAGCACTTTGATGCCCCAAGGGCTTGCGGCTTCGTCCAGCGCTCTTACAACGTCCTCGTTGATTTTGGCGCGTTCTTCGAAAGTTTTATCTAGGTCGGTCTGACCGATCACCGAACGCATGGTTGTTTGTGCCAGTTGTGAGGCTGCGTAGCGGTAATTGCTGATGCCATAGCTAGCCTTGTGGGCATCGACTACTTGCATATAGAGCACGCCATTGATTCCCACCTGAATATTGTCTTTGGTCACGCAGGCTTGGCGCTCCACGTCGATGACCTCTTCTTTTAAGGTGTGTTGATAGGCGACCTTGTCGACGAGTGGGATAAGGATGTGAAAACCGGATTCGAGGGTTCTGGAGTATTTGCCTAGGCGTTCTATTACGAAGTTGGAGCGTTGGGGGACGATGCGAACCGTTTTTAAAATGGTAACAACTACGGCTAGCGCAAGTCCTATTGCGACGATATTAGTAAATGTAAGATCCATGTTTTATCCCCTAGTTTGATTGTTCTTTCAATGCTTGTTTTTCAGGTTTTTTGGGCGATACAGTCAGTTGTATGCCATTGTTGGAGACTACCCAAACAGTTTCGCCTTCACTTAATGGCTCATCACAAAATGCCGACCACTCCACGCCATTGAGGCGAATTCTGCCAGCGCCGTTTGCAAAGTCTTGTATAGCAGTGCCTCGCTCACCGATCTCCGATTGGAAGTTGGAATCGCCGCCTTTGTCTTTAGTGCCGCCTCTAAACCAATTTGCCAATTTATCGCGGGCCAGCAATAGGCTAGCGACACTGACGATAGCAAAGACCATAAATTGAGAGGCGGAAGACTCGATGAGCCCGAATTGCAGCAGAATCGCCGTCACAATAGCGCCTATGCCAAAAAATACCGCAACGACGCTCGTTATCAGTAGCTCGAAAATAATCAGCCCTATACCAATAACCATCCATACTAGAATCATGCTCATGCCATTCCTCCCTTTTTCGTATTGTAATTAGTCCTGTTCTAGCCAAACCTCGCGGCACCAATGCCAAATTGATTCCCAGGCATCCTCGTCAGACATTTGTCCATCCCATAGGCCGACGCCTCCGTCTGGATCAATGCAGTAGTAGGCGCCATTGCTTTCGCAAATGGGCAATAGGTGCCTAGGCATTCCGAGACTCCATGCAATAGCGGCCATCTCTGGCAAGTAGGTGTGGGAGGCGGGGTCGGTCACGGTGACAGGTTCGATACTGCCATAGACCACATCGCTCACGTTTAGCAGGAATACACGTAGGTCATCAGGTAGTGATAAGAGCAGTTCTTCCTCGATGACAACGAGTAAATCCTCATCGGGAAGCTCAAGCGGAACGGGAACAGGTTCGTTCGCTTCTTGCAGTAAATCGATAATGTCTTCCAATTTCTATTCCTTCAATGACTGGCGGTTTGAGTTTACACGTGGGAGCTTACTCTTGTGGCGGCTTTTTCGCACGAAATATGAATTGGTCTGTATTTCTGTTAAGGCTTGGGTCGAATATTGAGCGCCGGTGTCGATCACGTGGGTTCCTCAATAGCTCGCTTTGAGCCTCTATAATGAAACCAGCTTCGCGAAAAGCTGCCAGTGCGTCAGCTTCCTGTATTCGGTGCATGCGGACATTATTAGCACCCTCATCACCAGCGTGATCAATAACGCCAATGATACCACCGGGTTTGAGCAAGCCTTCTAAGCTATGTAGCAGTTGTTGTGCCCTAGCGGGGCTGCCGTTGTAATAGTCGTGAAAAATCTGCGAAAGCAAAATGAAATCGAGCGACTCGGGGGGTATCTCTAATTGATGGATAGACTGCTGCAGGCGCACAACATTGCTGAGTTTGCTTGTCGCAATCTTGGTATCCAAGGCCTGAGCTTGAGTCATATCGGCTCGCCCATCCTGAGACCCTCCCGAACTTCTGGGGGTTTGAGCGTAAACGATGCCATCTTCGCCGACCGCCTTGGACAGTATGTAGGTGAAATAGCCTTCAGCGGCGTATACATCCAATACGGTCATTCCTTGTTGCACGCCGAAGAAGGTAAGCACTTCGACGGGCTTACTGGCTTCGTCTCTTATGCGGTCGCTGACTTCCCTGCTAGGGTCCTTTAGGGCCTCCCGCAGGGCCTCCTCATCTAAGGCATGGGCACTTAGTGAAAGGCTTAAAGCGATCAATATTGCAGCGGTTCTGGGCCAATAGCTTCTGGGCTGGATCATGGTATTTTTCTCATTTTAATGCTGCTCGATAATAGGGCGATCATCATCGCTTTGGCAATGACAAATCGGACAGTCTGTAATAGCATTCGACAGATAGAGCGCTGTATGGTGCTGTCGTCTTTTAAGAAGTGAAGGGTGTTATATGTCGTTATTACCTGCTATCGAGTTGCTGTCTTCTCCGGAAAAGGACGTTGATGCGTCTGTTATTTGGTTACATGGTTTAGGGGCTGATGGCAACGATTTCGCCGCAATAGTGCCTGAGCTAAATTTACCCAAAGACTTGAGTGTTCGATTTATCTTCCCCCATGCGCCCTCTATTCCGGTGACGATTAACGGCGGTTTTGTGATGCCAGCCTGGTATGACATAAAGGAATTGAGCATTGATCGTAAGGTAGATGAAGTGCAGTTGTTGCAGTCTGCCGCAGCGGTGCACGCTTTCGTGGATAGGGAAATAGAGCGGGGCGTGGATAGCCGCAGAATCATATTAGCAGGGTTCTCTCAGGGAGGGGCCGTTATTCTCCAAGCGGCGCTGACCTGCGTGCATCCATTAGCCGCTGCATTGTCACTTTCTAGTTATTTCCCCACCGCCGACATCATAGAGCCGCGTGAGCAGAACGCTAAGCTTCCAGTATTGGTTTGTCACGGTACCCATGACAATGTGGTGGGTGAGAGTCTTGGTTTGGCCGCCGTTGACTCTCTTAAGGAGATGGGCCATCCGGTGGAATACAAGTCTTACCCCATGGAGCACTCAGTATGCCCCGCGCAAATAGCCGATCTCTCTAAATGGTTTCAGGGCGTCCTAGCATAGCCCTTTGCCTACAAGCCAACGCCTCGTGCCATTAGCATGGCCAGTACAGGAATAAACAGCAGCAGGACAATTTCGGCTCGTAAGAGCCGAATGACAGCCTTGGGAGTATCGATATTTTCGCTCTCGCTCTTGCGGCTGCGCATGAAAAACATCGTCGGATAAATGGACAGCAGCCCTACTAAGACAAACAAAGCAATTTTGGCGTGAAACACTGGGTTCTTCGAGTAAAACTCCGCGGGCTTACCTACCCAAAACCAAAGACAAAGGCCTAAACCCAGGACGACTAAGGAGCTCAGTCCGTATACGGCATCGACTTTGAGCAAATTACGCACATCCTCTCGACTGATCGTCGGCTTAATGGCCATATTTTCAATCACCAAGCATATCGCCAACACGATGACGGCGAAAACGTGCAGGTTCTTAAGTAAGAAGTACATTAGTGTCTAGCCTCCGCTGTCGATCCAAAGGGGATATTGTGCTTTGTGAGCAAGTCCTGCAGTGCCCCTCTCTGGGCGGCGGCAAGCACATCCGTGTAGCCACCCATGGGCTGGGTGGCGACGAAGAGCTGAGGAAGAGTGCCACTGTTTCCTAGCTCCCGCAGTCGTGCCCGCGTGCTTCGCTGTAGCTGAGGTTCCAGAAACTCCCCTTGGTCCAATTCGTATACCTTGTAATGGACTTGCAAGGAATCTAGCAGTTGCTTTAGCGCCCGACAGAAAGAGCACCAACCAAGCGAAAACAGCACGACGGGTGTATTTGAGTTGTTGATAGCCTCGTCAACGAAGCTGTTTGAGGAATGGCTATCGGTGTTTTGTAGGTCTATTGTCATATGTCTTAATACTAGTGAGCGGTTGATACTTGGTATTGTGCCATATCAAGGGGGTGCATGTATTCGCCTTTGCACAAGATCATAGGGCAGGGGGAGGGGAAGCCTCTCGCTCCAACCGTCATTTTTAGAGCTTTATCTTCTTTATCTATCTTCTCGATTATTAAAATTGAACAATCGTTGATGAAATAGGTAGATCTGCTAGCCCCGTGCGATTGACTTGCATAGGCGGAGTGCTAGCATCGTTTACTAAGTATCGCTAAAGCTTTATAGGCGATTAATTGCTTGTGGTCTAAGAATAATAACGAGGCATCGGAGGAAATTATGTTTAACAAACTGGGGAGCAAAAAGCTAAGCAAGAAGTGGGTGCTGTTACCACTGTGCTTGGCTTCCATTCTAGCCGCCGGTTCTGCTGCTGCAGAGAAAGTGGGCGATTTCGCCCTGCTGGATCAAGACGGTTATTTTCACCATATGGCCTGGTATGACGATCACGAGGCCATGGCGTTCTTGGTGCAGCGTAACGGCAGCGATCAAACTCGCTCCGCTCTGGGGCAGTTTGCAGCTTTGCAGCAGCAATACTCGGAACAGGGTGTCGAGTTCATGATGCTTAACCCGCTTGGGGAAGAGCGCAGTACCGTCAAGTCTGCTCATAACGGTTATGGAGTTGAAATGCCTATCTTGATTGATGATGGGCAGATTGTCGCCGAAGCCTTTGGTATCAAAGCCAGTGGCGAGACTTTTCTTTACGACCCCTCTACATTTGAAGTGCTTTATAGAGGGACGATAGACGGTTTGGAGGCCGCGCTATCGCAGCTAGTGGCAGGGGAAGAAATTCAAGAGCCAATGGTTTCAGTGACTGGGGCGGATATCGAGTACGCCGCGGCGAGCAAACATCGTGATCTTTCTTACTCCAAAGACATTGCCCCCATTCTGGCCGAGAACTGCGCCTCTTGTCACCGAGCCGGTGGGATAGCCCCGTTTGCCATGGATAGCCATGCCATGGTGCAAGGCTGGTCTCCCATGATCCGCGAAGTATTGATGACCAAACGTATGCCTCCAGCGCAAATAGACCCTCACGTGGGTGAGTTTGAGAACGACTATGTGCTAGAGGTAGAAGATCAACAGAAAGTTATTCACTGGATCGCAGAAGGCGCTAAGAAAGATGGCGACACGGACCCGCTAGCCAACTTGGAGTGGCCTGACACCAAGTGGGCTTTTGGCGAACCTGATTTAATCGTAAAGGTGCCCCCGCAGAATATCCCTGCCACCGGTGTGCTGGATTATATTACCTTAGCTGTCCCAATTGAGCTTGAGGAGGATCGCTGGGTAAAAGCGACTCAATATGTGGCTGGGGACCGGACTGTGCTTCACCATACCTTGAATGCCTTGGCAGGGCCTGGTGAGCGGCCACGTAACTTCTTAGGCGGTGGCGATCCAAATGCAGCTAGAATTACCCCGTATATTCCTGGTGCGGAGCCGCTTGTTGAACCGGAGAATACAGGCGGCTTGCTAAAGGCAGGTTCTACACTTGGTCTGCAGCTGCACTACACAACGACAGGGAGAGAAACGACAGATGCCAGTGAAATAGGTATTTGGTTCTACCCCAAAGGTGAAGAGCCTCAGGAGAGGATGTCTGGCCGTTGCGCCTGTATTTTCCCTCGAGAGTGGACGAATATCCCGCCCTACGCGAAAGACTTCGAGCAAACTCAGTCTGTTACGCTAGATGCGGACGCCTATATTTATGGCTTCACACCGCATATGCATTTCCGTGGTAAGCGCATGCGATTCGCGGCTCATTATCCCGATGGCAAGGTCGAGGAGCTTATCAATATTGCGAACTACAATTATAACTGGCAGATGGAGTATCGAATGAAGGAGCCTAAGTTGCTACCAGCTGGTACGGAAATTGTGGCAACAGGCGCGTTTGATAATTCAACACAGAATAAGTCTAACCCAGACCCCGCTCGCGAAGTGCCATGGGGGGATCAGTCTTGGGATGAAATGTTCTTTGGGCAGGTATATTGGAAGTACGCCGATCAAAGCCGTTACGCTACTGACGAAATCTAGCCAGGGCGGGTAATAAAAAGGGAAGCTTGTGTGTACAGGCTTCCCTTTTTTTATGGCTTAACGGCGTCGTTTAGGTCTTATTTACCTTGAGCCATTTGGGTGCGCAAAATACCGACACCTTCTACTTCTACTTCGTACACATCTCCAGGGGCAATTGAACGTGTACGTCCCATTGTGCCGGACCAAATAATGTCACCTGGCTCTAATACGAAATAATGTGAAATATAGCTCACCATGTAGTCGAAGTTGAAAAGCATGTCCGATGTGTTTTCACCCTGAACAACTTCACCATTCTTACGGCCTTGGATGTCGACATTATTGTAATCAACACCTGTTACCAAAACAGGCCCTACGGCGTTGAACGTCTTGCTGCCTTTGGCTCTGGCCCACTGCAAGTCGGCTCCTTGCCAGTCTCGCGCGCTACCATCGTTGCCAGCCGTTAGACCAAAGATGTATTCGTGAGCGTCTTCTACCGAAACGTCTTCTGCACGCTTGCCGATGACTACGATGGCTTCTGCTTCATAGTGAAAGTTCTTAGTCTCACTGGGGATAAGCATTTGTTCTTCTGGGCCGATAATGGAGCTAGCTGGCACCATAAACAGGCCTGGGTAATCGGCTGGTTCGCCAGTAATATGGCTGCGGAAGTTCAAAGCGGTCATTATCACAAGCTCTGGGTCGACAGGCGCTTTTAGCATGACATCGGATTTTTTGACCATTTGCCCAGTGTGGCTATCGTCCAGATAGGGGGCATCCGCCAGTTGGTGGATCATATCGCCTTGCAGTTCGCCCCAATGAACGGCCCCATTTTGTTCGTAGCGAACATACTCTGCAGCTTGGGCTGATGCCGCTAGAAGGGTTGATAGTGCAAAGCCTGCAGTTAAAGTCTTAATGCTGTATTTCATGTACAAATCCTCTGGATGAACTGTGCTTTGTCGGCCTTACTGTTCTTGTTTGTGCCAACACTTTTTGTTGTTGCGCTCCATCCTTATTCCAGGGAGATTCGCGGGCAGGCGAAGCGGCAACTATCGTGAACCTTTCAGCATGACTTGGCAAGCGCAATGGACGCGGCTTGTAGACGTGTAGAGCTAATTATGGGCTTAATGGGAGGCGAACAAATGCTCGCCATTTTAAGTCTTGCTAGCGATAGTGAGTGCATACTTTTTTGATTCATGGGCATGAAGGAGAGTGCAGTGACAAAACGGGGTGCCAATACCGACTGGTGTGACGTATAGTTTGAGCTCGCGCATCTCGCTTACTAAGTTAGGCCGCAAAGAATAGAAAATAGGACGAGCAAGGGTTTGATTATGTTAAATAAAAGATTAATTCAGCTATTGGGTGTGGCTCTCAGCATACTGTTTAGTGCTGTCCATGCGCAGCCAGCGCCAGTTGTGGAGGCGCCACTTCCAGATGGCCTGCAGACGGTGAGTTTCCATAGTCCCGCCGTCGCTCGAACCATGAAGTTCGATATAGTCTTGCCGCCTGACTATGAAACCAGCAATAAGCGTTATCCGGTTTTGTATTTGCTCCATGGGGTTATGCAAAATTACACAGTATGGGGGCGTAATTTGGGCGCGGCTTTCTATGCTAGAAACTTGGGTGATCTCATTTTGGTATTGCCTGACGGTGGCAATACCTGGTTTGTGAACTATGCGAGTAGCCCAGGCTCGGCTAAGAACAACTGGGAAGATCATTTGATAAAAGATGTCATAGGCTATGTCGATACTAATTTTCGCACCATTGCCCAGCGAGAAGGCCGGGCGATCGCAGGCCTATCGATGGGCGGCTTTGCTGCCTTTAGCCTAGGGCTTCGTCACCCCGATATGTTCATTTCGCTAGGCAGTACCAGCGGTGCATTAGGGTATGCCCGTGAAAAGGCTGAGCTATTAGCGGCGGGAAGTCCAATAGTCGAGAGACAAAGAACGCCTGAGCAAGAGGCTCAAATAGCCTTGGCAGACGAGAGGATCTCCAAAATTATCGATATTCCCGGCTTCAGTACTCAGCAAGAACGCTCGCCTCGGGGCTTCGATTTTATGACCGCGAAACAAGCGACGGCATACGACCCCTTTCAAGTGTTGTATATGGTACCTAAGCGCCAGTTACCCCATATGTATATCGACGCGGGTACCGAGGACGGCTTGGTACAGGTTGCCCGGGAGTTTATGACGGTATTGCTCATAAACGATGTGCCTTTTGATTTCATGCAAAGCCGCGGTCAGCACAATTCTGAATATTGGCGTCGATCGATTGGCCATATGATGACTATTCAGTTCGAAGTCATGCAAAGAGCCTTAGGCAATAGGCCGTAGTTAGGTAAGAAGAGTTGATGCTGGAAATTGCGCACGCGCACTGCAGAGTTGCTCGTAATAAATACCTAAGCGTAGAGCGCTTTGTATTGGAGCAAGGGCAGCACTGGTGTGTGTTTGGGGGCAACGGAGCGGGTAAGACGCTATTTGTGCAGCTACTCACCGCAAAGCTTCATAGCGGGCGCTCTAAGGTGACTTACGCATCGGGCTTTTCCTTGAATGATGTGGAGTTTGTTTCGTTCGAAGAGCAACAACGCTTATGGGAGTTGGATGCAAGGCACGACATTAGCGAGTATTGTGCTGACGCTCAGGATCAGGGAACGACAGTCGCCAAACTTGTTTTGGGCGAAGCAGAGGCAAACACCTCTTATCGCGAGATAATGGGCTCCCTGCAGCTGCTAAGCTTACAGGATAGGGGAATTCGCTTTCTCTCCTCGGGGCAAATGCGCAAGGCCCAACTGGCAAGAGCCTTATATCGTCAACCTAAGCTTTTGGTGATGGATGAACCGCTAGAGAGTATCGATTCTGCCTCTCGCTCCCATATTGTTTCTGCGCTGAATAAATGGATGACTCCACACAATGCCAGTATCTTAGTTTGCCGTAGGGAAAAAGATATTCTGGCCGGAGTCAGCCACCTTCTCTTGATGCAAGACTTAAAGCTGGTGGTGCAAGGGAAAAAAGAAGAAGTACTTATCAGTGAGTCATTCCAGAATTTTAGGTCTAAAAAGCATAAGGAAATAAAGCTTCCCATTGCAGGGCAATTTTCCGCGACAGAATTGTCGCCCAATACGCCATTGATAGAACTGCGAGATGTGACTGCTGGCTATGGCGATAGTACGATAATCGATAAGCTAAGCTGGAAAATGATGCCGAGCCATCATACTTTGATTGAAGGGCCCAATGGCTGTGGTAAATCCACGCTGCTCAATTTGCTGTGTGGCGAGAATCACAAGGCCTACGGGCAAGAGGTTTACTTATTCGGCCGCAAACGCGGAACCGGCGAGTCTGTGTGGGAGGTCAAAGCTCATTTCGGCATTGTGTCTAATGAGCTTCATAATAAGTATTTAAAATCTTGGCGAGTGAGTGATGTGGTGGTATCGGGCTATTATGATTCAGTGGGCTTATACCAAGAAGCCGGTGCTCTCGAGCAGGCGATGGCCCTGCAATGGTTAAGCGCTTTCGGCTTGCACGGTGCAGTAAACGATGAATATGGACGACTTTCGTTTGGGCAGCAGCGCTTGGTATTGCTGGCCCGCGCCATGATTAAGCGGCCGCGCATTCTAATACTGGATGAACCCTGTGTGGGCCTGGATGACGAACACCGACGCTTAATTCTTGATGCTATTGACAGAATCGCCTCCACGGGTGGCACGCAGATTATCTTTGTTAGCCATTTAGCCGACGAATACCCTAATTGCATTAATCAACGCCTAAGCTTTAGGGATACAGGCATTGAACTACACGAAGAATGTGTGGACTAAATAAGTGTAGGCACCCGAGCTCAAAACTGGTGGGGCCAGTCGCTTCTTGTTTGTATCTCAATCTTGCCAAGAGATTGCAACAAGGGTAACTTGTTTCAAATAACTAGCTGTTAGACGACAGCTCACAGAAAAACGGAGCCATCTATGAAAAGAACAGCCTTAGACATACTGAATGAAAAGAATAGGCAGATGTTAACCGTCCCCTCGACAACGACAGTTTATGAGGCGGTGCAAGTGATGGCGGAAAAACGCGTTGGCGCCATTTTGGTGCAAGATGACGATAAGATCGTGGGCATCTGGACTGAGCGCGACCTTATGTATCGGGTGCAGGAAGTTGGCTTTGATCCGCAAACGGAACAGTTAAGTCATAGCATGACGCGCAATCTTATTTCGGCTAAATCCACTGAAAACACTTTCCAGCTTTACGACAAGTTCCTCGGGCGTCGAATCCGACACTTGTTGATAGAGGAAGATGGCGAATACATAGGCTTGGTCTCGGTAGGCGACGTCATGCGAGCCGCTTTACAGGAGAAGGCCGACGAGGTTAAGGACCTCAATGAAATGGTCAGTATGGAATATTACGAAAACTGGAAAGTAACTAAGCAAGAAAACTAGTTGTTACGCTATTTCTACTCGCTGAGCTATAAGTTTAGCTTTAAGGCCCCTCGCTAGTTCGAGTGAGCGAGGGCTATCTCCGTGAATGCACACTGTGCTAGCTGTTAATCGTATTTGGCTGCCGTCGATTGCAGAGATGCTTCCCGTCCTTAGCATACTAAGAACCTGAGCGCAGGCTCGCTCCGGGTCATCAATGAGAGCCCCCGGCTCGTGTCTTCCAAGCAGGCTGCCATCTGGGTGATAGGCCCGGTCTGCAAACATCTCCTCTACAGTATGCAGTTGTTGCTCCTTTGCCCTGTGAATCGTCTGGCCTCCAGCAAGGCCGACCAGGCTTAGAGACGGGGCGAGCTCTTTCACAATTTGAATAATTTGCTCGGCCAACTCAGGGTCTCGAGCCGCTTGATTGTAGAGTGCTCCGTGGGGTTTGATATGGTGGACCTTGGCGCCAAGCGTGGCGCTTAAACTTAGGAAAAACTCTAACTGCTGAGCTAGATGTTTCCGTAAGTCTTGAGCACTCAGTGTCATAGGGAGGCGCCCAAAGTTTTCTCTGTCTGGGTAGGATGGGTGAGCACCTATGCGCACATTATTGTTCTTGGCCATGATGATGGCCTTGGTAATGTCTTCTGGGCTGCCCGCGTGAGCGCCGCAGCTAATATTGGCGGAGCTGACTATGGCAAGCAGCTCTTCATCATATTGCCCGCCTTCTCCCAGGTCGGCGTTTAGGTCTATCTTCATTGTGTTTGCCATAGTGCTAGTCGTTGCCAATATTGAGCGAGTTGCTCCTTTGCCGCTAGGGCTTCTTCCAGGCTCACCCGCGTGAAGCGGATAAGTGAATTGGGGGGCAGCTGGGCCAGTTGCCAGCGATCGGCCTCGATTACATGGGCCACACGCGCATAACCCCCTGTGGTCTGTGCGTCATTGCCTAATATAATCGGCTGCCCATCGCTAGGTAATTGTACGTCTCCAGGCAAAACACCGCTAGAGAGCAGCGATGGGTAAGGAGCAAGAGTGCTTGCTTTGCCCTTGAGACGAAAGCCCATGCGGTTGCTGCTTGGATCAATGCGCCAATGTTCTTGCCAGAAGCGTTGGCGAATCGTTGGCGAAATTAGCTCTGCCTCCGCCCCATCTAATGCTCTTAGCGTTCGGCTCGCCTGAATAGAACGAATGCCAGTTTTGCTGCGATGTTGTCCCGAGTCTTGCAGGGACTCCATAAGCGTCAATTGTCGTGTGCTGGGCTGGAGAGTTGAGAGCTTGCTACCTGCGCTTAGTGATTGGCCTTTGTGGCCACCAAAGCCCCCATTGATATCCGTGCTGCGCGAGCCCATTACGATAGGCACATCGATGCCCCCTGCAAAGGCTATATAGGCCCTGCCTCCTGCAGTAGAGGGGCGCTCCAAAACGAGTGTGCTACCAGCCTTGAGAAGGTGGGCGAAGCCTGGATAGACAGGAATTTGGGCGATCTGGTCTTTGCCCGCAGTCATACTGGCGCTGAAGTCATTACCACTAATGGCGATTAGAGTGTCTACAAGCGAATGCAGCTGCAAAGCTTCAAAGGTCACTTCAATAACAGCGGCACTGGCTGCATTACCCACGGCGAGATTGGCTTGTTGGGAAGCCATTGGGTCCAAGGCGCCGGCTAGACAGACGCCCATGTGCCGATAGGAGCTGCGACCTTGATCCTGAATAGAGGTGAGAGGAGAGCTGCGCAGAATCTCAAACATCAGCTTAGCGCCTTTACGAAGCGCACTTTGTCGCCCGCCTGTAAAGTGGAGGCGGGGGACTTCTGTGGGTTGAATAGTTCTATATCGGTATGGCCAATGACGTGCCAGCCTCCGGGACTAGCGAACGGATAAATACCTGTCTGTGCGCCGCCTATGGCAACCGCTCCTGCTGGCACTTTCGTGCTTGGGGTATGCTTGCGTGGGCAGTGTATTCTGGCGTCTAGCCCGCCCATATAGGCAAAACCGGGCTGAAACCCAATACAGTAAACGCTGTAAATAGGGGCAGTATGCAAATGGATGACCTCATCGGGGCTTAGTGCACAAGTTCGCGCCAGCGCCTCAAGGTCAGCCCCTAGCTCGCCTCCATAGTGCACTGGAATATCGATGGTCTTACCTGAGATGGGCGCATCTTCGGTTTGTGCCCAATGCCCCTCTATTTTCTTGAGCATGCCTTGTTGCCGCTGTATCGCGTCAAGAGAGCAAAGTGGCAAGAACTGCAGCAATAGATTGCCTACTCCGGGAACGACTTCGAGCAGCTGCAGCTCTCGAGAGTTTTCTTGCAAGCGCAGGGCAAAATTGCAGATGCGCTGTTGTAACTCAGCGCTAGGCAATTGTTCTTCTGCCGGTGTAAAGCGCAACAGGCAGCTGTCTTCACTAAGTTGCGTAATTCGATAGTCCGGATGATTGAGTGGGCGCTTCATAATGTCTAATTTATAACAGGGGTGGCAAATTTGCCATGCAGCATTGGCCGCTTAAGTCTGCGTTCATATTGATTAAGTGATAGTGTCATTTTATCAGAGTAATATGTTGGGTATGTGCCCCAACTAGGCAACTTAGAGTGATTGGAGTGAGGTTCTTATATGCGAAAAATCATACAGTTAACGGCAATTTTTATGATCGGCCTTGGCGCTGGGTTCAACTCGGCGATGGCCCAGGACATTAGCATGTTGCCGGATGGGCAGACGCTCATCGTATTATCGGCAACCGAGCGAGTGGAGGTTGAACAAGATGTATTGCAGGCGATGCTTCGGGTTGAAATCGAAGATGCCGATAATGTGCAGCTGCAAAGCGACATCAATGAAAAAATGGCCCAGGCCTTAGACGCGGCCAACCCTGATGCCGCGCTGGAAGTAGCAACTGGCCGTTACTCTGTGTACCGCGTTAATTCTTCACCACAGTTAAGAAGTAAAGAAATATGGCGGGGCTCGCAAACGCTTACGCTCACGAGTAAA
Source organism: Pseudohongiellaceae bacterium (assembly GCA_033721235.1). Taxonomy (GTDB): domain Bacteria; phylum Pseudomonadota; class Gammaproteobacteria; order Pseudomonadales; family Pseudohongiellaceae; genus UBA5078. The sequence goes on along the minus strand of JAWWAY010000020.1, from coordinate 17,611 downwards.
GATGCAAGTGCCATATTGGCGATGGTCTCCCGGCTTCAGGAGATGGGCTTATTGCTAGGGCAATTAAGTTACACATTGAGTAGCGAAAAAGCCGATGAGGTGCGCGAGTCTCTTTTGGAATCCGCAATACAAAAGGCCAAAAACACAGCACAAAGAACGGCAACGGCACTAGGCAAGTCTGAGGTGGAGATTGCCTCCATTAGCATTGATGAATCGTTCAATATTGGGCGCCCTGTGATGGAACGTGTCCAAGCAATGAGTTCAGCGGCTAGCTTCGATGCGCCGGTCGCGCAGGCATCGGAAACTCAGGTGAGCTTAACCGTAAGAGTGCAAGCCATTGCTCAGTGATACTTGATCTAAATCAATTTGCGACCTTAAAAATTGTAAGGTAATTGACACTCTTTTTTCATCGTGTCACTTTTGCGTTGCTTGGGACGATGTTCGACGGAAACCGAACATCGTACTTCCCTAATCTACACAGAATGGATACAGATCTGATGAATACTTCTGTCAGTTCAATCACGCTTTTTCAGGCGTTGATTCAACCGAAGTATGTGTTTCAACAATTGGCACATACTGCACCGTCCTCCGTTGGAATCTTATTTCGTCACTCAATTTGGTTGCTGCTATTGCCGCCGCTATTTTCACTGATAGGTGGTTATAGTTTTGGTTGGCGGCTGGGCGCTGAAGAACCCTTGTTCTTGCCCTTATCGTCACTGCTTATGATCAGCGGGGCCTATTTTGTAACACTATTATTTGGCTTTGTCTCGACGGCTCTTATAAGCCGCTGGATGGCAGGGACATATGGCGCGAATACCGAACTGGGTCTACACGTAGCGCTGGTTACTATCGTGGGTGAGCCCCTTGCCTTGGCCAGTGCCTCGCATATTTTTCCAGACGTTTTCTTCAATGTCTTAGTGTTAATTCCTGCCGCAATTTGGAGTATGTATTTGCTTTATTCTGGCCTGCCAGTGGCCTTAGAAATTCCGCCAGAGCGCGGCATGTTAATGGCGTCATCCCTCGTTGGTTGGCTGTTGGTAGCGGCTGTGAGTCTGCTGGGGCTTACGGTTGGATTATGGACGGCAGGCTTCGGCCCTGTCTTGGGAGTATAGTTAGCAGTGGAACCTCAAACGTCGCACGAAAGTATTAAAATTGCTTATGACGATAATGTCGTCAAGCATCTCGTTCTGTTGTCCGTATTCTGGGCCATTGCCGCGATGGCGGTAGGTGTCTATGTGGCTGCCGAACTGGTTTGGCCTACAATTGACTTCGGTCAGCAGTGGCTTTCATTCGGTCGTCTAAGGCCTCTGCACACCAACGGCATTATCTTTGGTTTTGGCGTCTCTGCCCTTATGGCTACGGGTTTCTATAGCGTGCAAAGAACCTCTCACATGTCACTCTTTATGCCCAAGCTGGCTTGGTTTGTCTGTTACGCGTGGCAGTTGATCGTGTTGCTAGGCGGCTTGTCTTTGCTTGCAGGTTGGACAAGCTCTAAAGAGTACGCAGAGCTGGAGTGGCCATTCGATATTGCCATTGCCATCGTTTGGGTAAGTTTTGGTGTTGTATTTTTTGGCACTATCGCTAATCGGCGTATCAAGCCCATTTATATTTCCAACTGGTTTTACGGCGCGTTGATTATCGTCATCGCTATGCTCCATATTGTGAACAACTTAGCCATACCGGTTTCTCTTTCTAAGTCTTACTCTATTTATGCGGGCGCGCAGGATGCGGTTGTGCAGTGGTGGTACGGACATAACGCGGTAGGCTTCCTCTTAACAGGCGGCTTCCTTGGCATGATGTACTACTTCCTGCCCAAGCACGCGGATAGGCCAATTTGGAGTTACAAGCTCTCTGTCATTGCGTTCTGGGCTTTCGCTTATAGCTATATTTGGGCAGGCCCTCATCACTTGCATTACAACGCCATTCCCGAGTGGGTGCAGTCATTGGCCGTGGTCATGAGTCTCATTCTCTTAGCGCCTTCATGGGCCACCATGGTTAACGGGGTCATGACGGTGAGCGGTGCTTGGCAAAAACTTAAAACTGACCCAGCACTAAAGTTTATCGTTTTATCCTTGGCATTCTATGGCCTAGCCACATTCGAAGGCCCCATGATGTCGGTTCGAAACGTTAACGTGGTGAGCCACTTTACCGATTGGACTATTGGCCATGTGCACTCCGGCGCCTTAGGTTGGAACGCCATGATTACTTACGGCACCTTTTACTTCCTAGTGCCTCGTTTGGTAGGTGCGCCGCTGTTTAGCACGCGCTTGGCGAATGCGCACTTTTGGTTGGCCTTGGCGGGCACCTTGCTTTACATAGTCTCTATGTGGGCGGCTGGCGTCTCGCAGGGGCTGCTATGGTTGAGCGTGGATAATGTCGGCGAGTTAAGCTTTGGCTTTCGCGACATCATGTCAAGCATGGCACCATATTACGCGCTGCGAATGGTCGCGGGTCTCATCTTCTTAACCGGTACCTTCATGATGGCATACAACTTTTATATGACTGTTAAGGGGCGCAAGACCGTTACCGTTTATGCGCCAGATATTGATCCTAAATTCGGGGTAACTTCATGAGCGGTATATCCCTACATAAAAAGCTAGAAGAGAACGCAGCCCTATTAATTTTCGGCATTTTGTTTGTGTCGGCTATCGGGGGCTTGGTGCAAGTGTTGCCAACGGTCATGCAAGATTCCATGAGGAATGCGAGCGAGAATATCAGAGTGTATTCGGCCGTCGAATTGACTGGTCGCGATATCTATATTCGAGAAGGCTGCAGCGTTTGCCATTCGCAACAAGTGAGGCCGCTAATTGCTGAGGTTGAGCGTTATGGTCCTTACTCTAATGCGGGTGAGTTTGTATACGACAGGCCCTTCCTGTGGGGGTCTAAACGAACGGGCCCAGACCTGCACCGTATTGCCGGAAAGTATTCCGATGACTGGCACCGGATTCACTTGATTGATCCGCGCTCCGTTGTGCCTAAGTCTATTATGCCGGCGTATCCATGGTTGGCCGAGAACGACGTCGATGCGGGCAATATCCAGTCTAAATTAAGAGCACTGAGATTCTTGGGGCACCCTTACACAGACGAGGATATTGAGAATGCTCCTCAAGATGTAGAAGGCTTGAAAGAGATCGATGCGTTGATTATCTATTTGCAAATGCTCGGTACTTTCTATTCTGAGAATGGCACCGATCACATGATGGAGGGGGACTCCTAATGACAGCCTTTATATTTGCCGGCGATATGTTCGTAATGCTGTTTATGATGGGTGTGGTTGTTTGGGTCTCGATGGGCGAATCCAAACAACGAGTAGAACACACCGCTAATATTCCTTTAGAGGACGAGAATACCCATGGCTGATTTACCCTTAAATTTTTGGAGTGGCTGGGTTGCGACTATCACTCTGGTGTCGTTCATTGGCTTGGTTTACCTAGTATTTAGTATTTTCTTTGGTAGTGATGAGCATACTGAATCGGCGGATCATGCCGAGCCGGTTTGGGATGAAAACCTCAGAGAAGGCCAATCGGCGCCGCCTATGTGGTGGTTCTGGTTAATCTTTAGTGCCATGATTTTTTCCGTTGCCTACCTAATGTTGTACCCAGGTTTTGGTGGTTTTAAGGGGATGCTCAATTGGTCGCAGGAAAAGCGCCTAAGCGATAGCTTTATTAGCTTTGAAGAAAACTTTGCTCAAGCCAGAGAACGTATTGCGGCTAGCAGTTTATCGGAGCTACAAGGGGATGCCGAGCTTATGGCCACGGCGCAGGGCTTGTTCTCTAGACAGTGTGCAGCTTGTCATGGCGAAGAGGGGCGGGGGCAGGCGAATCTTTTCCCTAATTTAATGGATGTCGATTGGCAATGGGGTGGCGATGCGAGTGCTATTGAGCAAACTATTCGCCATGGACGCAATGCGATGATGCCCGCGTGGCAGCCAATGCTTCAAGATGAGGGCGTTCAAGCGGTTGCGAATTACGTGCAGAATATTTCAGCAGCCGATGCCAGTGAATACCCAGGCAAGCAACAATACGATCAATTCTGTGTGGCTTGTCATGGTGCCGACGGTACCGGTAACCCTATGTTGGGAGCTCCCAATCTAGCAGACGATACTTGGCTTTATGGTGGTGATATCGAGGCTATTGCGCATAGCATCGGACAAGGTCGCTCTGGGCGAATGCCTGCTTTTGGTGAGCGTCTGGATGATGTGCAAATTAAGCTACTAGTGGCACTGCTGGCACGCTAGTTTAGATAGCTTGCTGAGCGTCTTGATAAGTCGCTCAGCAAGCCTAAGAGTTTTAATCATCAAGTCTGCTAGGGTATTGAGTTAGCAGATCTCTGAAAGTTTGCAAGAAGGCGTCAGTTGCTGGCCCTTCGTGCATATACTCACCGGGCTGCACCGAGTGAATGCGGCTGATAGTGCCTCCCCAAACAACTTCTCCTCCTTGTCGTTCACGCATTTCGATATCGATATTGGCAATATAGTGTAGTTCTACATTCATGCTTTCCATGCGCATAAAGGGATCAATTTCCTGTTGATCTGCATCTAAACTCACGTGTCGGTAGGAAAGTTTGACGATAAGATCGCTCGCGTTCTCATTGAGAGTCATCCCTCGTTCAGAGAAAGCTTGGGTGAAGGCCTCGCTCACATAGCCTCGCAGAAACACGGGTAGCTCGATGGTCTCAACGGCAAAGCTATCGTAGGCGGCATAGTCGCCAGGACAGCATAGGGTGACATCGTTACTAATGCGTAAGCCGCTATAACTGCCACATGCGCTTAAGAACAGAGTCAGTGCTATAGCCATAAATTTGAAGTGCTGAAGTGTTTTCATTGAGTAGCCTCTCCCAAATTTTGGGGTTGTGTTTATTTCGTTAGTGTCTGCAGGCAGCAATTTTTATTGTGCCCACAGCGCCATTATGGTCTTCACGATACTGCGCCTATTTGATAAATATCAAGAAAATGACGTTTGTGCGACTGTCGGGCGTCGTTTCTTACTCCGTCGTCGCCTGTTTTCACGTGGGCTTACTCAGTAAGTGCTTGTTTGTGCCTAATAATTATTGCGCTATAGGCTTTCTAGGCACGCTCTTGGGGTTTATTGTTCTTTGATTGCTCAATAAATGGGGGAGAGTCAATGCACATCAAGAAGAATAAAATGGCGTTTAAAACGCTTGGTCTAATCCTACCGGCACTATTACTAGCCGCTTGCTCTAATGAAGAGCCACCAATGGAACAAACCATGGAGGCTCCTGCAGAGACTATGGTGGAAGCCGGCCCAAGGCTTGTGGGTGCAGAGGATATAATAGCCGCGGATACTAATAACGCCGAGTGGCTTAGTCACGGCAGAACATACGAAGAGCAGCGCTACAGCCCACTTAGCCAAGTGAATCGTGAAACTGTACAAGACCTAGGTGTTGCCTGGTCCTTCGAACTGGACACCAATCGAGGGCAGGAAGCGACTCCTCTGGTCATTGATGGAGATATCTATTTTACGTCCGCATGGAGCAAGGCATTTGCCCTCGATGCCCGCACGGGCGAAGAGAAGTGGCGTTACGACCCTGAGGTTCCCGGTAAATACGGCGTCAATGCCTGCTGCGATGTGGTTAACCGTGGCATGGCCGCGTGGGGCGATAAGGTTTATTTCGGCACTATTGATGGTCGCCTGATAGCGTTAGATAGAGAGACCGGCGATGTAGCTTGGTCGGCGCAGACGGCAGACCCTGAAAAACGCTATACCATCACGGGTGCTCCACGAATTGTGGATGGCAAGGTGATAATCGGTAATGGTGGCGCTGAAATGGGGGTGCGCGGCTATATCAGTGCCTATGATGCTGAAACTGGCGAAATGGCTTGGCGCTTCTACACCGTGCCCGGCAACCCAGCCGATGGTTTCGAGAGCGAAGCGCTAGAGATGGCCGCTGCAACTTGGGACGGTGAGTGGTGGGCACTCGGCGGTGGTGGCACCGTTTGGGACTCCATGGCCTATGACCCAGAGCTAAACCTTCTTTATATTGGTGTTGGCAACGGCAGCCCTTGGAACCACGAGATACGCTCTAATGGCGTGGGCGATAATCTATTCCTGTCCTCGATTGTTGCCATTAACCCAGACAATGGCGAGTATGTATGGCACTTCCAAACAACTCCTGCTGAATCTTGGGATTACACAGCGACCCAGCATATTATGTTGGCCGACCTGGAGATTAACGGCGAACAGCGCAAGGTGTTGATGCAGGCGCCTAAGAATGGTTTCTTCTATGTCATTGACCGCACCAATGGCGAGTTCATCTCTGGCAATAACTACGTCGAAGTAAACTGGGCCAATGGCTTGGATTCGGTGACGGGTCGCCCAATCGAAGTAGAAGGCATTCGTTACGAGAACGAGCCTCGTGTTGCCTTTCCTGGTCCGCTAGGAGGGCATAACTGGTATCCAATGTCGCGAGATCCTGTGACTGGTTATGTGTATATTCCGACCCAGAATACTTCTTACCAATACGCTAACCCGGGTGAGATGGAAGTCAATCAAAAAGGCTGGAACCTAGGCTTGGACTCCCGTCCACAACCAGCCTCTAACCCAGAGGCAGCGGCTCAGGTGGCGGCAATGTCGCCTTCGAGTTTAATAGCGTGGAATCCGATCACTCAAAGCCCAGCGTGGCGAGTTGACTATCCTGTCTACGGTAATAGCGGGACGCTGACTACGGGCGGAGGGCTAGTATTCCAAGGCTCGGCCGATGGTGTATTCCATGCCTACGATACCAGCAATGGACTAGAGTACTGGTCCCATAATGTGGGCGACGCCATCCTAGGCGGTCCTGTGACTTATGAGCTGGACGGCGAGCAATATGTATTGGCCCTAGCTGGGCAAGGTGGGGCGATGGTGCTTACTATGGGTTTGGCATCGGGCAACCACCCACGCTATCTCAACGGCCGCTTGATTGCATTTAAGCTTGGGGCTGATGGAGAACTGCCGGCGGCCGACGTAGTGCCTCCTGTACCACTGGATGTGACTCAGACAAGTAGCGAGGGTAACCCTCTAGCCGGTGCACAGGCTTACGGCGATTACTGCGGCGTTTGTCACGGCCCTGTGGCTTTAAGTGCAGGCTCTATTCCGGACCTACGCTATTCTGCCACTTTGTTGAATGAAGAGCTTTTCCGCTCCATCGTTATTGATGGCATATTCGAGTCCAATGGCATGGCCTCGTTTGCGGAAGACATAAGTGCAGAGGAAGCAGAGAATATTCGCGCCTTCCTATTGCAGCGAGCGGCTACTACAGCGCCTGCTCCATAGAGCGGCGATAAGTAAGCAGGTAAAAAAAGCGAAGGCCAAAAGCCTTCGCTTTTTTTTATTTAAGATTCCAAAAGTCTTTTTAGGTATTTACCGGTGTAAGATTTTTCGTCTTGAGCCACCGCCTCCGGGGACCCTTCGGCAATGATATAACCGCCACCGTTTCCGCCCTCGGGGCCTAAGTCGACAATCCAGTCGGCAGTCTTAATAACATCCAGATTATGCTCAATCACAACAATGGTGTTGCCATGTTCGCGCAGCCGATTAAGGACTCCCAACAGTAGCTGGATATCGGCAAAGTGTAAGCCGGTTGTTGGCTCGTCTAGTATATAGAGCGTCTTGCCTGTATCGCGCTTGGACAACTCTCGCGCCAACTTAACTCGCTGCGCCTCGCCGCCAGATAGGGTGGTGGCGGCCTGACCTAGGCATAAATACGATAGGCCCACCTCTATGAGGGTTTGCAGCTTGCGGGCGATGGCCGGAACCGGGCTAAAGAACTCGCGCGCGTCTTCGATGGTCATCTCTAATACTTCACAAATATTTTTGCCCTTGTATTTTACTTCCAGTGTTTCGCGATTATAGCGTTTGCCATTGCAGGCATCGCAGGTGACATAGACATCGGGCAGAAAATGCATCTCTACCTTTACTACGCCATCGCCCTGACAGGACTCGCAGCGACCGCCTTTCACATTGAAGCTAAACCTGCCGGACTTATAGCCGCGAGCACGCGCCTCTTGTGTGCCGGCAAACAGATCCCTCACTGCGGTGAACATGCCTGTATAGGTAGCGGGGTTAGAGCGTGGAGTGCGACCGATTGGGCTTTGGTCGATATCGACAACTTTGTCTAGTTTTTCTAAGCCTTCAATGGCATCGTGCTTTGCCGCTTGCAGCGTAGTGGCTCCATTAAGGGCTGTGGCCGCTAGGGGGTAGAGTGTGCCATTGATAAGTGTGGACTTACCGGAGCCAGAAACGCCGGTAATACAGGTGAACAGGCCCAAGGGTATGGCCAAGTCAACGCCCTGAAGATTATTGCCTGTCGCGCCACGTAGGCGCAGGTACTCACCTTCTTTAGGGCTTAGTCTTTGTTGCGGAATTTCAATGCTTAGGCGCCCAGAAAGATACTTGCCCGTTAAGGAGTCCTCGGAATCCAGTATGTCTTGCAGGGTGCCTTGGGCGACAATCTCACCGCCGTGAACACCCGCCCCAGGGCCGATGTCGACAATATGATCGGCATTGCGAATAGCGTCTTCGTCGTGCTCCACAACGATAACGGTATTGCCAATATCGCGCAGGTGAAACAGGGTTTGCAGAAGGCGGTCATTGTCTCGTTGGTGCAGGCCAATAGAAGGCTCATCCAGAATATACATTACCCCTACAAGGCCAGCGCCTATCTGACTAGCGAGCCTGATGCGTTGGGCCTCGCCCCCTGATAGGGAGTCGGCGCTGCGGTTTAGAGTGAGGTAGTTAAGCCCGACATCGATAAGAAACCGCAGCCGATCCTGAAGCTCTTTAAGAATTTTTTCGGCAATCGTGGCTCTGTTACCGCTAAGCGCCAAATTATTAAAGTAGTCGCCCGCATCGGCAATCGTCATGGAGGATATGGTCGGCAGAGTCATCTCGTCGATAAACACATTGCGCGCATCTGGCTTCAGCCTAGTGCCTTCACAATCTGGACAAGACTGAGAGCTGAGGAAACGTGCTAAGTCCTCGCGCACCTTATTGGATTCTGTCTCGTGATAACGCCTCTCCATATTAGGCAATATGCCCTCGAAGCTATGGCGTCTGGTGACCGTATCGCCGCGATCGTTGAGAAACTGAAAGTCGATTACCTCGTCTTTACTGCCCCGCAAAATGACATCTCTATGCTCGGGGGCGAGGTCGCAGAACGGCGTCTCTACTTGAAAGCCATAATGCTTGGCCAGCGAGCTGAGCATTTGAAAGTAATAGAGGTTGCGCCTATCCCAGCCGCGAATGGCTCCCTCGGCAAGGCTCAGCGAGTCGTCTGTGATCAAGCGCTTCTCGTCAAAGAACTGCTTTAAGCCAAGGCCGTTACAGCCGCCACAAGCCCCTGCTGGATTGTTGAATGAGAAGAGGCGAGGCTCTAGCTCGGAGATGCTGTGTCCGCACTTGGGGCAGGCAAACAGAGACGAAAACAAGATGTCCTCTTGGCTCTCATCATCCATATAAGCGACAGTGGCCAAGCCATCTGCCATTTGCAGGGCGGTCTCAAAGCTCTCGGCTAGGCGTTGCTGCATATCGGGGCGAACCTTAAGACGGTCTATCACCACGTCGATATTGTGTTTCTTGTTTTTGTCTAAATCTGGCGCTTGGTCAACTTCGGTGACAATGCCATTAATACGGGCGCGGATAAAACCGCTCGTCTTGAGCTCATTAAGAACATGCAGGTGTTCGCCCTTGCGCTCTCGTATCATGGGCGCCAACACCATGACCTTGGTCCCCTCGGGTAAGCTTAGCACCTGGTCTACCATTTGGCTGACCGTCTGTGCCTCCAGCTTTTCATGGTGAGTGGGGCAGTGGGGTTCGCCAATGCGGGCGAATAGCAGCCGCAAATAATCATGAATCTCGGTGATGGTGCCCACGGTGGAGCGCGGGTTGTGGGAAGTGGACTTTTGCTCGATAGAGATAGCGGGGGACAGGCCTTCGATATGGTCCATATCCGGCTTGTCCATCATCGACAGAAACTGTCTGGCGTAGGTGGACAAAGATTCTACATAGCGCCTTTGCCCTTCTGCATACAGGGTGTCAAAGGCTAGTGAGGACTTACCAGAGCCGGAAAGCCCGGTGATAACGACAAGCTTGTCTCGAGGAATACTAATATTAATGTTCTTGAGGTTATGGGTTCGTGCCCCTCTAACGACTATCTTGTCCATCTTTTACCCGCAATTGTCTAGCGCTGAATCAAACAGAGCATTATGAGTAATTAGCGCCCTAAGAGCAAAGCTTCACAAGGGAAAAACACAAACATTCACCGATTGTTAGCGCATGTTTCTATTAGTGCTATGCTTGGTGGTAGACTAGCGGGCTAGTTCATAGAAATTGAGCATTAATAGTGTCGTTTGGCCGCCATCAACATTGCGGCAGGCCAGGTACGACAGCAACTGAATATATTGGAGGATGATGTGGCGAGCAGAGGCGTAAACAAAGTTATCTTAGTGGGCAATTGCGGGGGCGACCCCGAATCACGTTTTCTGCCAAACGGCGGTGCAGTCACCAACGTCACCCTAGCCACTAGCGAGACGTGGAAAGACAAGAACACCGGTCAGCCTCAAGAGCGTACCGAGTGGCATCGCATCGTATTCTTCAATCGCCTAGCGGAGATTGTAGGCGAGTATGTCAAGAAGGGCTCTAAGCTCTATATCGAAGGCAGCCTACGCACCCGCTCCTGGGAGCAAGACGGCATCAAGCGTTACGCCACTGAAATCGTCGCCTCCGAAATGCAAATGCTAGACTCGCGCGGTGGCGCCAGCTCCGGCCAGTACGACAATAACTTCGGCCAAGGTGGCCAACAGCCACAGGGCAACCAGCCTTATGGTGGCGGCCAGGGCGGCCAGCAGCGAGAGCCAGCGCAAAGCTCGCAGCCTGCTCCAGCGCCATCGAACTTCGATAACTTTGACGATGATATTCCTTTTTAAGGAACCCCATAGGTCATAATGTAAAGAGTGTCCCTAGAAGCCCCGTTAATCGGGGCTTCTTTATTTGAGTGGCGTCGTCAGTTTTAAACGTTCAACAACGTGACTCAGACGAAAGATGCCACGCCTACACCCCCACAAGTCCTCAGCACGAAAATAGCTTTCTCATATCCGCGCACTGCACTAGGTCAATCGCTGTCACCGAAAATTTCGGTTTAGCGGGTAAACTAAAGAGTACATTACCCTATAACATCAAGCCCCTTAAACTGACGCCAATATATTGCGGTCAAATCACTACTGCAGGCTCTCCAGAAACTCTAGAATAGCAGCGTTGGATTCTTCAGGTCGCTCTTGTTGAACCCAGTGACCAGTGTTTGGAATGATGGTCACTTTGCGCAGGTCAGTGACCAGTGGCGCCATGCTTTTCTGCAATTGTTCAGCACTGCGACCGCCAATCACTGAGTCTTGGGCGCCAGCAATAAATGTTACCGGAATGTCGACCGTCACGCCGGATAATTGCGGTGTGATTTCCCAATTGCGATGAAAATTACGGTAGTAATTGATGCCGCCACGAAAACCCGCTTCAGTGTATTCATTCACGTAGTAATCCAGATCTTCCTGAGTCAGCCAGGCTGGCAGCTCTGTTGGAATGCCGCGTCGAGACAAAAAACCACCAGCGCTGCGCAGGGGGTTAGTGACTTCCGGTTCGCTGCGAGGCGTGTCAGGCGATATATACAGGCTAGTCAATAGGGCACGCGGATTCGCATCGAATTCCCGTTCTGCCACATTCCATTCCTGAAAATAAAGAATGTAATAAAAATTGTCACGCAGGGCGCGACGCAGAGAGTCGGTAACAGACATAGGGCCACGACCGCTGTAAGGTACGCTCATGGCAGCCAGCGCGGTAAATTTTTCGGGGTGCAGCAATACGGTTTGCCAGGCAACAATGGCGCCCCAGTCGTGGGCGATTAATATGGCAGACTCATATCCCAGTGTCTCAACCAAGCCAGCTAGATCCCCAGAGACATGAGTAATGTCGTAGTCTTCCACTGCCGCAGGCTTGTCGGTCTTGCCGTAGCCGCGCATATCCGGCGCTACAGCATGGTAGCCTGCATCCGCTAGGGCCTTTAGCTGGTGGCGCCAGGAATACCAGGATTCAGGCCAACCATGGACCAGAATCACAAGCGGGCCGGACCCCATTTCGGCAATGCGCATATTGATACCATTGGTTTCGACCATACGCAATGTAGGCTCCTGTGCCCGCGTGCCAGTCGCTGTCATGGCTACTAATACTAACCCCAATAGCACGGCTAGGTGTCGGATACTTGTGCTTAGTTGTGCAAACTGTAATTTCATTTACCCCCCAATGGTATCTGTACTGATTTCTGCAGCCTGATTGGATTCACGTCTCATTCTGGAATCGAATACACACCGGTTTTAACGCTGGCTTTGCAAGACACCTAGGATATACGTTAACTGCTTAGTATGAATAGCCGTATCCGACTCGGATTGACTGCTGTTAACCGCAGATCAAGGGGGCTGCCCCCGAGAAGAGAGTAAAGCGGCCATAGAGGACACTCACTCGTCATTGCTAATAGTGAGTGCCCTTAAGGTGCTTTGGGATTACTTAGAAAACGGCGATAGAATTGCAAAACTTAATTAGACGAATAGCGAGTAAAACTCGTAACCTTAGTCTTCAAATAGAGAGTGTTATAAAAGGAGCTTAACAATGCTAAAACAAGTGTCTTTAACGATGGGGTTAATAATCGGTTTGGCCGTGGCAAATGTCACTACTGCGCAGAATAGCAACTACAGCCCCACATACCCGGCGGGCATGTTCAAGACTGAAGTGCCAGTGACGTTCAGTCCCTGCGCCAACGACTTTGGTACTTGTTCGATTAATATGGATCAAGTAGGCATCCATGGACTCGTAAGTGTGTTTTACGGTGCGGAAGGAAAGTACGCGGTGTTTAGCGGTCGTGGTGATTTTACATGTTCGCCAGCGGCTTTTGGTATTTCTGATCCAGTAGAAAATGTGAAGAAGGCTTGTTGGATCTTCGCGGGCTTTGTCGGAAACGTCACTGCAGCGGGCTCTCCAAACACTACTACATTGACTGCGCTTCCAGCAGGCGTAAGAAGCTGCGGTGTTGATTTTGGCGAATGCGAAGTGTCTGGCATGTGGACGGGAGTATATGGAGTCAATGATACATACAAAAATATAGCAGGAAGCGGTAACTTCGAGTGCTCCCCAGCTGGAATTGGCATGGCTGATCCTATGCAAGGCGTACAGAAAACTTGTTACGTTAAGCCCGTTCAGTTTGGTTCATTCACTTTGAATGAGGTCACGCCTCTTCTGACCACTTTGGTGCCAGGTATTTCAGTACTTTACTCATTAGATGTTGAGGTGGGCGCGACTGAGCTGTGGTCAACGAGTTGGCGTAATATAAGCAACGGGCAAACCATAGGTCATTTGCCTAATCTAACAAGCTATTCCTTAGGGGTAAGTTTTAGAAATTGTCCGGGGTACTCTATCTATGCTTATGGGCATACCTCTCAGGGCTGCAATATGGGTATCTCCTTGCCAGAAGATCAAAGCAGGATGACTATTGATGAGGCCGTTACTGGGCGTATTTCCTTTTCAGTGAGGGATAATGTGATCTATCCCAGCTTGTCCTATTAACTAGAGGAGAAGTCATAGGGGACACTCACTCATCACGGCCCAAAGGGCTCAAAGTGAGTGTCCTTAGGATGCTCCGTAGATACGAGTAATTTCACCTCCAGCCTATGTGGGGTTAATAACTTCGTTTAAGCTTGCTTCAAATAAGTGAATCTAGTCATCGACCGATTTAGCAACTAGGCTTAAATATTGTGTCCGAAATTCTAATCGAAAAATACAATGAGGCTCGGCCAGCGCTCTTCAAGAAAGAGCAAAAGCTGTTGCTTGATAGTCTAAGTATTCCTGTAAAAGTTCACCACATAGGTAGCACTAGCATTCCCGGCTTAGGGGCAAAACCTATTATTGATATCCTGTTGGAAGTAGACGAGTTTGATGCCTTAGATCGGGCCAGTATCGTATTTGAGAGCTTAGGGTACGAGTGCATGGGCGAGTTCGGAATTCCTGATCGACGTTACTTTCGTAAGGGAGGCGAGCGTCGAACACATCATGTTCATGCGTTTATAAGAGGTTCAATCGGTGCTCATCGACACCTCGCATTCAGGGATTATTTGCGATGCCATGCTGAAGTAGCCAACGAGTACGATGCCTTTAAGCGATTGGTGGCAGGCACTTGTAACGGTAGCAGCGATGTATATTGTGATGGCAAGGCTGAGTTTGTAAGCACCCATGAACGCAGGGCATTGGAATGGGCTGCAATACGTATTTAGCTTCTTCGGTAAAGGTGGGTAGAGTGCTAAAAATAATACTAAGTATATTCCTTGTTTCGGTTTCGCCAACTATAGCTGCGCTCGATCTCTTCGATGCATTACCCGATAAAATAAATGCTGATGAAAGATATGTGTTCTACTCGCATGGTTTGATAGTTGAAGGGCAAAACGCTAGGCCAGTACATCCTGAATTTGGCACGTATGAGTTCCCTTTGATCGCACAAGAGATTTTCGAAACAGGTGGTTTTAATTTAATCGCTCATCATCGGCAGGCGTCGACTGATCCCGAGGCATATGCCTCGATGCTTGCGCAGTGGGTCCGTAGGCTTATTGAAATTAATGGCTAGAATACCATTCACTGCTTCTCGCCAGGTTTTATTTAGGGTTGTAGGTTTGCTTTATGCATCGTAAGGAAATAGCAAAATACTATGATGATACCGAATCACGCAGTATTCGGGATGATTTGATTTTTGCTGCCAGCGTTTCTGTTGAACCCAAAATTGCGATTGACTGTGGTTGCGGCGCTGGTGCAGATATTAATTACTTGCTTACAAGTGGTTTTACCGTTCACGGATTTGATGTGGACGAGGAGGCCATCTCAAGGTGTCGGGCACGTTTTAAGGGGAACGATAAAGTGAGCTTGGCAAGGGCGTCTTTTGATGAGTATGACTATCCTAAAGCCTCGTTAGTTGTAGCCGATGCGAGTCTGTTTTTTTGCCCGAGGGCTGATTTCAAAACAGTATGGTCTAAAATTTATAACTGCTTAGTGCCAAACGGAATATTCTGCGGGTCGTTTCTGGGTACGCAAGACACTATGGCCGCGCCGGGAGATAATCCTAGTGTTTTCTGGCCAGCGACTACAGCCTTTGAAGAAGCGGATGTTAGGGCTTTAATGAAAAACTACGAGGTTTTACGTTTCAACACGATTAAGTCGGCGGGTAAGACCTCCCAAGGTCGTGCTCACCATTGGCATATTTATCAAGTAGTCGCTAGGAAGCCCAATAGAGCCGAAAACGCTGCACCCTAAGAAGAGCCAATATTGCAGTCGCTAGGCTAAAGGAGCTGCTCGAAAGCCAGGGCTAATAAGGCTTTGGGTGACGGCTCACCGCCCAAAAGACCTAACTTCGGCTAGCCTTTGCCATTGAGGGTGGTAAATGAATTTTATTTCCTCCAGATCTTGCTAGAATGCGGTTTGAATTGTTGTTTGGCCGCCCTTAAACAAGGCCTAGTTTAGGATTGAATCACGCAGTGAAACTATTAATTGTCGGCGCTCAAAGCCCGGTCGGAGAAGAACTGTGCAAGCAGTTGGAGGAGCGTGGGCTTGAATACTTCGCCCCCGAAGCGAGCGAGATCAGCGCGCAAGATCCAGTAGACTTGGCGAAAGTCGTCACGCGCTACTCCCCTAGTCAAGTCATCAATCTTGCGTCTTTTGGCGCCGGCAGTCAGCTGGCGGTCAGTGCTGCCGAGAGTAAGCCAGAAGAGTGCGAGCAAATTAACCATGTCTTGGTGTCCTTGTTGGCTCAGGTCTGCGATCACCTTAATATTCCTTTGTTGCATCTTTCTACCGCCTATGTGTTTAGCGGAGAGAAGAAGCTGGGTTACAACGAGGAAGATGTCTGCGAGCCCGTGGGTGTCTACGGGCGTACGGCGCTGAAGGGTGAGCAAGCCATTCAAAATGACAGCGATAAGTATATTGTCCTGCGTATTGGCCGAGTTTTTGGTTTGGGGCAAGACGAGTTGATTCAGCATTGGGTGAAGGAAGCTTGCGATAATGAAGGAGCGGTAACCGTCACTCGGCGTAAGTTTAGCCCGACGCCTGCTGAAGATGTCGCTAGGGTCTTGATGGCTATTGCGTTGCAGGTAGATTGTGGCGCTCAAGTTTGGGGTATCTATCATTACTGCGGCCTCGAAACCAAGCGCGAAAGTGAGTTCGTGCAGCAAGTGCTGAAATTGGCGGCCCAACATGATGAGAAGGTATACCGTCTGTTAGACCACTTAAGCTTGAACCTGATGCGTCCTGAGCCGCCCGAAATTACCAATACGACACTGGCAACAAAAAAGATATTTGACACGTTTGGCATTAAGCAGCGCTCTTGGCACGGAGCGCTGCAGACTCTAATTAAAGCGATTTATAAAGTGGATAGTAAAAGCTAATTCCTATGCCGCAATTGACTCCTATAGATACAGCCCTAGAGCAATTGCTTAGCAGTCTCTCCCAAGTCGAGGAGACTGAGAGGCTGCCGCTGGACGACGCCTGCAATAGAGTTCTGGCTGAGGATGTGCACGCTGGTATCAATGTGCCCGGATTGGACAATAGTGCAATGGACGGTTACGCCATTGCCTTTCAGTCACTGCAGAGCAATAGCCAAGCGCTTCGAGTCTCGCAACGCATTCCCGCTGGAACCATAGGCCAAGAGTTGGAGCCCGGCACTGCAGCAAGAATATTTACGGGTGCGGCCTTGCCTCCCGGTGCCGACACTGTCGTGATCCAAGAGAACTGCGAACGCGATGGTGATTACGTGCGAGTCCTTCAAGCGCCAAGCTTGGGAGAGAATGTTCGCAAAGCCGGAAGCGATGTGAGCGAAGGCAGTCTCTTGTTTGCGGCTGGCCACAGCCTTCGTGCCCCGGATATAGGTTTATTGGCCGCTGTTGGCACTCAGAGTGTGCTGCTCAAGCGTCGGCTTAAAGTGGCTATATTGACCACTGGTGATGAGTTGGCCCGACTAGGGCAGCCTTTGCAGCCTGGGCAAATTTATAACTCCAATTTTTATACGCTCGCCGCCATGCTCAAAGGTTTGGGCTGCGAGGTGCTTGACTGCGGCGTTGTCGCCGATACGCTAGAGGCCACTGAGAAAGCCTTGCTTCACGCGGCTGAGAACAGCGACTGTATAATTAGCAGTGGTGGGGTGTCGGCAGGAGAAGAAGACCATGTCCGTCACGCGCTCGAGCGCATCGGCACGCTCTCGTTGTGGAAGCTGGCTATTAAGCCGGGCAAGCCTTTTGCTTTTGGTCAAATAGGGAGCAAGCCTTTCTTCGGTCTGCCAGGCAACCCGGTCTCTGCCTTTGTCACCTTTGCGCTATTGGTGAGGCCTAGCCTGATTACCATGAGTGGCGCGGCCTTAGCGATGGCGCCTCCTATCCAGTGGCCGGTGAATTTTGACTTAGCCCAGAACGGTGAGCGCCAAGAATATATGCGCGTAGTGTTAAAAACCAATGCCGATGGCCAGCCTGTTATGCATGCTGCTGGTAGTCAGAGTTCCGGTGTTTTGTCGGCCGTTAGCAGGGCGGATGGGCTTGCGGTCGTGC
>JAWWAY010000019.1:0-41827 GCA_033721235.1 Pseudohongiellaceae bacterium | reverse complement strand
TTCCAGAAGGCGTTGAGATGGTAATGCCAGGCGATAACATCAAAATGGTTGTAACACTGATCAACCCAATCGCGATGGACGAAGGTCTACGTTTCGCAATCCGTGAGGGTGGCCGAACTGTAGGTGCCGGTGTTGTAGCGAAGATTTTCGAATAAATCACTAGACCTTATGATGTATAAACAAGCCGAATGTCCCCTTGTGGGCTTTCGGCTTGCTTATCTTTAGAAGATTTAGGCCAGTAGCTCAATTGGCAGAGCGACGGTCTCCAAAACCGTAGGTTGGGGGTTCGATTCCCTCCTGGCCTGCCACTATACGTGCAGAGCCGAAGAGTATTGATGTAAGTCGAGTAAGTGGGTGCTGTTAGAAGTGTCCCTCTCTTTATTAGGCAAACCAGAGTTCGAAATATTATGTCTGAAAAATTTAGTGAACAAGGGTCTCAGCTCGATTGGCTGAAATGGTTGGCCGTAGTGGCAATAGTTGCCGCTGGGGTTTACGCAAACTCTTATTTCGCTGCAGAGTCCATTCTTTATAGGACTATTGGCCTTTTGGTGTTGGCTGGCGTCGCAGGTTGGATTGCCGTGCAGACAGCTAAGGGCGGTGCATTTCTGAACTTGATTCTAGAGGCGCGAGCAGAAATTCGCCGAGTTGTATGGCCTACTCGTCAAGAAACAACCCAGACAACGATTATCGTTTTGATAGTGGTTTTTGTTATTGCGCTCCTGCTTTGGTTGCTCGATTGGGGCTTAAACGAAATTGTGTCTGGAATCATAGGATAGAGGTTGTCAGATGGCAAAGCGTTGGTATGTAGTACACGCCTACTCGGGTTATGAGAAAAAAGTAATGAGTGCTCTTAAGGAGCGTATTGCTTTGGCGGGTATGGAAGATCTTTTTGGTGAAGTGCTAGTGCCCACTGAAGAGGTTGTGGAAATGCGCGCCGGGCAAAAGCGCAAGAGTGAGCGTAAGTTTTTCCCAGGCTATGTTCTGGTGGAGATGGAATTAAACGATGATACGTGGCACTTGGTAAAAGAAACGCCACGTGTGATGGGTTTCATCGGCGGGAAGGCTGAGAAGCCTGCGCCAATTACCACAAAAGAAGCCAATAAAATTCTACAGCGCCTCGAAGATGGTCAAGATAAACCGACTCATAAGGTTATTTACGAGCCTGGTGAGATGGTTCGCGTAATCGACGGTCCATTCAATGACTTTACGGGCGCCGTTGAAGAGGTCAACTATGAGAAGAGCCGCTTACGTGTCGCTGTACTTATTTTTGGTCGTTCTACACCGGTTGAGCTTGAGTTCGGTCAGGTAGAGAAAAGTTAGATAGACGCCTCGGCTTTTAGAGTCGAGTGTAAGCAAGGAAAGTATAAAACAAGGCTGTTTCGTGGCCGCGCCAGAGAGTTTTGGTTCGGCTCAATGTGTAGGGGAGCTTAAATAGGTTTTTAAACCACATTAAGCGCTCGAACCCAATAGGAGAAAATGCCCATGGCAAAGAAAGTACAGGCTTATATCAAGCTGCAAGTCGGCGCTGGTAAAGCAAACCCAAGCCCGCCCGTTGGTCCAGCTCTTGGTCAACATGGCGTCAATATTATGGAATTCTGTAAAGCTTTTAATGCTCAAACTCAGAGCGTTGAAGCGGGTCTTCCTATCCCTGTTGTTATTACGGTTTATGCAGATCGTAGTTTCACATTTATCACTAAGACACCTCCAGCATCCGTGCTGATTCGTAAGGCCGTTGGTATCGCTAAAGGTAGCCCACGCCCTAATACTGAAAAGGTGGCTAAGATTACTCGTGCTCAGCTCGAAGAAATCGCTACAGTGAAAATGCCAGATCTTACTGCCGCCGATATGGACGCAGCAGTACGCACGCTATCGGGTAGTGCCCGTAGCGCCGGCATCGATGTGGAGGGTTAAGGAAAATGGCTAAACTAACAAAGAAGCGTAAATTGATCGCAGAGAAGATCGATAGCTCAAAAAGCTATAGCGTCAGTGAGGCGGTAGCATTCTTGACAGAGCTAGGCTCTCCTAAGTTCAAAGAGTCTATCGACGTTGCGGTTAACCTAGGTGTTGATCCGCGTAAATCTGACCAAGTTGTGCGCGGTTCTACACTGCTGCCAAACGGCACTGGCAAGACTGTACGCGTAGCCGTTTTCGCTCAAGGCGACAACGCTGCTAAAGCCACTGCGGCTGGTGCAGACATCGTTGGCTTTGACGACTTGGCTGAAAGCATACTGGCTGGCAACATGGATTTTGACGTAGTGATTGCTACTCCTGACGCAATGCGCGTAGTGGGTAAGCTAGGTCAAGTTCTTGGCCCACGTGGTTTGATGCCTAACCCTAAAGTAGGGACGGTAACACCAGACGTGGAAACAGCCATTAAGAATGCTAAGGCTGGTCAAGTTCGCTATAGAACAGACAAAAAAGGTATTGTACACGGCGGTATCGGCAAGATTGGTTTCGATGCTGATGCTGTTCAGGGCAACCTTGAAGCTCTGCTAGCTGATCTAAAGAAAGCTAAGCCTGCTTCATCTAAGGGTTCCTATATTCAGAAAATCGTTCTGTCCTCTACTATGGGTCCAGGCATTCTGATTGATCAATCATCTTTAACATCGCTTTAAGGCCGACCCTTAGGGTTGGCGAAAAGACTTTGGGGTTTTGCTGCTCTTGTTCGCAAGGGCAGCAGGGCTGTCAAAGACCGTAGGTGTCTCACCCTTGGGTGAGTCTTAATCGTCCTACGCAGATGGTGTAACCCGGTTTGGTGCTAGCACCAAATCCATTTCACCAGTTACAAGTCCTTCGGAGTTGGCGTTGTTCATCTCTAGAAGGGTAATTAATCTTGGGGCGCGGAAACGCAACCCGAATCAGGAGTAAGCTAGTGGCTATAAGACTAGAAGACAAGAAACAAATCGTCTCGGAAGTCAATCAAGCTGCTACTGGTGCTTTGTCTGCTGTTCTTGCCGATTATCGCGGTGTGACAGTGGGCGATCTAACTGAGCTTCGAAAAACTGCACGCGAAAATGGTGTGTTTCTGCGAGTTGTACGTAACACGCTGCTTAAGAAAGCAGTGGCAGATACAGACTTCGAGTGTATTCAAGAAGCGCTAGTTGGACCTACGATTTTAGCATTCTCAATGGAAGACCCAGGTGCCGCAGCGCGTGTACTTAAGGATTTCGCGAAAGGGAATGATAAGTTCGAAGTGAAAGCACTCTCTATTGGTGGCAAGTTACTTGACGCTAGTCAGATCGACGCATTGGCAAGTCTACCGACCTACGATCAGGCGGTATCTATGTTGATGAGTGTGATGTTAGCGCCAATTACGAAACTAACGCAAACATTGAACGAAGTACCAAGCAAGGTTACTCGTGTTGTTGCTGCAGTTCGCGACCAAAAGAAAGAAGCAGCGTAATTCTGATTGCTATATATAACCGATTTTTAAATTTACTTTGTAATGTAGGAGATATGAGTCATGGCTCTATCTAAAGATGATATCTTAAATGCTATTGCTGAAATGTCAGTAATGGACGTAGTAGAACTTGTTGAAGCTATGGAAGAGAAGTTCGGTGTTTCTGCAGCGGCTGCAGTAGCAGTTGCGGCTCCGGCAGCAGGCGGCGAAGCTGCAGCGGCTGAAGAGAAAACTGAATTCGACATCGTTCTGACTGCGGCAGGCGACAAGAAAGTTAACGTAATTAAAGCAGTACGTGGCATCACTGGTCTAGGCTTGAAAGAAGCTAAAGACCTAGTAGATGGCGCTCCTTCTACTTTGAAAGAAGCTGTTGCGAAAGAAGAAGCAGAAGCTGCTAAGAAAGATCTAGAAGAAGCTGGCGCATCTGTTGAGCTTAAGTAAGCTCTCAAAAAACGCCTAGAAACACCAGAATCGGGCAGGGTAATCCCTGTCCGATTTTGGTGCTTTCGCATTTTTGCCAATAGCGTTTGTATTGTTAAGTTTTGCGTAATTTTATTCGGTGGCGGGGTTGCTCACACATAGTGAGCATAATGTTCAGACAAGTACTTTAATAATTGTAAGCAGCTTTACAGCGCAATAGTCGCTAAGTTAGACACAAAAATTAAGTACACACTTGTTAGGAAAAAACACTAATGGCCTATTCGTATACAGAGAAAAAGCGTATCCGTAAAGACTTTGGTAAATTGCCAAGCGCAATGGATATTCCATATCTTTTGTCCACACAGATCGATTCATTTCGACAATTTACTCAAGCCGATGTTCCTGCGCAGGATCGTCTTGATTATGGTCTACACGCTGCGTTCAAATCTGTATTTCCAATCGTAAGCTACTCTGGGAAAGCGATTCTCGAGTATGTAAGCTACGACTTGGGTAAACCCGCATTTGACGTGAAAGAGTGTCAGCTTCGCGGTATTACTTATTCCGTATCTCTGCGCGTAAAAGTACGTTTGATTCTTTTTGATAAAGAGTCTACAGCGCAGACGATTAAAGATATTAAAGAGCAAGAAGTCTATATGGGCGAGATCCCGTTGATGACTGATAGCGGTACCTTCGTCATTAATGGTACTGAGCGTGTTGTGGTTTCCCAGTTGCATAGATCTCCTGGTGTGTTCTTCGACCACGACAAAGGTAAGACTCATAGCTCCGGTAAGCTATTGTACTCTGCCCGTATTATTCCTTATCGTGGTTCTTGGTTGGACTTCGAGTTTGATCCAAAAGACATGGTATATGTGCGTATCGACAGACGTCGTAAGCTGCCTGCCAGTGTTTTGTTGAGAGCGCTTGATTTTACTTCTCAAGAAATCTTGGAAATGTTTTATGAGAACGATACTTATAAAATCAGTGGCAAGGATCAAGAGATTGTTCTAGACCTCGTTCCTTCACGCCTGCGTGGTGAAGTATTGAACTTCCCAGTCCTTGATAAGAAGGGTGGCTTGATTGTAGAAGAAGGCCGTCGTATTACTGCTCGTCACATTAGGCAAATGGAGAAGGCTAAGCTGACTCAGCTTACTGTTTCCCATGATTTCTTGATCGGTGAGTCACTGGCCAAAGATGTTGTTAATGCAGAGACAGGCGAGATCGTTTGCGAATGTAATACGCTGATTACACCAGAAGTCATCAACACTATTCTGGAAGCCAATGTAAAAGAATTCGAAACTATCTACACGAATGAGCTGGACTGTGGTCCGTTTATTTCCGATACATTGCGCGCGGACTCCACTACTACGCGTCTAGAAGCCCTAGTAGAAATCTATCGCATGATGCGCCCAGGTGAGCCGCCTACAAAAGATTCAGCGGAGAACCTGTTTGCAAACTTGTTCTTCTCTACTGAGCGCTACGATCTATCAGCGGTAGGTCGAATGAAGTTCAACCGTCGTCTGGGTCGCGCTGAAGCGACTGGCGAAGCAGTGCTAAGCACCGACGATATCGTTGATGTATTGAAGACTCTTGTGGCAATTCGAAATGGTTCTGGCTCTGTGGACGATATCGACCACTTGGGCAACCGTCGTATTCGCTCTGTTGGTGAGATGGCCGAGAACCAATTCCGTGTCGGTCTGGTTCGTGTTGAGCGCGCAGTGAAAGAGCGCTTGAGCATGGCTGACTCCGAAGGCTTGATGCCTCAGGATATGATCAATGCGAAACCAGTAGCAGCGGCAATCAAAGAATTCTTTGGTTCCAGCCAGTTGTCACAATTTATGGATCAGAACAACCCGCTTTCTGAGGTGACTCACAAGCGTCGTGTATCTGCCTTAGGCCCAGGCGGCCTGACTCGTGAGCGTGCTGGTTTCGAAGTGCGCGACGTGCACCCGACTCACTACGGTCGAGTATGTCCTATTGAAACGCCGGAAGGGCCAAACATCGGTTTGATTAACTCTCTGGCTACCTATGCGCGTACTAACTCATATGGTTTCCTAGAGAGCCCTTACCGTAAAGTGGTTAATAATCGCGTGACGGATGAAGTGGACTTCTTGTCGGCTATTGATGAGAGTGAATTTGTAATCGCCCAAGCCAGTGCGAGCCTGAATGATAAGGGTGAGTTTTTGGATAATCTTGTAACGGTTCGTTATAAGGGCGAAACAACGCTAATGCCGCGTGATCAGATTAACTATATGGACGTTGCTCCACAGCAAATGGTGTCAGTAGCTGCGGCGCTTATTCCATTCCTAGAGCACGACGATGCGAACCGTGCGTTGATGGGCTCGAACATGCAACGTCAAGCCGTTCCGACGCTACGTGCTGAGAAGCCATTGGTCGGTACTGGTCTTGAGCGTAATGTTGCTGGCGACTCCGGTGTTTGTGTAGTCGCTGACCATGGTGGTGTAATCGAGAGTGTCGATGCCTCGCGTATTATCGTGCGTGTTCGCGATGAAGAGACAGAAGCTGGTGAGGCGGGTGTGGATATCTACAACCTCACTAAGTATACGCGCTCTAACCAAAATACCTGTATCAATCAGAAGCCGCTTGTAAGAGTGGGCGATAAGATTGAGCGCGGCGATATTTTGGCAGACGGCCCATCCGTTGATATCGGTGAGCTAGCGCTTGGTCAGAACATGCGCATCGCCTTTATGCCTTGGAATGGTTATAACTTTGAGGACTCGATTCTAATTTCTGAGCGAGTTGTTAAAGAGGACCGTCTAACGACTATTCACATTCAAGAGCTTACTTGTGTCGCTCGTGACACTAAGTTGGGTTCTGAAGAAATCACAGCCGACATCCCTAATGTGGGTGAGGGTGCTCTAAGCAAGCTAGACGAGTCTGGTGTTGTTTACATCGGTGCCGAGGTTGGAGCTGGCGACATCCTAGTGGGTAAAGTAACTCCTAAGGGTGAAACTCAGTTAACGCCAGAAGAGAAGCTGCTACGTGCTATCTTCGGTGAGAAAGCCTCAGATGTTAAAGATACTTCATTGCGAGTCCCTACTAGCGTTAAGGGCACAGTGGTGGACGTGCAGGTCTTTACTCGCGATGGTCTTGAAAAAGATCAGCGTGCTTTAGAAATTGAGAAATCTCAATTGGATAAAGTTCGTAAAGACATTAACGATGAGTACCGCATTGTAGAAGGTGCTACTTTCCATCGTTTGCGCACAGCACTAGTAGGTAAAGCTGTCGCTGGCGGCCCAGGCTTGAAAAAAGGCGCTAAGATTACTGAAGAGTATCTTGATGGCTTGGGTCATGAAGACTGGTTCAAACTGCGATTGTCTGATGACGAGCTTAACAAGCAGCTTGAGCGTGCTGAAGAGCAGCTTAAAGAGCGCCGCATTGAGTTGGATGACCGTTTCGAAGATAAGAAGCGCAAGCTTACTCAGGGCGATGACTTAGCTCCGGGTGTCTTGAAGATCGTCAAAGTCTACTTGGCAATTAAGCGTCGCATCCAGCCAGGCGACAAGATGGCCGGTCGTCACGGTAACAAGGGTGTTATCTCTGTGATCATGCCTGTTGAAGACATGCCTTACGATGAGAAGGGTAACCCGGTCGATGTGGTGCTGAACCCATTGGGTGTGCCTTCGCGTATGAACGTGGGACAAATTTTGGAGACGCACTTGGGTGCTGCTGCAAAAGGTCTTGGCGATCGCATTAATGAAATGCTAGAGCAGAAGAAGCAGGTTGGCGAAGTGCGCAAGCTGCTAGATGAGATCTACAATAAAGTCGGCCCAGCGAAAGAAGATTTAGATCAGCTGAACGACGAAGAAATTATGGATCTTGCTAATAATCTGCGTGCTGGTGTGCCAATGGCAACACCGGTGTTCGACGGTGCAATTGAGTCAGAAATCAAAGATATGCTGAAGTTGGCGGGCATGGACGAGAGTGGGCAGGAAACTCTCTATGATGGCCGTACTGGCGAAGCCTTTGATCGACAAGTTACTGTCGGCATCATGTATATGCTTAAACTGAATCACCTTGTTGATGACAAGATGCACGCGCGCTCCACTGGCTCGTACAGCTTGGTTACACAGCAACCATTGGGCGGTAAAGCTCAATTCGGTGGTCAAAGATTCGGGGAAATGGAAGTGTGGGCGCTGGAAGCATACGGTGCCGCTTACACGCTTCAGGAAATGCTGACTGTGAAGTCCGATGATGTGGCCGGTCGTACGAAGATGTATAAGAACATCGTCGATGGCGATCACCGCATGGAGCCAGGCATGCCTGAGTCGTTCAATGTGTTGTTGAAAGAAATTCGCTCTCTCTCTATTGATATGGAGCTGGATGTTTCTACGAAATAGCGTCTTGCAGCCCGTCACACAGTGACGGGCATTTAAGATGTACTAAGCTTAACGAAACACAACGAATTAGTGATTTTATGAAACCTGCTGCTGTAGAGCGTCAGGCGGAGGATATACGATGAAAGACCTGCTAGGGTTGCTAAAGTCCCAATCACAATCTGATGAGTTTGACTCAATTCGGATAGGTCTGGCCTCACCGGAGATGATTCGGGCGTGGTCTTTTGGCGAAGTAAAAAAGCCAGAAACAATTAACTATAGAACGTTTAAACCAGAGCGCGATGGTCTATTCTGCGCCAAGATTTTTGGGCCAGTAAAAGATTACGAGTGCCTTTGTGGTAAGTATAAGCGTCTTAAGCACCGCGGCGTAATCTGCGAAAAATGTGGCGTTGAAGTGGCGCTATCAAAAGTACGTCGTGACCGTATGGGACATATCGAACTAGCGAGCCCTGTTGCTCACATCTGGTTCCTTAAGTCGCTGCCTTCTCGTATTGGTCTATTACTCGATATGACCCTGCGCGATATCGAGCGTATTCTGTATTTCGAATCATTTGTGGTGACTGACCCTGGCATGACGACTTTGGAAAAAGGTCAATTGCTGACGGACGAGCAGTACTACGAAGCTATGGAAGAGTTTAGTGACGAGTTCGACGCCAAGATGGGTGCCGAGGCCGTCCAAGCATTGATGATGGATATGGATGTGGACGCCGAAGTAGCGCGTCTGCGTGATGAGATTCCTCAGACTAACTCTGAAACTAAACTGAAAAAGCTATCCAAGCGATTGAAGTTGCTAGAAGCGTTTGCAGATTCAGGTAATAAGCCTGAGTGGATGGTATTGACGGTATTGCCAGTACTGCCACCAGATCTTCGCCCTCTAGTTCCACTGGATGGTGGTCGCTTTGCAACGTCGGATCTAAACGATCTTTATCGTCGAGTTATTAACCGTAATAACCGTCTTAAGCGTCTACTAGATCTTAACGCGCCAGATATCATTGTTCGCAATGAGAAGCGTATGCTGCAAGAAGCGGTTGATGCGCTCCTAGATAACGGTCGTCGCGGTCGAGCCATCACTGGCTCTAATAAGCGTCCACTTAAATCTTTGGCAGACATGATCAAAGGTAAACAAGGTCGTTTCCGTCAGAACCTGCTCGGTAAGCGTGTGGACTACTCTGGTCGTTCTGTGATCGTGGTAGGTCCTACTTTGAAACTGCATCAGTGTGGTCTTCCTAAGAAGATGGCGCTTGAGCTATTCAAGCCTTTCATCTTCGGTAAGCTTGAGCGTCGTGGTCTTGCCACTACTATCAAGGCGGCCAAGAAGATGGTTGAGCGCGAAACAGCCGAAGTTTGGGATATTCTAGCTGACGTAATTCGTGAACACCCTGTCATGCTGAACCGTGCGCCAACGCTTCACAGACTTGGTATTCAGGCATTCGAACCTGTATTGATTGAAGGTAAAGCGATACAGCTTCACCCGCTCGTTTGTGCGGCCTATAACGCCGACTTCGACGGTGACCAAATGGCTGTTCACGTACCGTTGACACTGGAAGCTCAGCTTGAAGCGCGTACGCTGATGATGTCGACAAACAATATTCTTGCTCCTGCAAGTGGTGAGCCGATCATTGTGCCTTCTCAGGACGTTGTATTGGGTCTTTACTATATGACTCGCGCACGCGTTAACGCGAAAGGCGAGGATATGATTTTCGCCAACGCAGAAGAAGTTCAGCGCGCGTATGAGACTGGACACGCTCATTTGCAAGCACGTATTAAAGCCCGTATTACGAGCACTTACGTGGATAGCGAAGGCGAGAAAGTGACAACCACACAGATGGAAGAAACCACTGTGGGTCGTGTGTTGCTATTTAATATCGTGCCTGCTGGTCTGCCATTCTCAATGGTTAACCAGAAGATGACTAAGAAGCAGATTTCTGGAATTCTCAACGCTTGCTATCGCTACGTTGGTCTGAAGGAAACGGTTATCTTCGCTGACCAGTTGATGTACACAGGTTACCGCTACTCCACGCGTTCTGGTTCGTCTATTGGTGTTAACGATTTCGTTATCCCCGAAGAGAAGGCGTCTATCATCGCGCAGGCGGATGCAGAAGTTGAAGAGATCGAGAATCAATATGCCTCCGGTCTGGTAACTCACGGTGAGAAGTACAATAAAGTTATCGATATTTGGTCTCGTGCAAACGATCTCGTAGCCAAGTCGATGATGGATGGTCTCTCGACTGAGCCTGTTATCAATAAGGAAGGTAAAGAAGAGCGTCAGGAGTCCTTTAACTCTGTTTATATCTATGCCGACTCTGGTGCTAGGGGTTCGCCCGCGCAGATTCGTCAGCTTGCTGGTATGCGTGGTCTGATGGCGCGTCCAGATGGCTCTATTATTGAGACACCTATTACGGCTAACTTCCGTGAAGGTTTGAGCGTTGTGCAGTACTTCACATCGACTCACGGTGCTCGTAAAGGTTTGGCCGATACGGCCTTGAAGACGGCTAACTCCGGTTACCTGACTCGTCGCTTGGTTGATATCTCTCAAGATTTGGTTATCACGGAAGACGATTGTGGTACGACCGATGGTTTGACTATGCGTCCAGTTATTGAGGGTGGTGATATCATCGCGCCTCTAGGTGAACGTGTACTGGGCCGTGTCCTGACTAAAGACGTATTGGATGAAAAGACTGGTGAAGTCGTAGTGGCCGCCGGCATCATGGTTGATGAGCGACTGGTTGAAAAACTAGATGCTCTCGGTGTCGATGATGTTCACGTACGCTCTCCTATTACTTGTGAAACTCGCTTCGGTATCTGCCGTCTATGTTACGGCCGAGACTTGGCGCGTGGCCACGTTGCTAACGTTGGTGAGGCTGTGGGTGTTATCGCTGCTCAATCAATCGGTGAGCCGGGCACACAGCTAACGATGCGTACGTTCCACATCGGTGGTGCGGCCTCTCGAGCAACCGCTGCTGACAATGTTCAAGTGAAGAACAAAGGTAGCGTCCATCTTCATAATATGAAGACGGTAGAGAATGCTCAGGGCAACTTGGTTGTGGTTTCTCGCTCTGGCGAAATGTTGGTGAGCGATGAGGATGGTCGTGAGCGTGAGAAGTACAAACTTCCTTACGGTGCGCTCATCAAGCTAGACAAGAGTCTGAAAGTGGAAGCCGGCCAGGTAGTGGCTACATGGGATCCGCATACTCACCCAATTATCTCTGAGGTAGCGGGTAAGGTGGCTTTCGCGAGCATGGAAGAGGGTATCACCGTTCGTCGTCAAACAGACGAGATTACGGGTCTTTCAAGCTTGTCGGTAATCGACCCTGCAGAGCGTTCAGGTGCGGCTAAAGAGCTGCGTCCAGCGGTGACTCTGTTGGATACTGAAGGTAATGAATTGTGTATTCCAGGAACCAATGTTCCGGCTCACTACTTCTTGCCAGCTAATTCGATTATTGCGATTCAAGATGGCTCTCAGCTCAATATTGGTGATGTTATCGCCCGTATTCCGCAAGAAGGATCGAAGACTCGTGATATTACCGGTGGTCTACCGCGAGTGGCGGACTTGTTCGAAGCAAGAAAACCAAAAGAGCCTGCGATTCTTGCAGAAATCTCCGGTACCGTGTCCTTCGGTAAAGAGACTAAAGGTAAGCGTCGTTTGGTGATTACACCGAAAGATGGCGTGAACCCAATCGATGGCAGCAGTCACTATGAATCTTTGATTCCGAAGTGGCGCACCATGACGGTCTTCGAAGGTGAGTTTATCGAGAAGGGTGAAGTTGTGTCTGATGGACCACCCTCTCCACACGACATCTTGCGCTTGAAAGGTGTAGAGGCTTTGGCCGAATACATCGTGAACGAAGTGCAAGAAGTTTATCGTCTCCAAGGTGTGCGTATTAACGATAAGCATATCGAGGTTATTGTTCGTCAAATGCTGCGTAAAGTTGAAATCGCTGAGCCTGGTGACTCCGGTCTTATCAAGGGCGAGCAGATCACCTTTACTCAGGTGGCCGAGCAAAACGACAAGATGCGTGCAGAAGGCAAGGTCGAAGCGCGTTTCCACAGAATGCTACTGGGTATTACCAAGGCATCTTTGGCAACAGAGTCCTTTATTTCGGCGGCATCGTTCCAGGAGACCACTCGCGTTCTTACGGAAGCGGCGGTTACTGGTAAGCGCGACTTCTTGCGCGGCCTGAAGGAAAACGTAGTGGTGGGTCGCTTGATTCCTGCCGGTACGGGCCTTGCGTATCACGAAGCTCGCCGTAAACAGGCGGCAGAAGCAGCAGCTCTATCCGAAGGGACTTCTGTTAGCGCAAGTGATGTCGAGGCTGCTTTGACAGAGGCTTTGAAGACAGAAGGTTAAGCCTTCTTTGCTTTAAAAGTTGACTAAGGGGTGCGAGGTCTTTAGAATCTCGCATCCCTATTTCTAGGTGTGTTGCTCCTGCGCGTTAATTTGCTGTAGTGACCACCTGAAAATGCAGAAAATTTGATTAGAAGGTCCGTATTTAGGCTTTATTCATTGATAAATGAGTAGTCTGTAGCGGTTATTTGATGGCTTTAGCCATCGCTTATGTAAATTTAGCAAGTGTTAGGAGTAATGAATGGCAACTATTAACCAGTTGGTTCGTAAATCTCGACAAAGCAAGGTGTCCAAGAGTGACGTGCCAGCTTTGCAGGGTTGCCCGCAAAGACGAGGCGTATGTACACGCGTCTACACAACGACACCAAAAAAGCCAAACTCTGCCTTGCGTAAAGTTTGTCGTGTTCGTTTGACTAATGGTTACGAAGTATCGTCCTACATCGGCGGTGAAGGTCACAACCTTCAGGAACACTCCGTTGTATTGATTCGCGGCGGTCGAGTAAAGGATCTACCAGGTGTGCGTTACCACACGGTACGCGGTAGCTTGGATACATCGGGTGTTGCTGACCGTCGTCAGGGTCGCTCGAAGTACGGTGCAAAACGTCCTAAGTAATTACTTAGTGCGTAAGTAGTAAGCTCGGTTGTTGTTTTGCCCCTGCTAATGGGTGCGAAATAGAGCCAAGTAAGGCCGGATGCGTACATCACATGGGTGGTATATGGGGTTCCGGAATTTCCTGAATACATAGAGGTGTAAAATGCCAAGAAGACGCGTTGTCGCAAAACGGGAAGTACTCCCAGATGCAAAATATGGAAGTAAAGTTCTCGCCAAATTCATGAACCACGTAATGGTTGATGGCAAAAAATCAGTGGCCGAAAAAATCGTTTACGGTGCACTAGATGTCGTTAAAAAGAATTCCAGCGAAGATCCGCTAGAAACATTTGAGAAAGCGTTAGAAGCTATTGCTCCTATGGTTGAGGTTAAGTCTCGCCGTGTGGGTGGTGCTACTTATCAGGTGCCTGTTGAAGTGCGTACAGAGCGCCGTGCAGCACTTGCTATGCGTTGGATGGTAGAGCATGCGCGTAAGCGCGGCGAAAAGTCTATGGCTCTGCGCCTAGCGGGTGAAATCAACGATGCAGCGAATGGTCGAGGCAGTGCGGTTAAGAAGCGTGAAGACGTTCACCGTATGGCTGAGGCTAACAGAGCGTTCTCGCACTATCGCTTCTAGTTTGAAACCCACTTATACAGTTAATTGAAGGTGCAATCGTGGCCAGAAAAACCTCTTTGAGCCGATACAGAAATATTGGAATCGTTGCTCACGTGGATGCAGGCAAAACTACGACCAGTGAGCGCGTACTATTCTATACGGGTATGTCTCACAAGATTGGCGAAGTACACGATGGCGCTGCAACCATGGACTGGATGGAGCAGGAGCAGGAGCGTGGCATCACGATTACTTCTGCTGCTGTGACCTGTTTCTGGTCGGGTATGTATCAGCAGTTCGATGAGCACCGTATCAATATTATTGATACGCCCGGACACGTTGACTTCACAATTGAGGTGGAGCGTTCCTTGCGAGTGCTCGATGGCGCCGTAGTGGTGCTTTGTGGTTCCTCTGGTGTTCAGCCTCAGACTGAGACGGTATGGCGCCAGGCGAACCGCTATGAAGTGCCTCGTATTATCTTCGTCAATAAGATGGACCGTACGGGCGCTGACTTCC
Source organism: Pseudohongiellaceae bacterium (assembly GCA_033721235.1). GTDB lineage: Bacteria > Pseudomonadota > Gammaproteobacteria > Pseudomonadales > Pseudohongiellaceae > UBA5078. Next base: position 27,589 of record JAWWAY010000019.1, on the reverse strand, counting down.
TTAAGGTTGTTAAGCAGGTTAAAGAGCGTCTAGGCGCAAACCCAGTGCCAATGCAATTGGCTATTGGTACAGAGGACGAGTTCAAGGGCGTTGTCGATCTTATTAAGATGAAGGCAATCCTTTGGAACGAGGCGGATATGGGCGCGACTTTCGAGTATGCCGATATCCCTGCCGATATGGTGGATGAGTGCAATAAGTGGCACGAGTATCTGGTAGAGTCTGCCGCTGAAGCGAACGAAGAAGTAATGGATAAGTACCTAGGCGGCGAAGAGCTGACGCTAGAGGAAATCGTTGCGGGTATTCGTGAGCGCACATTGGCCGGAGAGATTGTTCCAACATTCTGCGGTTCTGCTTTCAAGAACAAGGGTGTGCAAGCCGTTCTGGATGCGGTAATTCAATACCTACCTGCTCCTACAGAGGTTAAGGCTATTGAGGGTATTCTCGAAGACGGTACTGTCGAGGCGCGTGAGGCTGATGATAAGGCTCCGTTCGCGGCATTGGCGTTTAAGATTGCGACAGACCCTTATGTGGGCACGCTGACGTTCTTCCGAGTGTACTCGGGTGTATTGAACTCCGGTGATGCCGTATATAACCCCATTAAGGCTAAGAAAGAGCGTGTTGGTCGTATGGTACAGATGCGCTCGAACAACCGTGACGAAATTAAAGAAGTTTACGCTGGCGATATTGCGGCAGCGATTGGACTTAAAGATGTGACCACCGGTGAGACTCTATGTCACCCCGATCACATCATTACGCTTGAAAAGATGGACTTCCCTGATCCCGTTATCTCTGTGGCGGTGGAGCCTAAAACTAAGGCTGACCAAGAGAAAATGGGTGTTGCCCTAGGTAAGTTGGCGCAAGAAGATCCGTCGTTCCGTGTTGAGACAGACGAAGAGTCTGGTCAAACGCTGATCTCTGGCATGGGTGAGCTACACCTGGACGTTCTTGTGGATCGTATGCGCCGTGAGTTTGGTGTTGAGGCTAATATTGGTAAGCCTCAAGTTGCTTACCGAGAAACTATTCGCAAGACTGTTGAAGTGGAAGGCAAGCACGTTAAGCAATCTGGTGGTCGTGGTCAGTACGGTCATTGTTGGTTGCGTCTCGAGCCGCTTCCTGCTGACGAAGAGTATCAATTTGTCAATGAGATTGTGGGCGGTGTGATTCCTCGCGAATACATCCCAGCGGTCGATAAGGGTGTGCAAGAGCAGATGAAGAACGGTGTTCTCGCTGGCTACCCTCTACTGGCCATGAAAGTAACGTGTTACGACGGCTCTTTCCATGACGTTGACTCTAGCGAAATGGCCTTTAAGATTGCTGGCTCACAAGCACTGAGAAAAGGTGCTTTGATGGCCGATGCTGCCCTGCTTGAGCCTATTATGAAGGTTGAAGTCGTGACCCCTGAAGAGAATATGGGTGACGTAATGGGTGACCTGAACCGTCGACGCGGTATGGTTCAGGGTATGGAAGATAGTGCTAGTGGTCGTATCATTAACGCTGAAGTTCCTCTTTCTGAGATGTTTGGTTATGCCACAGACTTGCGTTCAGCTACGCAGGGGCGTGCTACCTACACAATGGAGTTCCTCAAGTATGGTGAGGTTCCCAATAACATCGCAGAAGGCATTATTAGTAAAAACCTGGGCTAGGCCCTTTTTGGGCTCTCATTATGGGAGTTCATGCTGAATCTGTTTTAATTTTAGTTTCCATGAGGTGATATTGTGGCGAAGAGTAAGTTTGAAAGAAGTAAGACGCACGTTAACGTTGGTACAATTGGCCACGTTGACCATGGTAAAACAACGCTAACAGCGGCGCTGACTCGCGTATGTGCTGAGGCCTTTGGTGGTGAAGCGCGTGATTTTGCCCAAATCGATAACGCACCAGAAGAAAGAGAGCGTGGTATCACGATCAGTACTTCTCACGTTGAGTACGATTCACCGAACCGTCACTACGCTCACGTAGACTGCCCAGGCCACGCTGACTATGTTAAAAACATGATCACGGGTGCGGCACAGATGGACGGTGCGATTCTAGTTGTATCGGCAGCTGATGGCCCCATGCCACAAACGCGTGAGCACATCCTGCTTTCTCGTCAGGTTGGTGTACCTTACATCGTTGTATTCATGAACAAAGCGGACATGGTAGACGACGAAGAGCTTCTAGAGCTTGTTGAGATGGAAGTTCGTGAGCTTCTAGATACGTATGATTTCCCAGGCGATGACACGCCAATCATCATCGGTTCTGCGCTTAAGGCGTTAGAGGGTGATACTTCTGACGTTGGTATGCCTTCTGTACAGAAGTTGGTTGAGACGCTGGATGAGTACATTCCAGAGCCTGAGCGTGATATCGAAAAGCCATTCTTGATGCCAATCGAAGACGTGTTCTCGATCTCTGGTCGTGGTACTGTTGTAACGGGTCGTATCGAGCGCGGTATTGTTAACGTTGGTGACGAGATCGAGATTGTTGGTCTTAAAGACACGACTAAGACAACGTGTACGGGTGTTGAGATGTTCCGTAAGTTGTTGGACGAAGGCCGTGCGGGCGAGAACGTTGGTGTTCTACTGCGTGGTACTAAGCGTGAAGACGTTGAGCGTGGTCAAGTATTGGCTAAGCCAGGTTCTATCACTCCGCACACTAAGTTTGAGGCGGAAGTGTATATCTTGAGCAAAGACGAAGGTGGTCGTCACACGCCATTCTTCAAAGGTTACCGTCCTCAGTTCTACTTCCGTACGACAGACGTAACGGGTGCGGTAGAGCTTCCAGAAGGCGTTGAGATGGTAATGCCAGGCGATAACATCAAAATGGTTGTAACACTGATCAACCCAATCGCGATGGACGAAGGTCTACGTTTCGCAATCCGTGAGGGTGGCCGAACTGTAGGTGCCGGTGTTGTAGCAAAGATTTTTGAGTAATTGAAGTGGCTGGAGGCCGCGGGGCGTGATGTTCCGCGGCCTCTGCGTCTGTAAAGAAATAAATTGTGAAATTGTATTGTTTATTAGATGTAGTTTCGCTTGACAGAAGGCGGTTGCGCACTTAGAATCTCGCTTCCATTTTTTGCAGTAATGTTAAGCAGAAAATTAAGTCTAGTTCAGTAACTGTTTCATTTAAAAAGTTTTTTGGAGAATTGAGTAGATGCAAAATCAGCGAATCAGAATCCGGCTAAAGGCCTTTGATCATCGGCTGATCGATCAGTCTACTCAGGAAATAGTAGATACGGCTAAGAGAACAGGCGCACAAGTGCGTGGTCCTATTCCGCTGCCTACTAATACTGAGCGATATACTGTTCTTATTTCACCACACGTGAATAAAGACGCGCGTGATCAATACGAAATCCGTACGCATAAGCGTTTGTTGGATATCGTAGAGCCCACCGAAAAGACTGTAGATGCTTTAATGAAGTTGGATCTGGCGGCTGGTGTAGAGGTTCAAATCAGCCTAGGTTGATATCAATGATATCGCTTGGTGTTGAGCCTGTTTGCAACAGCGCAGAATAAATACCAGAATTTCTCTGGTTATTAACATGCTCTAGGGCAAGTTGATTTGCCTTGTAGCAAACATGGTGTAATGCGAAAGCAGCCATAGCGGGTTTCAGCCCCGTACACGATGAGGTTTAAAAAATGTCGATTGGATTAGTCGGTCGAAAAAGCGGCATGACCCGCGTTTTCACTGAAGCAGGTTTGTCTATTCCGGTTACGGTCGTAGAAGTACACCCAAATAGGGTTACTCAGATCAAAACCGCCGAAACTGATGGCTACAGTGCTGTCCAGGTAACTGCCGGTAAGCGTAAGGCTTCCCGTGTGTCTAAGTCACTTGCTGGTCACTTCGCGAAAGCGGGTACCGAAGCAGGTACAGGCCTATGGGAGTTCCGTGCCGATGCGAGTGAGTTAGCAGAGCTAGCTGCTGGTAATGAGCTTACTGTAGAGCGGTTCGCCGAAGGCCAAAAAGTAGACGTTACCGGTACCTCTAAAGGTAAGGGTTTCGCAGGTACTATTAAGCGCCATAACTTCCACATGCAAGACGCCACACACGGTAACTCTATTTCTCACCGTGCACCTGGTTCTATTGGTCAGTGTCAAACTCCTGGTCGCGTATGGAAAGGCAAGAAGATGTCTGGTCACATGGGTGACGTACAAGTTACCACTCAGAGCCTAGAAGTGGTTCGGGTTGATGCAGAAAACAATCTGATTCTTGTAAAAGGTGCGCTTCCTGGTGCAACTGGCTCGAATGTCATCATTCGTCCTTCTATCAAACATCCAGCGTCTAAGGGGTAAGCAATGGAACTTAGTCTTGCGTTGCCCGGAAATAAGGCGGGTAAAGAAAAAATTTCAATCTCTGATGAGGCGTTCGCTAAAGAGTTTAATGAGACTCTTGTTCATCAGACAGTTACAACCTTTCTTGCTGGTGCAAGACAAGGCTCTGTAAAGCAAAAGACACGCTCAGAAGTGAGCGGCGGTGGTCGTAAGCCATGGCGTCAAAAAGGTACCGGCCGCGCGCGTGCTGGTACAATCCGAAGCCCCATTTGGCGTTCGGGCGGCGTGACATTTGCGGCACGTCCACAAGATCACAGCAAGAAGCTAAACAAGAAGATGTATCGCGGTGCGATGGCTTGCATTATGTCTGAGCTTATCCGTCAAGAGCGTCTAGTGGTTGTTGAAGACTTCGCTGTTGAAACACATAAGACTAAAGACTTGGTTAGCAAGCTTAATGAGTTCTCTTTGGATAACGTCCTGATTGTTGCGGAAGATATCGCGGAAAACTTGTTCTTGGCAGCACGCAACCTGCATAAGGTTGATGTATTGGATGCGGTAGGTCTGGATCCAGTGAGCTTGATCGGCTTTGATAAAGTGTTGATCACAGTGCCAGCGCTAAAGAAAGTTGAGGAGATGTTGTCGTGAATCAGGCCAGACTATATTCGGTAATTTTGGGTCCGCACATTTCTGAGAAAGCCTCTATTATGGCTGAAGAAAGAAATCAGGTTGCTTTTAAAATAGCTACCGATGCGACAAAAGCAGAAGTAAAAGAAGCGGTAGAGAAAATCTTTAATGTCTCTGTTTCTGGTCTGCAGATTCTAAATGTGAAGGGTAAAACAAAACGCACAGCGCGTGGTGGTATCCGTCAAAAATCAAACTGGAAAAAAGCTTACGTTCAGCTGGCAGAAGGTCATGAAATTGACTTTGCTGAATTGAGCTAAGAAGGGGTTAACGTCAATGGCAATTGTAAAATCAAAACCCACCTCTCCAGGTCGCAGATTTGTAGTTAAGGTTGTTAACCCTGACCTTCACAAAGGTGAGCCGTACGCTCCTTTGTTGGCGCCTAAGTCTAAGACTGGCGGTCGTAACAATCTAGGCCGTATCACGCGTCGTCATGCTGGTGGTGGTCACAAACAGAAGTACAGAATAATCGATTTCCGTCGTGATAAAGACGGTATCGAAGCGAAAGTAGAGCGCCTTGAGTACGATCCAAACCGTACTGCAAATATCGCGCTTGTTTTATACGCAGACGGCGAGCGCCGTTACATTATCGCGCCAGCTAAAATTGCTGCCGGTGACGTACTGGTGTCTGGCGAACAAGCGCCTATTAAGAACGGAAACTGCTTGCCATTGCGCAACATTCCACTTGGTAGCACTGTTCACTGTGTAGAGCTTAAGCCTGGTAAAGGTGCGCAAATGGCACGTAGTGCTGGTGCATCTGCTCAGCTAGTTGCAAGAGAAGGTGTTCACGCCACTCTGCGTCTGCGTTCAGGTGAGATGAGAAAAGTGTTGGCAGATTGTCGCGCTACTCTGGGTGAAGTTTCTAATTCAGAGCACAGCTTGCGCTCTTTGGGTAAGGCCGGTGCTACTAGATGGCGCGGTATTCGCCCAACAGTTCGCGGTGTTGCTATGAACCCAGTTGATCACCCTCATGGTGGTGGTGAAGGCCGTACATCTGGTGGTAGACACCCAGTATCTCCTTGGGGTCAACCTACTAAGGGACACAAAACTAGAACCAATAAGCGCACAAGTAAGATGATTGTACGCCGCAGAAATGCTAGCCGATAACGGCTCATACTAGAGGTAATTAAAGTGCCACGTTCACTAAAAAAAGGTCCATTCATAGACCTTCATTTGATGAAAAAAGTGCAGACAGCGTCGGAGAACAACGACAAGCGTCCTATTAAAACTTGGTCGCGTCGCTCCATGGTATCGCCAAGCATGATTGGTTTGACCATAGCGGTACATAATGGGCGTCAACACGTGCCAGTTTTTGTTTCCGAAGATATGGTTGGTCACAAGTTGGGTGAGTTCGCGCTTACTCGTACCTATCGTGGTCACGTGGCTGACAAGAAAGCCAAGCGCTAGCAAACGGGGAATTTGAGATGGAAGTGGTAGCTAAATTAAAAGGCGCTCGGCTCTCCGCACAGAAGGCGAGGCTTGTTGCTAATCAGATTCGCGGCTTAGGTGTTGAAGATGCACTGCAGCTGCTGACGTATAGTCCTAAAAAAGGGGCTGACATCATTAAGAAAGTGCTCGATTCGGCAATTGCTAATGCTGAGCACAACGAAGGTGCCGATGTGGATGAGTTGAGAGTTTCAACGATCTATGTCGACGAAGGGGTCACCATGAAACGGATTAGTCCACGAGCGAAAGGGCGTGCAGATCGCATCCTTAAGCGCTCATGTCATATCACCGTTAAAGTAGCCGATCAGTAGGAGATTAGGATGGGTCAGAAAGTACATCCAACCGGAATTCGGCTTGGTATCGTCAAGAAACACACCTCTGTGTGGTTTGCCGAAGGCAAAAGCTACGCTGAGAACCTTTTAGTTGACTTGCAAGTGCGCGCATTCTTGCGCAAGCGCTTAGCGGCGGCCTCTGTTTCTCGTATCGAGATCGAGCGTCCAGCACAGACAGCCCGTGTAACTATTTACACAGCTCGTCCTGGCATCGTGATTGGTAAGAAAGGTGAGGACGTTGAGTCACTACGTACAGCGCTGTCTGCGAAGATGGGTGTGCCAGTGCATATCAACATCGAAGAAGTTCGCAAGCCAGATCTAGATGCGCAATTAGTAGCGGATAGTGTCGCTCAGCAACTAGAGCGTCGTGTTATGTTCCGCCGTGCGATGAAGCGTGTTGTTCAAAACGCTATGCGTCAAGGCGCTGAGGGTATCAAAGTACAGGTAGGTGGTCGTTTGGGCGGTGCTGAGATTGCACGTTCCGAGTGGTATCGAGAAGGTCGTGTACCTTTGCACACTTTGCGTGCCGATATCGACTATGCGACGTCTGAAGCTAGCACAACATACGGCATCATCGGTGTGAAGGTTTGGATTTTCAAAGGTGAAGTACTGAATCTTCACGAAGCCCCTGCGGCAACACAGAAAACGACTAAGTAGAGGTTAGAGCTGATGTTACAGCCAAAACGTACAAAATTTCGCAAGATGATGAAAGGCCGTAACCGTGGTCTATCTCATCGCGGTAGTAACGTGGATTTTGGTGAGTTCGGCCTGAAGGCTGTCTCACGCGGTAGGCTCACAGCTCGCCAGATTGAGGCAGCGCGTCGAGCAATGACACGTCACGTAAAACGTGGCGGTAAAATTTGGATTCGCGTATTTCCAGACAAGCCAATTACTCAGAAGCCTCTAGAAGTGCGTCAGGGTAAAGGTAAAGGTAGCGTTGAGTACTGGGTAGCCCAGATTCAACCAGGTCGAATCATGTTTGAAATTCAAGGCGTTGACGAAGCCTTGGCAAGGGAAGCGTTTGAGTTGGCAGCAGCCAAGCTTCCTTTTGAGACAAGCTTCGTTAAGCGGACGGTGATGTAATGAAAGCGAATGAATTGCGTGAAAAGAGTGTTGCAGAACTGAACGAGCAATTGGACTCGCTGTATAAAGATCGATTCGCTATCAGAATGCAAAAGAGTACCGGGCAGCTAGGGCAGCCACATTTGGTAGCCGCGAATCGAAAAGATATTGCTCGGGTTAAGACTATTATTTCGGAAAAAGAGAAAGTTGGGTCCTAATTATGTCGGTTAGTGAAACTAAAGTAGAACAAACCGGACGCGTAGTGTCTGGCCGAGTTGTAAGCAACAAAATGGACAAGTCCATTGTTGTGTTGGTTGAGCGTCGCGTAAAGCACCCAGTGTACGGTAAGTACATTACTCGCTCTTCTAAAGTACACGCACACGATGCAAGCAATGATTGCAACGAAGGCGATACAGTAACAATCAAGGAAGTACGTCCTATTTCCAAGACGAAAACTTGGTCGCTTGTTTCTATCGATGAAAGAGCAGTCATAGTTTAAAAGCAGTTAACAATTAGTATTGAGCCATTGGCTCATATCGCTAATGCGATAACCAGATAAGGGTTCGGAGAGAATCGATGATTCAAGTACAGTCATATCTTGACGTGGCAGACAACAGTGGTGCAAAGCGAGTGATGTGCATCAAAGTATTAGGTGGTTCGCACCGTCGATACGCTCGCATTGGTGATGTTATTAAAGTCACGGTTAAAGAAGCGATTCCACGTGGCAAGGTCAAAAAAGGCCAAGTGCTTACTGCACTCGTTGTGCGCACAAAGAAAGGTGTTCGCAGAAGTGATGGCTCACTCATCAAGTTTGATGATAATGCCGCGATTTTGCTTAACACTCAAAACGCTCCAATCGGCACTCGTGTCTTTGGACCCGTAACGCGCGAGCTTCGCTCAGAGAAGTTCATGCGAATTATTTCACTTGCACCAGAAGTGCTGTAAGACATCAGATTGAGGCCGCGGATTATGCGTAAAATTAAGTGCAATGACGAAGTGATTGTTATTACCGGTAAGGATAAGGGAAAGCGTGGTACGGTTTCTCGTCTTGTTGGTGACGACAAGGTTATTGTGGCGGGGATCAATATAGTGAAGCGTCACACTAAGCCTAACCCAAATGCGGGCCAGGCTGGCGGGATTATTGAAAAGGAAGCGGCGATGAGTATTTCTAACATCGCAATCTTCAATCCAGAGTCTAGTAAAGCAGACCGCGTTGGGTTCAAGATCGAGGACGGTAAGAAGTCGCGAGTTTTCAAGTCCACTAACAAAGAAATTGATTAAAGTATATTCAGGTTGCCCCAAATGGCTCAGTTGAAAGAATTTTACAAAAAAGAAGTGATACCAGCCCTAACTAAGGAGTTTGGGTATGACAATCCAATGCGCGTTCCTAAAATCACTAAAGTGGTTTTGAACATGGGTGTTGGTGAAGCGGTGAATGACAAGAAGGTTCTTGAAAACGCCGCCGCTGAATTGACTGCAATTAGTGGTCAAAAAGTGGTTATCACTAAAGCTCGCAGATCTATCGCCGGGTTCAAAATCCGTGCGGGATGGCCGATCGGCTGTAAAGTCACATTGCGTGGTGAGCGCATGTATGAATTCCTAGAGCGTCTAGTGGGTGTAGCTATTCCTCGAATTCGTGACTTCCGCGGTTTAAGCCCTAAGGCTTTTGATGGTCGCGGTAATTACGCAATGGGCGTAACGGAACAGATCATCTTCCCAGAGATCGAATACGACAAAATCGACAAGCTTCGTGGTATGGATATTACTATTACTACGACGGCTCAAAGTGACGACGAAGGTAGAGCGCTGCTAACTGCAATGCGCTTCCCATTCAAAGGCACTGTAGCGAAATCAGCAGACTAAGGAGTCTAGAATGGCAAAGGCATCGATGATAGCTCGCGAAGATAAACGCGCCAAAACAGTGGCAAAGTTCGCGGCTAAGCGCGCAGCACTGAAAGCAATTCTCAGTGATGTAAATGCTAGCGACGATGACAAGTGGGAAGCTCAAATCAAGTTGCAGAAAATGCCACGTGATGCCAGCCCCGTGCGTCAGCAAAATCGCTGTAAAATTACTGGTAGACCACACGGTGTTTACCGCAAGTTTGGCATGTGTCGTCACAAGTTGCGCGAAGCCGCAATGCGTGGAGATGTGCCTGGATTGACAAAGGCAAGCTGGTAAGCTGGAGTAGAAATTATGAGTATGTCAGACCCAATTGCAGATTTGTTGACCCGCATTCGTAATGCGCAGATGGCCAAACTGCCAACAGTTGCTTGTCCTTCTTCAAAGAGCAAAGTTGCTATTTGTAAAGTGCTGCAGGACGAAGGTTATATCAACGGCTACTCGGTAGCTGATGAAGATAAAAAGCCTGTTTTGACTATAGATTTGAAGTACTTCCAAGGCAAAGCGGTTATTGAAGAAATTAAGCGTGCTAGTCGCCCTGGCTTGCGTATCTATAAAGGCGCGGAAGAGATTCCAAAGAATCGCGCTGGCTTAGGTATCGCTATTGTGTCAACACACAAAGGCCTAATGACTGACAAGCAAGCTAGATCCGCCGGTGTCGGTGGTGAGATTTTGTGTACAGTTTTCTAAGTACCGTTCTTAAATTCAGTTAAATAGAGCACGAATATGTCTAGAGTAGCAAATAGCCCGGTTCAGTTACCGAAGGGAGTAGAGGCCACATTGGCTGGCGCTCAGTTCTCGGTAAAAGGTGCCAAAGGCAACTTACAGATTGAGTTGCATGACGCCGTAGAAGTCTCCCAAGAAGGTGGCGTCTTACAGGTGTCTGCGAAAGACGGAAGCCGTAAATCAGTGGCTTTGTCTGGAACCTTCAGAGCGCTGATCAACAACATGGTTGTTGGTGTGAGTGAAGGTTTTCAGAAGAAATTACAGCTTCAAGGTGTAGGTTACAGAGCAAAAGCTCAAGGTAGCATTCTCAATATCTTGGTTGGTTATTCTAACCCAATCGATTTTGAAGTACCGAAAGGCGTGACAGCGGAAACCCCTAGCCCAACTGAGATCATTCTCAGCGGCGCCGACAAGCAACTAGTCGGTCAGGTTGCAGCGAAAATACGTGAGTTGCGTCCACCAGAGCCTTATAAAGGCAAAGGTATACGCTATCTTGATGAGTATGTTTACAGGAAAGAAGCTAAGAAGAAATAAGGCTTGAGACTATGAATGTTAAGAAACAGGCACGCCTACGTCGTGCACGCAGAACTAGAGCTAAGATCAGTCAGCTTAATGTGAGCCGTCTGTGCGTATTCCGCACACCGCGTCATATATACGCACAAATTATTTCTGCAAGCGGCGCCGAAGTATTGGCCTCTGCTTCTACCCTGGACAAGTCTCTTCGTGGGACATCGACGGGCAATGTTGAAGCAGCGACAAAAATCGGCGGTATGATAGCAGAACGTGCGAAAGCTGCGGGTATCAGTAAGGTTGCATTTGACCGTGCTGGATATAACTACCATGGCCGAGTTAAGGCATTGGCCGACGCCGCACGTGAAGGCGGTCTGGAATTTTAAGGGTTGAATGAGATATGGCATTTAAAGAAGACGCGAGAAAAAACGAAGAAGGTTTGCAGGAAAAATTAATCCAAGTAAACCGCGTTGCCAAAGTTGTTAAAGGTGGTCGAATCTTTAGCTTCACTGCTCTAACAGCGGTTGGCGATGGCAATGGCCGTGTTGGTTTTGGTCGCGGTAAAGCTCGCGAAGTACCTTTGGCTATTCAAAAGGCCATGGAAGCGGCGCGTCGCAACATGATCTCTGTGTCTCTTGATGGTCATACTCTTGAGTACCCAGTAAAGGCACGCCATGGCGCGTCTAAGATTTACATGCAGCCAGCCTCTGAAGGTACTGGTGTGATCGCCGGTGGTGCGATGCGCTCTATCTTGGAATTAGCGGGTGTACAGAACGTACTTGCTAAGTGCTATGGCTCTACGAATCCGGTGAACGTTGTTAACGCAACTTTCAAAGGGCTACGGGATATGCGCGCGCCAGAGAGCATTGCGGCGAAGCGCGGTAAAACTATCGAAGAAATTTTAGGTTAGCAGATATGGCTACAAAGAATATAAAGATCACCTTGGTACGCAGCCCAATCGGTCAAATGGAAAACCACAGACAGTGTTTGAAAGGTCTTGGTATTCGCCGCATGAACCAAAGCGTTGAAGTGCAGGATACGCCTGCTAACCGTGGCCTGATCAATAAGGTTCGCTACATGTTGTCTGTTGAAGGCGAGGTATAAGACATGCATTTAAATACTCTAAGTCCAGCACCTGGCAGCCATAAAGCGCGTAAGCGCGTTGGCCGCGGTATTGGTAGTGGCTCGGGTAAGACCTGTGGCACTGGCCATAAAGGTCAAAAGTCTCGTAGCGGCGGTACAGTACGTCCAGGTTTCGAAGGCGGTCAAATGCCTTTGCAACGTCGTCTACCAAAGTACGGCTTTTCTTCACGTATTGGTCGAATCACTGCTGAAGTACGCACAAGCGAGCTGGCTAATATCGATGCGGAAGTTATCGATATCGAAGCATTACGTGCTGCGAACATTATCACTAGTGTGATTCGTCGCGTAAAAGTCATGCTGTCAGGCGAAGTGACTAAGCCTCTTACTCTTAAGGGCTTGCGTGTTACTGCGGGCGCACGCTCGGCGATCGAAGCAGCTGGTGGGAAAATTATCGAAGAGACTGAGGAAAAGAACGTCGGTCCTAACGGTAAAAAACTTCCAAAAAAAGCTGAAGCGAAAGCGTAAGTAGGGATACATGGCAACTAAACCGAATCTTGGTACAGATAAAATAGGCGCAGGCCTAGGCGAGCTTAAGGCTCGCCTATTATTCTTAGTGCTGGCTTTATTGGTTTATCGTATCGGAACACATATGCCGGTACCTGGAATTGACCCAAATCAGCTGACTGCATTGTTTCAGCAGAACGAGGGGACATTCTTAGGACTGTTTAATATGTTCTCCGGTGGTGCTTTAGAGCGCATGAGTATCGTTGCGCTTGGCATCATGCCCTATATTTCGTCGTCTATTATTATGCAATTGCTCACTGCGGTTAGTCCTCAGTTAGAGCAGTTAAAGAAAGAAGGTGAGTCTGGTCGCCGCAAGATTACTCAGTACACGCGCTACGGTGCGTTGGCGCTGGCAACAGTGCAGGGTACTGGTATGACCGTCGGCTTACTGGCGCCAATGGCTTACGAGCCTGGTATCGCATTTAACTTGGTCGCTATTATCTCTTTGGTCACTGGCGCGATGTTTATGATGTGGCTGGGGGAGCAGATTACCGAGCGCGGTGTGGGCAATGGTATTTCCATGCTTATCTTTGCCGGTATCGTTGCGGGTTTGCCAGCGGCAATCGGTAACTCTTTGGTGCAGGCCAATGAGGGACAGATCAGCGGCTTACTATTATTCGTTGTCGCTATTATCGCGGTTGTGGTTATTGCTGCCATCGTCTTTATCGAAAGAGGACAGCGTCGCATTACCATCAATTATGCGAAGCGTCAGCAGGGTCGTAAAATGTATGCGGCTCAGTCCAGCCACTTGCCACTTAAGGTCAATATGGCTGGTGTGATACCCGCAATTTTTGCCAGTAGTATTTTGCTGTTCCCTGCCTCACTTGGTCAGTGGTTTGGACAAAGTGGCAGCGGGATGGAATGGTTGGCCGATATCGCTTTGTTGATTGGGCCGGGTCAGCCTTTGTACATCATTATTTTTAGTGCAATGATTTTGTTCTTCTGTTTCTTCTATACGGCGTTGGTATTCAACCCTAAAGATGTGGCAGAGAATTTGAAACGACAAGGTGCGTATATCCCTGGTATTCGCCCCGGTGAGCAAACGGCAAAGTATATTGACTCGGTTCTGACTCGCTTGACGATGTTTGGTGCCGTTTACATCACAGTCGTCTGTTTGCTACCGAACTTCTTCCAGATGATGGCTAATGTGCCATTTAATTTGGGTGGTACAGCTTTGTTGATCGTGGTTGTAGTGAGCATGGACTTTATGTCTCAAGTGCAATCACATTTGATGTCTCATCAGTACGACTCCTTGATGAAGAAGTCTAACCTGGGGAGTTTTGGCCGCTAGGCCTGTTAGTAAAGATCGCCGCAGGGTTTGTCCCTGAGCAAAAGATGGGATTTAGACCCCGAATTTTGGAGAGACTAAAGTGAAAGTTAGAGCATCAGTTAAAAAAGTTTGTCGTAAGTGCAAAGTGATTAAGCGCAATGGCGTAGTGAGAGTGATCTGTTCGGCTGAGCCAAGACATAAGCAGCGTCAAGGCTAAATCGTTAGGTTGATTTTTTACTGGTCAAAGTATATCCTTTGCCCCCCGTAATTTTTGGCTCGAACACGTTTGGGCGCATAAGTAATTTTTAAAGTGGAGTAGAAATATGGCACGTATTGCCGGTGTCAACATACCCGATAACAAGCATATTGTGATTTCTCTTAGCTATGTCTTTGGGATCGGTGCTACGAGAGCAAAAGCCATATGTGAGGCTACGGGTGTCGCTCCGCACGCCAAAACGAGTGATCTATCTATTGATGAGCTCGAGAGTGTGCGTACAGAAGTCGCCAAATACACTGTAGAGGGCGACCTACGTCGTGAAAACTCTATGGCTATTAAGCGTCTAATGGATCTCGGTTGTTTCCGTGGTATTCGTCATCGCCGCTCTTTACCAGTTCGTGGTCAAAGAACGAAGACGAATGCTCGTACGCGTAAAGGCCCACGTAAGCCTATTCGCAAGTAATTTTGTAGGTCTGGGACTTATACCCAAGGCCTTGATAGTTAACGAGGAATGCTCTTTTAGATCGTTCCTCGTTTAGTGCTTAGGTTAAGTTTAAGGCTGTAATTACAGTCAAATTGAATCAGGAATAATTTATGGCAAAGCCAGCAGCTAAAACGACGAAGAAAAAAGCCCGCAAGGCTGTCGTGGATGGAATCGCATTTATCCACGCGTCGTTCAACAACACTATCATCACCATTACTGATCGTCAGGGTAACGCACTTAGCTGGGCGACTTCTGGTGGTTCTGGTTTCCGTGGCTCAAGAAAGAGTACTCCTTTCGCTGCGCAGGTTGCTGCAGAGCGTGCTGGTAAAGCGGCTATTGAGCTTTACGGCCTTAAGAATCTTGATGTAAAAGTAAACGGCCCTGGGCCAGGTAGAGAGTCAGCGGTTCGTGCTCTAAACGGCTGCGGACTAAAGGTTAGCAATATCACTGACGTTACGCCTATGCCTCACAATGGCTGTCGTCCACCGAAGAAGCGTCGCGTATAGCAGGCGGGTTTTTCGCAACACTGATGTTAGGATTTTTTGTAATTTAGTGGCTTATCTCTCAGATAAGAACATAGGAGACAGTATATGGCCCGTTATTTAGGCCCGAAATGTAAGCTGGCACGACGCGAAGGAACTGACTTGTTCCTAAAAAGCGGCGTTCGTCCCTTAGATAGCAAATGTAAAGCTGAGAACATTCCTGGCCAGCACGGTCAGCGTCGCGGCAGATTGTCTGACTATGGTGTTCAGCTTCGTGAAAAGCAAAAAGTACGTCGTATGTACGGTGTGCTAGAGAAGCAGTTCCGTTCTTATTATAAAGAAGCGGCTCGTTTGAAGGGTGCAACTGGTGAAAACCTTCTGCAACTTCTTGAGTGTCGTCTCGATAACACGGTTTATCGTATGGGTTTCGGCTCAACACGTGCCGAATCGCGTCAACTAGTTAGCCACAAGTCAATTCTTGTTAATGGCGAAGTGGTTAACGTCCCTTCCTATCAAGTAGCGCCGGGTGATGTTGTTTCCATTCGCTCTAAAGCGAAAGAGCAACTTCGCATTAAGTCAGCGCTTGAACTGGCTGGTCAAAGACCCGATGTTGATTGGGTAAATGTAAATGTCGACAAACTAGAAGGTCAGTTTACTCGTAAGCCTGATCGTACAGACTTGTCTCCTGACATTAACGAAAACTTGATAGTTGAGCTTTACTCTAAGTAATTAGCTGGCTAAGTGTGAAGGGTGATTCCATGCAGATTTCATTGTCGGATTTTTTGACACCGCAATTGATTAAGGTTGAAGAGTACGATCAGTGCCACTCAAAGGTGGTTCTTGAGCCACTAGAGCGCGGTTTTGGTCATACGCTAGGAAATGCGCTTAGAAGAATTTTACTATCCTCTATGCCGGGTTGTGCAATTGAGGAAGTAGAAATTGATGGCGTTGTACATGAGTACAGCACTATCGAGGGCGTGCAAGAGGACGTGATTGAGATCCTTCTGAACCTAAAAGGAGTCGCAGTGATTCTTAACGGTCAGGACGAAGCGGTTATCACTCTTAACAAGAAAGGCGCTGGTGCAGTAACGGCCGGTGATATCGAGTTAGGTAGTGACATCGAGATTGTTAATCCGGATCACGTGATCGCGAACTTGAACGCTAATGGCGAATTGAATATGCGCCTGACTGTTCGTAAAGGCCGCGGATATTCTCCGGCTGATTCACGCCAAGGCGCTGATGACGAAACGAGAGCGGTAGGCAAACTATTCCTAGATGCGTCATATACACCTGTTACGACAGTGTCCTACTCAGTAGAGAGCACACGTGTTGAGCAGCGTACGGATCTTGATAAGCTTATTATCGATCTGCGTACTAACGGAACGATTGATCCGGAAGAGGCGATCCGCCGCGCAGCGACTATTTTGCAACACCAGTTGGCTGTATTCGTCGATCTTCAGAGCCAGGTTGCTGCGGCACCAGAAGAGCCAGAAGACGAAATTGATCCAATTCTGCTACGTCCAGTAGACGACTTGGAACTGACAGTACGTTCAGCTAACTGCTTGAAAGCCGAAGATATTTACTATATTGGCGATCTTATTCAGCGCACAGAAGTTGAGCTGTTGAAGACTCCTAACCTTGGTAAGAAGTCTTTGACTGAGATTAAAGATGTTCTAGCGACTCGTGGTCTATCTTTAGGGCTACGTTTAGAGAACTGGCCTCCATCCAGTCTTCGTACTGACGAGCGCGCGTAAGACATTACCCCAATAGGGCAGAGTAAAAGCAGATTTTTAACGAAGAGTGACCAAGCATTTGTATGCTGTGGCAAGAATAGGAATTAAGAGATATGCGTCATCGTAAAAGTGGACGTCAACTAAGCCGTAACAGTTCGCACCGTAAGGCTACGTTGCGCAGCTTGACTGTGTCATTGGTTGAGCACGAGCTTATTAGAACTACTCTAATTAAAGCGAAAGAGCTGCGTATGGTAGCAGAGCCTTTAATTACTTTGGCTAAGAACGATAGCGTTGCTAATCGCCGTCTAGCGTTTAACCGTGTTCGTGACAAAGCTGCAGTGGGTAAATTGTTCTCAGCGCTTGGTCCTCGCTACAGCGAGCGTCCTGGTGGCTACATCCGCATCCTAAAATGCGGTATGCGTCCTGGCGATAACGCGCCAATGGCGTATGTTGAACTAGTTGATCGCCCAAGTGCGGTGAGCGAAGACGAAGCCGCTGCCGAGTAAGCTACTTGACAGAGTGAAAGAAAAAGCCGAGCTTATGCTCGGCTTTTTTGTTTCTGGGAGAATAATATGTACGAGAGTTTTCAACCGCCTTTAAGAATACTGATGGGCCCTGGTCCCTCTGATGTAAGCCCGCGGGTATTGAGTGCAATGGCCAGGCCGACGATTGGCCATTTAGACCCAGAATTTATTCGCTTAATTGACGAGATTAAGCAATTGCTGCGCTATGCGTTCAAGACAGAGAACGAGTTAACCTTGCCTATTTCGGCGCCGGGCTCGTCGGGTATGGAAGCGGTGTTTGTTAATTTATTGGAGCGCGGTGACAAAGTCATCGTCTGTGAGAACGGGGCTTTTGGCGGACGTATGCGCGAGAACGTCGAGCGCTGTGGGGCCACTGCCGTCATGGTGACACAGGAGTGGGGCTTGCCGATTGATATAGCGCAGGTTGAGACGGCCTTAAAGCAGAACCCAGATGCGGTGGCCTTGGCGTTCGTACACGCCGAGACCTCGACTGGTGTTTTGAGCGATGCTAAGAAGCTCTGTGCTCTCGCACGTCAATACGATTGCTTCAGTATAGTGGATGCGGTTACTTCTTTAGGAGGCGTCGAGCTGGCGGTGGACGATTGGGGTATAGATGCAATTTATTCCGGGACTCAGAAGTGTTTGTCATGCTCCCCGGGTTTATCACCAGTGAGTTTTAGCCCTAAGGCTCTACAGCGCATTCAGTCTAGGGAAACAAAAATACAGAGCTGGTTCTTAGACATGAGTTTGGTGACGCAATACTGGGGAAGTCACAGCAAACGCAGCTATCATCATACGGCGCCAATAAACGCGCTATATGGGCTGCATGAGTCTTTACTTATGCTTAAAGAGGAAGGGCTAGAGAATGCCTGGAAGCGTCACAAAGAGCAGCATATGGCACTGCGGGCAGGCTTAAACGCAATGGGACTTCAGTTCAAAGTGGATGAGGAATCTCGCTTACCGCAATTAAACGCGGTAAGCGTGCCAGATAATATCGACGAGGGACGAGTTCGCGCAGTGTTGCTCAACGAGTTTGGTATTGAAATCGGTGCGGGTCTGGGGTCTCTAGCAGGCAAGATCTGGCGTATCGGTCTGATGGGTGCCTCGGCATGTGAGCGTAATGTCTTGAGTTTACTGGGAGCACTAGAGAGTGCCTTGACGGATCAAGACTTCGGCTTGGAAAAAGGGGCAGGGGTAAAAGCTGCAAGAGCTTACTATTCGAAGGGCGCGTAGCTAGGTTTTTGGGCGCGCATCGCTGCTTCTTAAACTGAAGAGCAGCATTGGCCAAAGACCTACGTGTACCATGACGTCTGCGGTGTTGAAAATATAGTGCCACGATGGAATATGCTGGATATTAATAAAGTCGATGACGCTTCCGTAGACTAGCCTATCGATGATATTGCTAGCGCCTCCACCTGCTATGAAGCCGAAACAGATATACTCGTAGTATTGTGCAGATGGGCTTCGTGCGAGATAGATAATAAGGCCGGCAACAAGTGCAATGCTGAGTAGACCAAATATCCAGCCGTGGCCTTGAAACATGCCAAATACACCGCCAAGGTTGCGGATATGAGTGAAGTGAATTATTTCATTGATGACGACGGTGTCACCAAGGGGAATTCTCGAGTTAATTAAATAACTGCCAATTTGCGAGACGGTAATTACCGAAATCGCTATCAAAGCAAAATGAAGCATTGATTGCTTGCGCGTATGTGTTGTTTCAACCACAGTTTATTCCTTGGCTTGCTGCCTAGTTTGAAAGGCAAATTCAGTTGGCAAGCATAGCATAACTAAAGAGTCTTCTAACTATGGGCGAATGCCAGAATCGAAACTTTGTGCTCATATATGAATAGTCGGCGTCGCAAGTTCACCATACACCTATACAAAGCGCTTAAGCGCAGTGAGCGACTACTGCCGCCGTTTATACGAACACTATGCGGTTTGCTATTAATGGTGGGAGGTGTGTTTGGTTTCTTGCCCGTGCTGGGCTTTTGGATGATTCCCTTGGGCATGGCTTTTATCGCCGCCGATGTGCCGTATTTGCGTCGAAAATTGCTCAAGCATCTCAATGAGAGCAGGCGCTCACCTTAGTGAGCGCTCTGCCCTGTAAGCAAGAACTAAAGCAGTGCAAAAAACTCTCGTAGGCGGGCGGCATTCTTGCCAACATCGCTGACGCCAACTCGCGACAGTGATCGAGCATTGAGCACAGAGCCTTCGGCGGTTTCGTCTATCTGTATGACGACGTCGTCTTTGAAACGGAACCAGAAGGTTGTGTCTGTGGCTTCAATGCGTCCCTGGGCTAAATCTTGATCTACCAGCTCCCAACCAAGCTGCTCTACGGCAGCCAAGGCTCTGTCGAAAACGACGCTCTTAGGTTCGTTAAAGGTTTGCGGAATGATGTCCGGATAGGCTTCCAATTGCGCAAGAGCATGCTCCTGTGGGGTCATTCTAGGCGAATAACCATATTCCATTGGATTGGGGGCGTCGGCGCGTAATGGGGCGATGGCGACAAAAGGCAGGGGATTGTTGGTGTCGGTTGCAATATCATGTATCGCGGGAGTGCCATCGGCTGGGCGATATGTTTCTGGTACAACATAGGCTAGGGTCGAGGCAATGACGCCAACGGCTGCAAATGCCGTGAGTTTCACGGTGCCGGGTTTACCGATGCGCCGGCCAGTAATAAACACAAATAATGTGGCCGCTAGTGTGGCCCATGCAATCCAATTAGCTGAAGCATTAACTCTTCTTAGCATTGCAAAGCCGTCTTGAAAGTTCCACATGCCGAACCAGACACCGAGAGCGGCGAATAGGGCGTAAAGGCCGAGCCCAAGGCCTACGGCTAGGGCGAGATAGGCGACGATTGTAGTGGCCTTGGACGCACTGCTATTGTTCTTGTTTTGTGTTGGCGCTTCTGTGCTCATCCATACGTTCCTTTCATTGGTTTATTGTTGAGTGTGTTAGTCACGAGACCTGACTTGCCCGCCTATTATTGCACCACATTAGCATATTGCGTAATGGTCGCAGTGTAGTCCTGAGACTCTGGGTGGTGCGTGATTTCGACAATACTGTGCGCGCAGTTATGCATCTTGGGCGGCTCCCATAATTTTTCGATAGGTCTGGGCTCTAGGGCGCACAGTATCGCCTTGATCATGGCGCCATGGCTGACAATGGCGATCTCCTCGCCGCTTGTGCCAGTTCGCACGATTTCGTCAAATTTATTCTTACCCCGCAACTGCAGTTCGGTGAACGTCTCTGCCCCGTCTACATTAAATTTATGGGGCTCATGCCAAAAGTGATGCATGCTCTCGGGCTCGATACTGCGAATATCCTCGTAGAGCTGAGCTTCCCAAGGACCTAGAAAAATCTCTTTGAGTTCATCGCTGTAAATTGTCTCTACTGGTTTCTCCGCAAAAATATTGGCGGCAGTCTGTCTCGTTCTTTGACTGCTACTGCAATAGACTCGAGCTATATCGATTGCGTTAAAAACGCTCTGCAAGCTCTTGGCTTGCTGTTGACCTAGTGCGGTGAGATTGGACTCAGCATGGCCTTGAATGCGTCTTTCTTTGTTCCAGTCAGTTTCGCCGTGGCGAACAAGATGTATCTTCATTTAGTGCTACTACTCTTCTTCTGGGTTTGTTTCATTGCTAGGAGAGCATACTAGCGTGCTCCGTGTTCTGTTAACAGCGTCTTGCCATAGCGCGTATCGTTGTTTGCGCCACTCATCATCTTTGCTCGCTTTAAAGGATTGCTCCAATTTCCATTTTTGAGAAATTGCCTCAAGCGAGTCATAAATGCCTATTTGCAGACCCGCTAGGTAAGCAGCGCCCAATGCAGTCGTTTCGGTAATTTCAGGTCGGTCGACTTGCCCCCCTAGGAGATCGGCTAGGTTCTGCAGCACGAAGTCGTTCTTGGCCATGCCACCGTCCACTCTGAGAGTCTCGGGTTTGACTCCGTCAGCCTCCATCGCCATTTGCAGGTCCCGTGTTTGATAGCACACGGACAAAAGGGCGGCCGTGACTAGCTCTTTAATGCCTGTGTCACGAGTGAGACCGTATATGGCACCTCTGGCATCCGCATCCCAGTAGGGCGCGCCTAGGCCGGTAAAGGCGGGGACGAACATGACATGCATATCGGCGGAGGATTCCTTCGCCAGTTTTTCCGTTTCGCTAGCATCTTTAAACAGCTTTAGGCCGTCTCTTAGCCATTGCATGGTGGCGCCGGCCATAAAAATACTACCCTCCAAAGCATAGGTTGTTTTGCCATTGATGCGGTAGGCGATGGTGGTCAGTAAGCGGTTGTGGGATTTTAGAGGCTTATCGCCCGTATTTAGTAAGAGGAAGCAACCTGTACCATAGGTGCTCTTGGCCATGCCTGGCTCAAAACAGCACTGACCGAAGGCGGCGGCTTGTTGGTCCCCGGCGATGCCTGTTATCGGAATGCTGGCGCCTAGTACTTCGGTACTAGAGAACCCAAAATCGGCAGCGCTATCCAACACTTCCGGCAGCAGGGCGGCAGGGATATTAAATAGAGATAGTAAGTCTGCATCCCATTCCTGATCGTGAATATTGAAAAGCAGTGTTCTGGCGGCATTGGTGGCGTCTGTATAGTGACTCTTGCCATCTGTCAGTCGCCATAGCAAAAAGGTGTCGACCGTTCCGAACGCAAGCTCTCCATTCTCTGCCGCCTCCTGTGCTCCCTCGATATTATCGAGCATCCAGCGTATTTTGCTGGCAGAGAAGTAGGCATCGATCAATAGGCCTGTTTTTGACTGAATGATATCGAGTCTCGACTCCGCGCGAAGCTTGGCCTCTATCTGTCTGCAGTATTCGCTCGTTCTTCTATCTTGCCAAACGATGGCATTGCCGATGGCTTGGCCCGTAGCACGATTCCAGATAATGCTTGTTTCTCTTTGGTTGGTAATGCCTATGGCACTGATGTCTTTTGCCTGTAAGCCAGAGCTGGCGAGCGCTTCTTTGTAGCTTGCAAGAGAGCTTTGCCACAAATCTTCTGGGTCGTGTTCTACCCAACCATCGTGCGGGAAATGCTGAGTGAACTCCTGTTGTCCGATGCCAACACGATTGCTGTCTTTATCAAAAATGATAGCTCTGCTGCTGGTGGTACCTTGATCGAAAGCGAGAATGTATTGTGTCATTGTTTTAAGCCAATATTGATATTGCTATTGAAGGGCTCAAGGCCTTGATCTTATGTTTAAGTCAGTGCCAGAATAGATTGCCTACACAAACGGGGCATGAAGCACTCTATATGCCTGCGTATTTGCTTGAATGTTCCACTTTGCATTTGTTTCTAGACATTATAGTCAACACTTATTGATGCTACAGTGTGATGACTGCATAACGGCTAAACTCATCTTTTACTAAGGCTATATTACCTTTATGAATCAGTTATCTCCAATCCACGATTTGCTAATCATCGGCGGCGGTATCAATGGCACAGGAATAGCGGCCGATGCCGCCGGCAGGGGCTTGAATGTTGTACTGTGTGAAATGAACGACCTAGCTTCAGGCACCTCTTCTGCCAGTACTAAGCTAATTCATGGCGGTTTAAGATACTTGGAACAGTATGAGTTTCGTTTGGTAAGAGAGGCCTTGGGAGAGAGGGAAGTCCTGTTGCACAACGCGCCTCATCTTATCAAGCCCATGCGTTTTCGTCTTCCTCATATGCCCCATCTGCGACCCAAGTGGATGATACGTGCGGGACTATTTTTGTACGACTCCTTAAGCCGTAGAGTAACCCTACCAGGGTCTCGTGGCATAAAGTTCAATGATTCTGACCCGCTTGTAGAGAGCTTGAAGGATGGATTTGAGTATTCTGATGCTTGGGTAGATGACTCGCGGCTTGTCGTAACGCTTGCTCAGTGTGCGCGGGAGAAATCGGCCGATATTCGTGTGCGAAGTAAATGCGTCGGCGTAAGCGCGCAAAATAATATGTGGCGAGTAGAGCTTAAGAATGAAATCACGGGAGAGCTAGAGACGGTTCTAGCGCGCTGCATAGTCAATGCTTCGGGCCCTTGGGTTGGACAGTCGTTTGATGGCTCACAGATGGCCTACAAGCATCGCGACGTGCGCCTAGTCAAGGGTTGCCATATCGTCGTGCCGCGCATGCATGCGGGGGAGGAGTCGTACATGTTACAGAACGACGATGGGCGTGTCGTTTTTGTGATTCCCTACGAGCACGACTTTACCTTGATTGGCACAACAGACGAAGATTTTACGGGCGATCCATCCGAGGCCGAGATATCGGAGAGGGAAAAAGACTATCTTATCAATATTGTGAATACCTATTTTCGCAAGCAGATTTCTTCTGCCGATGTTCTTCATAGTTTCGCTGGCGTTAGACCATTGCTAGACGACGGAGAAGGTAGCGCCTCCGAGGTGTCGCGAGACTATACCTTGGACATGGATACTAGTGAGGCGCCACTTCTAACCGTTTATGGCGGCAAGATTACTACTTATCGTTGTCTGGCGGAGTCTGCTATGGAGGAGCTCGAGAAAATTTTTCCCCAGATGGGCGGCCCATGGACACAAACAGAAGTGCTGCCAGGCTCGCAATTCGAATCGCCTTCGCAGCTGCTAGATGAGCTGACTAAGCGCTTCTCTTGGGCGAGCAGTGAGCAGTTATGCCGTTGGGCCAGCTCCTACGGCTCCTGCACTTATAAAATGCTTGAGGGGGTCGACTGCGCGGCTGATTTGGGAGAGGACTTTGGCTTTGGCTTGAGCGCCCGAGAAGTTGATTATATGTGCGAGCAAGAATGGGCGTTTAGTGTTGATGATATTCTATGGCGCAGAAGCAAGTTGGGGCTTAGGTTGGAGCCTTTACAGGTCGCTAAGCTAGAGGGTTATTTATTGGGGCGAAAAAAGGCTATTACTGCGGCTTGGACCTATACATAGCCTCGTCGGCGGCGCGTAATAATTCTACTTCGTTGTCCCCATCCTCGGGATACACGGCAATGCCTATGCTGGGAGTAATGCGAATTTTGTGCTCGTCAATAAGGAAACTAGAATTAAGCTTGGACTGAATCTTGCGCGACACATTGGCGGCATCGTTAGGCAGCTGTATTGTATCCAATAATATGACGAATTCGTCTCCCCCAATGCGCGCAATGGTATCGGATTCGCGTATGCAATCTTTCAGGCGTATTGCCACCTGTTGCAATAGTTGGTCGCCAACCCCGTGACCGTACTGGTCATTGATAAGCTTAAAATTATTGAGATCTAGGTATAGGACTGCAAACCTGGCGTGCTCTCTCGTCACTCTTGTGAGAATGCTGTGTAAGCGATCCTGGAAAAGGCCTCTATTGGCAAGGCCTGTCAGTGGGTCGTGCCCAGCAGCATAGAGAAGCTGTTCATGTAGCTGGGTTCGCTCTATAGCGCAAGCGATTTGCGTAGACACAAACTGTAGTAGGCTAATATCCTGTTCGGAGTAGTGGATTTCGTCACAGTAGCTCTGTACCACCAAAACACCAATGACCTGACCCTCTGTTGCTAAAGGAACGCCTACCCATTCCTTTGCTTCAGAGCCCACCGGCTTGCATGACCCTGAAAAAATAGCCTCTTGATTGGAGCTATTCACTATAAGTGGAGCTCCACTGCGGATGACTTGAGCGCTCAAGGTACCTGAGTCTAGGGGCATTGGCTCTGGGGCACTGTCTTTCTGGTCGATGAAATAAGGGAAGCTCAAGATGTCATTGGCCCCGTCATACAGGGCGATGAAGAAGTTATCGGCGCTAATCAATTTGGCAACGATGTCATGAACCTTGGGGAAGAGCTCCTCTAGATCGTAAGTGCTCTGTGCTGCCGAAGATATGGCATAAACTGCGTTTTGTTTAGTTTCGTGTTGTTTGCGCTCCGTAATATCATGGGCCAGGGCAATCCTAAGTTCGCTAGCATCATCCCATCGGGCTGACCATAGTATGTGAACAATAGAGCCGTCTTTACGCACGTAGCGATTCTCGAAGCCTATGGCGGCTTTCCCTTTCATGACTTTGTTGGCGACTTCTAGTGTGTGATCCAAATCTTTTGGGTGAATGAATTTGGTCATTGCTTGGCCGATCATTTCCTCAGGAGCGTATCCGAAGAGCGTCGTGCTTGCGGCGCTGACATAGACGAACCTGCCGTCGGCATCGACAGCGCAGATACAATCAAGGAGAAGGTCGATGGCATTCGTAGGAGAGAATTTTTGTGGAGTCGTCATGCTAGCCTGCGTTTTATAGTAAAATCACAATCAATGGCGCATTTTGTTAAACCCGCCGGTGCCCTATACGGCGAACTCGAATCTAGCCGTGGAGCGGCTGTATTACGATAAAAACTGTCTACGGTTATCCTTCTCGGGAAGCGCCTTTTCTGTACAGGAAAGCGCAGCAGTTTTAGCAAGTTGCCTATGGTTAGCGAGGTAAAGATTAGCCGAACTAGTGGGCTAAGTCTAATTTTAAACAAGTCGGGGCTATACTTTTATACCTTTTATATAGAGTGATTTAGATGAAATTTTTGCCACTTACACAATTGAGCGTGATTTTCGCCCTCGTTTTGACGATTGCTACTCCTAGTATGGCGCAAAATACTGTTGAGCTACCCACGGGAGTATGGAAATACTTGGGCGGGTATGTGTTTATCCATATTGATGAAGACCGAAGGGCATTTCAATGCCGCATAGATCGAGATATGAACGTCTATATGGCGACGGCGTCGGTGGCGGGTGACGGCAATGTGTCGTGGTCACCCACGCGCTTTTTTAGCATTTATGGAAAAGAGATAGACTTGGGTGGTCAGACTTGGGGTGAAGGTACTTTGGAGAACAGAGGACGAATTTTGTTTTCGACTGATTCTTCTGAACGATTGGAGTTGGATCCAATAGAGGCATTGCCCACGATATGTCAGTACTACCTTAAACAATCGGCCTAAGGTCACCTACTCGTGTAGGGCTTAGGTTTTGAGGGTTTTAAGCGCCTGCAAATTGTATTAGAACCGCAGGTGGTTTATCCTCTCTAGCCCTTTTATTCCAATCTAATTGTCTGTTTTGTTATGGCGACAGACACTAATCTCACGGCAACAGAATGACTAGCAGATACGACCCTTCAAAAATTGAACCCCGGTGGCAATCTTACTGGGATGAGCAAAACACTTTTAGCGTTGGCAACGACGACTTCAGTAAGCCCAAATACTATGTCTTGGACATGTTTCCATACCCCTCTGGTTCCGGGCTGCATGTAGGGCACCCTGAAGGCTACACGGCTACCGATATCATTGCTCGTTACAAGCGTATGAATGGCTTTAATGTTCTGCATCCAATGGGGTGGGATGCCTTTGGCCTGCCAGCAGAGCGAGCCGCAATACGTGAGGGCCGTCATCCTGCAGTCATTACGCAAGAAAATATTGCGAATTTCAGAGGGCAAATTAAACGCTTAGGTTTGTCCTATGATTGGAACCGCGAGATAGACACCAGTAAAGCGGACTACTACCGCTGGACTCAGTGGATATTTTTGAAACTGTACGAGAAAGATT
This sequence comes from Pseudohongiellaceae bacterium, assembly GCA_033721235.1. Taxonomy (GTDB): domain Bacteria; phylum Pseudomonadota; class Gammaproteobacteria; order Pseudomonadales; family Pseudohongiellaceae; genus UBA5078. The sequence goes on along the minus strand of JAWWAY010000019.1, from coordinate 813 downwards.
TGGCCTATCTGGCTGAGGTGCCAGTGAACTGGTGTCCAGCCCAAGGCACGGTTCTGGCTAACGAAGAAGTACAAGATGGCCTCTATGTTGAAACTGGCGATCCGGTGGAACGCCGCATGATGCGTCAGTGGATGCTGAAAATCACCGAATATGCTGAGCGCCTATTAGCTGATTTGGACGAGTTGGACTGGCCTGCTGGCATCATAGAGATGCAAAGACAGTGGATAGGAAAGTCCGTCGGAGCCCGCGTTAGTTTTACTGTCAAAGACAGCGATGGGCAGTTCGAGGTATTCACTACGCGCCCAGATACTTTATTTGGTGCCACCTTCTGTGTGCTAGCCCCTGAGCATCCTCTAGTCGCCAAAATTACTACTGAGGAACAAGCGGGTGCCGTGAAGGAATATGTCGAGCGCGTGAAGAACATCAGCGACCGTGAAAGAGAGACTACCGCCGCGAAGACCAAAACTGGCGTGTTCACTGGAGCGTATGCGATCAATCCCGTGAGCAAGGAGCCGGTGCCTATTTGGATAGCCGATTACGTGAAAGCCGATTACGGTTCGGGTGCCATTATGGCAGTACCGGGCCACGATGAGCGAGATTACGAGTTTGCCAAGACCTTTGGTCTAGAGATTAAAGAGGTGGTTGCCGGCGGTAATATCGCAGAGCAAGCCTATGCCGGCGAAGGGGTGGCTGTAAATTCGGGCTTCCTTGATGGCCTCGAGACGCCTGAAGCGAAAGCCAAGATGGTGAAGTGGCTTGAGGACGAGGGCATAGGTAAAGGCGAGACGACGTACAAATTGCGTGACTGGCTAT
>JAWWAY010000018.1:0-41846 GCA_033721235.1 Pseudohongiellaceae bacterium | reverse complement strand
TTTTGAAGTGCCCGTAATACACAGCGTCAAACCGTATTAGGGTTGTGAACAATCGCCAGTCTGCTTCGGTGAGCTGACTGCCAGCCAAGTAACGCTTGCGCGTTAGTCTTTCCTCAAGCCAATCCAGCGCGTCGAAGAGTTCGTGAAACGCCTTCTCATAGGCTTTTTGTGTCGTGGCAAAACCAGCCCGATAGACGCCGTTATTAATTGCGTCATAAATACGATCGTTCAAACCATCAATCTCTTCTCGCAAACTTTCGGGATAGTAATCATCTTCGTTACCCGTCAGATGATTGAAGGCCGTGTTAAACATGCGAATGATATCTGCCGATTCATTGCTAACAATCGTTTGCGTTTTCTTGTCCCACAACACTGGCACAGTGACGCGACCTTCGTACTCTTCATCGGCCTTTAGGTATAACTGATAAAGAAACTCTAAACCGTAAAGGGGGTCATTTAGCTCCCATCCGTTCTCCAACATAATTGGGTCTACAACTGTCACATCGATATAGTCTTGCAAACCTTTTATCTCACGAAAGATCAATGTTCGATGCGCCCAAGGACAGGCCAGAGACACGTACAAGTGATAGCGACCCTTTTCGGCTTCGAAGCCCGCTTGGCCGTCAGGCCCGTTTTCGCCATGGGTTGTTAGCCAATCTCTGAAGCGACTCTCTTGACGTCGAAATTCCCCATCGTTTTTATCTGTGTCATACCACTGGTCAACCCAGCGACCGTTCTGTAGCAATCCCATCTCATTCTCCTAGAATTCTTTGCTTACTCTTATTAAAGAGCTGTCATATCTCGAAGGTAAAAAGGGGCGCCGAACGCGGCACCCTAAGCCTTCCTACTATTGGGCTAGTCTAGCGTTAAGCAGACGATCTGCGCTCAGTGCGCCGGCTCCACGAATAGCCAGGGCAACGCTTATGACTAAAAGTGCCAGGCCAAACTCATAGCCATCATTGGCTAGAAAGAGGCCGTTTTGTAAGTGAACACTGACAATTGCCACCACCATAGTAACAGCAAGCAAAAAGGCGGCAGGGCGAACGAGCAGCCCAGCGATAAGCAAGAGCCCACCGAAGAACTCGGCACCACCGGCTAGCGCTGCCATTAATACGCCCGGCTCAATGCCAACCGATGACATCCACTGCCCAGTTCCCTCCAAGCCATACCCACCAAACCAAGCGAATAGCTTCTGGGCGCCATGGGCGGCGAAGATTAGGCCTGCGCCCACCCTTAGGGACAGCGTATCGAAGCCGGCAGATGTGTTTGTTAATCGACTAATGAGTGCTTTCATTTCCTTGCTCCAAATGGCTCTTAAATGAGCTTGTTTAAGTGATGAGTCCATTCTATCGATTACAAAATTCGCAATAAGCCCCTTTTTCTGTTTAGAATGTTCTAATTTTTAGAACAGTATAGAGCTCTCATAGATGGCAAAGAACCCAATAAGCATAGAGGTTTTGGAAACACTGGATGCTATCGATCGGCGCGGAAGCTTCGCTAAAGCAGCGGAAGAGCTGAACAAAGCGACCTCCGCCGTTTCCTACTCCATACAGAAGCTGGAAGAACAGCTAGATATCGCTCTATTTCAGCGCGAAGGCAGGCGCTCCGTGCTCACCCCAGCGGGACAATTGATACTTGCCGAGGGGCGAGAGGTATTACAGGCAACGGCCCGCCTTGCAAGCAAGGCTAAGGAAGTGGCCACAGGGTGGGAGACGCGTATTAGCATTGGTGTAGAGTCGCTGATGGCATACTCCACATTCTTCCAAGTGCTGCACCAATTCCTTAACGAGCACCCCAGCATCGAAGTGGATGTTTGTGAATGCGTGCTCAATGGCGGTTGGGAGTTACTAGAACAAAACCGGGTAGACTTGCTAGTTGGCTCACCCGGACCAGTACCACAACAAAAAGGCTATCGCACCATACCGATAGGCTCGGCAGATCTAGTACCCGTCATCGCCGCACACCATGAAATGGCCAAACTAATCAGTAGCGCCAAGGACAATGAGGCTCATATTAAAAAACTGCGCCGCGTCATCACCCACGACACTTCCGTTTCGAATATTGCACGTAGTGCGGGACTCAGCAGCGATGGAAAGCAGCTCTACGTCCAAACCATCGATCAAAAAGTAGAAGCCATAAGAGCCGGCATTGGCATAGGCCATCTTCCGCGACAGCGCATTCAACAATTTCTGGACACGGGCGAACTTATCGAGCTAAGACTAAATAACACCACCTTGCCCGAGAATTTCATGGCGTGGAAAATTAGCAATAAGGGGAAAGGCTTAAGAATACTGACAAAGCAACTTGAGAGAGCTTTCAATTATTAGTCTAAGCATTTTAATAATGAGTGCTATTTATACCCCTCCGCCTGCAGCTTAAACAGGTGGGCGTATTGGCCGTCTTCGGCTAGGAGTTTGTCGTGGCTGCCTTCTTCCAGGATGACACCACGGTCTAGCACGATGATGTGATCGGCGATGCGAACCGTGGAGAAACGGTGGCTGATGATGATGGAGATGCGGTTTTCCGTGAGCTCGCGAAAGTGAGCGAAGATGTCGGCTTCGGCTTTTGCGTCGATGGCCGCTGTTGGTTCGTCGAGAATGAGCACATCGGCGTGGCTACGCATAAACGCGCGCGATAGCGCAACTTTCTGCCACTGGCCACCGGAGAGCTCCTTACCGCCTTTAAACCAGGTGCCTAATTGGGTGTCGTAGTTCTCCGGCATGTGCTGGATGAAGTCGTGGGCTAGACCGTCTTTAGCCGCAGCTTCAATCAGTGGGCGCTCTTCCATATTGTCCATATCGCCTATGCCGATATTATCACCCACTTTCAATTGGTAACGTGCGAAGTCTTGAAATATCACACCTATCTTATGGCGCAGCGCGTCTATGTCCCATTCTTGCAAGTCGAGACCTTCAAGCAGGATGCGGCCGGAGGTAGGTGTATACAGGCGTGTTAATAGCTTAATTAGAGTTGTCTTACCGGAGCCGTTCTCGCCGACTATCGCCAAGCTCTCGCCAGCCTTAATGTGCAGAGTAATATTGTCCAAGGCTGGCGTTTCGCTCTCTGGGTAATGAAAGCTTACGCTTTCAAAACGAATGCCATCTTGCGGGCTTGGGCCTTCGGTTTTATCGCCGGTGGTCTCTGGCACTTTGTGCTCTAGATACTCAACAAAATTGGATAGATAAAGATTGTCTTCGTACATGCCGTTGAGCGCCACCAAACTATTTGTCACCGCACTTTGACCTTGACGGAATACGGCGATATACATAGTCATCTGCCCGATGGTAATGGTAGTTGCAATAGCCGCAAAGACCACCCAACCATAGGCAGAGTAGAATGCCGCACTGGCGAATAGACCAAGTATGTAACCCCAAAGGCCACGGCGCAGCACTAGGCTTCTGTCCTGTTTATATATTCGCTTGAAGATGTCCACATAACGCTGCAAGAAAAGCTTACCAATTTTCAGCAGCTTTACTTCCTTAACGCCATCTTCGCGGGTAAGCACCATCTCCAAGTAAATTTGCATACGGCGCTCGGCAGAGCGTTGGCGCTGATTGCGGAAGGCCTCGCCGGAGAATTTGGCCTCGGCAAAAAATGCAGGCAAGCCCGCAAAACCTAATAGCAGCACCGCCCATGGTGAGAACTGAAAAAGGAGAAAACCGTAGCTCACCAGTGATATTAGCTCGCGCGTCAAATCGAACGTCTTTATGACGAGGCTAAGTGGGCGACTAGACGCTTCTCGTCTAGCGCGTACTAATTTATCGTAGTACTCGGAGTCTTCAAAATGTGCCAACTCTAGGGAAAGTGCTTTCTCCAGAATCATCACATTAATTTTATTACCCAATAAGGCGCGCAATATGGACTGACATACTCCGTTGGCCTTTTGCACACCGGTGATAAAAATCACCAAGCCCGCTTCGCAGATCACATAGAAAATAGCTTGATCGGTAGCGGCGTCTCTTTCGCCCGGCGCAGCCTGAATGGCGGCCACTACAGAATCGACGATCAACTGCCCCACATAGGCAATGCCAGCAGGCAGCACACCCGCAAGCAGGGTGGTCATGGCCATTGCGATGGTCAGCCAAGCGCTTGTGCTCCAGACAATACCAACCGCCACGCGGCTGAACTTGAACACGGAGAAAAACTGACTGATTTTGTCTATTAGTAGATTGGCTAGCTTCAAGAGGGTGCTCAGATACTTCGAATTGATGCTGACAGTATACGGTAGCTTAGAGGTTTTGGACTAATTTGATCGAGGAAATATTAGTAAAGGCGGCTCGAAGAAGCGAGCCGCCTTTGCTAGGAGTATTACATACCGCTCTTAGTGAGCTTCAGGATAATACGGTCAGTGTTGCGGCCTAATGATGGATCGAAAGGCCCTTTGCTGTGATCGTCTGCCTCTACATCCAGAATATCGCTTACGCCGACAACTTGCAGGCCGGCCTTATGAGCGGCCATTAGCGCGTCATCCAGCGCAATACGGTGAAGAGTGGCATTGTCTGCACCCAAGCTTCCTTCGTGGTCGATAAGACCGAAGATCGCACCAGGCTTAAGAATGCGCTTCACTTCCATTAGGAAGGCAACGCCAGCATCTGCATCGCGGTTATAGATGTCGTGGAAGTTCAGATTGGTAATAGCGAAGTCCACCGAGTTATCTGGCAAACCAGTGGCTGTTACGTCAGCCTCCAAACGCTCTATATTGCCTAGGCGGGAGATGCGCTCGGCTGTCGTTTCCGCCGTGTTGCCACGGGCAAAACCACCAGTAGAGTTTTGCAGATACACTTTGCCATCGTCGCCGACTGCGCGCGCTAGCACTTCAGAGAACCAACCCGCACCGGCCATAAAGTCGATGACAGTCATTCCCTCTTCGAGGCCAAGGTAATCGAGTACTTCAACAGGCTTACGTGAGTCGTCTAGCTCTTTGTCAGCCGCGCTGCGGCTAGAGTCCATGAGAGATTGGCTTAATTGAGCTGGATCGATTGCCATGGCGTTAGAGCCAAGAATCAGAGCACCAGCGGCGGCAAGAGAAAGTAGCGATTTCATAATAACGAACCCTTTTTGATTATTTTCAGATTTCCTATGGATTGCTCAGGCTTTTTGCCCGTTCCATTCTAGACCGCGACAATACGCATAAGCTTTCCCTGGCTTTTACATCGATGCCAGAGCGTGCGTCGTACTGCGGCACAATAGAGGAGATTCAGAATAAACCAAGCGTCCACATGTGTATATACCCATTACGGGGATTAGTCACAGAAAACGAGTTTACTAGCAGGAGGCTACAAGCGAAGTGTAGCGGAGGGAGAATAGCGATATTGCGGATTAATGCAGACGGTGCGATGTCATCAACTCAGTTTCGAAGATCTTTTTCACGCGTAACAGCTCAGTCATCCCACCTTCAGACTCAATCAAGGGTAGATGGTTCTCAATATCGGTCAAAATATTAGTAATGCTACCCGTGTCTAGGGTGCTCAAGTCTACGTCGAATGGCCAGGAAGCATCGTTAACCAGCATTGTTTCGTCCTCGATTGTATAAGGTCGGCAAAAAGCAAAATGCCCAAAGGAAAAAGGGGCTTTACTCGTACATCGACCCGAAGAGGAGGAACTTTAGGAAATATTTTAAATTTTTTGCGCCAGAACGACGAAGGCGGCTATACACCCATAGCGGCACGCATCACCCGGTTCTTTAGGGCTGATGCCTTGTCCAGTTGCGACATCCCTATATTACGAAGCAGTCGCACCGGTAAGGGCTGGTCCGCATAAAGCTGCTTGAAGCCTTCCATCATTCCCATCATGGCTAGATTATGGCCAATACGGCGGCGCTGATAGCGGCGCAGTATTCTCGCTGAGGCGATGTCATCGCCCCGCGCAGCGGCGGCTAGCAATACCTCGGCAAGGGCCTGGGCATCCAGAAATCCTAAATTAACGCCCTGGCCAGCCAAGGGATGGATGCTGTGAGCGGCATCCCCTATGAGCGCGATAGCATGCTGCACGTATTGCTTAGCGTGGCGCTGACGCAGGGGAAAGCTGAAGCGCTTATCCACATGCTCCACGGTACCCAGACGTGACTCGATTGCCGCTTGCAAGCTCAAGGCAAACACCTCATCACTCTGCGCCATTAGCTGCTGGGCGTACTCGGGCAACACCGACCAGACAATTGAGCAATAGTGCTGGGAAGCGCCGCTCTCATCCTGCAAAGGCAGGAATGCCAGTACACCCTGGTCCATAAAGCGCTGTATGGCTGTATGACAATGGGGCTTCTCGGTTTTAACGGTGGTGACAATGGCGTGGTGCTGATAATCCCACTCTCGGGTATCAAAGCCAGCTAGGGACCTTACCTTAGAGTTAGCGCCGTCTGCTGCCACCAGCAAACTAGCTCTTAACTCACGGCCATCCTCCAAAGACAATACCACACAGCCTTCGTTCTCAATATTGCGCAAGGACACCAGCCTGGCATTGGGGATAAGCTCAACTTGAGAGCTGCACAGCCTTGCATGCAAGGCGCTCAAAATAAGAGAGTTTTCGATAATATGCCCGAGAGAGTCGGCGTGGATGTCGGCGGCACCAAAGCTAATGCTGGCAGTGCCATCGGCCTCCCACACATGCATATTGGTATAGGCGCAATGACGATGCGAGGCAATATCGGGCCAAACACCCAAATCCACAAAGAACTGACGTGAGGCTTCGGTAATGGCACTCACGCGCGGATCGAAGTTCTCACTGACGCTTAGCTCGGCTTGGAACTCGCCGGCATCAACAATGGCAACACGCATATCGGATTCGGCAAGCGCACAGGCCAAACTCGCGCCAACCATGCCGCCGCCGATAATGACGATATCGTACTCTGTGTGTGAAGCAGGCTGATTCATTGCGCGTATAACCTTAAGGGGTGCAGGCCTATGATTAATCCACTTGTCGCTTTCGCAATAGCAAAGCCAAAGTATACTCTGCCAGCAAGCGCAGGCACAGCCGCTAAGTCAAATCACGCATTTGCCCAAGCGGGGACTGTGCATTGATGAAACCGAGCGAATGGTCGATACTAGCGCCCACATGGCCAAACGCCTTCCTATAATCAAATGCAAGAAGTGGAGAACCCAATGTCTCAATTTATTAGCCTTGAACACGCACAAACCCTCGTGGGCAAAGAGGTCGGTGTCACCGACTGGTTCGAAGTCACCCAAGAGCGCGTCAATCAATTTGCCGAGGCGACCGGAGACTTCCAGTTTATTCACATCGATGAAGAACGCGCTAAGGCCGAGACTCCTTTCGGCGGTACCATTGCCCACGGCTTTCTAACCCTGTCTTTACTGCCAATGTTTTCGGCGCAAACTACAACTGTGAAAATTGAAGGCACACGCATGTCCATCAACTACGGCTTGGACAAAGTTCGTTTTATTAACCCTGTTTTGGTGGGTAAAAAGATCCGCGCGCGCTACGAGCTCGTAAGTGCTGAGGAGAAAAAGCCAGGCAATGTACTCATCAAGCACAAAGTCACCGTTGAGATCGAGGGCGCGGATAAACCGGCCATGATCGCAGAGTCACTCGGCATGGCGATTCTCTAAACACTGAGCGTAGCAATAAGGGCAGGCACACATGAAACGACTACGGAGCACTATTATTATGGCAGGACTACTGACACTGCTCGGATGCGCGGGTAAACGGCCTGATAACTTAGGCGTTCAGGATGGCCAACTCGCCTCGTGCCCGGACTCCCCCAATTGTGTGTCTAGCTTCGAGGACAGAGAGAGCCACGGCATTGCTCCCATTAGCGCCAGCCTAGCTCAAGTGCGTCAGGCTATTGAAAACATGGAAGGCGCGCAGATTATCAGCGAAGGTGATGGCTATCTGCACGCCGAGTTCACGACCAAGCTCATGGGCTATGTGGATGATGTCGAAATACTGGAAAGTGCGAACGAGGGTATCTGCCATGTTCGCTCTGCCTCGCGTCTGGGATATAGCGATATGGGCGTTAACCGTAAACGAGTTGAGGCGATTCGCGAGTCAGTGGCCAACGGCTAGGCTAAACGCTCACAACGCTGCGACGGTCTCCCAGCCCCATGGCCACCTTGGCAAATTCCTGCTTCAGTGGTGGAATGAGATCCACTGAGAAAAGGCCAAGTTTACGCGCCCAAACCAAGGCAGGCTGGCTACTGGAGAACAGTGCGGTCATATAGTGGCTAAAGTCGATCGTATGGGCCTGATCCCTCTCCTGTGCATTCACGTAATTCTGCAGTACCGCCATATCGCCCAAAGCCTTGCCTTGGGCATTGGCTGCGGCCAATAGCTCGGCCAAACACTGGGAATCTCTTAAGGCTAAATTTAAACCCTGGCCGGCCACGGGGTGCAGTGTATGGGCAACATTCCCCAGTAGCACCAAGCCCGGTCGCACCTGCTCCTGCGCTACCGTTAGAGATAGCGGGTAAGCGAAGCGAGCGCCCACTTTCTCTAAACGCCCCAGCCTATGCCCAAAGCGTTGCTGCAAGGCATGCAGAAAAGCCTCGTCGCTCAAAGCCAGTGTTTCATCGGCCTGCTGCTCAGGCACCGTCCAAATCAGAGCGGCTCTGTTCTCCCCCTCAAGGGTGGCCAGAGGTAATACGGCCAAAGGACCACTATCGGTGAAACGCTCATAGGCAATATTATTGTGAGGGTTCTCAAAGGCGATATTGCTGATTATTGCCTTCTGGCCATAGGGCTTGGTCTGGCTATGAATGCCTAATTTCTGGCTGAGCTTTGATTTGCCACCATCGGCTAATACAAGCAATGCGGCGTCAATTTCATTGCGAGCGAGCTGCTCCCCTTCCAGCTGCAAGCGCATTCCGGCTGCAATGGGCTGCATATCCGAAATTCTCGCAGGACGCAGAAACTCAATCGTATTGGAGTCTTCCAAGGCTTGATTGAGCACACGGCCCAGGTCGTGATTCTCAGCCACATACCCTAGGGCATCGACACCTAACTCCTCATGGTTCAAGCGCACGGCCCCGAAGTGCCCCCGATCAGACACATGGATTTTTTTGATCGGCGTTACCGCCTCGGCCAAGCCATCCCATAAACCAAGTTGGGAATAGATGCGCCGACTGCCATAGGACAAAGCAGTAGAGCGAGCATCAAAGCTGGTAGAGGAAGCCAAATGCTCCACCGCCTCTATCACCAGAATACTCAGCTCGCTTGATTGCTTGGCCAAGGCACAAGCAAAGCTAGCGCCTACAAGACCTCCACCAACCACCACCACATCGTATAGGGGCTTAATTTGTTTTGCCCGCACTATATTCCCCTTATTCAAACAACAGCTTATGCTGCAGCGCTTTTGGCCTTGGCCATAAAGCTTTCGATTTCTGCTACCGTCTTTGGCGCGCCTTCGCTAATCACGCGATTGCCATTGCGGGTCACCAAGACGTCGTCTTCAATGCGTATGCCAATGCCACGCCACTTTTTATCGACCTTCTTATTGTCCGGCGCCACATAAATGCCTGGCTCAATAGTGGTCACCATACCCGGCTCCATTAGACGCCACTTATCATCAATCTTATAGTCGCCCACATCGTGCACATCGATACCTAGCCAATGACCAGCTCTATGCATATAGAAGTCTTTATAGGCCTCGCTCTCGATTAAGTCTTGGACCTTGCCCTTCAGCAGGCCCAGCTCCACTAAGCCAGCGGTGATAATCTCAACGGTCGCATTGTGAGGCTCATCCCAATGGGCGCCCGGTTTTACCGCGTCTATTGCGGCCAATTGAGCCTTGAGCACTACCTCATACAGAGCCTTTTGTTCCGGTGTAAAACGACCGCTGACAGGGAATGTACGCGTGATATCGGCGGCATAGTACTCGTACTCACAGCCCGCGTCGATCAACACTAAGTCGCCACTTTTAAGCGGTGCATTATTGGTCACATAGTGCAGTATGCAGGCGTTTTCACCCGCAGCCACAATATTATTATAGGCTGGTGCACGGCTACCGGAGCGCACAAACTCGTGCAGCAGTTCGGCCTCTAAATGGTACTCGTATAAGCCTGGCTTACTAATGGCCATGGCCCGTTTATGAGCCTCGGCTGATATTGCGCCGGCCTTCTCCATTAGCTTAATTTCATAGGGGCTTTTAATAAGACGCATTTCATTCAGCAGATGGTCCAGTACCTGAAACTCGCCAGGCGGGTGAGCGCCTAGTCTCGCCTTACCCCGCACCACCTTCACCCAATCCATAACCCTTTGGTCAAATTGCGAGTCCTTACCCATAGAGTAGTAGACTCGTTCGCGGCCTTCGAGCAGGCCCGGCAAAATATCGTCTATATCACTGACGGGGAAGGCATCGTCTAATTTTAGCGCCTTCGTGGCAGCATCCGGCCCCATGAGTATGCCCGTCCAAAGCTCTCTCGTTTTATCCTTCTCTTGGCAAAACAAGACCACCTCGCCCTGCTTACGCCCAGGTATTAGCGCCAACACCGCATCGTGCTCGGTAAAACCCGTTAGATAATAGAAGTCGCTGTTCTGGCGATAGGGGTACTCAGTATCGTTACTACGAGTCACCTCTGGAGCCGCTGCCAACAAGGCTATGCTGTTAGGCTCCATATGCTGCATTAGCTCTTCACGCCGCCGAGCGGCCTCTTCATAGATACTTGTCATTATTACCCTTTATACATACCGCCACGGGGCGATTATACTAGTTGTTCATTGACTCTTCGTCGCATTTTCACAAACCGCGATTGACCGGCTGTAGCCACATCTCTATAGTAACGGGGAGTTTACTAATGGGTTTTGCATAAGCGAATATCATAATGAACGATGAACGATTTAACACGCTGGATCAAAAGGTCGATGCCCTCATCGAACTATGTGCTTCTATGAAGCAAGAAAACCAGTTGTTAAGAGCAAACGAGCATAACTGGCAATCAGAACGCCATCAACTGCTTGAGAATAATAAACTAGCCAAAAGCCGCCTTGAATCAGTGCTTAAAAGACTCAAGGCAATGGAAGAAGGCCAGTAAGCGATTGCTAACACCGTAGTACTAGAGAAGCCTCCATGAGCGAAGAGAATATGCCCGACACCGTAAAGGTTCGGATTCTAGAGAAAGAGTATCAGGTCAGTTGCCCGCCTTCTGAACAAGAAGCACTACTGAAGTCTGCCCGCTATCTCGATGAGAATATGCGCAAGATCAAAGCTCGCGGCAATATCCATGGCTTAGAAAAAATTGCCGTCATGGCAGCGCTTAATATTACTCACGAAATGTTGGGCAAGAGCCAGCAGCTCAATCAAAACCAACACCTCACTGTACAGCAGCTACGTCAAATTGAAGACAAGATTGACCTCTGCCTACATGCCAGCCGCCAGATCGAAATATCCTGATTTTTAAGGCATTTTTCATTCTTTTGAAAAAAACTTCACAGTTTTGTCGATAGCCTCTTTTAACTTGTATATACTGAGCCCAGAGCTACCTCGAACATTCGCCAGTCGAAAATGTTCTTGAGCCGATATTGTAAACTCGGAGATTCTTCGTAGACAATGTTGTGCATGTCCGCTTGACGGAAAGCCTAATTTGTCGCTGGAGTCACCACCTGAACCTTTGGGTTCAGGACTATTTCGATAGCGGTGTTCTGGGTAGCTTCATATTTTCAGCCTCCATTTTCTTGTCCCCGTTCTGCCAACCCCTCTTACTAGTTCTTATATTTCCCTGTATAAAATGCTTTTTTACACGCGCATTTATTGAGTAAGCCAAGAGGCAATATTAAGCCAGCGATGAATCATCAAGACAGCAAGGAACTACGCCAAGAATTGCGCGCTAAACGCCGCGCCTTGAGCGTAAAAGAGCAGGAAAGCGCAGCACTGGCGCTGTTCCAACAAGTCACAGCATTGCGTGAGTTTAAAAGCGCCAAACGTATTGCGTTTTACTTACCCAGCGACAGCGAAATCAATCCCACTGCAATTTTGAACTTTGCTTTAGCTCAAGGGCAGGAGTGTTTTCTTCCGGTGCTACACCCTTTGCGTAAGGATCAAATGCTATTCGTTCGCTACCTGACAGGTGACACACTTAAGGCGAATCGCTGGGGAATTCTCGAGCCACAACTTAGCAAGGATAATCACGTAAAACCGCAATCATTGGATTTGGTGCTGGTGCCGCTGGTTGGTTTCGATGCCCAAGGGGGCCGCTTAGGAATGGGAAAAGGTTTTTACGATCGCGCTTTTGCATTCAAGCAACGCTCTAGCAGGCGTAAGCCGGTACTGATTGGATTAGCCCACGAATGCCAGCGAGTGGCCGAGCTTAATAGGGAAGAGTGGGACGTGCCGATGGATAAAATTATCAGTGACCAGCAGACCTACCAGCCTTAGCCGATATTAAAATCCTTAGTCTATTGGAAAAGCTAACGCTTATTTTATAGTAGGCCGCTCTGAGCCACACCGCTCGCAAGCACACCCAATGCGAACAGGACGACAACGACCACTAGCATATCTGGTTTCTGTTTCATTATTACTCGGTTTTCCAGCTTATTAAGATTGCAATCTGAGAAGCATAATCAGCTGCGCCGTCTAAGGTACTGAAGACTATTACATTTCTCTATATATGACAATCGTAAGTCACAATAATTCCAATTGTTTTCAATCACTAAGGCGATTTTTCCATTTTTTTAGTTAACTAGCGCTCATAACTGAGTTTTTAGTGCCACTTGCCAGCCCTAAAAATACTGTTAATATATACAGCATTATGACGAAACCCAGCACCAATAAAGGCGCTCAAGAGGCCCTGCAATCACTGCTTAACACCCCTCACTTACTGTGGCGGGGCAAAGATGCCGTGCATGCCCTTAACAAACAACTACAGGCACAGCTGCCCAGCATTCCTAGCGGTTATGACAGCCTGGATGCCTGCTTGCCATGGCGAGGCTGGCCCAATAACGCCATAGTGGAGATCATTCACCAGCACTGGGGCTGTGGCGAACTACAGCTCGTTCTTCCCCTCATGCGCCAACTTAGCCAAGCTAAACGCTGGATACTGTGGATTTCCCCACCTTGCTTACCTTATGCACCCGGCCTAGTCAGAGCCGGCATCGATCCCGCTCAAATCATTGTCGTCCACGACAAGCCACCCCTCGCTCAGCTAGACACGCTATGGAGCGCCGAAAAGGCCCTGCAGAGCGATAGCAGTGCCTTAGTGCTGCTATGGCCATCACGCCTACACGCCAAGCATCTACGCCGCCTGCAACTCGCCGCCAGTAAGGGCAATACGCTGGGCATTGTGTTTCATCAGCACCATATTCGACATTCACCATCGGTACTGCAGATACGCACAGAGACAAAAGAGGACACCCTCGAACTATGCGTCCTCAAAGCCAGAGGCTGTTACCACACCCCTTCATTACAAATCAGGCTAGAGCATCCATGAACGGCCAATTACACCAGTTGCCCCTTGGCCTTAAACCCCATAAGGTTCAACCGTCCCAAAGGCGCAAGCCCAATGACAAACCTCGCCTGCAAAGAAAAAACAGCCCTCTTTGGTATGCCGTGTGCCTACCTCAACTTGAGGCGGGCAGAGTATCCTCCGAACTTAATCAAACACAGCCAAGTACCCAGGAGAAACTACAACAGCTTGCTGAGAGGTTTTGCACAGTAAGCAGCAAGGTATGTATCGAGCCACCTCACTGCCTTGTCTTCGAAACGAGGTCTACACTTAAATACTTCGGCGGCATTGAAAAAATCCGTAGCCAAGTTGATAAAATAATTCGCACTCAGCTAGAGAGCTGGCAATTGCCTATTGAGTATTACCAAGCAGCCGCACCCACACCTAGCGCCAGCTTACTGCTTGCACAGGCCGGTTATAATCTAGTTATCCACCAACAGGGCAATTTGCGCTCGGCCTTAGGAGAAGTGTCAGTACAAACACTCCCTATCGATAGCAAGAAGCAACGAAGGCAATTGCATAACAGCGGAATAAGAACACTAAGAGATGTTTGGCGTTTACCCAAAGCGGCAATGAGCCAGCGCTTTGGCACCGGCTTCACTGCCCAGCTTGAGCGCTGCCTAGGGACAATCGCACAACCTAAGCAAGGGTATGAAAGCAAGCCGCGCTTTTGCAGCGATATAGATTTTGACTTTGCAGTCGAAAACACCACCTTATTGCAGCACGCAATACAGGAACTCATCGATAGGCTGTCCCTGTTTTTACAGCGCAGAGAACTGGCCGCCAACCACCTTTGCTTTGAGCTCATCCACGCTCAAGAGCCAGCAAAGATTATCGATATCGAGCTTCGACAAGCCTCACGCTCCGCTCAACATTTTTTACTGCTTAGCAATACACGGTTGGAATCTCTATTACTTTGCGCACCAGTGCAAACTCTTCGCATTAAGGTCGAAAGGTTTTCTCCCTTCGTCGCGCAGAAAGGCAGCTTAGATTTATTGGAAAAACAAGACCAAGACAATATCGACCAAGCCCCTATCGCCCCCCTATTAGAACAACTACAAGCTAAACTTGGAAAGCAAAGCGTAAAGGGCATCTCTTATCATCGCGAACATGCCCCCGAGCATGCCAGCGGGCATCATTCCTATGGCAGCATTTGCTCCAGCGCAACCCAAACGTATAATCCCCCTCATAACCCCAGGCCCTGCTGGCTACTTCCAGCGCCTCTGAAGCTAGATACCTACCAAGGAAAATTATTCTATCGCAGCAGCCTAATGCTTATTAGCGGCCCCGAACGAATTGAGACTCGATGGTGGAGCAGCATGCAGATAGAACGCGACTACTATGTAGCACATAATCGTGCAGGCATGCGCCTATGGATTTTTCACGAAAGACAAGGCAGTAGAAATTGGTATCTTCACGGGGTCTTTAGTTAGGCTGCTTGTAATATTCTAAATTAGCCTCAACAAAAATCGCGCGACTTTAACACCATATCGGATAGCATATCACTTAGATCAACCAGCCCCTGCGCCAGTACATGCACCACCCCATCGGCTATTTGCAGCCTTCCACTTACGCCCAAAAGCCTCGCCTCGTGCACGGCTTCGCGGTAGTGGTCTACAATTGTCGACCATACCACCACATTAGAGAAACCAGTTTCGTCCTCTATTGTCATAAATGTGACACCGGCTGCTGTTTGAGGCCTTTGCCTAGCAGTCACTATCCCCACTACCTTCACGTACACACCGTCTGTTAGCTCTGGAAGAACCGCTGCAGTGCATACCTGATACCCATCAAAATGCTGGCGCAATAATGCTAGTGGGTGGCGCCTCAGAGTCAGGCCAGTGCTGTTGTAATCAGCCACTATGTTTTCAGCCTCGCTTGGCCGAGGCAATAAGACATCCACAGAAGATGGTTCTGGCCACTCTCCTCGTGAACCGCCTTGAGCAAATAAAGGCAAGCTTTCTCTATAGCCTGCAACACTCCAAAATGCTCTATGCCTGTCTCGCGCTAACGCCGCCAGAGCATCCGCGGCGGCCAAGCTCTCGCTATCACCACCATGAATACCACTGCGACTTATAAGATCCTCAACATCTTGATAGGGCCCTGTCTTGCGCGCTTCAATTACACGACAAGCACCAGCATAGGAGAGCCCCTTCACCATTCTTAAACCCAAACGAATAGCCGGGCCGCCTTCCTCGGGCAAGAGCACACAATCCCAGTCACTATCATTGACACTCACTGGATAAACAGTAACACCGTGCCGCTGCACGTCCTGTATTAGCTGCGATGGCCCATAGAAACCCATGGGCTGACTATTAAGCAAGGCGGCGCAGAAAGCGGCGGGATGATGAAACTTGAGCCACGAAGACACATAGGCCAGTAGGGCAAAGCTGGCCGAGTGAGACTCCGGAAAGCCATAGTCACCAAAACCTTTTATCTGGCTATAGATTTGTAAGGCAAACTCCTCCTTATAGCCTCGCGCCAACATTCCCTTTACCAACTTATCGCGAAAAGGTTCCAGCCCGCCCTTCTTCTTCCATGCCGCCATAGCACGGCGCAATTGATCTGCCTCACCACCGGTGAAGCCCGCCGCCACAATTGCAATTTTCATCACCTGCTCTTGAAAAATGGGAACCCCTAACGTGCGCTGTAATACTTTTTTAATTTCATTACTGGGATAGTCAACGGCTTGTTTACCGCTGCGACGAGCAAGATAGGGGTGTACCATATCGCCCTGAATTGGGCCTGGCCTTACGATGGCAATTTGTATAACAAGATCGTAGTAATTACGAGGCTTTAGCCTCGGTAACATACTCATTTGCGCCCGCGATTCGATTTGAAATACGCCCACGGTGTCGGCGGCACTAATCATATTGTAGACATCGGTATCATCTGCCGGAATACTAGCCATGGTGATGTTTTGCCCCGATAGCTCATTAAGTAAATCGAAGCTCTTTCGAATAGCCGTCAACATACCCAGCGCTAGCACGTCGACCTTTAACAGGCCAAGAGCCTCAAGATCATCTTTTTCCCATTGGATAACGGTTCTATCTTCCATGCTAGCATTCTCTATCGGCACGAGCTCACTGAGCGAGCCCTGACTAATCACAAAGCCGCCCACATGCTGAGAGAGATGACGAGGAAAGCCAATAAGCTGCTGCACCAATTCAGTAAAAAGTTTTAGCCGCCTCTGCTCGTTAGCATCGCCGCCCTCATATGACATAGAACCCATGTCACACTCTTTCCAGTTGAGCTTTTTGCTTAAGGCATTAATGGCATCTTCGCTATAGCCAAGCGCCTTACCAACATCCCTCACTGCGCTACGAGTACGATAGCAAATTACCGTTGCCGCCAATGCCGCTCTATGCCTACCATATTTATTAAAAATATATTGAATGACTTCCTCGCGCCGCTCATGCTCAAAATCCACATCGATATCGGGTGGCTCGTCGCGCTCCTTAGAGAGAAAGCGCTCAAACAATAGATCCATGCTATCGGGATTAAGCTCCGTAATACCCAAGCAATAACAGATGGCAGAATTGGCCGCAGAACCGCGCCCCTGACAGAGGATGTTCTGGCTGCGCGCAAAGACAAGCAAATCATGAACGGTAAGGAAAAACTGCTCATACGCTAGCTCGGCCACCAAAGCCAACTCTCGCTCAACTAGCTTGACTATTTTTTTAGGCACCCCTTCGGGCCAGCGGCACTGCATTCCCTGAAACGTAATCTCACGTAGCCACGTGGTGGGTGTATGCCCCTTAGGTACTAGCTCTTGTGGGTACTCATAACGCAGCTCATCCAATGAGAAATCGCATAGGCTTGCAATATAGGTGCTCTGCTCCAAAAGAGCAGGAGGGTATAGCTTTGCTAAGCGCTCGCGAGAGCGCAGGTGCTGTTCGCCATTGCAGGCTGCATCACCCGCTAGCTCGTCTACTCGGCGCCCTAGGCGAATGGCCGTGAGGGTGTCCCACAGGGCTCTTCGCTCTGGCACATGCATCACGACGCCACCGCAGGCCACCAATGGCAGCCGAAGCTCCTCACTCATGTGCATTAAGCGCTTCAAGCGGCTACGATCGTCGCCTCTAAGCCAGAGCTCAACGCCGATCCACAGGCGCCCAGGCAGACATTCGCTGAGAAAGAGAGCGGCATCGTTCACTGGCTTCGCAGCAGGCAAGCAAATACCCAAACAATCCTCTAGGCACTGCTCCGCCAATAGACTGCGATCCAAATGGTAGCTGCCCTTTGCGGCCCGTCGCCTCGCTAGAGTAATAAGATGAGACAGCTGAGCATAGCCACGACGATTACGCGCCAGCAAGACAAAGTGGAGACCCTCGCTAGAGACAAAAGAGCTTCCAATGAGCAGCTTCAGCCCAGCATCTTTGGCTGCCATATGAGCCCTTACAACACCGCTAAGCGAGCACTCGTCGGTAATAGCTAAGGCACTATATTCCAGCTCAGCCGCGCGCAGCACCATCTCCTCGGGAAAGGATGCACAACGCAAAAAGGAATAATTACTGAGGCAATGCAGCTCAGCATAGGCAATGCAGGACATGACACACCGACAAAAAAGACTGTTTATTTATACAGTATTTTGTCGGTACTTAAAAGTCAATCCTCTAATAGGACGTCAGCCTAGTCTGGGTACTTGTCTGACAACAGCTGAGCGCCCACACCCCAGTTGTGTTTAGACACGTCTTCTATCACGACATATATAGAGTTCTCAGGGCAGCCGATGACCCGCGCCGTCTCCTTACTTAAGGTCTCCACCAGCTCGCGCTTTTGCTCTACAGAGCGTCCTTCCAAAATTTCTACTCGAATGATCGGCATGTATGTCTCCAAACCCTAGTTACTAATTTCCTTGCCCTGATACCAAAGCTACTCATTTACTGCTTTCTTATTTGTCTTGTCATATATCACTAAAGTGCCAGCGATCTTATCGTGCCAGCCTCTCTTTTTTGTATCCATGGGAATAAGTAAAAACCCTAAGCCAAACCCCAACAAAGACACATAGTAGGAAAGATAGCGCACCACTAACTGCCTAGAGCTTGGCTTGCCACCACTGGCCTCATCGATAATTTTTAACCCCAAAATTATTTTTCCCGGAGTGGCAGAACGATACTTCCAGAAAACAAGCGTTACACCTAAAGCAATAATAGTAGAGACAAAAATATTCGCGATAGAAAGAGGATCGTTAGCGGCCTCGCCAATCAATAGCGGTAGGAGTGGCGACAACAGCAGGGTAATAAGCACCGAGTCGATCAATGAGGCCAACAGTCGGATATTAAAACCGGCATACCGTACTTGTGACATAGAAACTCCTTCTAAAACAGATTGCTTGATGCCACTTTATCTAATAATTCGGGATAATCGTTGCGAGTATTATTGACGTCAGTACTTACCCGGTAAGCGACGAAGTCTTCTCTGGCCCGTGCAATTATTGACTCCACCTCTTCCTCGCTCGTCTCTGGATCCAACCAGGCAGCAAAGTCTTCTTCTCTCAAAACCACTGGCATCCTATGGTGCAAATGAGACACAGTAGCCGCCGCCTCCTTCGAAAGCAATGCACAAGAGACAATGTCAGCGCTGCCTTCATCACTCTTAATGGCCCACAGGCCGGCGAAAGCAATAACAGGCGAAGCCTCGCTGTAAAAAAAGTAGGGCTGTTTCACCAAGCGACCATTGGTATTGCGCAGTTTTTCTTTCTCGTTCCACTCATACCAGCCTCGGGCTGGCATCAGGCAACGCTGGGATTTAAGGCTAGAGCGCCAAGTGGGTTTTTGTGCCGCCTCTTCAGAGCGAGCATTGAAAGTAAGAGCAGGAGGAGTATCTTTCTTCCACCAATGGGGAATCAAACCCCAGCGAGCGCCACGAGACTCGTAACAGCCATCATCGTCTTGAATAATAATAGGCACGCGAGAGGTCGGTGCAATATTAAAAAGCGGCTGCACCCAGCCTTCCCAATTGCGTCTATCGACTTGCCAAAACCTCTCCAGTGCTGCCTCATCCGGCGGCACATAACGTCCACACACTTTCTACGCTCCTACTAATGCGCCTTGACTCTTGCATGCAATACTAAACTCTCAGGCGACATGGGAAAACTATTACAGCTTTACCACATAAGGTAGCGACATAAGCAGTACGCCAACTATTACAATGAGCACAGAGCTATTGAAGAAGTAGGGATATAACAAAAGGCCAATCCCGGAAAAGGTGGCCATCTTATGCCTTTGTTTGCGCCCATAGGTCAAGTAACCCACGCCGATTGAGGCGAATAGCACGCTCCATAATAGAACTGATGTACTGGCCATATATTGGTCCTTATCGCGTGTTTTATTCAATAGAGCTTATGATTATAGGCTCAAGCTGTCTTAATATACGTTTGAATCAATCAAATTGGCGATTGCATCACGCTTATATTGTTCTAACTTGGCGCTGGCTATTTAGGCTTAGGCGCCCACTCATCGAAGCGCTGTAACGCGCCTTGGTAGTACATCCAAGGCGCCTCATGGGAAGTCCATATGAAGCGTTGCGGGCGCTGTTCTGGGTCATCGTCCAAACTGCCAAGACGCAGTACATAATAAGGAGCCCCTTCTTTAATCGCGACCAAATGGGTGCCACATTCACGACAGAAATAGCGCTTTTTACCCGGCGATGATTCATAGTAATGCAAGTGCTCACTACCGCGTAGCCACGCGAAGTCTTCAGGCAATACGCCCGATGATGTATTAAAGGCGGCGGCGTGCGCCTTGCGACAGGTCTGGCAAGCGCAGTGGCTAATGGGCGTGACCAATGCTTTGACCTCGTAGGCACAGGCACCACATAAACAACTTCCTTTCATTGCAACCTCGTATTAATGCTCTTGTTCAATCGCTAGGGGCACATCGACAATGCCCGCATAGAAAACCAGTATCTCCACTGGCTCGTCGTATTCATTCAAGCCCCGATGCCAAGTATCAACCGTCTCGACAATGGTATCGCCAGGCTCAAGGTATAGGGTAGCTCCATCACGGGTTCTCACTGTCAGCCTGCCGCTGAGCATATACCCGGCATTGATCACGGGGTGCGAATGCCAAGCGAGTGTTGAATGGCCGGGAATTGTAAACTTCTGAATAGTCACCTCCGGCTGTCCCGCTGAGTACGCAGGTAGCGTCGCGCCATTCCAGCTCTGAGTTTCCTTAGCCAATACTTCCACCACCGTTTGTGCCTCTTCTTGAGCGATAGCACTTTGAGCGAAGAGCACAAGCCCCATCAGCAGTTTAATAATGCTAGACATACGCACTCCTAATCGAAGACAGGTTTAAAGAAAGACCGTTCGAAGCGCAAAAAGCAGCGTGTATCATTATAGTATTGCATGGCCTCCAAACAGCCTTTATCCGTTTTAGACTTTTCTCGGTATTCCTCATAGGCCGCTAAAGAAGGAAAACTAAATAGCACCAATGCAATATCGCTTTCGCCCTCATGGGGAAGAAATACCCCATGATGGGTACCCCCGAATTTTGGTATTAGCGCTATCCATAACTGCGCGTAGTGCTTAAATTCCTTTAACTTAAAAGGGTCAACTGTGTACTTTAAGTGGCAGGTCACCATAAGTTATACCTATAGGGCTTTAAGAGTTTATAAATGGGTCGCATCAGGAAGATTAGCCGCTACATCCAGAACGGTTTTGTAACGCGTGAGCAGTTCAATAATTAGTGGGTGAGGCTCACAAAGTATCTCATCAAAATGCTTCTCACCTTGTGTTTTTATGGCAAATGCCAAACGCTCTACGGGCGGACAGAACTGAGCATCAACGCCAGGTTTATTGCCGCGCGCATCGAGCTTGTACCAGCCAAAGTCATCGAGGTATACGGCATTGAGTCCGTGCAAGCAGAAAGGTGGCGAGTCCTCAGCCACGGTCGTACGCTGATAGCACAGTCCAGCTGGAATGCCATTTGCCCTTAGCAGGGCGGCTAATAAATGACTCTTGGCATAACAATAGCCTGTTCCATGGCGTAATACTTCAGAAGCTGCGCAGGTCACCGGGTTCTTAAGCGCGTCCCAGCTATGCTGAATGTCATCGCGAACAAACTCGAAACAGCGACGAGCCGTTTCGAGCTTGGATTGGGCCCCTTGTGCGAGCTCTGTTGCCTTAGCGATGATCGACGGCTCCTGCCAATCGATCATCTCACTAGAGTATAGATATTCCTTCATCGCCTCTTCCGTCAACTAAGCCTATTAGCCCAAGCGGTGCAGGGCACACAGTTTGTTGCCCGCAGGGTCGCGCAGATAGGCCAAATACATTCCAGTTGCGGCATCCCCACGTACGCCGGGTGGGTCTTCACACTCTGTGCCGCCATTAGCTAGACCCGCCGCGTGCCATGCGAGAGCAGCCTCTGGGCTGGAGGCATTAAAGCCTATCGTGCTGCCATTACCATTGCAGGCAGGTTTTCCGTCGATTGGTACACTAATGGCAAAAACGCCTGTACTAGAGCGATAGAAGCAACGCCCCTTCTTGTCGACAAACCCAGGCTCATAGCCCAGTGCTGCCATAGTGGCATCATAAAACTTCTTGGATTCTTCGATGCTGTTCGCACCTAACATGATATGACTAAACATAAGCCCCCCTAATTGAAAGTTCGAGAAGCATTATGCCTGTTAAGAAAAGAGATTGCTCGTTACAGCGACTGTTATAAGCCTATGCCGCAATATTGAGGAGCATTCTTTGGAACTTGGTAATTTGGCCAGTAGGGAGTTTAACTTGTCGGCCTTCTTCGATTTTTCGGAAACCGAATTTCTCATACAGACTAATAGCCGTCACATTGCTCTGCAGTACATCCAGCTCAACCACCTCGATGCCATAGTCATAACTACTCAGCAGGCCAATCTCCATTAGCCGACGACCATAGCCCTGACCTCTGTAGGGTTTCTGTATTTGCATGCCGAGTATGCCGTATGCGGGTGCATTGGGCCTTTCTATATCGAAAAAGGTTGCCGGGAAGACTTCGAAGGCACCAACTACTTGTGTCTTGTTCACTAACACAAAATTAGGCAAACCTTCCTCTACCACTCTCTCAACAACTTGCTCTACTCGCTCGCGCGGCGGAGAAGCACGCTCAAGGAACTGCCCTTCGTTAAATACATCGTCCCATAAGCTTAAAAACTGATCGACATCGTTTTGCTCTATTGGTCTTATCTCCATACCCCACCACCATTACATTTTCTCGGCGCTACTCTCTTATAGTGCTTGATCTAAGAGGCCATAGTGAGGCTCTGATAATCAATGACTAGCGTTCTACTGTATGGATATCGGCACCTGTTTAAATGGCAGTAGGAAAATACTAGATTAATTTTTTGCATTAAAGAATGAGACGAAGTGCCGTGTAGCTAAGCACAGAGAAACCAAGACGTTTTTCTAGAGGAGAATATCTTTATTGAATTTGCGCAGTCTATCTATCGAATATTCTTAGCCACTGCAGGCTAAGAGTTTGGTGCCGATAATCGCTTTATAGCTCACGCCCGAACGGATTAGTACTTTAGCGCTGCTCTTATATTAGGATTACTAAGCTTTCCTATCCTTAGGGATTGAATCGACTCATTTTCCCTATGATCATTTCTTATTCTTTGCTCATGTGAGCTAGATCGGCAGCGTTTTCCTCCCAGTTCTGTCCGTCAAAGTCGGTCACGCTTATTGATTCACCTCGAGTGTCCAAACAGTTTACATTGATATCGATTCCATCGGGATTAGAACGCGGTGTATAGAATGGTTTTACCCCACAGATTTTACAAAAGGTATGTTTTGCAACACCGGTATTGAAGGTATAGGTGGTGATTTGCTTCTGACCTTTTAGCAGGCGAAACTTACTCAATGGGACAATGAGATGAAGAAACCCAGACTTTAGACAAATGGAGCAATTGCATCTTAACGCCTCAATGACGCTTGGCGCTTCAATTTCAAAAGCAATGGCGCCGCAGTGACAGCTTCCTTCGTATAGCATGCTTTTCATCCTACGCGTTCTCAATACTCATCGTAATATAATGTGGCAAGGCCTCGATGCGCTTAAACCAAGCGAGAATATTTTTATACTCACTCAAGTCGAAACCGCCCTCATGGGCAACATGGGTGTAGGCATACAAGGAAATATCCGCAATGCTAGGCATATTAGCGACAAAAAAACCGCGAGTGCCCAAGTGCTCGTTCATCACCTTTAAGGCCTTGTGGCCTCCAGCTTGTTTAGCATGAAACTCGGCTTCACGCTCTGCAGGTAAGCCGAGGTAGCGCTTTATATAACGGGCAGTGGCAATATAAGGCTCATGGCTGTACTGCTCGAAAAACTGCCACTGCAACACCTGTGCACGCTCGTACTTTGCGCTGGGCAAGAACGGGCTATCATCCGCCAAGTAATTCAATATGGCATTCGACTCGCACAAATACCGGCCGGAACTAAGTTCTAACACGGGAATGCGCTCGTTGGCATTCATTGCCTTAAAATCTGGGGTATGGGTGGCGCCCGCAAGAATATCGACATGCTCCCATTCATGTGGGAGCTGCAAAAATTGTAATAGCAGCTTTATTTTATAGCAGTTACCCGAGTAGATATCCCCATAGACTTTCATCGTCATTACACTCCTTCTACAGCTGGGCGGCTATTCTCATCCACTTTAATGGCGCATTGCAACAGGCCTATTTGAGCTGGCGATTTTGACCAAACATTTTGATAATTCGCTTACTCAACTCACAAAACCCTCGTAAACAACTGTTATTTAAAGAAATAATTTTTGGCACTAAATGTGCTAAATATTCAGCACAACACAATACAAGGAGTTACAAAATGTTAGAGTACCTAGAATTAATTGCCGTTATGGCAGCCGTCGGCGTTCCGTTCTACTTATACATTTCGATCAGCCGTTATTTTCATATCAAGACCGAACGCACGGCGAGAGTGATGCAATCTGCGATGGTGGAGCAAGAGGAGGATATTAATTCTCTTGCCCATGAGATTCAGCAATTACGCAGTCAAATTCGTGCTCTTGAAGCTAAGGGAAATGACAGCAGCTTCGCCTCTGTGCATAAGATGGCCTCGGCTAAGACCGCCTAATGCCCAGCGGGCTCTTCAGTGGCCGTTACGATGGTAAGCTTTTCGCTAAGAATCACTGAGTTGGGCAATAGATGGGTCAAGCCTCCGTCTTGTAGAGTGATATAACGCAGGTTCAAGTCGACCACTGTTCCGCGGGCTCCTTTGACCTCGAGCACATAACCTAATTTAATGGGCTTATACAGCACGATCATGATGCCCGATACCAAGTTAGAGATTGCGTCTTTGAGGGCGAAGCCTAGAGCAAAACCCGTTAAACCCAAGCCTGCAACCAGCGCTCCAATATCAAAGCCCAACTTTGAAAGCGCCAAGGCCGTGCCGATAAATAACAGTACGCCCCTTTGCGAATTGGACATCAGCCTGAAGGATTCAGAGGCACTGGAGTCATAGCGCTGCTTGAGCTTAAACAAGATTTTATCGATGACAAGACTTAAAGCAAAAAAGCCTAGAAAGACGATTAGGGCCTGAAGAATATTTGCACTCATATAGCTGTCTCTTGCACTTTTATTTGTTCAATAGTTAATTGTACCGGCTTAAGGCACCAATAGCTGCCGTTGCCAGCCGGCTTCGCTTAAAGTGTATAAGCTACGATGATGGATATTATCGTGTTCTGACAAATGCCAGCACTCCACATAGTCTGCTTTGATAGCAATGCCTTGGGCATTCTCACAGTAGGGGATACTTTCGGCATTAGGAAAGCGCTGCTTGAGCAAGTTTATGCCCTCTACAAGCTCTTCTCGCGAGGGTATTTCGCTCGATTGGGGATGCTCATAATAGAAATAATCCAAGAGCTTTGACTCATAGGGTTTGCGAACCCAGTGCAGCTTCATTTCGGACTGGCTGAGAACCGAAAGCGAGCCACGAATGCGATGCTGGCGCATTAAGCTAGGCCAAAAGCATAAGAGCTCAAGCGAGCCTGAGCTATTAACATCGATCCACTTGGGCGAGGAGCTATTGATGAATACAATAAAGGAGTCAACGGTCACATCTCTAAGAACCAGAGTCCGCAAACGGCTTTGTCCAGACTCATCTACGGTGGCCAGAGTGCAGTACTTCGCACTGATATCGCCCTGTTCTTTGGCAAGGCGCCAGTACTGCTGAAACTTCGTTACGGGACTTATCATGACTTACCCTCTTCCATTGCGCTGCTTGGTGTCTGCGAAGGCGGTAAGTTTTTGGACAGTGATTCAGCGCGCTTGCAGGAAAGTTTCGCCGTCTACTGACACAATAGGACAATTGACCACAATATTCGTTCGCGTAATTTCCACCCAGCCTTGCGCTTCTGCCTTAAAGATATCGCCCTCAGAGCGCAGCTCCACTATATGCTCTGGCTGTACCCAGTTTACCGTATACATTAGCCAAACGGGACTATAATTAAAGTCTTCGCTCATATGCCCGAGTGGGCTCGGGATAGAAGCAAAAACCGTATTCGCCTGCTCCTTGTTGGGGAAGGCATAGACTCTCTCCAGTATGGTTTTTTGTTCAGGCGGTTTAGGATAGTGGGGAATAGCATCCGCTAGCCTGGGTGCAAAATTGGCATTCATGGCCCGCGCAAAGTTTGGATCTGATACATCAGTGCTTATGTAGTACACCAACTTCCCCTCGTACCATGCGCTTAGCAAGTCCAAAGACACTTGCTTAGGAGCTAGCTCACGAGCAGCGCAGGCGCTTAAGAAAAAACCCGCTAATACAATGGCTAAAGCTTTAGACAAAACTTCCCCTTCTCATGTTAGTAATAATAGGTATCGAACAGGACTAAGGCAGCGGCGACTTGTTACAAAATAAGCTCTTAAATCCAGGCACTAAGGTATACCACTGACACATAGCGCAGGGCCTTGCCCGTGCCCACCAGCACGATAAATAAGCTTAGTCGGACTCGAAGTATCCCCGCAATAAGGGTTAAAGCATCGCCCCCTATAGGCATCCATGCGAGCAACAGTGACCAGAAGCCATAGCGCTGAAACCAGGCTTGTGCTCTATCGATTTGAGCAGGTGTGAAGTAAAACCATTTTCTGTCTTGAAAGCGTCTTAGATTAAGACCCAAATACCAATTTACAACCGCGCCCAGCGTGTTTCCTATAGTCGCAATAATGACTAGGATGAGTGCATCGCCGCCCTCTCGCAGCAAGGCAAACAGAACCACCTCCGAATAGAATGGCAGAATGGTGGCGGCTAAAAACGACGATAAAAATAGACTGAGATAGCCAATCATAAGGGTGCTTTTGCCAAGAGCCAGCGAAACAGCGCTAACTGCGATGGCAAATAAAACAAGTATTCTGGGTGCCACTGCACGCCGATGATTTTCAGGCCCTGTCCCCCGCCTACGGCTTGGACTATTGTGTCTCTATCCCTTGCTATCACGCGCAAATTCTCCCCCGGCTTATCAATAGCTTGGTGATGAAGGCTATTGACCTTTAGGCGCTCTCTTTGAGTTATTCTGGCCAAAATAGAGTCCCTTTCGACAATAATATTTTTTGTTGCCAACAGGCTCGGACGGTTGCGAGTCAGTACACGCAGCGGGCGTATATCTTGATGCAGGCTGCCACCCAACACGACATTAATTAACTGCGCTCCACGACAAATGCCCAAAACAGGTATTTTGTCATGCAGGGCCTTTTTAATATAACGGATTTCCAAGGCATCCCGCTCGGGATCGGTTTTGACTTTTGCGTCCAGTTCGCCGCCATAGTGCTCAGGACCAATATCGTTACCACCCCCAACTACCAACGCATCTAGCGGCTCGTGTCCAGCACCGTGTTTAACGGTCAAACGAATGGGCTTAGCTCCCAGTAAACGCAATACCATGGAAGTACACCACCAGCTTGGCGCCCAGCGACGCGCATTACCTGTTACGCCAACTCTTGTTCGTCTATCCATTGCTTAATACGCTCTACCCATTGGCTGCGGCTAACATCTAGTATTGGTCTATCGCTGCTCAGAAACTCCTTACCCAAAGTGATTAAGTCGTCTTCGTTTGACGCCAGAGTCTCTACTACTAACCATGTATCCCAGGCATCGCTCAAGGACCAGTTATCTTGTTCTATCTTGCAATCCGGAAGGCGATAGTGAAAAGCCGGCCTTGGTTTAATACGCGGATCATCAACCACACTCCTCACTTTAGTCTCGTCAATAGACGCTAGCAAAGGCAGCAAGTCCAAGGCTCTATTGCGCGTGGGATTGAATTGCAAATAGTCTGAGAATATCTGCTCCATACTGGCATCGGAATAGCTCAATACCTGCTTAATATAGTTCTCAGGATAGAGATCAATATAAGGGCTAAGGCGTCTTGCTAAATTAACGCCTCTCTCGTCAACCAGCCACCACTGCAAAAGACAGAAAGCGCGAATATAGGCGCTCAAACTAGCGGCATCTAGTTTAGGGATTTCAGTATTAATGTGAACACCATAAGCGGCAATCAAAGACTCGTCGGTTCCTATCGCCCCAGCTTTCTTCAGGGACGACACTAAGGGAAGCAGCATGTCTAATTTATTTACGGGAATAGGCGGACATACAACTTCCATTGGCACTAAGAAGGTGGCTGCCTGGCTTAAAAGTGTGATCCAGTCTTCTTCAGTTGGCTTACTTCCCTTCTCAGAGGCTTTGTCCTTCAGATAGGCCCAGTCAATTTCGATATTGAACTGGCCAATATCGCCAAGCTCCACTTTGGCCTCAGCGTCTGTGCGAGAAAGAAGCTTACATGGATAGACATCACTCAAGGCCTTCAAAGTCTGCTCGAGATTAACTCCAGAGAATTCGAGCTCGAAACCTACGCGCCTAGTTTCGCCGTCGTCATTCACTAGGCATGGCGGGGGCAAAAAATATTGGGATTTTTCAGTCTCGGAATTAGGCACGTAAAAAACCTCTATAAGCTAAGCTATGATTCTTAATGCTAAGTACGGTGCAATATTAAAGACCAGTATGGCAATTTTGAACTGGGCCAAATACTGAAAGTATGCTCTTCCTAGATCTTTCTCATCCATACCAAATAGCGCGGCATGTACCCGCGTGATAAACGAGCGCATAGTCACTATTGCAACTGTCGTGAGCAGAAGAAGGCTTATATTGATGAGCGATGTCCATCCCAATAACAGCGTAATCTGCTGAATAGTCATTTCTATCACCTCAGTGTTCGTTAAAAGAAGGAAGGAGCTTTCCAACTCTTTGAGTCAGATACATCGCAATTAGTACGGAAGCGCCAAATAGATACAGGCCAATATGAACCTCTACAGAGGCTAGGGCACCGAGCTTAACGGATACCACAATAACAGCAACGACCATTACATCCAACATAGCCCAACGACCATAATCATGCATAAGCTTTAAGTAGTGCTGAATCTTGGGTACAGGCCTGCTTTGCTGAAACACCACCACAAACAATAGATACATTTTAACTATGGGGAAAATAACACTGAAGATGAATACGATGGCAAATATCGCGTATTGTCCTTCTACAAATAGGCTCCAGACACCCCCTATGAGCGAGAAAGAATTCGACACGACAACAAGTTTAGAGATTGTCATCAGCGGCAGCGTAGCACCAAAGCCAAGCAACAACGCCGAGAGGATGTATAGAGCCTTTTCGGTCTTCATGTGCTTATAGTAAAGGGTATGCCCCCATATGCAAACAAAGCTAAGCCTTTTTGCGACCTAGCTCTGATTACAATGACAGTTCCCTAGCACTTTCGCCAAATACTCACTTGGCTTACCACATACTCATACTTACGGCGATGCTCGCGAATAAGAAACGGTAGATCACTTTCATGCTCTAGACTGTAATCGACCAGAATTTTGCCGAGTTTTTCGAGAGCTTGCTCATTATTCTCGCCATCAATGAAGTCGGATTCTTTGGTATAGAGCTCCATCCAACTATTAGGGGAAACGATAACCAAGATACCTCCTGGGTTTACAAGCTCATCGTTCTCAACAAATTGTTGAAGGCAAGCCTTCGGGTCTGGAAGGCGACAAAGAAGATTACTCATCAACACCGCATCAAAGCCACCAAGAGGAGCGCCATTTCGCACTGCACACTCTGAAAGATCAGATGCGTCACCTTTGAAGAACTGCACTCTATCGGGCTTGTGAGTGGCAGCTACCTTGGCTGTCAAGCTCGTGAAATAACGCCCGCTTTCATGCCGAGAGTAGCTTAGCTCGCCTTTGTCTTTTAACTTATTAGCCGCGTCTATGAACGACTGACTATAGTCGATACCGATTACTTTCTCGAAGCTACTACTTAAATCGAAGCTAGCGCGCCCCACGGCACAACCTAGGTCCAATACTTTATCGCGCTTAGATGTAAAACGATTCACTAAGGCTACCGTTGCTTCGACGAAATCCTCCACTCGCGGATGCCCTACTCGCTCGCTTATCTGCAGGTCGCGTTGCTGCTCTTGGCTACCCCAATGGAACAACATGTATTGATTAAACAAGGCATCACTTTCATATCGAGGCGTATCGCTCGCCAGAGTCTCTTCGCTTTGTACAAGGCGAAACCCGGCATGCTGAAAAAAGTGAGGACGAAAATGAAAGCGAGACCATATGCTAGCTTCATCACCGGTGCTAATAAAAGAGCCACCCAGAATCATCTGATGCTCGCCATCGAAACAGGGCGTGCTGAAATCAACGTAGTAAGGATGAATCTCGAAACCAGGCAGAGAATGAAAGGCATCCTCGCACCACTGCCACACATTACCAAAAACATCATTGAAGCCGCGACTATTGGGCGCAAAGCGATCGACCGGGCTCTCACTACCGAAGTGAAGATTATTGTTCACTTCAACTTCACTCGCGAGCTCAGCCTCGTCCACCATCACACGATCCAAATTCAGCAACTCTTCATTGCCGGCTTGCCATTGTACTGCCTCTGCTAAGGCCGGTTCGCGCAAGGCATGGTGTTCTTTCTCCTGCAGTAAACGGTAGGGAGTAGTGACGCCATCGCACTCACTCTTCCACGCACAGTAGGCGCTGGCTTCATAATAGTTGACCACCGCGGGCCAGTCCCATTGCATGTCCTCAATACTAAAGGTAGTACGCAGCTTGAAGCGATGGGAGCCTACGGGACCGTCTTGCACCCAGAAGGTTGGAAAGCGCGTATTGCGAAAACGCCGCCAGGCCCACCCCTTTTCGCTCCAATACTTCTCATCCAGATAAGCACCAGAGGAAACAAACTCATAAAATTCGCCATTACTGATTAAACGCTGACTAGCCTTGAATGCCGCCGTTTCTCGCTCGTCCTGCCCATACTCATTATCCCAGCCGAAGCTCGGCCACTGCCTAGGCTTGCCCAAGCGCACTGTGCTCGCCTCAACACTGATCATAAGATTCGATGCGGGATAATGCTCACCCGCTACGGGATTAGCATTTGGCTGGGGACTTGAGCTCAACAAGACTTTGGGCCAGTTGGAGGGCGTTTTCACATGCTCGATTGGAAGCTCTCGCATCAGAACGCTAGAGGTCTCTAAATGAATTCGCTCATGCTCAAACCCCATCACCAAGCCCCAAGCAGGGCTATCCATGGTAATGGGCTCGTCGAATACGGGGTGAGTCTTAATAAGCTCTCTTATGAGCTCATAGACACTCTGACGATAGGAGCGTACTTGCTCCAGTGATGGCCAAATTGTTTGATCATTCTCATGCAGGTCGTCCCAGCTCATTTCATCTACGCCGGTCTCGAACAGTATTTCGAAATGCTTATTGATTGGCTCGTCTATTAAACCTGCAACCAAGAGCTTATTAACGTAGAAAGTCACCGGATGCGTGTAGTAGAAGATCAGCGGATGGCGCGTCTTATGATAAGGCCGAAGGAAAAACGCCTCGTCAGTTGTTAACCCCGAGAATAACGTCTCGGTCAGCTGCCAAGTGTTTTCAAAGTAATGTAATACGGCCTGACGACCGTCGTTTAGATTTAATAGCTTGAGTGAGGACACTGGCTTAGGGCTAAGACCGGCCTTGGCTATTTGAGGCACACTCGTGTCAAGTTCGGGCTTTACTGCACTCGCGTTGGGGGCTGACTTTTTCATAACATTCCATTTTATGCTCTCGTGGTAAGTAGACTAGCCTAGTGCCAAATCGTTACAAAGCTTTGACTCATGGGCGCTAGCCCGGTTGAGTTGACAATGCTTTAGGGTAAACTTACTCACCTAATTACTTGGAAAACCACTAGAGGTTATAACTTGCGCAGCAAACTTCCATCGGTAGGCACTACTATCTTCACAGTCATGTCGAGAATGGCACACGAATATAATGCCATCAACCTTTCCCAGGGCTTTCCAGACTTTGACTGCCCTGAACTGCTGCGTGAGCGAGTCGCCTTTTATTTAAACGACCACAAGAATCAGTACCCACCTATGGCGGGCGTAGAGCCCCTGCGCGCACAAATTGCCGCCAAGGTTTCATCTCTATACGGCTATAGTGCCGACATGGATCAAGAGATTACGGTCACTTCGGGAGCGACAGAAGCCTTATTCGATGCCATTCACGCCTGTGTGACAAGGGGCGATGAGGTCATTGTCTTTGATCCCGCATACGATTCCTATGAGCCTGCAATAGCATTAGCCGGTGGCATCACCGTTCATATACCGCTGAAATTACCGGACTTCTCAGTAGACTGGGATCAGGTGCGCGATGCCATTAATTCGCGCACGCGCATGATAATTATCAATACCCCTCACAACCCTTCTGGCGCGGTGCTGAGCGAGCAAGACATACAAGCATTGGCACAGATTACGCGCGATACCGATATCTATGTATTGTCCGACGAAGTCTATGAGCACATGGTATTCGACGGCGGACTTCACCAAAGTGTTTTAAGACATGAAGAGCTAAGACAACGCAGTTTCGCCGTGTTCTCTTTTGGCAAAACCTATCACGCCACAGGATGGAAACTGGCTTATTGCATTGCACCACCAAAGCTCACCTATGAGTTCCGTAAAGTGCATCAATTCGTAACCTTCACCTCCCCTAGCTTTATTCAGTATGGCATTGCCGACTTCATGAAGGATTGTCCAGAGCACGCCACCGAACTACCTGCCTTCTATGAAGGCAAGCGCGATACTTTTTGTCAATTATTGCAAGGCTCTCGTTTCTCGTTCACGCCATCGAGAGGCACTTATTTTCAATTAGCCGATTACTCTGCCATTAGTGACTTGGACGATATGGCTTTTGCACAGTATCTAACAAAAGAGGTAGGGGTTGCCGCCATCCCATTAAGCCCTTTCTATGACAAGGCGCCAGATAGCGCTTTAATAAGATTTTGTTTTTGTAAAGACGACAGCACCTTGCAAGCTGCAAGTAAGCTGTTGCGAGAGCTGTAAGTGAGCTCCACTGGCATGAACCCAAGCCAGCTCCAATCACTCGCTAGTGATATTAAGGCATGGGCAAAGGAGCTGGGTTTTCAAGAAGCCACCATTAGCGATATCGATTTAAGTGATTACGAGCCGTACTTGGATGACTGGCTGAACAAGCACTATCACGGCGATATGTCCTATATGGAGAGACACCGCGAACTGCGCAAGAAACCACAAGAGCTGGTGCCAGAGACTCTGCGCGTTATTTGCGTGCGAATGGACTATGCCTTGACGAGCACCAATTCACTTGCGGACCTAAAGAGTAAAGAAAAGGCCTATATTTCCCGCTACGCCAGAGGAAGGGATTACCATAAGCTCATACGTAAACGCCTACAAAACCTAGCCAATATTATACAAAAAGAGATAGGTGAGTTCGGCTACAGAGCATTCGTCGACAGTGCCCCTGTGCTGGAAAGAGCACTGGCGGAGAAGTCCGGCATGGGCTGGATAGGTAAGAATACAATGCTCATTAACTCCAAGGCTGGCTCCTGGTTTTTCTTAGCAGAACTGTTCACCGATATTCCGCTTCCGGTGGACAAACCAACGAGCGGGCATTGCGGCACCTGTACCGCCTGCTTAGACGTTTGCCCCACCAAGGCGTTCGTGGGACCCAATATACTCGATGCTCGACGCTGTATTTCTTATCTGACTATTGAGCTTAGAGAGTCGATCCCCGAGGAGCTTAGACCCTTGATGGGCAATCGCATATTTGGCTGCGACGATTGCCAGCTAATCTGCCCGTGGAATAAATTCACCAAGGTCTCGCAAGAACAAGATTTTTCGCCACGACATAATTTAGACAACAGCGATCTCATCACACTCTTCAATTGGAGTGAAAATACGTTTCTGAAGAATACAGAAGGTTCCGCAATTCGCAGGATCGGCTATGAATGCTGGCTCAGAAATATTGCCGTGGCCTTAGGCAATGCGCCCAGCTCCATAGACATCATCGAGGCTCTAAAGGCGCGTGCAGATCACCCCTCTGCCTTAGTGCAAGAGCATGTAAGCTGGGCCTTAGCCCAGCATCAGTAATATCATTTAACGAGGAAGTGTTCGCGGTAGTGCTTAAGCTCTTCAATCGAGTCGATAATATCTTCTAGGGCTTGGTGAGTTGCTCTCTTCTTCAGGGTCGTCAGCACCTCAGGTTTCCAGCGCCTAGCAAGCTCCTTGAGAGTGCTCACATCTAAGTTTCGGTAATGAAAATGATCTTCTAAGGCCGGCATGTATCGCGCCAGAAAACGTCGATCTTGGCAAATGCTATTCCCGCACATGGGCGACGAGTTCTTTTCACAGTACTCTAAAAGAAAGTCTAGCGTAGCAGCTTCTGCCTCGGCATCGCCCATAGTGCTTTCCTGCACACGCTTGATTAGACCGGAATTGCCATGGGTGCGCTGATTCCATTCGTCCATTCCCGCCAGCGCCTCACTAGACTGCTTCACCGCAATGACCGGTCCCTCAGCGACTATATTGAGGTCGGCATCGGTGATGATGGTCGCGATTTCTATAATTCGATCTGTCTCTGGGTCAAGGCCAGTCATTTCAAGATCGATCCATATTAAAGTTTGTTTCTTATCGATTGCACTCATTCAATTTTCCTCAGTCTAAGGCGTACTCGCTTCTGTGGCGGCCAACTCCGTGCTATAGGAGCATTGTAGCAGAGCAATAGACGACTCACAGTGCCTAAGTAAGCACGACTACTGTAAACTTGCGACTTAATCACTAACAGCCACCTACACGAAAGCCAAGCCCATATGAGCAAACGCCGTTTAACCCAGCAGCAACGCACTCGCATTTCGCGCAATCAAGCGCAGCGACAAAAGAAGCTGAACGCAAACAATGTTCAGGAGCGTAGCAGTGAAGATCTAGGGCCAGAACAGACTGGGATAATCATCTGTCATTACGGTCAGCAACTGGAGCTTGAAAGCACAGACCCATCCAGCTTAGGCAAAATATATCGTTGTTTTCAACGCACCAATCTGCCCGCTCTTGCCACAGGTGATCGCGTAATATGGCAGGCCGATGGGGAGGACTCCGGTGTAGTTGTCGCCTTGCAAGAGAGAACATCTTTGATGGCCAGGCCTAATCAGCAGGGGGTTCTTAGACCTGTTGCAGCGAATATTAGCGTGGTGGCGATTGTGATTGCCCCTCTTCCAGAGCCTTTTCCAAACTTAGTGGACCGCTATTTAGTCATGGCCGAGAGTCTCTCGCTCAAGCCACTTATTATTCTGAACAAAGTGGATATCTTGGATGCCGAGCGGGATGTCGGTATCGAAAAAATGCTCAGCATATACCAAGACGTAGGTTATCCAGTGCTGCGCCTATCCAGCAAGAAAGACCTCGGCACCGACGCACTTAAAGACTTCTTGGCGCAGCAGACGGTGGTATTTGTAGGGCAATCTGGAGTTGGTAAGTCCTCACTTATTAATACGCTTCGGGGAGAACTCGAGGACGAACAGGATGCAGCAGTAGGGGCGATGTCGGCAGCACGAGACAAGGGAACTCATACGACCACGGCGGCTAGGTTGTACCACCTACCCGGCAGCGGCGACCTAGTCGACTCTCCTGGAATACGCGAATTCGGTTTATGGCATATGGACGAAGAGATGGTCTTCGATGGCTACCGGGAGTTTGCTCCCTACAAGGGCTTATGTAGGTTCCGCGACTGCTCGCATCGGCAAGAGCCCGGCTGCGCAATCTTACAGGCAGAGCAGGAAGGGAAGATTCATCCCGAACGCTTAGCGAGCTACTTCTTCTTGCTCAATAGCCTAGATTAGAAAATTTCGACTTCAGGCCTTTCGGGTAGAAGATTGGGGTTCAAACCACCAGCATTAGCGCCATCTTGTAATTGGTCTGCCAACCGCTCCTCTGCAACCTCGTTTAAAACCATTAAAACTATTCGACGGTTCGTAGGGCTTTCTGGATTGTCCGGGTCTAAGGGGGCCGAGTCCCCCATGCCGATAATCTGCGCAAACTGATCTTCCCTCAAACCACCATTGACGAGCTCCCGACGCGCCGCGTTAGCACGATCACTGGAAAGCTCCCAATTACTGTAGTCCTCTCTTGAGGTGAAAGGGGCAGCATCGGTATGACCATAGATACTCACCCTATTGGGCACATTGCTAAATATTCGCCCTATGGTCCACAGAATCTCTCTCGTATAAGGCTGAAGCCTGGCCTGACCGCTGTTAAATAAGGGCCGACCTTCTCGATCGATAATCTGTACCATTAGCCCATCGTCGCTCACTTCAAAAGTCACACTATCTTTAAACCACTCGAACTGCTGGTTAAGGTTTATCTCCTGCGCAATACTCTCTTGAATCTGTTCCAATTCTTCCATGCGTCGCAGACGTGCCAACTCAACGTATTCTGGATTCTCAAGCTCCTGTGGAGACTCCACCAATGGCGCTTCGTCTTGACGCACCAGGGACAGGTTCATCCCTTGGTTGGTGATATTGAGCGGCCGACCTTCCAAGTCCAATACGTAGGGAGTACCGCCGTCGCCAACCGAACCGAGGTTAGTAGGATCTGAGAAATAACCGGCGATAGCCATTTTCTCTAGGTTGGTCGTAGACTCAATGAGCCAAAGCACTAGGAAGAAAGCCATTAATGCGAGCGCAAAGTCGGCGAAGGCAATTTTCCACGCGCCGCCATGGGCCCCACCCGAGACCTTCTTGACTCGTTTTATAACGACATTCTGTTCGGCGTTTTCCACAATCTATCTCTTGGGGCTTACCCCGTTAATTATCGGCTACGAACATGGTCTTCAAGCTCAGCAAAGCTTGGTCTATCGTGGGAGAATAAGGTCTTTCTTGCAAACTCCGCTGCCATTTGTGGAGGCAGCCCATTAGAGGTAGCAACGATGGCTGCTTTCACACAGTGCAGCATTTTTATTTCTTCCTCAGCCACTGCCTCCATTCGGGTACTCATGGGGCCTACAAACCCATAGGCGATGAAGATACCCAAGAAGGTGCCCACCAAGGCTGCGGCGACACTCTGGCCTAGCGCCTCTGGTGGGCCGCCCAGCTTCTGCATCGTAATAACGATACCAAGTACTGCCGCCACGATACCAAAGCCTGGCAGGCCATCTGCGACCCTGTGTACAGCATGAGAGGGTTCCAGCATCTCATGCATTTCAATTTCTATTTCATCATCCATCATGGCTTCAATTTCATGAGGAGCCAGATTACTGGTAGTCAGAATCCGCAAATTGTCGGTAATGAACTCAATTAAGCGCTTATCTTTAAGCAATTTCGGGTAACGTGTAAAAAGACCACTCTCAGCCGGAGTCTCAATATCCGCTTCGATTGCCATCATGCCTTCACGCCTCGCCTTATTGAGCACATCGTAAAGCAGGCCCAATAGGTCGAGATAAAGGGCAGCGCTGGTGCTAGCCCCGAAAATGGCCTTAGGAATTTGTTTACCCGTCTCCTTAGACAAGTGCATGCCATTGGCAATTAGGAACGCGCCGAAAGCGGCGCCTACGATAATGATGACTTCTGTAGGCTGCCAGAGAACCCCCAGTATGCCGCCATGCATTACATAGCCACCGGCTACGCTGGCACAAACGACTACAAATCCAATTATGAATATCATTCCCTAGCAAACTCCAAATTTGGACCTTTCGCGAGTCAACGTGGCGAAAAGTCCGTGTTTACGCGTACACCACAGGCACAATATGCCCCATGCAAATACGCGATCTGTTCTCTTTTAATCGGTCAAAACCGCAAAATCATTAGACCAGCGAAGCAATTAAGCTCTTTCAATACCATTAGCTTGTATCAATTACTACGCTTGATTTAAGCTGTGCACCCTCTTCACACACGCTAATGACGACTTAATATGAAAGGCCGCCTGTTTCTGCTGCTACAGCACATCGTTCCTCATCATGCCCTCTCCAGAGTAGTTGGCAAAATTGCTCAGTGCCGCTGGCGCCCTGTGAAGAACGCCTTTATAAACTGGTTTATAAAGCGCTATAAAGTCGATATGGGTGAAGCGCTGTATTCTAACTCAAGCGATTTCGAGCATTTTAATGCCTTCTTCACCCGCGAACTTAAACCAGGTGCTCGCCCCATTGAAGGCGAAGAGAACACCATTGCTTGCCCAGCCGACGGAGCCATTAGCCAGATGGGTCGCATCAGCGCAGGAAAGCTACTACAAGCCAAGGGCAAGAATTTCAGTTTACAGCAACTATTGGGAGGAAACCCTCTCGATGCCGAAGCCTTTCAAGAAGGCAGCTTTGCCACAATCTATCTCTCACCCAAGGACTACCATCGCGTCCATATGCCGCTTGCAGGCACTCTGACCAAAATGGTTCACGTTCCCGGCAAGCTATTCTCGGTCAACCAGCTAACAAGTGAAAATGTGGACGGATTATTTGCGCGCAACGAACGCGCTGTCTGTTTCTTCGACACCGACTTTGGCCCCATGGCAGTCGTATTAGTCGGCGCCATGATCGTTGCTAGTATCGACA
This sequence comes from Pseudohongiellaceae bacterium, assembly GCA_033721235.1. GTDB lineage: Bacteria > Pseudomonadota > Gammaproteobacteria > Pseudomonadales > Pseudohongiellaceae > UBA5078. The sequence continues at coordinate 3,577 of JAWWAY010000018.1, read as the reverse complement.
CCGTCTGGGCCGGGCAAGTCTCCCCTGGGCGCAGCGGGCTAAGGCATACGGACTATCGCAATCATGTGCCAAACATTCAAATCCCAAGGGGTGAAGAGGTAGGGCGATTCAAGCTAGGGTCTACCGCTATTATTGTCTTTGGCCCCGGCATGGCAGAGCTTCACCAGAGCCTAAGCCCTGGCCAAGGCGTCCGCATGGGACAAAGCCTCGGCCAAGCTCGCAGCTAATTCCTAGTTATCAAAGTAGGAACAGCAGTAATCAGTTACCTCTAATACGCGAATGCCAAAAGAGGAGTTTGCGATCACATCGAAGCTTTCACCCCCAACGATTCGCTGCCATGCTTGAGAGCCTGGTAACTTCACTTCGACTACGCCAGCCGTAATCTCCATTAGCTCTCGCTGCTGGGTGGAAAATTCATAGTCGCCAGGAAGCATGATTCCCAGGGTCTTGATTTCGCCGCCAGGAAACTCAACAACACGGCTGCTTACTTTGCCATCAAAATAAATATTGGCGGCTTTAACCACCGTTACGTTCTCGAATTTGCTCATGCTCATATCTCTTTAAGAAATGGTTAAAATCTGTTCTACTGCTACTTACTAATCGTAAAAGGCCGCCGATTCTAGCACGAGCACCAAAGAGGCCGAAGTATTTTTGCTGGCACAATCCATGCAAAATACGCCAAATACGAGGTAAAGCACCATGTGTAAAGCAATCTCCTTGGACAAACAGCAAACTGAAGCCCTGAAGCAGTGCATTGCGGATAGCCAGAAGGAGAATCGCTCCTTATTGGCCAAAACCTATACCGCCGTCACCATGTTGCTCATAGGCATGCACGCAAGCGGCCACCGAAGCGACTTCAAGTTCGATGAGAACAAGCCTTTATTCTGAAGCCTCACTGGGCGCCAAAAAGGTCTGATAGGCGATGTTCTGCGTCTCATCCCAATAGGGGTAAGCTATTCTATCGAGGCAAGCCAAGAACTCCTTATGCTCTTTTTTGGGCACCTGAATGCCTACCATTACCCTGCCATAGGCAGCGCCATGGTTCCGGTAGTGGAACATAGAAATATTCCAACGCCCTCCTAGAGCCTCCAAGAAATTCATTAAGGCGCCAGGTCTCTCCGGAAACTCAAAACGATACACTCTCTCATTGGCGATCGAAGCTATTCGCCCCCCGACCATGTGTCTAATGTGAAGCTTTGCAGCTTCATTACTCGACATATCTAGTACGCTAAAGCCTTTCTTGCGCAAGTCGTCAATCAGATTTGTTCTGCTATTTTCGGTGTCATCTATCTCTATGCCGACAAATATTTTCGCGCTTGAGCTATCACCATAACGGTAATTAAACTCGGTTATATTGTGCTTACCAAGCGCCTTGGAAAAGCGTTTGAAACTACCAGGCTTTTCATCGATACCCACTGCCAGAACAGCCTCGCGCTGCTCACCCAATTCCGTTCTTTCGGAAATATGACGCAAGCGATCAAAGTTCACATTGGCTCCGCTTACGATACCCAGCAGTCGTTTATTGCTGAGATTCTTATCACGGATATACTTTTTTATCCCCGCTATCGCGAGCGCTCCAGCAGGCTCGGTCACCGCCCGAGTATCATCAAAAATATCCTTAACGGCGGCGCATATCTCATCGGTGGTGACCGTCACCACCTCGTCAACGGTTTTGCGCAAGACCTTGAATGTTTCTTTGCCTATCTGTGCGACCGCAACACCGTCGGCAAATAGCCCAACCTGAGACAACTTGACTCTTCGGCCAGCCTCTAGCGCCGCCTTCAAACATGCCGAATCCTCAGCCTCCACAGCAATCAGCTTAATATCTGGCCGAATAAACTTGATATAAGCAGCAATACCCGCCATAAGACCGCCGCCACCCACGGGAACAAAAACAGCGTCAATATGGCCACTATGCTGACGCAGTATCTCAAGACCGACCGTTCCTTGGCCGGCAATGACGTCCGGGTCATCGAAGGCTGACACAAAGGTATAGCCTTTTTCTTTGACTAATTTTGCTGCATGGCTGGCAGCTTCATTATAGGTATCTCCGTGCAGTATCACCTTCCCCCCCAAGGACTTTACTGCATCGCTCTTGATCCGCGGTGTTGTCAGCGGCATGACGATTACCGTTTTTATGCCGAGTTTGGAGCCCGCCATGGCAATACCCTGAGCATGGTTCCCTGCCGATGCGGCAATGACACCGCGCTTTGCGGCATCCGCACTAAGATTGGCCATTTTGTTATAGGCACCGCGCAACTTAAAACTGTGCACCGGTTGCAGGTCTTCGCGCTTCAATCCAATTTGATTATGAAAGCGTTTTGAGAGATTGCTCGCCTCGTGGATAGGGGTCTCTATTGCCACATCGTAGACTTTGGCTGAGAGAATCCGTTTGACATATTTTTCCATGGAAAGCCTTCTTTATTGAAAATTGCGGGCCAGCTGCGGCACAAGGTCGTATAATTCTACGCAGTTTACTTCAAGCCGGGAAATTAGTATGGATCAGAACGAACTAAAAAAAGCGGTAGCACAAGAGGCAGCCGACTATGTAGAGAAAACTCTCGAAGAGAGTACCGTTTTAGGGGTTGGCACAGGCTCGACTGCCAATCTCTTTATCGAAGCACTCGCTCCATTTAAAGACAGGATACACTGTACTGTCGCCAGCTCGGAAGAAACCCACAAAAGGCTTAGCGCCCTCGGCATTCCAGTGGTCGATCTTAATAGCGTTAGCGAAGTGAGCGTCTATGTGGATGGAGCAGACGAGGCAAATGAACACCTACACCTTATTAAGGGGGGTGGCGGGGCGCTTACGCGAGAGAAGATTATTGCGGCTGTTGCCAAAGAATTTGTGTGTATCGCGGACGCGAGTAAATACGTTCCCGTCCTTGGAAAATTTCCACTACCCGTGGAAGTAATACCAATGGCGAGAAGCCATGTAGGAAGAGCTATCGTTCAATTGGGAGGTGATCCGGTATACCGTGAAGGCTTTATTACCGACAACGGCAACCAGATCATCGATATTCACAATCTAGAAATCGTGAATCCCATAGAACTGGAGCAGCAACTCAACCAGATCACGGGAGTCGTCACAAACGGACTATTCGCCATACGACCTGCTGATTTACTGATCCTAGGAACAGGAGACGGCATCAGAACCTATAAAGCCTGATCACTGCTCTACCTAAGCTTAGGAAAAATAATCCCAAAGGGCCGGCCTTTCGGTCGGCCCTTTGTCTGTATTCCCAGTTCACACTACGCAAAAACGCAATGTGAGCAGTCAATTACAGCGGAGTTACGTTCTCTGCTTGTGGGCCTTTTTGACCTTGTGTCACGTCCATCGTAACTTTTTGGCCTTCGTGAAGAGTTTTTCTTCCTGTACCGTTAATTGCGCTAAAGTGGACGAATACGTCCTTCCCACCTTCCTGTTCAATGAAGCCGAAGCCTTTTTCATCATTGAACCACTTAACGGTACCTTCTACTTGATCTGACATTATTACTCTCTTGTTTTTTCAAAATTTATTTACATGGCGACATTTCTGCCTACCCCGGAGCCAATTAATACTCGCTTCGGCAGTGT
>JAWWAY010000017.1:0-51605 GCA_033721235.1 Pseudohongiellaceae bacterium | reverse complement strand
TCAGTAAAATCTACGAGATACAGCAATACACCCTCTCTCTGCCCATTGGGGACAGCCATGGTCAGAGGAAGCAATGTCTCGGGGCCATCTGCGATGAGTACTCCTGTCATAAGCTCTGCAGGGTTGTTGAGCGCTAAGTTCACACTATGCTTAAGGCGCTCGTCAATGGGCACTCCTTCGCCGCTGGGAAGGAAGCTGGTACTGCCTATGCCAAATTCGGAAATATATTGATCCTTGTGGGCGGATTTGAGTATGAATGCGAAAGCTAGAGGGAAATTGAGACTGCCAAATTGGATTAGGCGACTGCGCGCGGCCTGAAGCTCGTCGAAAGTGACTTCAGTAGAGCCGAAAAAAAGAACGGAAGCGGCGACAAGTGGCTCTTGTTCACGCTCCACTCGATAGCGTAATTCTGCACTTAATCGTTGCGCATCCGCGATGGCGCTGAGCTGCCACGCCCTCTGCGCTGACTTGGCAAATTGCATAGTCACTAAGCTGCTTAGGGCCATACCGATTGCAATAATGGCCATAACAGTAATAAGGTTATTGCGTTTGCTGTGCGTTTCCCTTTGCATCAGAGCATCACCAAAATCTACACAGGAGTAGATCGCTCATCATAGCCTAGTGGGATTGAAGACAGCAACTCAGATGGGCACAAAAATTGTGCACGTCTATCGCTTCAGAAATTCATTCGTCTTGTTGCTCATATCATGGCTTTTAGGAACTTGGCTGTGTGCGAACTCTTACGTGAAGAGACTGCGAGCGGAGTGCCTTGGGCCACTACTTTGCCTCCTTTCGCTCCGCCTTCGGGGCCAATATCGATAAGCCAATCGGACTCCGCAATCATGTCTAGGTTATGCTCAATCAGAATTACGCTATTTCCGTGATCTACCAAACGGTGGAGAACTCGCAATAGTTTTTCGACATCGGCCATATGCAGACCCACCGTGGGTTCGTCTAGTATATAAAGACAGTGTTGCTTGGTATTTCGCCTTAGCTGCACTGAGGGTTTCGCTTTTGCAAGTTCCGCCACCAGTTTAATTCTTTGCGCTTCGCCACCGCTCAATGTTGGACTTTGTTGGCCTAGAGTTAAGTATCCTAGCCCCACATCTTGCAATAAAGAGAGTGGGTGATGGATAAGCGGAATGGCAGCAAAATACTCCACGGCCTCGTCTACACTCATGGCCAGAACATGACCGATGTGTTTGTCTTTGTAACGAACCTTTAGTGTATCTTCGTTAAAGCGCCAGCCTTTGCATTCCTCACAGTCTACTCTCACATCGGGCAGAAAATTCATTTCTATGCGTTGCATGCCGTTGCCGGCGCAGCTTGGACAACGCCCTTCGCCAACATTGAAGGAGAAGCGACTGGCACTGTAGCCGCGCAGGCGTGCATCGACAGTATCGGCAAATAGTTTGCGTATGCCGTCCCAAATTCCAATATAGCTGGCAGGGCATGAGCGCGGTGTTTTACCAATAGGGGTCTGGTCAACCTGCATTAATCTATCGACAGATTCCCAGCCAGAAAACCCTTTGCATCCTACTAGTTTTGTGGGCTTTTTCTTGCGTAGACGGGCGCTTAGTGCGGATTGTAGATTGCGCGTCAAAACGCTGCGTATGAGCGTGCTTTTGCCACTGCCACTCACCCCCGATACCGTGACCAGCGAGCGTAAAGGAATATTAACGGAAACGTTCTTCAGATTATTCTGATGGGCCGCTTCAATCCTAATGGCCTCTTTGGGAAGTTCAGCGCGAAGGCTCATGTCGCGTAAACCCTCTATGGGGTGGCGTAGTGGCTTGGCGAGGAATTGACCTGTTAGAGATTGGCTAGCTCGTTTAATTGCAGCGACAGACCCTTGTGCCACTATCTTGCCACCGCGGCTGCCCGCGCCAGGGCCCACATCAATAATATGATCGGCTTCGAGCATGGTGGCGTCGTCATGTTCGACAACGACTACGGTATTACCCTGTTGCTGCAGTGTTCGTAAGGTATCGATTAACAGTGCATTGTCTCTAGCGTGCAAACCAATGGTCGGTTCATCTAGGATGTAGCAGACACCCTGTAGGCTAGACCCTAATTGGGAGGCAAGCCTGATGCGCTGGGCTTCTCCGCCGCTCAAACTGGGCGCGGATCTGTCTAAGCTTAAATAAGATAAACCCACTTTGTTGAGGAAGTTCAGCCGAGAGTAAAGCTCGGGCAATATGTCACGCGCAATAAGAGTTTGACTGGCATTGAATTTAAGTTTCTTGATGCGTTTTTCGGCGTCTCGAATAGATAAAGCCGTGAATGTTGTAATAGGAACTTTATCAAGTTTTACGGCTAAGGCTAGTGGGTTCAAGCGGCTGCCATTACAGCTTTTGCATAATTGTCTATCGGACTCGAGCGCTTTATCGCTTGAGTCTTTTTCTAGCCATTGTTCTTCTTCGCCGCTTTGCTCTTCGGAAAAATCGGCAATTGTTTCACCGGTGCCAAAACATTCTGGGCACCAGCCATGTTTGGAGTTAAAAGAGAATAGGCGCGGGTCTAACTCATCGAAGCTATCGCCACAGCTGGCGCAAGCTCGGTTCACCGAGAACAGTTTTCCTCTGCCCTTTCCTCGCGCATTGCTCACTAGGCTTAGTCCGTTGCTGAGTTCGATGGATTTCTCTACTAACTCTCTCAGCTGGGCTTCTTTATTGGCTGTAATGGTGATACGGCCAATGACAATCTCAATATTATGCTCTTTATAACGATCGATGGCGGGCCAGTCATTGCTTGCCACTTTAATATTGTCTACACGCATATGCGTGTAGGATTGTGAAGACGCCCAAGCGGCCAAGTCTTTATAAATACCCTTTCGCCCAACTACCATAGGCGCCAAAATATCCACATCTTTGTTTTTAAACTGGCTAAGAATCTGCGCGACGATAAGATCGATTGTTTGTGCTTGAATAGGAAGGTCGCAGCTAGGACAGTGCTGGGTGCCCAGTTTGACATATAGCAGTCGTAGGAAATGGTAGATCTCAGTCAATGTCGCGACAGTGCTCTTGCGTCCACCTCTACTGGTTCGTTGTTCAATTGCCACTGTTGGCGGAATGCCGTGTATCGCGTCTACGTCGGGCCGGTTTGCGGGTTGAACGAACTGCCTTGCATAGGCATTGAGTGACTCTAAGTATCGTCGCTGGCCTTCGGCAAAGACTAGGTCAAAAGCCAGTGTGCTTTTACCGCTGCCGCTTACCCCAGTAATGACGGTAAATTTGTTCCAAGGGATACTTACATCAATGTTTTGTAAATTGTGTTCGCGAGCATGGTGAATTTGAATGGCTTGCTGGGGCTTGGGCTTGCTGGTTTTTGCGCTCTCTGGGTGTTGATACCTGCCTGCTCTTTTTTCTTCAAGCTCTTTGCTATAGTCACTTAAGGCTTTGGCGGTAAGACCGTAGCCTTGTTCCATAAGCTTCGCCGGCGTACCCGTAGCGATTAATTCACCGCCATTGTCGCCGCCTTCTGGGCCTATATCGATTATATGATCGGCGGCATGAATAACGTCGAGATTGTGTTCGATTACCAGGAGCGAATGCCCCGCGTGAATTAATTTCTTAAAGGCTTGCATGAGCACCCTGATATCATCGAAGTGCAAGCCTGTGGTCGGTTCGTCTAATAGGAACAGCATGCCTTTTGCTGTGTTGGTGTTGCTTTTTTTGGTCTTTGCCTTTTGGCTGGCCACAGCGGCTAGGTGTCCTGCTAGTTTAAGCCTTTGCGCTTCACCTCCGCTTAGTGTCGGGACCGCTTGTCCAAGTTGAACATACTGTAGCCCCACATCCATTAATGGTTGCAGGCACCGTAGAACAGATTCCTCAGCACTAAAAAACTCCAAGGCTTCGGCCACGGTTAATTCCAGCACATCGGCGATACTCAGGCTGCCGGGTCTGGCCCCCGTAATTCTGACCTCCAGTACCTCTTTGCGATAGCGCTTGCCATCACATTCGGGGCAGCGCAGATACACATCACTAAGAAACTGCATTTCGACGTGTTCAAAGCCATTACCCGAACAGCTCGGGCAGCGTCCTTTTCCGGCGTTGAAACTAAAGCTGCTCTTGGTGTAACTGCGTTCCTTTGCTAAAGGTGTATTAATAAATTGCTGTCTAATAGCATCAAAGGCACCGACATAGGTAGCAGGAATAGAGCGAGTGGTTTTGCCGATAGGGCTTTGATCAACCAATACAATATCGTCTAGAAATTCAAAACCAGTAATGTCTTTGTGTGCACCGGGCGCCTCGCTGGGCTTACCGAAATATTTAAGAGAGGCACGATAAAGAACATCGTTGATCAAGGTCGATTTACCCGATCCGCTAACCCCTGTTAGGCACACGAGTTTATGAAGGGGTATGTCGACATTGAGTGATTTTAAATTATGAGCACTGGCGCCTGTAATGCGCAGCGATTGGGTGCTGACTTTTTGCATTGTGGCGTAAGAAGCTGCTACATCGGCGACTTGTGAACTTGGCTGCTCTTCGGTAACGACAAGCTTGCTACCGTTTAAGTATTGAGCAGTCAGGCTGCTCTTGTGTTTCATTAACTGCTTTGGTGTACCCATGAAACCGATACGTCCACCCGCTTTTCCGGGGCCGGGACCAATATCGATAATAAGGTCAGCTGCTAACATGACCTGTGGGTCGTGTTCGACTACGATTAGCGTATTACCGGCATCTCTAAGACGCAGTAATGTCTCCACCATTCGTTTCATATCCCGTGTATGCAAGCCTATGCTGGGTTCGTCTAAAACAAATAGTGTGTTTACCAAAGAGGTGCCGAGAGCCGTTGTAAGATTAATGCGCTGTACTTCGCCCCCGCTCAATGTTCGTGACTGACGGTCTAAACTGAGATAACCCAAGCCTACATCTAACAGGTAGCGCAAGCGCGAACGGATTTCGTTGAGCAGTAACGCGGCGGCATCGCTCTTGCTTTTGCCCTTGGAGAAGGCCTCGTTATCTGACTGCGTTATTTTCGTTTCGTCTAAGCTGTCGAAGAACTGAAGCCCTTCATCAAGTGAGAGGGACATGAGCTGATTGATGCTATAGCCTCTTGAACCATCTTTTGTCTCTAATTTCCACCAAAGGCTCTCGGGCTTTAGTCGGGCACCTTTGCAGCTTTGACACTCGCTGTATGAGCGGTACTTAGACAGCAGAACTCGGATGTGCATTTTATACGACTTGGTTTCTAGCCAGGCAAAGAAGCCCCTCACGCCGTACCATTTTCCACCTTGATCTTTATCGCCCTCCAATACCCACTGCTGCTCTGATTCCTTAAGCTCTCGCCAAGGTTTGTTGAGAGGGATTTTGTGTTTGCGCGCGGCCTTCTCCAAGTCGGTCTGGCACCCGCTATAGCTAGGCGTTTGCCATGGTCGAATTGCTCCCTCTGAAAGGGTTTTAGTCACATCGGGAATAACTAGGTCATAGTCGACGCCGATCACTCTACCGAAGCCTCGGCACTCTTCACAGGCGCCAATAGGGGAGTTGAAAGAAAAAGAATTAGCCTGGGGTTCATCAAAACTGATATCGCAGTTGGCGCAATGGTGGCGCTTGGAGTAGCGCAATATCTCAACGCTCTCTGAGCCATTGGCATTACTCACATGAACGCTGCAAAGTCCATTGCCATTGTGCATGGCTACTTCTAAAGCCTCACTCAGGCGTTCGTCATTTTCTTCTCTGAATTTTAGGCGATCTTGTATTACCTCCACCGTATTGCTATTTCGGCTTTGAATGCGCGTGTAGCCCTGCTGCGCAAGCAGTTGGATGATCTCATCCTCCGAAAAATTATGGGGTATTTGGATAGGAAGACAAATATGCAGGCGAGCATCCTTCTCTATTTTCGTCTTTAAGTCTCTGATAATGCTTTGGCTGCTGTCTTGAGTCACTTTCTGCTGACAGCTTGGACAATAGAGTTTGGAGAAACGAGCATAGGCAAGCTTCAGATAATCATTGAGTTCGGTCATTGTGCCCACAGTGGAGCGAGAGGTGCGCACCGGATTGCTTTGATCGATAGCGATTGCGGGCGGAATACCTAGCACGCTATCGACTGCGGGTTTATCCATACGATCTAAAAACTGCCTAGCATAGGCAGAGAAGGTTTCCACATAGCGTCTTTGGCCTTCGGCGTAAATAGTGTCAAAGGCGAGTGTCGACTTGCCAGAGCCGCTGACCCCCGTAATAACGATAAGCTTATTGGTGGGTAGGTCCAGGTCCAAATTTTTTAAATTATTTTGGCGTGCTCCTCGCACCTGAATATTGTCTAGCTGATGACTGGATGCAGGAGTTTGGGGTTTCTTGGCAGACATAGAGAGGCTCAGATATTGGAATAAATAAACACTGTACTAAAATACAGTATTACTGCACTTTAATGCAAAAACTATCGGTGTTGTGTTTAGTTGGTGTTTTTCGCTATTTGTCTAGTGAAACACACCATGTTTATGTGTGTGTCGAGTTTTTTATCTTTTTAAACATTATATAAAACAATGTGTTAACTGGTTTTTATTCGTTTGGCATTTTTATTGCTTTTTTGTTGCTAGCTTGTATGAGGAATCAGGCAAATACAGGTTTATAACACTTAACACAGTCGGAGATTAACCCTATGGATAAAACGCAGCGTCAAAATTCTAGGCGAGGGAGTCGTGCATTGCTGTTCGCAGTTACGCTGTGTGCATCTCTTGCTCCAATATTGGTAATAGCAAGCGATTGTGAGCATAGCCGTATGGAGAGCTTCGAGGTGTCTTCGGTTGATGTTCAGTCGCTTAGGATACAGAGTGCCCAAGGCGACTTGTCGGTGCTCTCTCACAGCAATGGCGAGCAGATTGAAATTGAGGCGCAACTATGCGCGGATAGGAGGCGAGACTTAGATGATCTAGAGATCAAGCAGTGGATGCGGGGTGACACCCTGGTCATAAAGACGGAGATTCCTGAGCACTACAGTTTTTTTTGGAGAGATCGTCATAATCTTATTCATCTTAGCGTGAGTATACCCAAGGGAATGGACTTGAAAATTGAAGACGGCAGTGGGGCGATCGAAGTAGCGGGGGCTGGCAATACCAATATACAAGATGGCAGTGGTGGCATCCACGTGCGTGATATTGCCGGAGAACTATCTATAGAGGACGGTTCCGGGAGCATCGATGCGAGCAATATTGCGAGGCAAGTCTGGATTGATGATGGCAGCGGCTCTATATTCCTTACGAGTGCGAAAACCGTCCATATTGAGGATGGTTCCGGCCCTATCGAGGTGAAGGATATTCAGGGAGACGTCACTATTGCCGATGGCTCGGGAGAGATTATTGTGTCTTCGGTGACGGGCTTAGTTGATATAGAGGACGGGTCAGGCGTCATTGAGCTTAATCGTGTTGATAAACAAGTTTATGTCACTGATGGTTCGGGTGACATTAATATTGAAGACGTGATGGGGGATGTCATTATTGGCACGGATGGTTCTGGTTCTATCTCTGTTGCAAGAGCCAAAAAGAGTGTAGAGATAGCCAATGACGGTTCTGGAAATGTCGATATAGATACAGTGGGAGAGGGGCTTAGGATACTGAACAAGGGGTCTGGAAATATCGCCTACGATAGAGTGGAGGGTGAAATCTTTTTGCCTAGGCACTTACGCTAGTGCCGATGTCCTGATAACATCTTGCGCCTTCTTTTTACCGCTTAGTGTAATTGCCTAAGAAGGCGTATTGATGGAAATTCTTATAGCTTGCCTCGTTATGTTTGTGGGCGCCTTCGTGCAAACCGCAATCGGTTTCGGCTTGGCCATTGTGGCAGCTCCTATACTGTATTTTATCGATCCGCTATATGTTCCCGCGCCGGTGACGATGTGCGCGCTAGTACTGTCTTTGTTTAATGCCTATAGCCACCGTGGACAAGTATCTTTTGGTGGTTTAAAAAACGCTGTCATTGGTCGCATTCCAGGCTCCTTGCTGGGAGCCATGTTGTTGCTGTGGATTGATAAGGATTTATTGGCGCTATGGATAGGCATTTCAGTGTTGATGGCCGTGGCAGTCAGTCTAACGAAACTGCGCTGGCAACCGACACCGGGGCGCATGCTGTTGGCAGGGTTTATGTCGGGCTTTATGGGGACCAGCTCTTCCATCGGTGGACCACCAATGGCCTTGCTATGGCAGCATCAGGAAGTGAATCTCATTAGGGCGAATTTATCGGCTTTTTTTGTCTTTAGCTGCATGTTATCGCTAATTATACTTGCGCCGGTTGGCCAGTTCGGCGTTCAGCACATTCTCTTGTCTGCTCCTTTGTTGCCTGCTACCTATCTGGGCTTCAAGCTTGCACGCCTTAGCATGGGGCGTATCTCCCATGCTAAGTTGCGCTACGGGTCTTTACTGCTGTGTAGCCTATGCGGTGTGGCGGCAGTAGCATCCTTTTGGTTTTGAAACTCTTATCAAGACTCGGCTTTTTACGAATCTAAAGCAAAGCTCGGCAGTGTGTCGGTGCCCGCCTGAATGCTCATGGCTAAACCATTGGTTCTCGGCAGTAAGCGAGTGTAGAAGAATTCGGCAGTAGCCAGCTTCTGTTGATAAAACTCTTTGTCATTGCCTTGCGCACCGGCATCTAATGCGCGTCGTGCCACCGCTGCGGACTGAGCCCAGATCCACGCGAATACGCAGTAGCCTGAGTACATTAGATAGTCGTAGGCGGCTGCGTTCACTTCGTCGGGATTTCTTAAGGCTTTTGCTCCAATTTGCTGGGTGAGTGCAGCCCATTGCTGCATTTGCTCTTGCAGTTTCTGAGTATAAGGTGACGCGGGATTTTCTTGGCAAAATTCCATTACGGTGCCGATAAAATCTTGCAACATTTTGCCTTTACTCGCGAGAATTTTTCGGCCTAATAGGTCTAGGCCTTGAATGCCAGTGGTGCCTTCGTAAATGGAGGTGATCCTAGCATCCCTAAAGTGTCTTTCTTGCCCCCATTCCTTTATATAACCATGTCCACCAAAGACTTGAATGCCATAGGTGGTGGCTTCCATACACACTTCAGATAGGAAGCCTTTGGCTATAGGCGTAAGAAGGGACAGCGTTTGCTCGGCTTGCGCTTTGCTTTGCTCATCGCTTAAGTAGTGTTCTCTGTCTGCCTGCATGGCCAAGTAATAGCTCAACGCGCGGCCACCTTCGGCAAAGGCTTTTTGTGTGTAGAGCATCCGTCTTACATCGGGGTGGACAATAATTGGATCTGCGTCGGCATCGGGGTTGGAGCGATTAACTCCGCGAAACTGAACACGATCTTTGGCATAAGCTAAAGCGCTTTGGTGAGAAGCTTCCATCTGCGCTAAGGCTTGTTGTGCAACCCCCATGCGAGACTCGTTGATAAACGTGAACATTCTACTCATACCCTTATGGGGAGGGCTGATGAGATAGCCTTTAGCATCGTCGAAGTTCATGACGCAAGTTGCGTTGCCATGTATGCCCATCTTATGTTCGATGGAGCCACATTTCACCTTATTACGTTCATCACACTCGCCATTTGTGTCAACATTAAATTTAGGCACTAGGAATAGAGAGATTCCTTTGATGCCGGGAGGAGCATCGGGTAGGCGCGCTAATACGATATGAATGATATTCTCGGTCAGGTCGTGCTCACCGGAAGAGATGAAAATTTTGCTCCCACTAATGCTATAACTGCCATCGTCATTTGGCGTGGCTTTGGTGCGCAGCAGGCCTAAGTCAGAGCCACAATGCGCCTCCGTGAGACACATAGTGGCTGACCATTTTCCGGCAATCAGCTTGGGTAGGTAGAGTGCTTTAAGTTCATCGCTCGCATGAGCCATGATTGTCTGAATGCCGCCCATGCTTAGCCCAGGGTACATTGTCCAGGCATGGTTTGCGCCACAGAAAATTTCCATGCATAAACCTGCGAGGGAAGAGGGGAGCCCCTGCCCACCTACTTCTTGAGGCATGGACAGACCTATCCATTCATTGCTGATATAAGTGTCGTAAGCCTCTTTGAAACCTGTTGGTGTCGTGACCTCCCCGTCGTTCCACTGACAGCCTTCTGAATCACCAATACTGTCCAATGGCGCTAATACTTCTTCGGCAAATTGTGCGGCGTTTTCGAGTATGGCTTCGACAAGGTCGGGGGTGGCCTCTTCACCTTGGGCAAAGCTTTTGTAATGAGTAGGGAAATCGAGGACTTCATCGATACAAAAGCGCATATCGCGAAGTGGGGCTTTATATTGGGACATCACCAGTCTCCTTCTTAACGCTTTTAGGGCTATTTAGCCTCGAGCATATCATGACTCAATGCAATTGGTCGTTTTTGAGTACAATTCGGTTTTATTATCAAGCTATAACAGATTACACTTAGTTCCCTGATTACGGAGAAAAATCTAATATGGACCAGTGGCCTAATATTATAAGTTTAAGTGCCTTCCGAGAAGCTTGGCCGTTAGAAGGCGAGCCCTTGTGGCGCCGCGTGTTCGAGTGTCATCGAGATAAAATGCAGATTAAGAATCCGCAAGTGGCAATCGGCAACTTAGAGAAAATTTTCACCTGTACGTTTAGATTGGCAAACTCTAAAGGCTTTCAAGCCATGAGTTTGCGGGACCTGAGTCGTGAGACGGGCATCAGCATGGGCGGCTTGTATGCTTATATTGGCAGCAAAGATGATCTGGCCTCTGCTATCGAGGAAGTGCTGCGCAAGGCTATCGACGATGTTCTGTCTGACCAAGCAGTATTGGCATTAGATCCGGTGAGTCGTTTAAAGGCGATTATCTTCGGCGACATCTATATGAACGAGGTTCTGCATTCTTGGTATTACTTCTGTTTCTTGGAAGCCAAGGGGCTGTCGCGTGAGCAACGTGAGGCAGCTCTGCGTATAGAGCTAAAATTTGATGAACGCTTAGCGGAAACCATAAAGTCTGGCATCGACGCTGGTAAATTCGAAACCGATCAGTTGGCACTGATGGTCGCTAACACGACATCGATGCTGCAACAGTGGTATCTCAAACGTTGGAAGTTCCAATTAATGCAAACCAATATTGATGATTACGCCAACTTTGTCTTAAACACGACTCTCAAGTGTTTAAACTATAAGGCCTAAGCTTTGCTCAGGCATTCTCGGGGTTGATGCCTTTTTTGGTCGCATAGAAAGCACGAATTTTCGGCATATCGAGCTCTATGTCTCCCGATGGTTCAAAGAAGTCGGCTAAGCCGGCTTCTTTCTTACTCATATCAATATAGCCCATCAGTATCGGCACTTTGGCGTTCACGGCAATGTGATAAAAGCCTGTTTTCCATTGCTTGACGTGGCTGCGAGTGCCTTCCGGCGGAATGAGCACGATCAGCTTGGGGTTTTCCTCATACTGTTTAACGGTATGATCGACGAGGTTGTGGTTTCGACTGCGATCGACCGGTATCCCTCCCAGCCATTTCATAAACCAGCCAATGGGGAAGGGGAACAGGGAGTCTTTGCCCATCCAGAAGACGTTTAACCTCAGCTTTAAAACAACTAAAAGCATGATGACGAAGTCCCAGTTGCTGGTGTGCGGAGCGCCAATAAGGACGAAACGTGCATCTTCGATAGGCCTTCCAACGCCTTTCCAGCCACTTAGCTTAAGAATTGCGATGGCTAAAAGGCGAAGCAATGGGGTTAACACTGGGGTGCTGAAAATGGTTGTGCGCATAGTGCGGTTTTCCTAATCCAGCGCGGTTACCGCGCGCATTAATTACCAGTCTTGGACAAAATCTTCGATAGCCAAGGGTCTAATTGTTTTCGCCGAGCCTTTTGGAGTGCCTATATAAAGGAAGGCAATGATCTTCTCATGATCGCGTAAGCCCAGCCCTGTTTTTACGTGCGGGTGCTCTGCCATCGCCCCGGTTCTCCATACGGCGCCTATGCCCTGAGCGTGGGCCGCTAGTAACATGGATTGAGTGGCGGCAGCCGCAGAAAGATCTTGTTCAAATTCTGGAATTTTGGGGTGAGGGGCGGACTCGGAAATTGTCGTAATAATGAGGGGAGCGCGTTCGGCCTTATTGGCAATTTTTGTAAGCGCCTCTTCGTCCAAGTCGGGCTTATCTTGCAAACTTGCCTCGGCAAATAACTGTCCTAGCTTCGCTAAGGATTCCCCTTGAATGCGCAAGAAACGCCAAGGCCTTAGCTGGCCATGATCCGGTGCTCTTAGCGCTGCTTTGAAAATATTCTCTATAGCGGATTCATCGGGTATGGGGCCGTCCACCCGAGGAAACGATATGCGAGTATGTAAATTAGTAATTGCGTCCATTGGTGCCTTCGAGCGAAGTATTTGAATTGGCAAAACAATAGTGTAAATCAAGTCGCATTGAAACCCTTAATTCTCACACAAAGCCTCAACTCTCGGTGTCTGCCGTAGTGCCTTTTGAATACTGCGCCAAGAAATCCAGGCCATCGCTAGATTGCCAATGAGAGCTCCAGTATAAAAACCAATGAGTCCGAATGTCTCGCTGCCGAGCCAAGCAAAGGGAATATAGAAGACAAAGAAGCGAAGCAAACTCAAGTACAAGGCTGCCATAGGTTTATGCAGTGCATTGAAAGCGGAGTTCGCCAGAATAATGATTCCCTGTAAACCGTACCCCAACGGCAAAATCCAAATGAAGAGTTTGATGGCATCGCTGACCTGTGTATCGCTAGAAAAACTATTGGCGATAGAGGGCGCTAGCAGGAACAGGGCAACATATACTATTAATTGCCACACTAGGACAAACTTCGCAGTGAGATTGAATGCATCAGCGATGCGATCCGTGCGCCCCGCGCCTAGGTTCTGGCTGATAAACGGTGGCAGCGTTGTGGATAGAGCAAGCACAATCAGGCAAGCGATAGACTCTAATCGGGAGCCTACGCCGAAGGCGGCCACAGCGCTTTCACCGTAGGTCGCCGCTATTGCCGTCATAATGGCTGCCGCGAGAGGGGTAAGCATATTGGCGCCGGAGGCCGGCACACCAATGCGCAGCATTTCCTTGCTGTATGTGCGGCTGATACTCAAAGTTGGCAAACCGGGGTACACGAGCTGATGTTTAACGATCAGGCAGTGAAACAGATAAGTGATGGCCACTAGCCATGAGATCAATGTGGCGATGGCTGCTCCTTTGATACCAAAGGCGGGTATCGGTCCCCAGCCAAATATAAGAAGAGGATCTAATAAGGCGTTAAGTAGGCCTGCTGTTGCCATCACAATGCTGGCCGTCTTAGTGTCGCCACAGGCTCTTAGTACACTCATTGCTGTGGTCATGCCTACTAGCAGTGCGCTAGCGGGAAGCCATACCACCAGGTAGTCGCGAATAAGCCCAAGTGCCTGTGCGCTAGCTCCCATGGCACTAAAGATACTATCCATTAAAAGGTAAATAATGAGGGATAGAATCACGGCTAGTGACATGGCGACATAGTTTGCGACGGTGGAGGCTTGCTTGGCCTTCTCGTGTTCATTAGCTCCCAAGTATCTGGCCACCACCGCAGAGGTGCCTATTCCCAGGCCAATGGCTAAGCTAAGAATCATGAAGGTAATAGGAAAGGTAAAGCTGATGGCTGAGAGGGGCGTTGTTCCCAGCATGCCAATGAAGAAGGTATCGACAAGATTGAATGTATAGAGCGTGAATAGCCCAATAATCATGGGGACTGTGCTACGCACTAGGGTTCGATATATTGGGTCTTGGGTGAAGGAGAAGCGTTGACTGACTGCGTTTGGCATCTTGTATATGTCATCGCCAGATGTGTGGTAGCTAATCATTGCGCACACAAAAAGCGCGAACTTCCTATTATTGGGTGTAAGGCCATTTATTATGGACTAGTAGACCCTAATAGTTCGCGCTTTATGTCAGTTCGAAAAGCTTTTTTTACGATGCGCTTTGACGGCTTTGCAGCAACTGCTTGAAGCACTTTGCATTGCCGGTAACGAGCTCTTTTGAGCCGGCAAGGACGGGGTTGCCCTTGGCGTCGGAAATTAGCGCACCGGACTCTTGCAAGAGTAAAAGTGCTGCCGCCATGCTTTCGCTAGCCTCATTGCTCACCCATGCCGCATCGTAGCGGCCGGCGGCCACGTAAGCGAGATCCAAGGCTGGGCTTGCGCCTAGTCGTATATCGCAGCCTAGCTCAAGTAAGGCTGGGGTCATTGCCGAGACAATGGCGTTGTGAGCGCTGTTTCCGGGTTGAGTCTCCAGTATGGCGGTGCCGCCGGCAAGGGTCTTGCGGTTACTCACGCGTAGTTTTTGCGAGTTGACTTGTGCCCCTGCTCCTCTGCTGGCTGTAAATTCTTCTCTTAGCATTGGGTTGACGAGGACGCAGTGATTGACGCGCCCTGCTGTAGCAAGGGCAATAGACACGCCGAACTGCCCGAGGCCACGCATATAATTATTGGCGCCACACAGCGGATCAATAATCCAAACATTATCTGGGTCAGAGCCTTCGATGATTCCCGAGACAGCGGATTGCACGCCATACTCTGGATAAGCCTTCTGCAAATGGAAGATAATTGTCTTCTCAGAATCTATATGCATATTCGTGATGGAGCCATCGCCATCTGGCTCTAATACCCGCACTCGGTCGAGGCGGTCGCTATTGTGAGCGAGAACTTCAGAGGCATCTCTGGCGGCTTTAAGGGCGATATTGACGATAGCGTGCATAACAATTTGAACCTAGCATTTCGAAGACGCGCATAATAGCAAATACGCCGGAAACAGTCCCAACAAAAAAACGACTATGAGGCTTTTATTTCTGTGAGCTCTCTACTGGATTTGCACAAGGGGTTAGCTGCTATAATCCGCAGCCTGATTTATTGGCTCCGCAGAGCCCAAGAGGTGCAAATTTGTCCGATTCACAGGCTCCAAACTCATTATTCGACAATATACGAGTGATTCTCGTCAATACATCCCATCCTGGCAATATTGGCGCCACCGCTCGGGCCATGAAAAACATGGGCTTGAGACATCTTTATTTAGTGGACCCAAGGGACTTTCCCAGTGGTGTAGCCACCGGCCGTGCCGTGTCTGCCGCCGATATCTTAGAGTCTGCAGTCGTGACGAATACCCTAGAGGAGGCTGTGAGTGATTGTGGGCTCGTCATTGGTGCCAGTGCCAGATCTCGCAAGGTTCCGTGGCCTTTGCTCTCTCCAGTGCAGTGTGCCCAGAAAGTCGTAGGTGAAGCTGCTAACAACCAAGTGGCCTTGGTGTTTGGGCGTGAAGACTCGGGCTTGAGCAACGAAGAGCTACAATTATGTCACTTCCATGTACATATTCGCTCAGACGAAGAGTTTAGCTCCTTGAACCTGGCTGCCGCGGTAATGGTTATCGTGTATGAAGTGCGCATGGCGGTATTGGGCCTGAAGGAAGAGGGCGAGCAAGTGAGTCATGATGTGGCTGCGGCGACCAATCAAGCTGAGGATGTGGTAGTTGAAGGCTTGGAGTGGGATGTTCCCCGGGCGACGGGCCAGCAGATGGAAAACTTTTACGAGCACCTAGAGCAGGTCATGGTCGACCTGAATTTTCACGATAGAGAAAACCCACGTCTATTAATGATGAGGATGCGCCGTTTATTTGGTCGAATTAGGCCGGATCAAATGGAGGCCAGTATTTTGCGTGGGTTCTTATCCCATATCGATATGTTGCAAGAACGTGCCGAGCGTAATATTAGCGTTGAGCAACAGCGTCAGGAAAAGCGTGATGCCTTGGCCTCAAAAAAAGAAGATTAATCACTTAGTTGAAGTTAATTGCAGCTAAGTTTATCACCATTTTATTCACGATAGGTTGTAAGAAGTATGTCAGTTTTGTTTGATCAAATCGCTACAGAGATTTCTGCCAAAGCGCAGCAAGTGGCGGCAGCAGTAGAGCTTTTAGACGCGGGTGCTACTGTTCCCTTTATTTCGCGTTATCGAAAAGAGGTCACCGGAGGCCTGGACGACACTCAGCTGCGTAAGCTGCAAGAGCGTTTGCATTATTTGCGAGAGCTTGAAGAGCGCCGCGCCTCAATTATCAAGAGCGTAAAAGAGCAAGAGAAACTGACGCCAGAGCTGGAGAAGTCTTTCCTCAATGCTGCGACAAAAACAGAACTTGAAGATTTATACCTGCCCTATAAGCCTAAGCGCCGCACTAAGGCACAAATTGCACGCGAAGCGGGAATTGAACCTTTAGCAGATATGCTGTTTGAGGATTCGAGTAAAGATCCGCAGGCCGAGGCAGTCGCCTTTATCAATGCCGATGAAGGTTTTGCGGACGAGAAAGCGGTGCTCGACGGGGCAAGACAGATTCTAATGGAGCGCTTCAGCGAAGACGCCAAGCTGCTAGGTCAGATGCGGGAATACTTTGGACAAAAAGCTAAAATCATTTCCGAAGTTGTGCCGGGTAAGGAGAGCGAAGGCGCTAAATATCGCGATTATTTTGAGTTCTCCGAGAGCTTGGACAAGATTCCGTCCCACCGAGCTATGGCTTTGTTTAGAGCTAGAAAAGAAGGCATCCTCAATCTCAATGTGGATATAGAAAACTTAGAAGAGGGCGCTAAACACCCTTGTGAGTCACTAATTGCTAGCTTCTGGAAAATAGAAGATCAAGGACGTTCCGCTGACAAATGGTTGAGTGACGTCGTGCGATGGACTTGGCGCGTTAAATTGCACAGTCATTTGCAAACGGATTTCTTGACTGAGATTAAGGAGCGCGCAGAAGAAGACGCTATCGAAGTATTTGCGAAGAATATTAAGGATCTATTACTTGCCGCTCCAGCCGGTAAGAAAGTGACTATAGGCCTAGATCCTGGTCTGCGAACAGGGGTAAAAGTCTCTGTGGTCGACGAGACAGGTAAGGTCTTAGATCACGGGGCTATTTTCCCAACCGCTCCGCAAAATCGTTTGGAAGAGGCCGCAGCAACACTATTAGCGCTATGCAAAAAATACAATGTGGCGCTAATCAGTATTGGCAATGGCACTGCTTCTCGCGAGACGGATCAGTTCGTGGGGCAGTTACTGAAGGCTCACCCTGAGTTGAATATTAAGCGCGTTATCGTTAACGAGGCTGGCGCATCCGTATACTCGGCATCGGAATTGGCGGCGCAAGAGTTTCCTGATCTGGACGTGACTATTCGGGGCGCGGTCTCTATTGCTCGCAGATTACAGGATCCTCTGCCAGAGTTGGTGAAGATCGATCCTAAGTCGATCGGTGTTGGTCAATACCAGCACGATGTGAGTCAGGTGAAGCTGGCGCGAAGCCTCGACGGCGTCGTTGAGGACTGTGTAAACGCGGTGGGAGTCGATGTCAACACTGCGTCGGTTCCATTGCTTAAACGCGTATCGGGCCTTAACCAAACCTTGGTTAATAATATTATTCAATTTCGCAATGATAATGGTCGTTTCGCCAGTCGAGATGACTTAAAGAAAGTACCGCGTTTTGGCGATAAGACTTTCGAACAGGCTGCCGGTTTCTTGCGCGTCAATGAAAGCGAAAATCCTTTGGATGCCTCGGCAGTTCACCCAGAATCCTATGGTGTGGTAGAGGCGATCGCTAAGAAAAATTCGCGTGATCTTAAGTCAATTATTGGCGACGAGAAATTTATTCGTTCCCTCGATGCTAAAGACTATGTCACCGAAGAGTTTGGTTTGCCAACCGTGCAAGATATTTTGCGCGAGTTGGAGAAGCCGGGGCGCGACCCGCGTCCAGAGTTCAAAACCGCCGAGCTGAAAGATGGCGTAGAGAAGATTAGTGATCTGACGCCGGGTATGACATTGGAAGGCACAGTGAGTAATGTGACCAACTTCGGTGCGTTCGTGGATGTAGGCGTGCACCAAGACGGTCTAGTGCACATCTCCGCTATCTCAGAGCGCTTTATTAAAGACCCTCACGAAGTTGTTAAAGCCGGCGATATTGTGAAGGTGAAGGTCTTAGAAGTGGACCTAGATCGTAAGCGTATTGCCTTGACTATGCGCCTCAATGACGAGCTGCCAACATCGGGCTCAAGCACAGGGGGGCGACAAGGCGAATCTGTTCGCCGTAATCAGAATTCTAAACCTAAACAGAAGAAAGACTTCGCAGCGGCGGCGCAGAATAAACGTCAACTCGGCACAATGGCGGCATTGTTCGAGCAGGCAATGAAGAAGAAGTAGCACTAGCGAGGGCAATAAAAAAGGCAGCCAAGGCTGCCTTTTTTGTGCAAGATGCTTTTGGGCTTAGAAGCGTACTTCGACCCCAAGTGATGCAGTTCGAGCCTTATTGGGACGAGCGCCATCTGGATTACGTGAAATAATGGCCTGTTCGTCGAAAAGATTCTCAACCTTTAGATAGGTATCGATGTTCTCGCTAACAGGGTAGCGGCTAATCAAATCCACTACGAATAGAGATTCGGTTTCCGCATAAGGGCTTGCAGAACGGTTGCAAGAAACACTGACGCACTGTTCGTCAATATACTTGGCAACGATGTAGTTATTCCAGCCGCTTCTGTGCTCCAGGCCTGTGCGAATACTGAATACCTGCTCGGGCACGTCTTTGAGTAAATCGCCTTTCTGGACGCCCGTTACCCCATTGTCTTTACTAATCTCGGCATCAGTCCAAGTGTAGGACGCATCAAGTGGGATGGTGAAGCGGCCTTGTTCGAATACAGTGCTAAGTTGTAGCTCAATACCTGAAATATCGGCTTCGCCAGTCGTATAGGTGCCAGATGTATCTCCATTGCTGCAAGGGCTAGCAAGTGAGCAGTTTTCAGATTTATCCTCAAAGCGACTGTCGAAGGCAATACCTTCTATGAACCAGCCATTGTTGGCGTAGCGAAGCCCAGCCTCCCAGTTCAAGCTCGTCTCTGGATCTTCTGTGGCGGTACCGCCAGAACCTAGTGGCGAGAAGCCTCGGTGAACACCGGCCAGAACCTGCCAGTTGTCGTTAAGCTCGTAAGTGAATGAGCTGCCAGGAAGCCACTCACTAGAATCGTTAGAGCGATATGAACCGGCAATGGTGCGCTGGGAGTCATTATAACGCTGTTGTTCGCTTTCAACGTCTTCGTGTCGCAGTGTAGTCGTAACACGCAGGCGATCGTTAACCTGCCATGTATCGACAATCCAAGCGCTAAGAGCCTCGGCCTTGCCTACACGGTTATTACTAGAGCTTGGCGCAACGATACTGTCGTACACCAGCGAGCCGTTGATTTGATTATAGATCTCCACCGGCTGGAAACGATCGACGCTATCGTCGTGACTGCGAATGCCGAAATCGATCTCGTGCTGAGCCAGAGAGTAGTTAAAGCTTAACTCCACCCCATCTGACTCGTAGTGACGGTTATTGTGCTTGTACTTCAGGCCGAACTCGTCGATGTCACCGTTGAGTATACCGATGGCGTTAGCATCGCCGTTGTTAGCAGCATTGATATAGCTAGAGCCACCATCGAGCTTGAACCAGTCCCTGTAGAAGCGGTTGCTATACGCCATGATATTGGCGCTAAGTTGCTCCGTCAGCTCGATACTATAAGAGGCTTGAATTGCTGAGTGGCGATTATCCATTTGATCGATATCTGTTAGACCGTAGCGTCTGTCTTCATCGGCATCGAAATCGCGATCGGTCAAACCAAGATAAGTCTCATTAGACAGTTCTTCGGAATATTGAGCCTTCAGGAAGAGTCGCTGCTTAGGGCCGTTGCCAGCAGACTCCCATGCGAGCTTGGCAACATAGTCTTCAATATCAAAACCAGTATCGCGCGAGCTACGATCGATATCTTTAAAACCTTTAGCGTCTCGTTGTACAGTCTCTAGTAGCCAAGACACTTGACCGTTGTTTTGGCCGTAGGTGGCATGAATATCTGTAGAACCACGTTCGTCTGCGCTTAGATCAAGGCTGCCGCCGCTTTGCGTTGGAATAGGCGTTGATACCAAGTTGACGACGCCCCCAGTAGTCTGTGGGCCGTAACGTAGCAGCGGAGCGCCTTTGAGTACTTCTACAGCGGTCTGTCTTGCAGCCGTTGGAAAGTAATAAGCGGATGGGTCTGCATAAGGTGCCGGTGCCACCATCACGCCGTCTTCCATCAATGTGATTTTGCTGGAGCGCTCTGAGGTAGCGCCGCGAATACCGATATTTGGTCGAAGGCCTGCACCGTCTTCCTCACGAATATAGATGCCCGGAACAGTCTTCAAAAGCTGGTTAATGTCAGTGGCTGACTCAATGCGGATCTGATCAGCGCTAATAACCGAGCCAGAGCCTGCAACGTTGCGGGCTTGTTCTGCTGAGCCGATTATGACCAGCTCTTCTTGAGCTAGGCTAAGATTGCAGGCAGCGATAGTGCTGCACAGAGTTAGTAGGCGAAAGGGGATGGAGCGTGACATTGGCTTACCTTTATATAATAAAACGATAAGGCAATGATAATAAGAATGGTTCCCATTAGCAATACATGGAAACAAAAATACTAGGCCAAATGCAGTATCGTTTGACCTAGATCATTTTCGAGAGGGTTAGGCTTTAGCGTCGCCTAGGCTTTCGTGGCTTGAATCGCTTAGCCGCGATGGCTTTCCCTTGGCGCTTAAATTTGGCCTTTTTCTCTGCTGGGACCAGTTGATGAGGCGCGTCGCCTATCATATCTTCGCGTCCCATCTGCTTTAGAGCGCTACGCAATAGCGGCCAGTTCTTCTCGTCGTGATAGCGCAAGAAAGCTTTCTGCAGCCTGCGTTGCTCAATCTGACGACAGACATTGAGCTTTTCGCTCTTGTAAGTCACCTTTTTCAGCGGGTTGCGGCCCGAATGATACATCGCCGTGGCCAAGGCCATGGGCGACGGGTAGAAAGTCTGCACTTGGTCGGGTTTGAACTTGTTCTTCTTTAACCACAGGCCTAGGTTGAGCATATCGCTATCGTCGGAGCCAGGATGGGCCGCGATGAAATAGGGAATGAGGTACTGCTTCTTGCCAGCCTTCTTGGAGAAGCGATCAAACATCTCTTTAAACTCATCGTATGAGCTAATGCTTGGCTTCATCATTTTGGACAGGGTTTTCTCTTCGCTATGCTCGGGAGCGATCTTCAGGTAGCCACCCACATGATGGGTGACCAATTCTTCTACATACTCCGGATCTTTTAGTGCCAAGTCATAGCGTAAGCCAGAGGCAATCGCGACACGCTTCACACCGGGCACTTGCCGTGCTTTGCGGTATAGCTGGGTCGTGTGTTTGTGATCTGTTTCCAGATGGCGACAAATTGTCGGATACACACAGGAAAGGCGGCGGCAGTTCTTTTGAATCGCATCGGACTTACAATTGAGGCGATACATATTGGCTGTCGGCCCGCCTAGGTCGGAAATGGTGCCGGTAAAGCCGGGCACTTGATCGCGAATCTTGCCAATCTCCTTGAGGATAGACTCCTCAGATCGACTCTGAATGATTCTGCCCTCGTGCTCGGTGATAGAACAGAATGTGCAGCCGCCAAAGCAGCCACGCATAATATTGACCGATGTCTTGATCATATCGTAGGCGGGAATTTTGGCATCGCCGTAAGACGGATGAGGCCGCCGCTGGTAGGGCAGATCAAATACGCCGTCCATCTCTTCGGTAGTCAAAGGAATAGGCGGTAAATTTACCCATACCTCCTTGGTATCGTGCTTCTGCACTAATACTCGCGCATTATGCGGGTTGGACTCTTGGTGCAATACTCGCGATGCATGCGCATAGAGAGCGGGGTCGTTTCTTACCTTATTGTAAGAAGGCAGGCGAATATACGTGGTCGCTTTATCTAGTTCATTTTTTCTATGCAGGGGCATAGGAATGATGCGAATGGGATCAGGCTCATCAGGCTCTTTCGTATCTGGATCGGTGGCGCAACTTTGGCCTTCTGGGTCCTTCATCTCGTAGGGGTTTGGAATGGCATCAATTTTACTGGGCCAGTCAATGCGCGTTGAGTCAATCTCGGTCCAGCCCGCCGGAACGCTATCGCGAACAACCGCTGTGCCTTGTACGTGGCTTAATTGATCCATCGTCTTGCCGCTGGCAATTTCATGGGCGACTTCAACAATGGCTCTTTCGGCATTGCCGTAAAGAAGAATGTCGGCATTTGAATCGATGAGAACAGATTTGCGTACCTTATCGCTCCAGTAGTCGTACTGGGCTATGCGGCGCAAGCTCGCTTCGATGCCTCCTATAACGATGGGGGTATCGTAGTAAGCTTCACGGCAGCGCTGACTATAGACTATTACCGAGCGATCGGGACGCTTTCCAGCCTCGCCATTAGGTGTATAGGCATCGTCTGATCGAATGCGCAGATCGGCGGTATAGCGGTTTATCAGGGAGTCCATATTGCCGGCGGTCACGCCAAAAAATAGATTGGGTTTGCCTAATACCTTAAAGGGCTCGGCACTGTCCCATGCGGGCTGGGCGATAATGCCAACTCTGAACCCTTGAGCCTCTAGCATTCTGCCGATTACAGCCATGCCAAAGCTGGGATGATCCACATAGGCGTCAGCTGTCACGATAATAATATCGCAGCTATCCCACCCTAATTCGTCCATCTCCTTACGGGACATGGGTAAATAGGGCGCTACTCCGTAACACTCAGCCCAATACTTGGGATAAGAGAAGAGTTCGCGTGGTGCTTGTGTAGAGCTAGAAGTTACTGTCATTAAATATCGCTTTTGTCCGACTAGAGATCCAAAAATGGCCTTAGGGGAAATACTTGTTCGTTAATGTTTAGGGTGCCGTCGTTAAGACTGGCATTTAGCGTCACCTTACCCTGATTGACGGGTAGCATGCCCATTTGCATATAGTTTTGAGCGGTAATCCCAAAAGGTGTTTTTATAATGGCCTCGGCATCTGATTCCATGTTTAAAGTTGCATTTAGGGTCGCAATAATTTCGCCAAAGGGCATTGCCGCATATTGCGTAACAGTCGGAAGGCCCGGCCAGTCTATAACAAGCTGCGCCTCATGGTGCCCATCGTAGGCATCCATGCTCAAGCTGCTTTGTAAGTTTATAGGATTCTGCACGGCTATGAGGGCGGCTTCTTCGCTAAGCCTGCGTAGCTCTTGCATCTGTGCGTTGGCCATTTGTCCGACGCCGACGGCAGAATTCAATTGTGTCATTCTCGAGTATACATTTGCTAACTGCGGGTCGATATTTTGCAGTTCCATTTGCCAAGTAAAATTGTTTACTGGCGCATCTGTCGCGACAATATTCTCAACGCCAAGCACATGCATTGCTGAGTACGACTGACCCTCAGCTTCTTGAAAGGCGATATAGTCTAAGCTAATTCTGTCAATGGTCAATGAATCCAGCGAAGTAATCCGCAAATCATTCACTTCTAGGGTGGCCGAACCCGAAAATGCGGGCTGGGCAAAGTTCGTAGAGGAGGAGTTTAATGAGATATTGCCGCCTTCTATTGTAACTTCATTCGAGCTTATGCTCGCATCGCTCATATTGAATGCAAGTTCTGCGCTTCCGTCTTGCACTAACTTGAGCTGAGCGAAGAGAGTTGCCTTACCGTAGAAATCAAAAGAGTCAGTGGATTGTATTTGGCGCGTCGGCAACTCGATCTGAAGAGAGCCATCTGTCTTAAGCCAAGCCAATAGAGGCGTATCGGCATTAATATTTAAGCTTTGAAAAATGCCGTTGATTTGCGGGTCGAGAGCGAACGGAACTAACTCGATCCGCGCGAGCCCAAAGCGTGGTCCCTCTGGGGTTAAAAATAGTGGGCCGTGGTGAATCTTCATATCGGCCCTGAACTCGTGCCCTTCGAAGCGAATGCCCCCGTAGACAGGGTTCTTAATGACCACAGTTCCCGAGCGTTGAAACCAGCCGGATTCCAGTTCTAATTCTAGTTCGCTCTGGCCGCTTAGTTCTTGCAGTCTGCGCTGCGGGTCAGAACCCGCCATTATGAGCCCAAGCACTTTTGGGGTGACGAAGGTCAATACCAGCGCCACCAGAACTATGCCAATAAAGCTGAGATTGAATTTTTTTCTTGCACTCATAATTAGGGAGAGCCTTTGTAGACGTGAGAGGAGCCTAATTTGCCTATTATTTAAGCAAAATAACAGTTTATTTTAAGTTTATCTTGAATGTCGTGGGTAAAATTGAATTCTATCATGGATAAAAGCTTGGAACGTGTTGCTTTGTTAAGGTTCATTGGTTAAAGTCGCCGCCAAGTTATTGTATTTTAATGGTAAAAAAATATTTAGCCCTTGCGCTATAGAGTACAGGATAAAAAAATGTCTGACTGGTCACGCAGTCCTAGAGTTTCTCTTCTTACCTCCGCGATTTTATCTGCTCTTTATGGCCCGGCAGTATTGGGACAAGCAGATGAGAATCCGCCCATAGAGGAAGTCGTCGTGGTGGGCTCATACCTAAGAGGTAGTCCCATTGATGCGCCATCTCCAGTGCAAGTCATCGATCGCAGTGCGATGGAGCAACAGGGCGCGGCGCAACTGTGGGATGTCGTCAAGAACTTAGAAGTTAATTCTGGCTCGGTGACTAATATTGGCTCCGGAGAACTGGAGGCGGTGCAAGGCATAGCGAATATTAACCTGCGTAATCTGGGCGAGAACTCTACCCTGGTTTTGCTCAATGGTAAGAGGCAGGTCTCTGCTGCTACGACGACTCGTAGTGGCGGTGAGATGGTGGATATTAATGCTATTCCTCAGGTAATGGTGCAGCGTCTCGAGTTGCTGACCGACGGTGGTTCGGCGCTATATGGTTCCGATGCGGTGGCAGGTGTTGCTAATTTTATTATGCGTACGGAGTTTGAAGGCTTCGAACTCTACGTTGACGAGCAGCGTCTAGATAAAGCGTTTGGCCTGGGTGAAACCACGCTCAGTGGCATTTGGGGCTGGAGCAGCGACAATAGCGATACGCACTTCGTATTGGCGGGAGAGCGCTATGATCGGGAAGCGGTGCCTGTTAAATACGCTCGTTTCTTTGACGAGAATACCGAATACGCTGACATAGTAGGTGCAGCACCTCAAAGTGCCATGGCGGTGTTTGCAACGCCTGATCTTGGTTCTAATTTGAATACCGCATTTATTAACTACGATGTGGTGGCGCGCAATATCGCCGAGGGTGGGCAAGCGCTGCCGGTCTATACAGATCCCTTATGCTCTTCGCTGATGTCCTCGCAAGGCGAACCGTTTTTCGTTGGTCGTAGGGCTGATGAACGTGGGCTCAATACAGGCCACTGTTTGGAAGACACTTCAGACTGGGAAAATCTAAGCTATGGTCAAGAGCGCGATAGTATCGCGGCATCTTTTACCCATGCCTTTAGCGATAGCGCCCAATTTTATTCTTTTGCGCAATGGTCAGGCTCGCGAATAGCACGAACAGACAATGGTGCGGTCTTTGGTCGCGGCCCTACGGTTTTTCTGGCGGCACCTGGGACTCATACGGGTAACCCTCTCTTAGGAGGATATGCGGTGGGGCAATCGGCCGAGCTCGGCTATTTTGCGCCAGCCATTGGTTTAGCCAGACCCACTTCGATTCCCAATGTGCCGAATGCTATTGCTAATGGCGGTATCAATGCTCCGATGTATACCAATGTGCGCGTAAACACGCCGCGAGTAGGGGGTGATGATAATATCAGCGACATCGAGACACTAGGTCTACAAGCGGGTGTGAAGGGGGAGTTCTTCGCGCTGGACGATCGTCGTTTTGACTACGATGTGAGTTACTCGTGGAGTGGCAGTAGTTTCGAGCAATCTTATCGAACACTGCAACGAGATCGCGCGGAGTTAGCGGCAAATGGTCTCGGTGGCCCTAACTGTACTCCTAATGGTACAAGCACATTCGATTGGCGCCATGCGCCTGGTCCGTTTGGTGGATTAGCACCAACGTTTTGGAATTTTGCCAACGGCGCTATCGGTGATGCCTTAACGCAAACTTTCTTTCCAGGTTTTGTGTTTAATAGTCGAGAGACTCTATCTCTTGCCTTGACGAGTAATAATCACGGCCAAGATGGCTGTCAATTTTACAATCCATATTTAACGGCTTTAACAAACCCCGATCTTGCTAACTCTCAGGAGCTAGTGGATTGGATGGCTCCTCGCGTACTGCGTGCGGATAAGCGCAATAAACTGGGCGTTTTTGATGCCGTTTTATCGGGAGAGCTTGTCGAGATGGCCGGAGGCATGGCCCAGTTTGCGCTCGGCGCTCAATATCGCCAGCAAGAGAATAAATCCCGAGCCCCGCAAATTAATTTGCCCGGCATCGAGAATGCCATCTTGGGCTATGATGAAAACGGAGTGCCCAATGAGTTTCACTACCTCAGTAATAATTTGGAGTGCTCATACTGTATTTTCAATTATGACAATCACCGCAATGTGAAGGCCGTCTTTACAGAGCTTTCTATGCCTATATTGGAGAATGTCGAGACTCAGTTTGCATTACGCTGGGAGAGCTATGGAGGCAATATTGGCAGTGAAGTGACTCCTAAAATTGCTGCCAGTTGGAGGCCGCTAGACTCGTTGATGTTTAGAGGGTCGTTCTCCCAATCTTTCCGCGCACCTAATGTGGGTATCGTGGAAGAGGGTCTAGAAGGCAGCCAGACGACTTTCCGAGACCCTATCAGAAATCAAGCCGTGCGCGCGGGGCTCCTCCCTCCAACTAACGCGAACGCTTTGCCCAATACGACGTATACGCTCAGTTCTCCCGCCCCTGATATCGGTAATGAGCGAGCTGACACCTATAATTTAGGCTTTCTTTGGACGCCAGACTCCGAGGCTCTGCGTGGGCTTAGCATTGGCGCAGATTTGTGGCGCTTTGAACTTAAAGACAAAGTGCTACCACAGCCGGGCATTTCCGCCATTCAAGGCGAGTTAGAGGCATTTAAAGTAGCGGCCGCCGATCCTGATAATTATGTGTTAAATAGTTCTCTTTCTGGTAATGCGCCTGTCCCTTACGAATCCTGCAACCCCGATGACATAGCGGCTCAATATGGCGAGGATTCTAGCGAGCGCTTAGATTGCGTTGTGGACCCTCGTACTTATGTGGTGCCAAATGTCGTACGAACGTTTGGCTCTACAAGTGGACAGCTAACCACGACAGTGTTGAGTACCATTAATGCGGGCACTATTATTACTGACGGTGTCGACCTGAAGATGGCTTATGACTGGAGCAGCGATCTAGGGTATTTCCGCTTAGGGCTTAATTACACTCATGTTAACCAGTACAAGCTAAAGGGTGTGCCGGGATTAGACTTAGGGTTGCTGGAGACTGGTACTTTTGACGCCGCAGGCACCACTGGTGATGGCAACCTCGTTCGCTCTTTGCCTGATAATAAAGGCAATATTACGCTCTCTTGGATGCGTGACAGACACGCACTGGCTATCATCACACGCCTCATAGGCTCTTATAGAGATCTGTCTTATCAGAGCACCTTCGATGGCGGAAACGATCTGGTTCGATCTCTCGTGCGCAAAAAGATCGACAGTTATCAAACTTGGGATATGCAATATAGCTATACCAAGGATTGGGGAAATGACGGTTGGGGCACGACCACGTTTACTTTAGGTGTTATTGACGCGTTTAATGCTGAGATTCCCTATCGAGAAGACCCCAACAGAGTAGATGGTTTGGTGAACTACGATGCCAGTGTGTTTGATGGCAGAGGGCGCCGTTTTTACGCCAGAGCCTTGCTTCAATTCTAGCTTAGGGTTTGT
The DNA here is from genome assembly GCA_033721235.1 of Pseudohongiellaceae bacterium. Lineage (GTDB taxonomy): Bacteria > Pseudomonadota > Gammaproteobacteria > Pseudomonadales > Pseudohongiellaceae > UBA5078. The sequence goes on along the minus strand of JAWWAY010000017.1, from coordinate 24,032 downwards.
GCATTTTAATGTGAGGAATGCCGTCCTCATCGTAGATGTTAGAGACGGCAGAAAAGCCTAAGTCTTCGTAAAATTGTCGTAAATGCGCCTGTGAAGAAAGACTAATGCCCTGGCCTGGATATTGTTTCTCACACGCTGCGATAGCGTGCAGCAGGAGTTCTTTAGCCAGGCCTTTTCCCCTGAATTGCACTTGAGTACACACGCGCCCGATAGACGCTTCCAAGAAGCGAGTATTGGGCGGTAGTATTCGACAGTAAGATGCAATCTGCGTCTCTTGCTCGAACCAAAGATGGATAGCTTCTTTGTCTAGGCCGTCTGCGTCTAAATAGGCACATTCCTGCTCTAGTACGAAAACTTCTTCGCGCAAACGAATAATGGCATAAAGCTGTTCGATAGTAAGTTCGTCAAACTTCTTGCTATGCAATTTGCTCATGTCTGGCTCGAAAAAATGATCTTTCGTGTTTTCCCGCCAGCCAACACAGATAGGCACCAAGGGCGAGTAAGAGGCTGCACAGGAAGAAGGTCAGCGTGTAACTATGACTCTTTTGAATCATAAACCCAGCTAGTGCAGGGCCTAACAACTGGCCGAGAGCAAACAGCACCGTCACGAAGCTGACCGCAATGGGCGCCTGTATGGGTTTTACAGTTTTAGTTGCTGTGGCGAGTATGGTGGTGAATAGGCCTGTAATAGTGATACCCAATAGCAGGTAGTGTGCAGTGAAGCCTATGACGGTGGGCCAGACCACGGGAATAAACATGCCAAAGGCCGAGATGCTCATGCAAAATATCAATACATTGGATTGACCGAGCTTGTCTGAGCCCCAGCCCCAGCTAGGCCCGGCAACCACCGCCAGCATACCCATCATAGCCATAAGGCGCCCGGCGGTAATGGGGTCTAGGCCTTGGTTGAGTGAGAAGCTGTACATAAATAAAGATTGCACAATATAGACGACACCCACTATGCCGTAGACAAAGGCGATGGTCACGACGTGTGAATTGCTAAATAGGCTTCGAATACCCGTGCTGTTGGCCCTAGTGTCATTCGCTTCTTGAGTATCGCGGTCGATGGGTGGATTTTTCAAAACCAAAAACGCCAGCACAATACACAGTGATGTACAGATAGCGAATAGCTTCCACACTAGGCGCCAACCGCTATCGAGTCCAAATTCTTCGCTGCTTAAGTAAGGCACTACATAACCACTTAAGAGAACGCCGAGGCCGACGCCTGCATTGGCAAAACCAATTACCATGCCGCGTTTTTTGGGATACCAGTTTCCCAGTAGCGAGATCAGTGGGGTGTAGGCGAAGGCAGTCGCGGCGCCCAAGAGCGCCATAAGGATAATCAGCAGCCAGTATGCGCTTGCAATAGACAATCCAGCGAAGCCTGTGGCGCCAAAGCAAAGCCCCAACAAAACGGCTTGGCGAGATCCATAGCGCGAGGCAAAACTGCCAGCAGGCAACACTAGCGCCAGATATCCCATTGCGGTTACAGTGCCTAAATTTGCCGCGGCAGAGACACTTAGGCCCAGACTGGCCTGCATGGTCGGCATGATGAGGCCATAGGCAAGACGGGCGAATACAACGGCAACCAAGGTGCAGAACATACTGCAGGCCACGGTTAAAACTATAGGTGGTGTAGCTACGGCAGAATTAGTGTTCAAACGGAATCTCTTTGTGAAAGTAGTGACTTGCCTTCACTATCGCTAACATTGACATCGACCGCTATGCCGCGGCGAACGCTCTGAGTGACGGTGCAAAAGTTTTCAAATTGAGTGAGTACTTTGTCAATGTTCTGCAGGGTATCGCTAGCGACACCCAGATTGATATCGACGCTGAAATGGGTAATCCGCAGTAAGCCATCAATGCGGCCCATAGTCCCAGTGATTTTAGCATTGATTTCGCCCGGGTCTTCTTTGTATTTTCGTACAGCAAAGAGAAGACTGGCACAAAGACAGTTTGCAACGCTTGCGGCGAGCATCGCCGCAGGGTTGGGACCTTCACCCGCGCCGATCGGCTCGGGTTCATCGGCCAGTAGATTGCCAAACTCACCAAAATCAATATTGAATAGATAATTCTCCACCAGCCTTAGGCTAATGCTGAACTGTTTTTCGCTCATATTATTTACCGGTTTAATTTAAAGCGACGACATATTCGGCGGTAGTTTTTTGCTCTACTTCTTCTAGTGAATGTCCTGGCTGTAATTTTACAAGAGTGAGCTTGCCTTCAATGAATTTGAATACGGCAAGGTCGGTGATAATAACATCGACAACTTGTTTGGCGGTTAATGGGAATGTGCATGAAGGCACTATCTTCGCATTGCCGTCCTTGTCGGTGTGGGTCATGGTAATAATTAGTTTCTCGGCACCACTGGCCAGATCCATTGCGCCACCTACCCCTAGTACGGGCTTATCAGGTACCGCCCAGTTGGCGAGATTGGCCTGCTCGTCTACTTGAAGCCCGCCAATAATAGCGGCGTCAATATGGCCGCCACGGATAAGCGCGAAGGACATTGCGCTATCAAAGTAGCTGGCACCGGGCATAGCAGTGACTGGGATTTTACCCGCATTGACAGGGTATTCCATGGCGCCGCCCGACTCGGGTTCGGGGCCAACTCCAAGCATGCCGTTTTCGGACTCCAGTGTAATATCATGCTCTTGTTTGATGAGATCGGCTACTAGAGTAGGGATGCCGATACCCAAGTTCACAACGCTTCCTGGCTCCAACTCGTCTAGCGCCGCTTGGGCCATGGCCATACGGCCTGCATCCACCCGCTTATTGCTACTTGCCACCGAGGCTGAGGTGCCTAGTGTATTGATGTCTAGCTTAGCTTCTACGAGTACGTCTACCAAGCAACCTGGAGTGTGAACAAAATTGGGGTCAATTTCGCCAATTTCGACTATTTCTTCTACTTCGGCAATGACAAGCTTGCCAGCCATGGCGGCAGCTTCATTGAAGTTGTTTTCGGTGAGCCTGTATTGCAGGTTTCCTGCTTTATCGGCCTTCCAAGCTCTTATGAGGGAGACATCGGGCTTGATAGGGTCGATTAGCACCATCTCCTTGCCATCGATGATGCGTGTTTCCTTGCCTTTTGCTAGTTCGGTGCCTGCTGCCGTAGGGGTAAAGAAGCCGCCGATACCTGCTCCGCCCGCACGAATGGCCTCGGCCAGAGTGCCCTGTGGAATTAATTCGACGTCTATTTTCCCTTCGCGGTATAGGCGTACTACGTCAGGGTTGCTTGTGAAGAATGAACCTACCACCTTGCTAATCATGCCTAGTTCAACCATACGGCTGCCCGCCATGCCTGATTCGCCGACATTATTACTGATATAGGTCAGGTCGTTGACGTTGGTTTGCGCAAGAGCCGCCAGAATATGACTTGGCGTGCCTGTCATGCCAAAGCCCCCAACATACATGCTATCGCCAGATTTAACCTTTTGCGCTGCTTGCTGCGCAGTTAATACTTCAATTCTCATGGAAAAGTAATTCTCTGCTAGAAGAAAAAAGCGCGATTTTAGCAGCAAGTGAGGGAAATTCCGATGCTTGTTTTTGAATCCCCGGTAAGACGCCGGTTTCAAGCTCTCTTCCTGACAGTAGAAAGCACCGAAAAGAAGCTTAAGTAATCTTGTTACTAGTCGATAGTCAACGGTAAGGGATGCATTTAAGCCAAAGGCTTAAAGGGTACTTGCACCGAATTTTAACGGTGGAAATGACGCGGAGAAAAGGAAATGAAGGAGAAAACAAGCAAGGAGTCTACGAATGCTGGTAGCGCACCGGATCTGGAGACATGTCTTGCCACCTTAAATGCCATTAATAGCGTCCAAGCTGTCATTGAATTTGAGATGGATGGGACGATTATTACTGCCAATGACAACTTCCTTAATGTGATGGGATATACCCTGGATGAAGTTAAGGGGCAGCATCACAGTATGTTTGTCGAGCCAAGGTACAAGAGCAGCCCAGAATACAGTCAGTTCTGGGAGCACCTGAATGACGGAGAGTTTCAGGCAGCCCAATACAAGCGATTAGGCAAGCATGGCAAAGAGGTTTGGATACAGGCCTCCTATAATCCCATCTTGGATAAGAGTGGTAAGCCTACAAAAGTCATCAAGTACGCCACGGATGTGACGGAGCAAAAGCTAAAGAATGCCGATGTGTCGGGGCAGTTGGAGGCAATAGGCAAGTCACAGGCGGTCATCTCTTTCGATATGAAAGGCATCATATTAGATGCTAATGCTAATTTCCTTGAGGTAATGGGTTATAGCCTTAATGAGATCAAAGGCCAGCACCATCGCATGTTTGTGGAAAAGGGCTTTGAATCCAGCCGTGAATATAGCGAATTCTGGGAAAGCCTTGGCCGTGGCGAATTTCAATCCGCCGAGTACAAGCGCATAGGCAAAGGCGGAAAAGAGGTGTGGATTCGGGCCACCTATAACCCCATTCTTGACATGAATGGTCGTCCATTTAAGGTCGTCAAATACGCCACGGACGTCACCGAGCAGAAGCTTATATTCTCCGATTTTTCAGGTCAGATGGAAGCCATCAACAAGTCCCAAGCGGTCATTGAGTTTGACATGAATGGCATCATTCAAACCGCCAACAGTAACTTCCTTGGCGCTATGGGTTATACCTTGGAGGAAGTGCGCGGCAAGCATCACAGTATATTTGTGGAGCCTGAAGTTAAGAATAGCCAAGAATACCAAGACTTTTGGAATACGTTGCGGCGTGGCCAGTATCAAGCCGCTGAGTACAAGCGCCTGGGCAAAGGGGGTAACGAGGTATGGATTCAAGCCTCATATAACCCAATATTGGATTTGAATAGTCAGCCGGTAAAGGTGGTGAAATATGCCACCGATATAACCGTGCAGAAAGAACTACAGTTTGCAGTAGCTAATGTATTGGATGAAGTGAGTTCGGTAATGACTAGCCTGAGCGAGGGCGATTTAACGGCTACTATGGTGGGGCAATACGAAGGAGATTTTGCACTACTGAGCGAGTCGATTAATGGCTTTATTGCAACGCTTAAGAACATGGTGCAAAGCATTATGGAAGGGGCCAATAATATAAGCTCTTCCGCGGCCGAGATATCCCAAGGAAATACCGACCTATCTCAGCGCACCGAGGAGCAAGCCGCCTCATTGGAGGAGACCGCCTCTAGCATGGAGCAGATGATGGTCGCCGTAAAATCCAACGCAGACAATTCAAGGCAAGCTAATCAGTTGGCCTCTGGGGCTCGCGATAAGGCTGAGGAAGGGGGCGACGTTGTTGGCAAAGCGATTGATGCCATGGCCACTATCAACGCGTCTTCTAAACGAATTGCCGATATTATCAGTGTAATCGATGAAATTGCCTTTCAGACGAATTTGCTGGCCTTGAACGCCGCCGTAGAAGCCGCCAGAGCAGGAGAGCAAGGAAGAGGCTTTGCAGTAGTGGCTAGCGAGGTGCGTAACCTAGCGCAGCGAAGCGCGGCCGCAGCGAAAGAAATTAAGTCTCTGATTAATGATAGTTCAGAAAAAGTGACCGCTGGCTCTAAATTAGTTGAGGAGTCTGGTAGCACTCTAACGGAGATAGTGACAGCGGTTAAGAAAGTAAGCGATATTATTGCCGAGATTTCGGCGACAGCAGATGAGCAGTCTACGGGCATAGAGCAGGTTAATAAGGCGATTATGCAACTTGATACTGTCACGCAAGAGAATGCGGCCTTGGTTGAAGAAGCTGCCGCCTCAAGCGAGGCAATGGATGAGCAGTCTGTCGAGCTGAAGCAATTGGTAAGCTTCTTTAATACTGGGCAGGAAATGACGTATGAGCAGTCGCATCGCGCAGTAAGCCAAGCCGGACGTCGTCGTCCTGCTTCCGTAGCGAGGACTCCCAATAGGTCTCCAGCACCCCCTAAGAAGAGTCGCCCTGAGTCTGAGCAAGATTGGCAAGACTTCTAAAATTAGCGCTTAGGCCGAGTTAATTAGTAGTGCCTTGGCCGACGATCTTGCTCATGCGTGAACATAGGGCTGTTATTGAGCGTTGGCCAGCACTTGTCTGACTAAGGTCTTGGCTTCACTGGTGACAATATTACCAACGCTTATGCCCAAGCCGTTCAAGGCTGGAAAATCCTCTATTGCGGAAAAAACGCTTTGGTAAATTTGCACTTCGATATCTGCAAACTGAACGTTGCCAGGTAACTGGTCAAGCAAGGCTTGGTGTGCGCTAGGGTTGACGACTATATCGAGTTGAGCCTTTGTGCTTAAATTATCTCGTTCTATCATTTCTTCATAACCGCTAAGCTGCTGCGCTAGATAGTATTCGGTGCCTTCTACGTCGCCTTCAGTATAGAGCGAAAAATGTATTTGATCCCACTGGGATAGATCTACCCGTTTCCAGTGATCTCCCACCGCTGAAAAACGATCGTAGTTGGTAATGACTAAAGTGCCGCTAAACTCGGGCCGTACCGCATCATATAGGCTATCAATTAGTTCTTGCGCCAAAGTGATTTGTTCGTCTTCACTTAAGTCCTCTAACCATAAGTCGCCGTAAGCTCGAACAAATTGACCGGGCTCTATGTCCCAAGGTTGATAATATTCCGCTTGTACTATCTCGGCCAAGCGAGCTAGGTCTACTCTTTCTGGAATGTAGCTGTTTTGCCACCAAGATAGAAACTCTTCGGCGCTATGTGTAATGTCAATATTGCTTGAAGGCGGAGTGAAGTAATCAAGCTGTGAACGGTAGCCTAGGTGTTTCATTAGGAGTACATAGGTGCCAATGCCGCGCAGTTTCTGATCCCACTCTATGTCAGTAAAGCGGTCATCGGCATCCATATAAAAGGGCGGAATCTGAGCTTGGGTTGGGTCATAAAAATTGGCTTCTGGCCACTGCTCAATGAATGCTAACTCAAGCTCTATGCTCTCCCAGAATGTCAAAGGCGTCTCGGGAGCGCCGGGTTCGTCCCCAGAGGGCGGGGGAGTGTCACCTGCTAGGATAAGATAACTGGGGTTAGGGCGCCGCTGCAGCGGAGAGATAAAGCAGCTTAACTGTTCCCAGCTTGGAATATTGTCGGGAAAGTTTTCCGACAAATTCTGCGCAAGGGCGGTAATTGTTTGTGTGCAATTTGAATTTGGCGAGACGCTAAGCGTTATGCTCCCGTTGGCATACCCGCTCCTGTTGCCATAGCCTTTGTTGAGTACGCTGGAGTTAAGTGCATTTTCATCGCTGCAAAGAGCTTTGACTAAATGTTCACCTTCGCTTAGCCCTTGGGTTGAGAGTTGAAACTCTTGGCCGGGGCTGACACTGGCCACCTGTTGTGAGTCAAGCTCCACAATTACCTTGTTCGTATCGCCATTGGGATCGCTGCATTGGGGCGCAGTAAGTGAATACATAATAGGGATATTCACTGTATTAAATTCAATACGGCTTGAGGCGGAAAAGCTGCCCAGGTTCTCGCCCAAGTTTGTTGTATTTGCATTCAAGTCTCGCAGTAACAACATTGCATCTGGCGCAGTATTTAGCGCAAATATTAAACCAGCATCGGTCTCGTGGTTAAAGTTTAGCTGCAATACGGTACCGTCTAAATTGGCGTTGGCATTGTCAATTAATATCGCATCGGAATAGATTCCTTGTTTGTATCGGCCGCTGCAATTATTACTATGGCTTGGTGTGGCGCTAGTGATTTGAAACTTGATGTCGTTAGGTGCGTCGCTATCAGCAAATAATTGCATCTGCACATCGTAAGTTTCGGGTTCGTTGTTAGCGTTTACAATGAGATTGTCGGTTTCATCATAGAGGCCGACACAAGCGGTGATAAGGCCGGTATTGCCGTTGAAGGTGCTGATGGTCTCTATCGAATCGATAGCATTTTCCGCCATTGCGCTAGAGTCTGTAAGGGGCAGTAGGGTCAATAGTGTGGCTGCACAATACAGAGCGCGTAAATTTTTTCGGTTCGAATTCGACATCAGTCCAAGGCTCCAACGTAAAAAATTGACTCTTCGATTCTAACGCGCCTTTAGGTTTGATGTCTCCTAGAATTAGCGTGCTATTTTTCTAACAGCTCATTTTGAGTTTGTTGCATAATTTGCAAGAGGCTTGATTCCTCGCGCACACACTTGCGCAAGAAGCTCAATAGTATGATAGCCCCTACAACAAAGCCCATATCCATCAGCATAACTGAGATGGAATTTAGGTAAACAAGAAACTCTGGTGTTAGAAGGAAAAATCCAATGCCGTACAAAATGAGCGCGGTATACATGAAGGGGCCGTGAATGATTTTTCTAATCGAGTGAAAGCGAATATTGCGGCGGTTTGATTCTACAGCCTTTAGTCCAACGTCAATTTGAGTCAGTAGGTAAAGACTGACCGCTTCGATACCTATTCTTGCAATAACCGTTTCATAATGCTGTCTCCTTGTTGATTTTAAGCGCTTAGATCCACAATGCGCCTTTTTGTTACATCTTTTTTTACGGGTTCTAGTAAAATTGGTGCTGCACGAACTACTGTATTGTTTTGCTCCTTTTATAATAGGGTATTACGAATAAGCAAACGTTCTGGTTAACGCGCCTATAACTCGTTCTGCAGGGTTTTGGCGAGTGCGTTGGCGCCTATACGTAGTAGTTCGTCTACTGCATGAGTATTCTTCTCTAAGCGGATTAAACACCATAGCTTCTCCGCCTCGGGGTGACGCTGACGTAAGTAATTCACCCACTGCTTTATTCGCCCGAGCCTATCTTTCGGTGACATCGAGCCACTAATGTGCAGCCAAAATTCATAAATTAGCGGCGCTATTTTGTCCCACGGAGAGGCGCAACTTTTATTGCTTCTTATTTGCATGGCTAAGAGGGGGAGTTTTACCGCCCCGCGGCCGAGCATAATATCGGGCGTACCAGATTGTGCTACACATCGGTGATAGTCCTCTACGCTGCAGATGTCGCCATTGGCTATGACAGGAATACTGATATGTTGCCTAATTACCGCTATTTCGTTCCAGTATGCTGGAGGCGTATAAGCTTGCACTCGGGTGCGCGCGTGAACAGTGAGCTCGTTAGCGCCACCGGCTTCTATCGCTCTAGCATTGTCCAGCATAAGTGAATTGTCTTCAAAACCGAGGCGCATTTTTGCCGATAGAATTACCTTGTCGGGCAGCGCGGCTCTGACGGCTGATACTACTTGATAGAGGCTGTCTGGCTCCTTAAGCATAACGGCGCCTCCTTTGCTTCGATTGACCGTCTTGCTAGGACACCCAAAGTTTAAGTCTATGCCGTGTGACCCCAACTCGTGTGCACGAATAGCATTGGCTGCCATGGCCTCTGGATTGCTGCCGAGCAGCTGCACTCTGACGGGGGTACCTGAGTCCGTGTACCCACCTTGTTGCAGTTCAGGGCAAATATTAAACAGCACCCTGTCAGGGTAGGGGACGTCCACAACGCGAACAAACTCGGAGACAACCCAGTCAAAACCCCCTTGGGCAGTAATGATGCGGCGAAGGTGAACGTCGGCAAGACCTTCCATTGGGGCGAGTACGATGCGCATGATGATAACTACTAGAGAATAGAGGTGGAAAACCCATAAAGCGGGTCGTGCTCGTATTTTATAGTATTTTGATGGGGATTGAACCGGCTAATTGATCACTTTAACCGATGATGAGCAGAGCATTGTTGTCTAAAGCTCAAGCCTTGTTTAATGTAGCGGCAGTCATTCTTACTAGGAGTATTTTAATGCCTTTAAAGCCTCAGTTGTTCATTAAACTCGGCCTGTTTGCCAGTTTCCTCACACTGCTATCTGCCTGCAATCAAGAGGCAGTTGAAATGACCCCAGCGGACGTGGTTGATGAAGCGCCACTTGACCCAACGCTACGCACTATTGGCCAAGGACAACTGAGGGGGCTGGTGCAAGACAATGGTAGTCTTGCTTGGCGCAAGATACCTTTTGCTCAAGCTCCGGTAGGGGACTTACGTTGGCGTTTACCTCAGCCTCTCGAGCCTTGGACTGGCACCTATGAAGCAACTGATGTTATTGAGCCCTGTCCGCAGTTCGTTTCTAGTCTTTCGGCCGGTGTGCCTGATCCCGATGGTGATGGCATTGTGGGCACTGAGGACTGCCTCTACCTGAGCGTATACGCTCCTTCTGATATCCCCGAGGGCACCAAACTACCTGTAATGTATTGGATTTTTGGTGGTGGTAATAATAGCGGCTATGCGGGCGACTACAATGGCGGCAACTTGGCGGAGTCTCAGGACGTCATTGTGGTGACCGTCAATTACCGACTAGGAAGCCTGGGTTGGTTCCTTCATCCAGCAATATTGGAAGACGAAGCAACAGGGGCAGCGGCCAGCGGCAACTGGAGTACAGTGGACACTATCGCCGGCCTACAATGGGTACAGGACAATATCGCCGAGTTTGGCGGTGATGTGAATAACGTCACCATTTTTGGCGAGTCTGCCGGTGGTGCCAATGTAATGAGCCTAGTGACTTCTCCGATGGCTGAAGGTTTATTCCATCGCGCTATCGTGGAAAGCGGGGGTATTTCTACTACTTCAATGGCTCAGGGCGTCAATTATAGTGACGATGAAACCCCAGGACACGCTCACAGTTCACGCGAGATCATTAACAAAATACTGATTAGAGACGGGCTTGCCGAAGACAGGGAGAGCGCTAAGGCCTTGCAGCAAAGCATGAGCAATGCCGATATCCGCGAACTTTTATACAAGTAAGATGCCGCCGAGTTTTTAAAGCTGTATAACCCGAATAACGCACGCAATTATCCAGCGCCTAAGAAGTTTACCGATGGTACTGTGTTCATTGAGCAGGACCCCTTGGAGCAGCTGGCAGCGGGTAATTATAATCAAGTCGCGATTATTCTTGGGACCAACCGCGACGAACGACGCATCTATCTTTACGCCGGCATGGTGGACGTGATTCGCAATGATCCCGATGAATTTGTGCGCGTGGCCCACTACTCATCCATTCAATGGAAGTGGCGCGGTGTTGACGAGTTGGCAAGAATAATGAGTGCGGCGCAAAGCCAACCTGTCTACGCTTATCGCTTCGATTGGGATGAGCAACGCACCAATGAACCAGGCCTAGATATGTCCATTGCTATTGGCGCATCCCATTCGACCGAAATGGCCTTCATCTTTGGAGACTGGGATATTGGCTTTATTCCGCCAGAGTCCCTGTATGATCCCGCTACAAACCCAGGGCGTGACGAACTCTCCGAAGCCATGATGTCCTATTGGGGCAATTTCGCCTACAGTGGGAATCCAGCAAGCGGACGCGATGAGACCTTACCTCACTGGGATGCTTGGCAAAATGGTGAAGGTACAAACAAAATGATAATCCTAGACTCTGCAAACGATGGAGGTATCCGCATGTCGGAAGAGGAAGTGACCCTAGCCAGCATCAAGGCAGAGTTTATGGCGGAGCAGTGGAGCAACCCGCAAAATCGTTGCAATATCTATCGCGCCACCTTCGCTGGAACCAGTGAGTTCGACAGTGAAGAATACAACAGCCTAGCCGAAGGTGGCTGCCCAGCGCGCTAAGCAGCCTTGGGGTCACAGCCTTGGCACAGCCTTGGGGTCAGACCCCAATCCGAAAGAGGGTCAGACCCCAATATTGGCATAGGGCGCGCAGCTAGGCAGCCCTATAGCCACGGGGGTTTGAGAGCTTTTGAGAGCGCCAAACTTTGTGAAATTTTGGGGTCAGACCCCGAAAAAATTGGGGTCAGACCCCAATTATCCCGAAAAAAAAAGGGGGCGGACCTAAATACGGTCTGCCCCCTAGTTTTGTCAATCTCGAGCTCTAGTTAAAAGTCGTAGGAAACTCCAGCTGAGAAGTAAGCGCCATTGAAACCAAACGGTGCTGAGCGACGAGAGTATTGGAATACGCCGTTGCTGTTTACAATCAACTCGCCATTTGGCCCATTCTCGATTGCGCCGCCGCGAGAGTTACCGATCTCGTTCTTGTCTGGCGTTACGTTGAAAATATTATTCCCTACCAATGTGAAAGTTAGACCGTTATCCAACTGATAGGACACATTGATGTCGGTTAATATTTCTGCGCCGTAAGTCTGTGTGCCACCATCAGATACCGTGTATTCACCGTATCGATTGAACGCCAAGTTTGCCGTCCACGCATCGCGTGTATACAGCGCGTTCAGGCTGATACGATCCTCTGGTTGCCATTCCTCAATAATGGAAATGTCTTGAGAGTTAAACACCGCACTTGTTGGCACAGCAGAAAGCCCAGAGCCGGCTGGTGTGAACAGGTCGGTCACATCCGTCTTGGTGAAGTTGGCGGCAAACGTTAGATCTAGGTTGCCACCGACAAACTCAAGACCTGAGTACACGGCCACAATGTCGACCCCACGAGTTTCTGTGTCGGCTCCATTTAAGAAGAACTGACCCGCACCTGCTCCTGCCTGTAATAAGGCAGCATCTAGTGCAGTGGATAGCCCCGAGCCTAGGCGGTTACTGATGACAATACGGTCATCGATATCGATCGCATAATAGTCGACGGTCACCGTTAGGCGGTCTGTCAAATCAGTCACAACACCAAAGCTTAGGTTGGTAGACTCCTCCTCTTTGAGTTGAGGAATACCAATAGCCTGTGCCAAGGTACTATCGTTGCGGAAGGTACCGACTTCTTGGGCAATAAGCTCAGTCGTGTCGTTATCTCCATCAATATCATCAACATCGACCACAAACTGAGTGCTGACATTATTGAAATACAATTGCTGCATCGAAGGAGCGCGGAAGCCGGTGCTGGCACCCGCTCTTAGGCGCAATGTGTCGGTGACTGCCAGGTTACCGGCAACTTTAAAGTTAAGCGTGTCGCCAAAGCCATCGTAGTCATCGTAACGCGCCGCTGCGGTGACAGTAAGATTGTCCGTCGCTTGGTATTCAGTGTCCACATATACCGAGAACACATCCCTAGACTCGTCGACTGCAGATTGAGGCCCAATGCCAGGAAAGCCCTGGATGCCGCCCGCGCGATCGTCTGCGTACAGGCTCACACCATTAGCCGTATCGTAGTCGCGATAGGCGTATTCCTCTCCTGGAGTGATCTTGTACTCATCGGTACGCAGTTCCGCCCCCATGGCGAAAAAGAGGTCGCCATAAGACTGGGTAAAGTCTAGATTAATAGTCTCTAAGCCCAACTCTAAACCATAGGCCTTAGCTGAGCGGGGAACACCGGCTCTAATTTGAGCTGAGGTTTGCGTAGTAGAGTAACGCTGCGCATTAGCGTAGGACGAGTTAATCGAGTCGCTAGTGACGTAGTCAATGGTATTAGTGCCATTGGTATAAGATAGGTCAATGGTCGCGCCATTATCAAAATCCGCTCGGTATCCTATATTGACCGAGTTGTCGCGAATATCAGAGTTGATAAGCGGTAAGAAGCCATCAGGGATTGTTGCATCGCCGTCGGCTAGTGGCGCGTTGCCACTGGTATTGCCGTTGTGGCGGAAGAACGCTGCAGACTCATTATCGCGTTTGGAGTAGGTGATGAAGCCGTATAGTTCACCGTCGCCAAGCTCTATGGCCGAATTCAAGGTTAAGCCCACTTGCTCTGACTCGGCGTCGCCTATACGAAAAGTCTCTCTAGAGGCGGTGGCTTCGCGCGCGTCGCCCGGTTCCAAAATACCGTCGGAATCGGTATCGACACAGCCTGGAAATAGGCATGAGCCGTGTAGCCCGGCCCTGTTTGTCGACCCTCTATCTCGCATATTCAAGGTGGCATTAATATAACCGGTGTCTCCTAGAGCGAAACCCTTGCTGATATCGACATTGGTCGTCTCGCCATCGCCTTCGGTGTATTCGCCGCGTGATACGCTGATATTACCTGCCTCGGCGCTGTCATTGAGGACGATGTTAATAACACCCGCAATGGCATCTGAGCCATACTGGGCAGCCGCGCCATCTCGCAGTACTTCGATACGTTTTATAGACGCCGCAGGAATGGCGTTCATGTCCGTGCCCGCAGTGCCGCGTCCTACAGATGTATTAATGTGGATCAATGAGGCTTGATGACGTCGCTTGCCATTGATTAACACCAGAGTTTGATCTGGCCCTAAACCACGCAGTGTGGCAGGCCTTAACGCATCTGTACCATCACTAACAGATGAGCTTGAGAAATTGAATGAGGGCGCTAGCGCCTGCAGCATTCGTCCTACTTCTGTCTGGCCCGTTTTCTTCATAGAATCGGCCGAGAGAGTATCCACTGGCACGGCCATGTCTTCGACGGTACGGCCAGGAGAACGTGAACCGATGGTCACAATTTCCTCAATAGCGGGGGGCTGAGCGAGTGCCGCGTTGGGCAGTGAAAGTGCGCTAATCGTTAAGATACTGCCGATAGCGAGTGATAGTGGTGTACGTGATAATGAATTGAAAGTGTGGTTTTTTCCCTTTTCTAGAACGTTAGGCATAGTTCTCTCCAGTATTTTCATTATTTATTTTAAGAGCTCCGATACAGCTATAGCCTTGTTTGTTGCTGTCCGTGCACGCTAAATCGGATTTTCTCACAGCTGATAGTAGGAGAATTTTGCGGAAATTGCTAACTTGAATAAGAGTTTTCGAAATTGGGGTCTGACCCCAATTATTTCATGAGAAGAGAGGACATGGCCTTTCAGATAGGGCTGAAAGGCCATTGGAACTAAATCTGGTGCTTAACGTAGGATTCGAAGAATCTTTCTTACTCCTCGGCGGAGTAAGGATGCTTGTCCGTTTGCTTGAGCATGGGCTTGTGGTTCAGATGCCGCTGGCTCCATAGTGTCGACTACGGTTTGAGCTTCCTGTACCGGCGCGTTCACCCCTGGAATATCAAAGAACTGCCCGACTGGTTCGTTGTTCTCAATGTTTAGTACATTGTTGCGGTAGAAAAACTTGCCGCGTTGCATATCCGATAGTAGCGGAGTGAAGTATCGGCAATCTTCAAAATAATAGTGAGTCACCTGGCTCATTCGCGTTGTGCCTTCTTGCTCTATTTTGGAGCCGCCGTGAAGAAGGTTGGCGGCCCAAATGAGTACATCGCCTTTTTCTACGCACAATATCTCACGCTCAATTCCTGCTTCATCCAGAAGCTCTTGAATAGCCAATTCGTATTTTCTGTACATTCTTTGGTTCTGTGTAAGGTGCTCTTCACCATCTTGATGCTCTGCCACATCTACACCGGCGTCTTCAAGTTCAATAATGGGTAAGCGATGGCTACCTGGGTAATAATGCAGAGGGCCATTAAGAGGGGTGATGTCTTCGAATGCGACCCAAACTCCGCACATCCATCGCTGGGGAAAACTGTGGAAATGAATGGTATCGCTGTGGGTATTCTGCTGGGTGCCTACAGGAAAATTTAAGGTTTGGAAGGGGATTGGCTTGCGACCGTAGAGCTCCTCCACTTTAGCCATAATAGTGGGGTGGGTCGCTAGCTTTTTAACAGCCGGCACTTTCAGCCACTCATCCTGAGTACGCAAGTCTTTCAAAATGCCATTTTCGTCCCAGAAAGACTTTCGTGTCCACTCGGCAAGCTCATCAATAAGCTCATCGCCGAAGGGGTTTTTAATTATTAGATACCCGTTACGAGCAAAAAAACTAAAATCGTCGTCACCGATAGCCTTTACATAATCACACTTTGGTATCGCTAAGCCCATACAGACATCCTGTTGTCAGATAAATACGAACACATCGCCCGCAAATGCAGGATTCTACTGGATATTAAATAGATATGAAAATATTAATTGAGATTGGCATCCAGCCTCATGCAGGGTAATACGAGGGCGAATATACGGGTAAAAAGTCGATAGCACGTGAAACATAGTGCTCCGCTGCTAGAGGTTCTCGGGCACCCCTATCTTGAGTAGAGAGGCCGTAAGTCCTCTTGTGCTTACCTAACTCTTCTGATCTTACTCAGGCTAAATTTCTTTTGGCTTCGCTTTTTCGACAACAGCCTGTGTTTATGTTGGGTACAATCAAACACTTTGCAAGTTTTTCAAACAACTGGCTAGGGTACTTTTGAGGCGGTAAAAAAATGCTTAAAAAGGAGCCGATGGCTCCTACCACGACGTGCTTACTTTGGCAGATGCAAGCAATTGCAAAATACATAAAGGCAGGGAGACGTTGTACCAGAAACAACAGCTATAAAGGAAGGAAGCGAACTTGTGAATTTAGTGCTGGTGACAAGAAATAAAGAGTCCAATCTATCGCATACTGTTTCGTTGATGTGCGCCAAGTATCAATGGAACCTTATATCCCAAGAGCCTCTAAGTGCAGATATATTAGGTGATATTTCTCACTACCTTCAGCTGACACTTGTAGACTGCACAACCGAGGCGGACTTTCTTAGCTTCCTTGAATGGTACAGTACTCAGAATCACTATCGCGCTACTTTCGGTAGAATACTTTTGTTGGTCCCTCAGTATAATTTTCGTCAGGCAACCCTCGTTGCAGCCTACTACGATGTGCACTATCTGGAGGTCAGAGAGGATGCAGATCAGTTAGCACAATACATTTCAACCGTTACGGGTCAGAAGGAAAATTTTGAAGATATACTGTTGTCCTCCTCTGCAAACCTCTTCGCCTATTGCCTAGATAGCTCTGCCATTATTTCGATTACAGATAGCAAAGGTAAAATTATTTATGCTAACGATTTGTTCTGTAATGTAAGTGGATACGAGCGACAAGAACTCATTGGTCAAAGTCATGGATTGATAAAATCAGGTCAACATGGCTCCGATTTCTACCGGCACCTATGGGAAACTATTCTAAATGGAGAAACATGGAGAGGGTTTATATGCAATCGGAATAAGAGTGGCGACGTTTATTGGGTCGATTCAACTATTACGCCTATTTTCGATTCGAGTAAAAAAATACATGCGTTTGTCTCTATACGTTATGACGTTTCGGAACAGGTAAAATTGCAAGAGCAGCTTGTTGCCGCCAACGAACGATTTGTTATTAGCCATCAGTATGCCAGTGTTGGTACTTGGGATTGGGATATTAAATCAGGGGCTTTATTTTGGTCTGACGAAATCTACAAGCTATTTGGGTTTGAAGAGGCTGTTACCGAGACAACGTACGAGAACTTTCTTTCTGCCATTCACCCAAGCGATAGAGAGCTAGTATCTGCCAGTGTAAAAGATTGCATAGAAAATGGGACTCCATACAATGTGGAGCATCGAGTATTGCACAAGAATGGCGATGTTCGGTGGCTATCGGAGCGAGGTCACGTTATACGCGATGAAAAGGGCAAAGCAATTCGAATGCTGGGTGTTGTTGCGGATATTGATGAGCTTAAAAGTGCACAGCAACGAGCCAAAGCACAAGAAAGGCTCACAAGCACATTTATATCGACTTTGTCGCACGAAATACGAAACCCGTTAAATGCTATAGCCGGATATACCGGTATCTTGGAGTCAAAGCTAGCCCCCAATCCTGAGCTATCATGTCTAGCCGCAAAGGCTAATGGCTTAGTGGCATATATCGCAAAAATTTTGGACACCATTAACCTGAACAGCAGAGTAGAAAAGTCCTTAGATGACGCAAACATAATAAACGTTGATATCAGGGTGTTGCTTGAAAAAGCAGTGGAGATCGCGCTTCCCCCGCAGCGCAGAGAACGTTTGAGTATAGAGGGGGGCAATCTAAACGTCTTGGCCGATGAGCAATATCTGTGTCAAGTATTGGTGAATCTCCTTACAAATGCTGATAAGTACAATTCGCCGGAAGGAGCCATACGGGTTTCTTTAGAAATGGCGGACTCTTCCTACGTCATTGTGCGTGTAGTAGATCAAGGTAGCGGGCTGTCCAAAGAGGACATACAAACCATTTTTTTACCGTTTGAAAGGTTGTCATGGGCTAAAAGCGAAGTCGAAGGTTTGGGCTTGGGTTTAGCCATTTCAATGAACCTGATGCAAGCAATGAACGGCGAGATTGGGGTTGAAAGTGAGCCGGGCGTAGGCTCTGAATTCTGGGTAAGGCTCCCCGTCGGAGAAAATGAATCCTTGGATGTTGATGTACATGACGATCTGCCTATTAATCCAGATTGCCTGCCACGCAGAGTACTCGTTTTAGAAGACAATCTTGCAAATCAGGATGTTATCAAGTACCAGCTGCGGGAGTATGGAGTGTTTAGTGAAGCCGTAAGTAACGGTAAGTTGGGTTTGGAGTTGATAGCGCAGAATGAGTATGACTTGATCTTAACGGACATCAATATGCCAGAGATGGATGGACTGGAATTTATACAGCGCTTACGAGATGACTCAGAGAACGTAAACTGTAGTAAACCCGTAATTGTCATTTCAGCGGCAAATGGAAACAAAGATAGAGGTAATGCGTACTTGGAGGCCGGCGCAAATGATATATTGATCAAGCCTTTCACACAAAAAGACCTGCTGAAACTAATCGAAAGTAACTTTAATGATCACTGTAACCGCCCACTGCTAGCCTTGTCAGAAACTTCGACGTCCTCGCCTAAAATCATTTCTTACAAAGAGATTGATATAGATGTACAGAACGATTACCTGGCGGGTGATTCTAAGGTGAAGGCCAAGTTGATTGGTATCTACCTTGATACTTTACGAAGTCACATCAAGGAACTATCCCTAGCATTGAGTGAAGAGTCATTAAGTAAGGTTGAGCTTATTGCTCATAAGCTTATGTCTTCGTCTCTTTGCGTCGGTGCGGTGTGTTTGTCAGACAAATTTCATCGCCTGGAGCTCGCGGCCGGCGCTCGTGACATGGTGGAAGTCTCTTATCTCGTTAGCCAAGTACTATCGTGCGCAGTACAAGCTGATATAGAGCTAGCTCATATTAAGAGCAACTACGAGAACTCGTGCCCAACACAGAAAACTCAAGTTCCAGCCAAAGACGAATCGAGTATCAAGATTCTGATAGTCGATGACAGCTCTGTATCAAGCAGCCATTTGTCAGCTCTTCTCGATCAAATTGCCACAGTCTCTTATGTGGCGCTAAATGACCCTAGAGAAGCCCTCGAACTGCTTAGGAATACTTCATTCGATATTCTAATTCTCGATATAGATATGCCAGAAATTGATGGAATTCAATTCATTAGGCTTTTCTCTAACATAGCCAGTTCGATTTCCGTTATCGCATACAGTAATAAAACGGAGCTGATTGCACCTCTTGCCGAGTTAGTTGAAGATTATGGCCTAAACTATCTCGCCAAACTTCACAAACCCGTTACTCTGCTTGAACTCAGTAAAACTCTCAGTACAGTTAGCCTTCCTCGTTCTAAGGAGGCAGGCGAAGCCAAGAGACTTTCGACTGAAGAGATTTCCTGTGCGATTGAGCAAAGAAGAATCGTTCTACACTATCAACCCATGGTGGCAAAAGGGAAGGTCATTGCAGTTGAAGCATTAGCGCGCCTTTCCTCCACTGATGGTGAGATTATTATGCCGGATAGGTTTATACCCTGGATCAGAAGTGCTGACATGGAAGTGGAGTTCGCAAAACTGGTGTCTGAAAAAGCCATAGGGCAGTTGTCTCAATGGCAAAAAGAAGGGCTTAGCTTCAAGGTAGGGATTAATTTTTCCATGTTCTCTCTGGAGGACCTATCACTACCTAATAGGTTGCAGATGTTATGCAAAGATTTTCAAGTGTCCGAAGACAATATAGTGATAGAAGTAACAGAGTCCGCTTTAAGCGAGAAACCCAAGCAGGCGACAGAAGTCCTCGCTCGACTAAAGCTTTTAGGCTTTGTTCTTTCAATCGACGATTTTGGAACTGGCTACTCCTCTCTAGAGAAGCTACGAAAATTGCCATTCTCAGAGATGAAGCTGGACCGCTCATACGTCTCCAATGCTCGCAAATGTGCCATTTCTAATGCGCTTCTTAACTCGTGTTTGGGGCTGGCTCGTAGGCTCGAAATGACCACTGTTGCTGAGGGAGTCGAATCAAAGGAGGACTTTGAGCTTTTAAAAGATCTAGGTGTCGATCTTCTACAAGGCTTCTATATTGCTAGGCCTATGCCTCAAGAGAGAGTAGCACTATGGGTGAAAAATTATGAGCGAGCTTGATATATGTAAACCGGCTGAAAAACCCACGGTACTACTAGTAGACGATGATCCTTTTATGCTGGAGCAGGTATCGAGTGGCTTGAGTGATATAAACGTGCTGACTTCTCTGAGCAGTGATATTGCTCTACAGGCCGATCTGAGTAATATTGATTTGATTGTACTCGATGTCAATCTTGACGGGGTTTGTGGGCTTGACGTGTGTTCTGGCGTAAGAGAAAAGGATTGTTTAGTACCCGTACTCATAATATCGAAAATGCTCGATCTTGATGTGAGATTGAAAGCTTATGGTGTTGGCGCCAACGACTATATCTCGAAACCTTTTCAATTGCAGGAGTTCGAGAAAAAATGTCTGAGTTTGATTTCTAGCTATCGAAAATTAGTAGAGATGGACGAAAAACGTCTAGAAGCAACGGACTTGTTTTTTAGTGCTCAGAAAGGCACTTACTATGTTCAAGTGGTTAACAAATTTCTGCAAGCCAGTAGCGAATGCAAGAGCTTAGATAATCTATTCACTCTTTTCTTCTTCTCTCTCAACTGTTTGGATGTGTCTGGAGTATTGCAAGTAGACTCTTTTGACGCGCGAAGTACCGAAGGTTCTATAAGGAGCTTGGAGTTGGAAATTCTTACAATGTCCTCCAAGCTATCCAGAATCCATCAGTTTGGCCACGGAAGGGCTCTGTTCAACTGGTCTAATTGTCGGTTTCTTGCCAGGGGAGTGGGAGCTCATATTGATACATTGGCGCATCTGATGGATGCATTGGAAGTATCTGTTGCGCGAATCGAAAGTCAGGATTCTCTTATAAGGCAGATGAAGGAGATCGAGTCATATAATAATCTCGTTCAACAGAGCGTTTCGGAGCTCTTTGAGATGATGACTAGCTCAATGTCGGATGCGATAGTCACCCTGGGTATCGTTTCATCTCTTACTAGTGAGGAGGAATCTGCAATTTCAAATTTACTAGAGTTCTATAAGGGGGAAATAACAAGCTGTTTCTTAGAGCAGAACTCGTATAACAAGCAGTTGCAAGATTCTATTGAACTAATGAGAGAACCTAGTGAGAGATTCAGAGAGATGCTTATGGAAATGGCTGTGAATAATGCTCGTGATGAGATTGAGTTATTCTAAAAATATACGTGTTATGAAAATTACTCTACTGAGAATGTTTCTTTATTAGTTCACTAGGAGATATACCGAACTGATCTTTGAAGTCTTTTGAGAATTGTCCTAGATGCCAAAGACCGTATTCATTTGCGACGTCCGAAATGATGCCTCTGTAATACGGGCGGGTTTTTAATTCAGCATGAATTTTTTCTAATTGTCGTATTTTTACGTAAGCCTTTGGTGAAGCACCTACGCGCTTAGAAAAGATTGATTGCAAGTTTCTTGTGGTAATGCCTAGCTCATCAGCTATCTCTTTTACTGATGGTGGCGCATCTAATCTCGCCTCTATGATAGTAAGCGCCAGGTTAAAGTTTTCGGATGCTTTATCTGGTTTTTTTATAGCATAGTCGCTATGGGTCATTACTTTTATCAGTATTGGGATAATGGCTTCGTCTATTAGTTTTTCCGCTAAATACTCTGTGTGCGAGTCTATGTCGTTAAGGAGGAGGGCGGTGAGCCAACGAAATCTAGCCCTTAATTTTTTGGCTAATGTTTTCGGCACTTGATATAAACGAGCTTGCGAGGGGAAGTCTATAATAATGTTTTTAGTGATTATTGAGCGCGCAACTTTTTGAATTCGCTCACTAGGAAGGTTGAGCGAATACATTCTAGCGTTGTTGTCGTTTACAAGGTGCCCTTCGGAGTACTGTGGATGGCACGACAGCACGTCGGGGGAGTATCTCTCACCTCGAATAGTGATCCCTTGAACGGTGTCTTCGCTCAGAAAAAAAGTAAACCCTGGTGAGAGTGTTCTTGAGCGATGTTCTGTCTTCTTGTTGAAGTAGAAATCAAGAAGACTAAAGTCCTTAGCCTTGAACTGGCTGTAAAAGACATAGGTCAACCCCTTCTCAATCTGACACGAGCGACTATCCCAGTCATTAATGCATTCATTGCACGTGTCTAGATCGCTGAAAAGGCGACATGTCTTAGTAATAGTTGTATGTGTGACTTTGTTACTCACGCTTTTCTCACAGTATAGTCGTAACATCTAAAGACTAGTGAATTTGAGCGAAACCAGAGCAGAGAGTTAAATCATTGGAATTTATAACTGATAGTAATCCGGTTGAGTGTCTATGGTGAGTGTTTTTAAGTCAATAGAGCTAAGTCAAGTACGAGCGCAGTTTTAACAAACGCTTCGCATTTTAGATAAATTGCTCACTAAAGCCCTGCAGATGCACGCTAAGAGGGCAGCTGGGGCGCATAGCGAGGGTAGAGATTAGCTAGAGAAATGCTTGCAGAAATTGATTAGCAAGGCATTCTGAGTAGGATTTCAGTCGTCCTGATTGCCTTAGGTATCGGGCCAAGCAGTAGGCACTTATTTGCCCAACGAAGCCTTGTATAAACAGTTCACAGTTTTTTATATGGTGCCCCGGAGAGGATTCGAACCTCTGACCTGCCCCTTAGGAGGGGGCCGCGCTATCCAGCTGTGCCACCGGGGCTAGAGGGTGGTCTTGCGGTTTTTAGTCAGGCAGGGCTGGACAGCGCCGGATTATAACACGGCAGAGGGGAGGGGGAAGTTCTGTATCACGCCTATAGGCATTAGTGCGTGATTTTGTTTTTTTCGACTTCTTCCTTGCGCTTTTTGACAGCCAGTTTACGCGCCTTGGTTTCTCCGTATTTGTTAATGGAGAAGTAGGCATTGCGCTGGCGGCGTTTGCCTTTGACAGTTTCCTGCCAAGTGGCTACCCAAGCGTGGTCGTTTTCGGAGTAGCTTACCCCGATTTGGCCTGAAGAGTTCAGCGGGGACACCTTGCGCGGGCTGAACTTGGAGAAAGGCCAGTTTTCGCCGTAGATTTTTTTGCCTTCTTCGTCGCGTTTCTTCTTGGCGGCCGCTATTGCCTTGTTCTTGCCGCCGTAGCGCTTGAAGGGGAATGACTCTTGGAAGCTTTTGTCATCATACTTAATGCGTACCCATGCGCAGTTAGTGCCACGGGACTCGATTATGCTGATATGGTGCAACGGATTTAGTTTTGGCACGACAGACTAACCTCCTCTTAACTTTGGATTGATTGCAATATTTCCATTTGCGGTCGATTGTGTCGTTACGAACGTTCTATGTAAACGAATCGCGGGTCAAAACGGGAGGCGGGTCACAACTCTACAGTCGTTGGCCCATGTGACAGGCCATATGTTGGATGACGCCTGGTTTCTGACAAGCGATCTTCGATATAGTGTATTCGTACTCTTTAGCTGCAGGGTCTAGCCCTACGGCTTCCTCAATCGCGGCACTTAAGTCCGCCTCTGCTGCCTGCCTTGTTAGGTAGGGACCAGAGATGTTCACCTGCAATGTTGGTTCATCGGGTGCCGACGCAATAATATAAAAGTTTTCAACGTTCATTGCTTATACGACTCTGATCAAAGAGTAGATTAGTGCTCTTATGTGAAGTGGCCATATATAGCTTATCGGCCACTTGATCAGATATTTACTCCCTCATTAATGTAGAACGGGCTAATGCCTAATTTCTTGCTACTTATTGCTAAATAGTCGAATTTTACGACCTTGCACCACTTATTCTAGACTCACAAGCTGAATGATGGCTGAAGATACAAGATATACAGCTTGACAGGCGCAGTATTATCCTGCTTTCCAATCCATCTTGATAGTGTTAATTGGTAGTTTTGTGTCGAAAAAATCAAAAATTTGTGCTGTAAGGGCGCTTTCCCTATTGCAGAGGGCTTAAGTGGCTATCGGAGTGTTATTTAGGCCTATCTAGCTTAGAATCGTCAGCTATTTAGAGCAGTTAAGCAATAGGCAGTGAGGCAGCAGGTGGGCGTTTCCCTTGGGCAGCAGAAAGTCAGTATAGTGGTTCCCGTACTCAATGAGGCGCAAGCGCTCAAGGCTAATCTGCCTGCGCTGCAGGACCTTCGGGC
>JAWWAY010000016.1:0-73499 GCA_033721235.1 Pseudohongiellaceae bacterium | reverse complement strand
TACTACAGCGCCAGCCGCAGTGACTGTTTCTTCGCAAACAAGTAATGATGATACGCCCACTATTACCGGAACGGCCGTAGTGGGAGCGGGTGAAACACTTTCTGTTACGGTTAACGGTCAGGTTTATACCGTTGGTGATGACTTGAGCTACGACAGCGATGCCAACACTTGGTCTCTTACTATTCCTGCAGAAGATGCGCTTGATGACGGCACCTATGAAGTATTGGCAAAAGTCACGGATACGGCTGGAAATTCAAGCTCAGATGCCAGCACTAATGAGCTAGTCATTGACACCAGCGCTCCGTCTGCTGACGCTGTTTCGGTAAACGCTCAGACGACTAATAACCAGCAGCCGACTATTACGGGCTCGGCCGAACTAGGTGTGGGTGACGTGCTAACCGTCACGGTGGATGGAGTAACTTACTCCGTTGGTGATGATTTGAGTCA
This sequence comes from Pseudohongiellaceae bacterium, assembly GCA_033721235.1. Taxonomy (GTDB): domain Bacteria; phylum Pseudomonadota; class Gammaproteobacteria; order Pseudomonadales; family Pseudohongiellaceae; genus UBA5078. The sequence goes on along the minus strand of JAWWAY010000016.1, from coordinate 73,052 downwards.
TGATTCAGAAAATGATACATGGACTTTAATTATTCCGGAGGCCAATGAACTAGATGAGGGAACTTACAGTGTTACGGCGACTATTACAGATGCCGGAAACAATGCAACGAGCGATTCTACTAACAATGAACTAGTGATTGATCTGACAGACCCGGCGGTGGCTATTACATCCATCACAGTGGATAGTGGTGCGAGTGACAGCGACTATGTGACAAGTGATACCCAGTTAGTATTCACAGGAACAGCGGAAGCGGGTGCGTCCGTGCTCGTAACCTTGGAAGACTCTGACTCTGATCAAGTTTTTCAGGTTTCAGTCACTGCCGATGGCGATGGTAATTGGTCGGTGGATAGAACGGCACAAATTGCTTTGGTGGATGGTAATTACTCCTTAAGTGCCGTTGCGACTGATACAGCGGGGAATTCAGCCACCGATACTCAAGCTATCACAATAGATTCGACTGCTCCGGCTACACCGAGCCTAAGCTTAGATTCAGATACGGGAAGTTCAGACTCCGACTTAATCAGTAGCGATGGTCAGGTGAACGTCAGTGGCTTAGTTGACGGCTTTGCTTGGGAGTACAGCACGGATGGAGGCGATACCTGGAATGTTGGTGCTGGCACAGGTTTTACCTTAAGTGCGGGCAGCTACGCTGATGGTGATGTATTGGTTAGGCAGACTGACGGGGCTGGAAATACTAGCGGAAACGGTAGTTTGGGCGCCGCTATTGTCGATACCACCGCGCCAGTTCTTGATAGTGCAGTGATCTCGGGCAATACCTTGGTTCTAACTTATACAGAAGCGGCCGCAAACCTAGCAGGAGTCACGCCAGAGGCGAGCGATTTTAGTATTGTCTATGGAGATAGCGATACCGAGATATCGATCACTGGAGTAAGCGTTGACGCGGAGGCTAAGACGGTAACGCTGAGCCTAGGCGAGACAGTGCTGCCAAGTTTTAATGACATCATCGTGTCCTACACTCCGGGTACAAACACCACACAGGACATTGCAGGCAATAATGCAGCTGCCCTGACTGACCAGGCGGTAAGCATCGATAAATTGGTCGCCTCATTGACTGACTTCTTGGTGAATGGCGTTAGCTATGAAACTAGTTCGGGCTTGAGCGGTTTGACCGGCGATGCTGGAGAGGCGGGCAGTTTCAATTACAGACCCGGAGATACCATTACGTTCTCTGTCGGCGATGTCATTATTGCCGAGTTTGAAGCCGATGTGGTTCAGGGTGAAAACCTTTTCTTGCAAGACATTGCGGGTGTTGGCCTGTCCAACACCAATAATAATTACGTCGAGAACATGGCCATCTTCCTACAAGCGCTGGATGACGACTTGGAGGATAGTAACCCTGGTGATGGAGTTCTGCAGACTAACGATCTACAGAACGTGGATGCAAGTTACGATAACTATATCAATATTTCTGAAACAATTAGAGATGCGTTTACTGGCTATGTTGATCCAGAAACTGGAGAGGCATTAAATATTGCGAATGCAGATAAACAGCTGATTTCTAATGCGCTGGCTGAGGTGGGTATTGTCTTTACGGCCAGCAGTGAAACAGATGAGTCTGGCAATAATGTCTTCGAAACTATCGCTATGAGCCACGTGGCCGAGACGATAGGTGATTTGGCGGGCGATAGGGCACCAGAGACTATGGATGCAAGGGCGGCTGACTCTTTAGATGTGCCACCTGCCACTATTCAATATAACTACAATGAAATCGACGGCGAGATTACATTCAGCGCTACCGATATTTTGGCGAATGCAACTGGCCAGCAAGTGTTTGTAGAGAACATGGTGGTCAGCAATATTGCCCTGGGTGCTGGGTTCGAAGATATAGGCACAATCGAAGATCGAGGTGATGATAATTACGCTATTGTCTTGAATGAAGGCTACGATCAATACGACCTAGAAGGCTTGACTATCGATTATCGAGTGTCCGATTGGACTGCATATGATGATGTAAGCTCTTCGGCACAAGATACCTACAAATCTCATTTGTCCGCGCAGATTGATGATGTGGACGAAGATGATGGCTACAATCAGTTCACGCTGCTCAGCGAGCTAAGCTTCGATACGGATACCGTTCTCAATATCGACTTTACCAGTGAGTTATTAAGCGAAGATTTGGGCTTCCCAGTTGCCGAGTACGCAGATGACTATCTCGTACCTCTTGAGTACTCCAACGATAACGGTGTCACATGGAAGACAATGGAGCAGGGCGCCATAGCTTACAATGAGCTAGGGGTTCCCCGGTCGGTTTTTCAGTTCACACTGGAGGCAGGTTCCAATGAAGTGCTTATTCGAGTACCAATTTTTGATGATTCGAAAGTTGAGGACCCTGTAGAGTATTTTGATGCAGTGGTGTTTGGCGATCGGGTATACGATGAACAGCTTAGGTTTGGTATTAACGATAACGATGATGGTGGCGAAACTTTGCCAGCGCTTGCGGTTAACTTTATTTACGCAGGTGAGGGAGACGGCGAGGCGGTCTTTACTGTCAGTCTATCTGAACCATCGGATGAAACGGTAACAGTTGAGTACTTTACTTCAGACTTAGGTGCCGAGGCTGGGGCAGACTATACCGCCGTGTCAGGTACCTTGACTTTTGATCCTGGTGAGACCACTCAGACGATCACTGTCCCAATTATTGATGACGCGCTGCTTGAAGCAGATCCTAACCCTGAACTCGCGATTGTGAATCTCGCAAATCCAGTGAACGCGGTACTGGTAGATGCACAAGGTTCTCTGCGTATCTTTGACAACGATAATGTGGATCACGCTCCTGTTATCACCACACCGGCGGATGCGCCTACTGCAGAAGTAAGCATTAACGAAGGTCAGTCCTCAGTGCTTACTGTTTCGGCAACAGACCCAGACGATGGCGATACGCAATTTTTCAGTATCGTAGGCGGCGCCGATAAAGACGAGTTTGAAATTGACAGCGCCACCGGCCAACTTTCGTTTACGGGAGATTCGGGCCGAACCTACTCTGAAGAGAAAAACAGCTATGTTGTGCAGGTGATGGTAAGAGATAGCACCGGTAATGTGGACAGTCAAACGATCACTGTCAACTTACTCGATGTTAACGATTTCGCTCCTGAAATTACCAGTAACGGTGGCGCAGATACGGCGACAATCTTTAAGTTCCAAGGTGATACTGACGTTACCACTGTGACCGCAGTAGATGCCGATGGTGATGATGTGAGCTATAGCCTCGCGGACGGCGATGACAGCGAGCTGTTTACTATTGACGAAAATACGGGGGCATTGACCTTTATAGGTGATACCGACCCAGAGCTAGACTCTAGCTTCAACGTCACTGTAGTTGCCAGTGACGGGGAGAGGAGCGACAGTCAGTCTCTAACAATTAACTATAGTCAAACTCCTACAGTTGATGTGCTTAGAACGTCGGACCGTACCCCGACACTCACTGGGCAAGCCAGCGTCCGCGATGTCGATACGCTGCGTGTTACCGTTAATGATGTAACGTATATTCAAGGTGATGATGCGCTAAGCTACCAGGAGGACTCCAAGACTTGGACGCTTACTATTCCTGAAGAGGATGCGCTTGCAGATGGCACTTACGATGTTGTGGTAAGTGTTAGTACTGGGCTTGATGATAGTATTGAAGATATTACTAACAATGAGCTTGTGGTGGATGCAAGCGCCCCGTCAGCGCCTACAGTAAACCCCATTTCTAGCACTGATCCTACTCCTAGCATTACGGGGACGGCTGAGCTGGGAGAGGGAGATACATTAACTGTTACTGTGAATGGCATTAGCTACGAAGTGGGAGAACACTTAAGCTATGACCCCGAAACAGGCGTTTGGGTTCTAGAAATTCCAGAGGCTAATGCTTTGACTCCTCAGAGTTACGATGTCGTGGCTAGAGTGGAGGATAGTTTTGGTAATTTTAGTGTCGATCCTAGCGATAGTGAGCTGGTAATAGAGACTGAAGCTACTCCTGAGCCTGAGCCTGAGCCTGAGCCTGAGCCTGAGCCTGCGCCAGAACCTGAACCTGCGCCAGAACCTGAACCTGCTCCGGAACCCGAGCCTGCGCCAGAACCCGAGCCTGCTCCGGAGCCTGAACCTGCGCCAGAACCTGAGCCTGCTCCGGAACCCGAACCGGCTCCAGAGCCAGTTCCTGCGCCGCCGCCACCGAGTGCGCCACCACCAACGCCGACACTACCTCCCAGGGTGGTGCCGTCCGCGCCTATTAGTCCTCCTCCTACGCCTATTGGTGGCTATACCCCAACGGGAAATAGCAACGTTGGAGGTGCCGATCAGGCGCCGCAAACACCAGTACTGAGCGGAGTGCGAACAGCAAGAGCTGCCACCCCTGGCTTTGGCCTGCCATTTAATAATGGTGGTAACGGCGATGGGGGAACTCAGGTGCCCTTGGCTAATATCGCCAGAACAGGCACCCGCCCTGCACCTGTAGCCTTGGCCGCTGGCGGTGCAGCCGGCGGGGGCAGTGCGCTTATGTTGGGGCTTGATCCGGAAAGTCGAACGGTTGAAGCCAACGCATTTACTAGCTTCAATATTCCACAAGGAACCTTTGTACATACCGATGCGTCTGCTTCGGTAACGCTTGAGGCTACGCTAAGCGATGGAGCACCGTTGCCTGGTTGGTTAAGTTTCGACCCTGCAACCGGTGCGTTTAGCGGAACGCCGCCTGAAGACTTTGTTGGTGTACTGGATATTCGAATTATTGCAAGAGACTCTAATGGGGCAGAGGCGGAAGCCCGATTTGAAATTGAGGTGACCGAGGGACAGACAATTGAGCGTGAAGCTGGCGCGGCTCAAGTTGAGCCAGCGGAGTCGGATAATACGCCCCAAGCCTCTGCCAAGTCAGGCATCTCTCAGCAGATAGCCCATGCCAAGCAAGACGGCTTGGTGCAGCGGGCATTCGAGCTACTGGATGACTTGTTGGATATTGAGCTGCCCGATTCAGCGGATGCAAAGCAACAGGATGACAAAGTCGCTTAGACGACTTTTAGCAGCTAAACATTATAGGAATAGTTTTGTGAAGATTGAGGAACAAATGAGAGAGTTTGATACTGAGCCGAACGCGTTGGCCCATAGAGGCAAGAAAATACTAGTAGTAGCCTTAGCTGCGGCCACTTTAGCCGCATGTGCTGTTGACCCCATGCCTCTGGGTATTGAGGAGCAGCATGCACAGGTGGAAATCGACAAGCTCGGTATCTTTGTGGAACAGGAGGCTATTTCGGGCCCTATTACTCTCGAGGAAGCGCTAGCTAGGTCTCTTAAGTACAATCTTGATCACAGAATGATGTTAATGGAGGAGGTGCAGCGCGACAGTCAATTGCACCTTTCCAAGTACGATATGTTGCCCTCGTTAGCCGTTAATGCCGGTTATACAACCCGCTCGAATGATAATCTGAACCTCAATAGAGATATCAACACTGGGGTGCTTTCTAATAATCCCTCACTGAGTCAGGACCGCAATCTAGCGTATGCAAATTTAGGTCTAACGTGGAATATTCTCGACTTCGGAGTTGGCTATTTTCAAGCGCATCAAAATGCTGATCAGTTTTTAATAGCGCAAGAGCGTAAGCGACGCGTAGTCAATCAGATAGTTCAGCAGGTTAGGGCCTCTTATTGGAGAGCTGCTACGGCCGAACCTTTGTATGAACAAATACAGCCTCTATTAGTTGAGGCGCGACAAGCTTTAGTAGATGCAAGGGAAGTTGAGACGCAACGCTTATCTCCTGCCTTAGAAGTCCTGCAGTATCAAAAAGGTTTGGTGGAAGTGGTGCGTGAGCTAGAGGCATTAGAGCTGGACTTGGCTATTGCCAAAACGGAGCTTTCTGCCTTAATGGGTTTGGCGCCAGGGACTGACTTTTCGCTTGCGCTTCCTGCTGAGGAAGAAATGACTGTGCCGGAGTTAAAGTTAAGCTTGGAAGAAATGGAAGACATGGCGCTTATGAATAGGCCAGAGCTTATTGAAGAACATTACCAGCAACGTATCAGCTCTATCGAGGCTAAAAAAGCACTGTTGCGCCTATTCCCAGGAGTAACGCTTACTACGTCTATAAATGAAGATAGTAACTCGTATTTGGTTAATCAAAATTGGGCGGAGGCAGGCGCTAGGCTAACTTGGAATTTGCTTAATCTTGCGAGTGGACCGGCTGCAATGCGAGCAGCTCGTGCATCCGAAGATGTCGCTGAAGTAAGGCGTTTGGCTCTTAGCATGGCGGCGCTGACCCAGGTTCATGTAAGTTATCAGCAGTATCGCCGTGCTCGTGTAGACTATGAGCAAGCCTTACTGCTAGACGATATTGAGCAACGTATTTATGGATATGTGAGAGAGTCTGCGAATAATCAAGCACAGAGCCCGCTGCAACAGATACGTGCCCGTATGGCGGCAATCTACGCCGAAGTGAGTAGCTACAGAGCCTATGCCGAGGTACACAGTGCGATCGCCAATCTCTATGTGTCGGTCGGCTTGGATCTGTTGCCTCAGACGGTCGAAAGTCACGATATTGACGTGTTAGCTGAAGGTATTCGAATGGTCCTGGAGGATTGGAAAAGGGGCGACTTGGAAGGCTATCGAATGGGCACCGAGGCTAGTATGTAATGCGGATACTTGGCTTATATTGCATAAGTTTTGTGCTCGCTGTCAGTAGCGCTGCGGCTCAACCAGGCACGGCGCGTAACGAGATTAGAGTGCAGCTGACGGCTCATCAGAAAACAGTATTGTCTAGTGAATTGGCTGGAGCAATTAGCTCTCTTAGTGTGCGCGAGGGGGATTCGTTCACCGCAGGGCAGGAGTTGATGGCCTTGGATTGCGATATGCATATTGCGCGTTTAAATAAGGCTAAGGCGCAGGAGCAGGAAGCCGCAAAAGTGCAGCAAGTCAACTCTCAGTTGGATAAGCTGGGTTCAATCAGTACGCTGGAAGTCGACGTGGCGGTTTCTCGCGCCATTGCGGCGAGTGCCGAGGCTCAATTGATGCAGAGCATTGTCGATCGTTGCCAGCTGTACGCTCCCTTCAGCGGGAAGGTGTCATTGCTAGAGGTGGATGCGTATCAGTACGTCAGTGAAGGCCAGCCCGTCATGGAAATACTGGATGACTCGCAGCTGAATGTAGAGATGTATGTGCCATCGCATTGGGTTGGGCGAGTGAACAGCGGCCAGCGAATACAATTACGAATTGAAGAAACCGGACGTACATACGAAGCGATCATTGACAGAGTTGGTGCTTCTATCGATGCGGTCAGCCAATCGCTAAAAGTATATGCTCGTGTGGACGGAGAGAATCCCGAGCTGCGCTCAGGCATGAGCGGTATTGCCATAATAGAGCCCTAAAGCATATGTCTACAAATCAACAGAGCGCTGCTGCCCCAGAGGGCGACTCACGACTCAAGCGCTTGGCGATACTAGTGGAGTTGGAGCGTCGTTTTCGCAATGCCGAAACGACAAAGAGTCTCGCCTATTTATTGGTAAACGATACGCACTCATTGGCGCCTTACCGTCAGGCCGCCCTTTGGCAGGCCTCAGAGATAGGGACAGGGTCGCTCGTTGCTGTTTCGGGTTTGGTGGATGCAGACGCCAATGCGCCATACTCTAGCTGGGTCAGTGCTGTCTGCAATTGGGCAGCCAGTCGAGAACAAAACGAGGCGTGCACTCTAACGGCACGAGATATTCCAGAGGAATTGGCTCAAGATTGGCAGCAGTGGCTACCCGAAACAGTTGTTTGGCTGCCTATTGTATCGTCTTCTGGCAGTTTCAAGGGCGGCCTGCTACTAGCACGGGAAATGCATTGGAGCTCGGGAGAGCTCAAGTTGCTTCAGTACCTAGGTGAAGCATGGTTGCATAGCCATGAAGCTCTCGTGAACGTGTCCAAGCCTTTGTTTAGATTATCCTTGCGTTCCAAGAAAGTGTGGCTTGCCGCAGCAGCGCTCGTGTTGATTGTGCTGTGCATTCCCGTGCACCAAACGGCGTTAGTACCAGCGGAGGTGATCGCACTTGATCCGGTTCTTATTCGTGCACCGGTGGATGGCGTAATAGAGAAAATAGATGTCCTGCCTAATCAGCGTATATCAGCTGGCGAAACAATATTGACGCTCGATGCCACTAGGCTCAACAATCGATTAGAGGTGGCATTGAAAGCGCTTGAAGTAGCTGATGCCGAGTATCGACAAGTGGCGCAGCAGGGGCTTTTCGATAGTCGGGCCAATGCGGAGTTGTCGATGCTAAAGGGGCGAGCCGAGCAGCACGAGGCAGAAGTTAATTATTTGCGTGATATGCTTGAGCGCATTGAGATTAAGGCGCCGCGTGACGGCATTGTCATCTTTGACGATGTGAATGATTGGATTGGGCGGCCGGTAGCAGTAGGTGAACGCATCATGTCAGTTGCGAACCCAGAGAGCACGGAGTTAGAGCTTCGAGTGCCAGTAGCCGATGCAATTGCGCTTGAGAGCGGAGCACGTGTTCGTTTATTCCTCAATACCAGCCCTCATAAGCCCCTTGATGCAACGCTTCATTATGCCAGTTATCAAGCGAGTCTTACGCCTGACGGCATTATGGCCTATCGCCTATTGGCAAATTTTGAAGGCCAGGTAAACCCGCCTAGAATTGGCTTGAAAGGAACGGCGAAAGTATACGGTGGGCGAACACTTTTAATTGCGGCCATATTGCGTCGGCCCTTAACTACTCTTAGACAGATGTTGGGAATATGAGCGCGCAAATCAGTGTCGCTGGAGGAGTGCCGCAGCGCAGCCAAGCATTGGGGCCTTTGCCTCCTCTGCGCGAAGAATTAGATTTATACCCTGGTGCCGAGACTCTGGATGGCTCGCCATCGTGGGTGCTTCAGGATCCTGTCGCCCATCGTTTTTTTCGCATTGGACCTTTAGATTTTGAGTTGCTGTCCCGCTGGCATACTCGTGATGCAAACCTGATTTGCGAACAAGTGAATGCTGAAACGGTGCATCAAGCGAGCTTGGCAGATGTTGAAAATCTCGCTCGTTTTTTGTCTGCCCATAATTTATTGCAGAGCAGAGGCGCCGCTGCTATCTCTCGCCTGCAAGAGCAGTCAGATCGCATGAGTCATAGCGGCCTTAAGTGGCTGTTGAAGAATTATCTCTTCGTGCGAATTCCTTTACTTCACCCCGACAAGTTTTTGACTCGAAGCTTGCCGTATTTGCGTTGGCTAGGTTCAAAGGCCTTTCTGCTCGCTGTAGCATTTTGCGCTGTTATAGGCATCTATTTAGCGCAACGGCAATGGGATGGTTTTTTGAATTCCTTTCCGCATTTCTTCACTCTACCAGGCTTGGTGATGATGGTTTGTGCGCTTGCGCTGGCTAAGGTATTGCACGAATTTGGACACGCTTACTGTGCGAAGAACTTTGGCTGCAGGGTTCCTACTATCGGTGTGGCTTTTCTGGTTTTATGGCCAGTGCTGTATACCGATGCCAGTGACTCGTGGCGGCTGCGATCGAGGAAGCAGCGCTTGATGATTGGTGCAGCAGGCATGGCCACTGAACTAGTTATCGCGGTGATGGCAACATTATTGTGGAGTTTCCTGTCGGACGGCCCGTTCAGAAGTGCCGTCTTTTTACTGGCAACGGCAACTTGGATAGTGACGCTATTTGTAAACCTGAACCCCTTTATGCGTTTTGATGGCTACTACTTGCTTTCGGATTTGCTGGGTATACCAAATTTGCAAGAGCGAGCCTTTGCCCTAGCAAAGTGGCGAATGAGAGAGTTCTTGTTTGCTTGGGGCGAACCTAAGCCGGAGACATTTTCTAGGCGCATGCAGTCGGTGCTTTTAATATACGCTTACGGTACCTGGGTCTATCGCTTCTTCTTGTTTTTAGGTATTGCTTTGCTTGTGTATTTTCTCTTTTTTAAAGCGTTGGGCATATTCCTAATGCTTGTAGAGTTGCTGTGGTTTATTGGCAAACCCATTTTCGATGAGATAAACGCTTGGAGAGAAAGAGGCAAGATATTGCGTCGGAATTTTCAGAGTCGTAGAACTTTGGCAATACTACTAGCGTTGGCTTTTTTACTTTTTTTTCCATGGCAGAGCGATGTCAATGCGCCAGCCATGTGGCAGTCCGCAACCCACGCGCAAGTGTATTCGTCTAGCGCAGGAAAGCTGGAGCAGATTTACGTGCAAGCTGGTGACACTGTGCTCGAAGGGGAGTTGTTGTTTAGGCTGGAATCTCCAGATTTAGACTATCAAATTGCTCAAAGTCAGAAACAAATAGAGATGCTTACCTGGCAAACGGAAAATCAGAATTTTAACCGAGAGCTGCAAATGCGTTCACGTGTTGCTTGGCAAGAGCTCGAGGCAGAAACGGTCCGCCACAACTCTTTATTACAGGAGAAGGCAAGGCTGTCGATTCGAAGTCCTATTGCGGGCGAAGTGAAAGAGATACAAGCGGCGCTGAGTGAGGGGGATTGGTTGGCAGAGAACGAGCTGTTGGCCGTTATTGCGAATACCGACCGGGCAATAGTTGAAGCGTTTGTTGGTGAGTCAGACTTAGCGCGGATAGAGGCAGGGGCCGAGGGGACTTTTTTTCCAGAGGATATCTATAGGTCATCGTTCGCAGTCAGTCTGATTGAAGTCGATAGCGCGAGTACCGCTGCGCTGAGTGAAGACTATTTAGCCTCTACTCAAGGAGGGCCAATTGCTGTTCGACAGGATGATCAGGGGCGTTTGTTTCCCGAAAACCCGATCTATCGGGTGCAGGCGAGTCCAGAGGGTTCAGAGGATGCGCCCTCTCAGCGCCTAAGAGGCACACTAAAACTCAAGGGCGAGCGCATAAGCATAGCGGCTCGCGTTTTGCGTTCCGCGTATGCAATACTGATAAGGGAAAGTGGTTTTTAAACGAGATCTAACAGCTTTCTTAGCTCGCCAATATCAGTGACGATACTAACGGGATCATATTGCATAAGCGTATCCGTACTATGAGCTCCCCAAGAAACTCCAATAGATGGCATATTCAAGCGCTGGGCCATTTCCAGGTCGTAGCTGGTGTCTCCGATCATGACAGCATCCGCTGGCTCAAGGTCGAAGTGAGCGAGAATTTCGGTAAGCATTTTGGGGTCGGGTTTTGAGCCCGATTCATCCGCGCAGCGGCTCACATCGAAGTGAGGTGCCAAGCCACTTGTGCTAAGCGCTCGGTCGAGCCCACGGCGGCTCTTGCCTGTAGCAACCGCTCTACCACTCCCTCCAGCCTTTAAGTCCAGTATGAGCTCCTCCATGCCCTGAAAAACATGTTGAGGCATGGCTGGCTTGGAAGAGAAGTATTTTCCGTAAGCATCGCGCATGGCGATCATATCTTGCTGGTTGGCATCGGGATATAGAGCCTTCAAAGCGTCCATCATTCCTAGGCCGATTATGTTACGGTAGGCCGATTTTTCTAGAATGGGTAAACCTAAGTCGTTTGCGGCAAGGTGGAGACTGTCTGCGATATGGGAAATGGAGTCGACTACAGTGCCATCCCAGTCGAAAATTACCGCGCGATACTTCATTCACACTCTCCTAGACAAAAATTAGAGAGCAACAGTATACCGTTTTCTTAAGGGCTATTCTCTACGAGAGTGATGAGCTTGAGCAAACTTTATTTTTGCCCGAGCGCTTGGCTTTGTATAGGGCTTGATCGGCTCTCTTAATTAAGGGTTCTATGCTCCGATCGTCTTGCTCTCGGCTTGCGACACCGATGCTAACGGAGACTTCTATAGGCTTGCTGTCATTAGTGAGATTCAGACCTACAAATGAGTGGCATAGTCTTTCGGCGAGGATCATGGCCGCTTGCGCATCCGTTTGGGGAAGCAAGATAGCAAACTCCTCACCTCCAATGCGTCCGACTAAATCACAGTTACGTACCTCGTCCTTGCAGTGCTGTGCAAAATTTTGCAAAACTTGGTCACCCGTTTGGTGGCCAAAGGTGTCATTAATATTCTTAAAATTATCGATATCTAGAATGAGCAGTGAAGTGGGTTGGTCGTAGCGACTGCTGCCGCTGAACTCTCTTTCTGCGGCCCTATAGAAAAAGCGTCTATTGTGAATGCCAGTCAGAGCATCTACAGTGGCCTGCTGTTCCAGCTCGTCTCTTAATTGGTGTAGTTCGGTTATTTCTGTGGAGATTCCTAGCAGCATATTGTCATGGCCAGGAAGAGAGAAAGGAACTTTTGTGGACCAAAAATAGCGCTCAATACCATTGTGATCCTTATACACTTCTTCGGCGGCGACTTTGCATTGAGCGATTAAGACTTGCTCGTCCAAGGTGGCGATGCTCTTATCGTTTTCGCTCGATAGCAATTCGTGATCTGTGTGGCCTGATAATATTATCAGGCGACTTGCGCAGGAGTTCTGCGACCTTGGGGTTTGCATAGACGTAGCGGCGCTCAGAGTCCTTTAGGTAAACATGGGCATCCACATTATCGAGAATCGCCTTAAGTAGGCTGCTTTCACGCTCTAGTGTCGACTCCAGCTTCTTCTGCTGCGTAATGTCAGTGGAAATTCCGCACATGCCAATGACTTCTTTGTTTTCATCGAAAATGGGAGCTTTGATCGTCCAGTAAATTCGGGTCTCTCCCGTCGCCTTTATGTAGTTAGCTTCTTCCTGCTGGATAGTGATGTTTTCGTTCATCACCTTTTGGTCGTTGATTTGTAGTTGATTAGAAAGCTCTAGATCAAAGAAGTGGCTATCGTCTTTACCATATATCTCTGAGGCGGGCATGCCGAATAGCTCGACCACTAAGGAATTGGCATAGGTGTAATTGCCGTCCAAGTCTTTGCTATAAATGTAGGCACCGACCTTGTCTAGGATGGTGCGCAGATTCATCAGTTCGGTAGACTGGTAAAGAAGATCATCGATAATTTTGTTTTCGGACATGTTGACTGCTTTTCTGATAGGACCAAGGCGGTTTCAATTTTGGGTTCTGGCCTTTAAGGGACAGCAAGTCCTTGGTGCACTAAATTCTTAGAAGACCTTAAGCATAGAGCATTGCGCCCTTAAAACAAGGAGGTACACAGCCTAACAGTGGTCAAAATAGGGTAGGCAAAGTGCCTACCCTATCTGTTTTGTGGGGTCTTAGCCCATGGGGTATAGAATGTCCTTGTGGACTTCGTCGCATGCTTTTAGAGTCTCTGGGCTTAGCGTTACATCCAGCGCGGCTAAAGAGTCATCCAATTGCTCTGCGTCTCGCGCACCTATGATGGTTGAGGCAACAAAGTCGAAGTTCATACTCCAAGCTGTAGCCAATGTCGTTGGAGACATGCCTGCTTCTTTTGCAATCTCGATGTAGCGCGCCGTTGAATCTAGGGTGCCTTGATTTAAGAAGCGGTCACTCATCGCTCGTTGACGAGGATTGTCCATCTGACGATATTCGCCGAACCGGCTTCTAGCGGGAATGGTTTCCTGGTTGTACTTGCCGCTCAATACTCCTCCTCCAATGGGTGAGTATGGCAGCAATGAGACGTTCTCTCTTCGACAAACCATCGCCAGTTCATCGAGGAAACGACGGTTGAGCAGTGAGAAGTTGTTCTGGATTGACTGGAAACGAGCATAGCCTTCGTAGTGTGCGACGGTATTGGCTTTGGTTAGTCCATAGGCATTTTCATTAGAGGTGCCGATGTAGCGCACCTTGCCAGACTCCACGAGTCGGTCCAGCGCCTCCATAGACTCTTCAATAGGCACGACCATATCGGGCCAGTGCACTTGATAGAGATCGATGTAATCGATGCCCATGCGCTTGAGGCTGCCTTCTACTGCGCGTTCGATATGGTGTCGATCGATGGCGGTCAATCCGCTTCGAATGGGAGGTACCAGCCACCCTGAGGCTGCACCTGCAACCTTGGTAGCAATAATCAGCGAGTCACGATTACGCTTCTTAAGCCACTTGCCAACGATGGTTTCGGTTGTGCCTGCCAGTTCTCCGGTTGGGGGCACCGGATATACTTCGGCAGTGTCTAAGAAGTTGATACCGCGCTCGTAGGCTTTATCGAGTATTCGAAACGATTCTTTCTCATCGCTCCATGTTCCGAAACTCATAGTTCCCATGCAGATTGGGCTGACGCGAAGCCCGCTTTTGCCGATATATCGAAAGTTCATAGAGTGAAATCCTATTTTTCATTGGTGGTAAGCAGGGTTAGAAAACTAGCGAAAGTGACGCCATTTAACAAGGAGAGCTTATGACACTTTCGTGTCTATTCGTTACTTGTTAGGCGTTGCCAGAGCGATGGTGTTTGGTTTGTTCTGCTTAGCCTTCATGGTCGCCGAACTCGCGAGTCGGAGTAACTCGCGCTCTGTAACTGCATGGCTGGGGTATGCACTAATACCAATACAGACTGATATGCTATGGGGTTTATCTTGTGCTGTTATTGGCTCGTTGATGCGCTGTTGTATTATTCGAGCCTTTTCTGCTGCGTCTTCTGTTTGTTGAATGTTTCTTAGCAGCACTAAAAATTGGTCAGCCCCGATTCTACAGACGCTGTCGTTGTGTCCGATACTGTTCTTAAGTCTGTCAGCAACCGCGCGTAGTATATCGTCTCCGGCGACATGTCCATGGTGTCGATTGAATTCCGCAAATTTGTCCAGATCTACATGCAGTAGCGCGAGTTGAGATTTTTTGCGTTCGCAGCTCAATAGCTCAGTGCGCACGAGGTCGTCGAAGAGCTGACGATTATGAAGCCCCGTGAGAGGGTCATGGGTGGCGATGTATTGCAGTTTCTGCTCGGTTAGCTGGAGTTCTTGCTCGCGATCCAACTCACGCAACGCTGTCTCTAACTTGGATGTAATACCAGAGGCTATGCGCACACATTTTGAGCTGAAAGCTCGGCGATACTCTGAACATAGAATTAAGACGCCCTGAACTTCGCCCATGTCCAAAAGAGGGAAAACCGCAGCAGATTTAATACCCTCATCCTTTATGATTTCTGCTAGTGAGCTAGTGTTCGGGGCTTGGTTAAAGGAGGTGCTAATGCAAGGCTGTTTTGACCAAAGCGCAGTCTCTACTAAGCCATCGAATCGCTCTGCAACTGCCTTTGTTTCCACATTGTTGTGTGTTGCAGTAGGCATATTGTCAATGTCGAGACGAAAGTCTTTAAACCTCTCGGCACTAGAGCCGCTAGCGCAGGCGAGCTCGAGCGTTCGGCCATCGGCACTCTTGAGCATAAGGGCAGTGTGCTTGAACTGTCCTCTACTGGCCATTTTTTGACAGACTTGTGCTATAAGATCACTGCGCTGTGGTTTGCTCTCTATAAAATCGTCTATTGCACAGCGAGCCTCATACATTTGACTAACAAGTTTCTCGGCTTCTTGGGCGAGTACGCGCGCAGTCACATCGCGAGAAATAGTGCTTAATAGCCAGCGTCCATCGACATGGATGGCCCGGCGGTGAAGTTCCCAGTAGGAGCGCTTCTTGCCCGTCTTATCGTGAAAAATCCTTGGTTTACTAGTTATGCCAGCTTCACCAGCCCCTATGACTGTCTGGTAGAATTTTGCCAGTTCGCTTGGTGTGCTCCCTGTAAACTTAGTAGGTTCTATTGCCAGATGCTCTTCTTTGCTCATGCCTTTGGACTCGTATGCAGTCTTATTGACATAAAGAAAGCGTTGTTTTTCGATGTCTGTCACTATGATGCTATTGGGAGAGGTATCTACCACAGCGCTAAACCAGTGGTGTTCTTGTGCGGCGAGCTCCTCTTTTGTGATGTCAATGCCAGTACCGCGGTAGCCTAGGAGATTCCCGTTATCATCAAAAAATGGAGCGCCGCTGATGTGGGCATAAAGTACGGTGCCATCTGGGAAACGTCGTTGTACTTTTAGATTGCGAAAGGGGGTGGCGGAAGACAGTTGAACTTGATGTTCGTCCCAGCTCTGGGCACCAAATATTTCTAGACCGATTTCCCAAGGACGCTTGCCTATTAGGGACTTTTCTGCTGATTCGTGGGCCAAGAAAATATTGTTGCCTTCCATTTGTGTAAAACGAAAGTCGCGATCGAGCTCCCAGACCCAGTCAGCCGCAAATTCAGTTAGTTTGCAGAAATCGCTCCACTGCATTGTGGATTCTTGTTTTTCTTCGCTCAAGCTTGCCACCTTTATTTGCTTTTTTATTAAGGTATTAGCGTTTGCTTTTTACTACTGTGCCATAGTTGTTTTTGCAATAAGTTCTCTAAACTGTAGCCATAAATAATCGAAATTGCACGAAAAAATGCAATATCACTTATCTTGAACGAATTTTAGGCATAAAAAAACGCCGTGGCCCTTATAGAGCAACGGCGCTTTTAGTTAACTCGGTGTTACGCAGATAGGGCGCGTTTTACCAAGTTGTTCATCAATGGCATCTTAAAGTGGTTGTAGTTCAATGGCTTAGCACCTTCGCTAGCCATGGAAGCAACCGACTCAGCTGTGTCAGCATTGCGAGGCTTGCCTTGTACGGCGCGCTCGACGTTGCCTAGGCGATACGGAGTCGCCTGTACAGCGCCAACTAGGATGCGAGAGTCTTCGATAACACCATTGTTAACACGCATAGCAGCCGCGATGTTCACAAGAGCGAAGTCCCATGAATTTCGGTCGGCTACTTTCTCGAAGTAAAATTCTGCACCAGCCCACTTAGATGGAATGCGCACGGCAGTGAGGATGTCGCCATCTTCAAGTACTGTTGTCACTTCGATATCAAGCTGTGGACCGACGAAGAAGTCTTCAGCCGCTACAACGCGCTCGCCAGCTTCGCTTTGGATAACCATTTGGGCTTCCAGAGCGACTAGGGCGGGTGCCGTGTCGCTAGGAGTTACCGCCACACAGCGGCTAGCGCCAAATAGAGCGTGTTCGCGGTTCATGCCTTCAGGTGTGTCGGCGTAGCATAGGTTGCCGCCTGCACGGTAGCAGTTCAAACCACGACGATAATACCAGCAGCGTACGTCTTGAGAGACGTTGCCCGCGATAGTGCCGGCGTTACGGATCTGTGGGCTAGCCACTTTACCTGCCGCCTGGGCAAGCAGAGCGTAGCGCTCATTGATCATTGGATCTTTAGAAATTTCCGTTAGCGTCACGAGTGCGCCAATTTCAATTCCGTCAGAAGTTTCACGAATTCCGCGCATTGATTCGATGCCGTTAAGATCGATCAAAGCTTCGGGACGTTTGGCACGGTCTTTAAGCCACCCGTAAGTGTCTTGCCCGCCACCTACCAACCAGCCGCGGTCTGCGTACTGGTTAGCGATACCAATTGCATCCTCTACAGTTACCGGTTGGTAGAGGTTCATATCGGGCATAGCGTCATGTGTTGACATGTCAATAACCTCAGAATGTATTTGTTTTTAGTTCGCCAGTATTGAAATTATTCATCGCCACTTGATTGATGATCATGTCAGCAGTCACAGGAGCGCGATTGAATAAATGTCCATCAAGAGCATCAGAGATAGCACTAGTGATAGCCGCTACCGCACAGCCTTGCGCTGGCTCACCTAGACCTTTCGCACCCACTGGGCTTTCTGGGTCTGGCAGGTCAACGGCGCCGATATTCATTGTGGCAGGCACATCCAGATATGTTGGTGGCTTAGACTGATAAAGCCCAACGTTTGCTGGTAGGCCGTTTTGAGGATCGTAGACGTGGCGTTCATAACCCGCCATGCCGAAGCCCCAAACACCGCCGCCGTTCATGCCTTGGCGCATGCCAAGTGGGTGAACGACCGTGCCGCATTCTGCTACTGCCGTGTAGTCGATAATATCGAATTTACCAGTATCAGTATCCACTTCGATTTCCGCGAAGGCGATACACATACCTGGCTGAGTGCCGCTACGTGGAAGTGTGTCTTTGGCTACACCAATAAGACCAGTGCCTTGCATAGCTGTTACTGAGCGTTTAGTTGTTGCGTTAAGTTCGTCTGGGAACTCTTCGCCGCTGTAAGCACCGCCCATTTCTATCGCTTTCTGTGCCGCTTCGGCGTAGCTCATGCCTTTGCTGTTGTCAGCAGTTTGGAATACGCGCTCACCACCAATGCTGTAGTCATCTACGCTGCCGCCAAACTCAGCCGCTGCAATTTCCTTCAGCTTGTTAACTGCGTCTTGCGCGGCCACATAGCTTGAGCGAGTCTCAGTGAAGATAGTGTTACTACCACCCTGATAAGTACTGTGAGGTAGGTGCAGGTCGTTGTTACCGTGCATGATTTCACAGTTAGCCCAGTCACACTGAAGTACTTCTGCCGCTGCTCGGAGTACGCCTGCGTAGGAGTAAGTGCCTAAGTTACCAACACCAGTGTGAAGAGTGATCTTACCGTCGGGCATGATACGCACTAGGCCGTCATAACCGCCGGAACCAGCAGAGTGGTAGCCTAAACCTACACCGATACCGCGCACCTTATTGGCACTGATACGACGAGGCTTAGCGATACGCTCTTCCCAGTTAAACATCTGCGCCGCTTGATCAATCGCTTCCGGCATATAAGAGCTGGAAATGCCGCCTTGACGTGGACCGTGTTTGGCATCAGGTCGAGGAGCATTCAAGCGGCGAAGTGCAACGCGGTCTATGCCTGCTTGTCTAGCTGCCTTGTCCATGATTGGCGCAAGGACGGCTGCCATCTCGTTCTGGCCTGGGCCGCGCTGTGCGCCACGAGGTGTCGTGTTAGTGTAAAGAGACACGCCACGGAAGCGCATGGCTTCAGGCTGGAACATAATAGAGATGTGGCCTGCAGAAGAGCTACCTGAGCCACCGCCGCCAGAACCTGCATCGTTAACGATGATAGTGTCGACCGCGCCAACCTTACCATCTTCTTTTAAACCTACTTTAATCCAGCCTTGCATGCCGGAGCGTGCAGAGCCGATGTAGAACTCCTCATCACGAGTGATGCGGAGCTGTACTGGGCGTCCTAGCTTCTTGGAGAACTTGCCCGTAACCGCCATCATTGGGTATGGGAAGATCTTCGAACCGAAGCCGCCACCGGTGTTTTCATTGATGAAAACGAGGTCGGCTGGATCCATGCCAAGCATGCCAGCTAGGGCTGCGTGACCAACTGTGTGGCTTTGCAGTGAGCCATGGAAGTAGCATTTGCCGTTCTCCCAGTAGGCCATACCTGTACGCGACTCTAGCGAGTGGTGAGGATAGCCGATGGTAACGAAAGGCTCTTCGACAATAGTAGTACACTGTGCAAATTGCGCTTCTAGGTCGCCGTAAGACCACTCAGAACCGAACTCAACGCCTTGTGGCTCGCGGCCGGCGCGGAACTGGTTGATGGCATCGCGGGACCACTTGATTTTACCAACGTCTGTGCCCGAGGCAGTTGTGCCCGCTGCTGCTGCGGCGCCATTATTAACCAAAGTGTTACCACTTGGATAAGGGTCTGGACCACCTTCGAGTAGTGTATCGAGCGGGTCCGTCACGAATGGACGGCGCTCGTACTGCACTCTGATCTTCTCAAGAGCATTCTCGGCGATCAGATCGCTTTCTGCCGCTAGTGCAAGAATTGGCTGGCCAAGATAGGTAATCTCAGTGGCTAGTGCAGGGTTAGCTGGAGCGGCTGGCTGAGGCAGGTCTTCAGTCGTGAAGATGCCCACAACGCCTGGCATTGCAAGCGCTTCTGTCGCGTCAATACTCACTACACGGCCAGCTGGAAGCGGGCTAGTGAGTAGGCGCGCGAATACCATGCCTTCTTTTCTAAAGTCTTCAGCGTAACGAGCCTCGCCCGTTACCTTGCCTTCTACATCAGGCGGAGTGAAGTTTTTACCGATATGCATATAGGTCATGATAATTGCCCCGAGGCGCGCATGACGCCATTCAGATAGTGATCATAAGCCCCGCAACGGCATAGGTTGCCGGACAGTGCGTGACGCGCTTCGTCGCGAGTCGGCTTGGGGTTCTCTTTAAGCAGAGCAACAGTGGACATAATTTGCCCTGATGTGCAGAAACCACAAGCTGGGCTGAGCTCTTCAATGAACGCAGCCTGCACTGGGTGCAGAGTGCCATCGGCAGCTCGAAGCCCCTCTACTGTAGTCACTTCGCGATCTTTCACGGAGTGAGTCAAAGTAGAGCAAGCGTAATGGTTAACATCGTCAATTAACACTGTGCAAGACCCACACTCACCGCGGTTGCAGCCAAGCTTAGTACCAGTGAGGTTTAGCTTGTAGCGTAGTGTGTGCGCCAGTGTCTCTTGAGGAAGTACGTCAACTCGCCGTGTACGGCCGTTAACGTTGATGGATACTAGGCGTTCTACTCCGCCTGCTGGTCGATTCTGGGCTGAGGCCAGTTGCCAGCCTGCGCTACTGCTAACAGCAGCTGCAGAGTAGATGACGCTCTTGATGAATCGTCTGCGTGTGAGATTAATGTTCACTTGTAAGTGCTCCATATCTGATTTTATTCTTTACTTACTTGAGGTTAGGTGCTTTTGGCACCCACTTCGTTCAACTACATACTACGTGGCAAGCCGCTTTAGGAGCTGGCGACCTACAACTTAAGCACAGTACTGTACCACCGCCGGAGCGCTGAATCTATGCTCTAAAAGAAACAGTTTATTACAAGCAGTACTACATTTACATCCGTCAAAAGTGTTGTGCGAGTGACCGTGCGCTCCGTTCATCGCTTTCTATGCCAAATTGAGCCCCGCGGCGGTATGTGGGCGCTCTCTATAAGACCTTTTGGCCTAGTAAAAACTTTCTGTTCTAGCGCTGTTTTGTGGTTTGTCGCATGCCCCGCAGGGAGGCATTGGGGCGCTTAAGTCAGTTGGGCCTCGTGCGAGCTTATGGTCAAATTCTGTGATATGTTTCGTGCTGTAAATAATTGTGTCCATTTGGCGGGCTGCAATGCTTGAGCCTTAGCGTGCCGGTTTGGTGATATTGTTTACAAGTCGATATAAGTACTGGATCTAGGAACCGTTGATGCAAAACGCAGGTCGTCCCAGCCGGTTAGAACTCACGATTATTTGGAATTCTTAGATGGTCTTTACGTTTATTGCCTTTCTTCTGATGTTTACCGCCATTGGCGTTTCCTCCGCAATAAAGAGTGCGGGTACAAAGAAGGACTACTATCTAGCCAGTGGCACCATTCGCCCTTGGTTGGTGGGCCTTTCCGCAGTGGCTACCAATAATAGTGGCTATATGTTTATTGGGGTAATTGGTTATACCTATGCGACAGGGCTTGCCTCTATTTGGCTGATGGTAGGGTGGATTCTGGGTGACTACTTAGCCTCTCTTTATGTGCATAAACGCCTAAGGCAAGCGACTCGTGTAACCGGTGAGGTGAGCTATGCTGGGGTCTTAAGTAATTGGTATGGCCAAAACCACTCTGCGCTACAGCGTCTGATTGGTCTAATTTCCCTGCTGTTCTTGCTGACTTATGCCGCCGCTCAGCTAGTGGCGGGCAGTAAGGCTTTGAACGTATTACTAGACTGGCCTTTATGGTCGGGTGCTGTCGCTGGCGCCATTATTGTCAGCTTGTACTGTATTGCCGGAGGAATTCGCGCCTCAATATGGACCGATGCGGCCCAGTCGATAGTCATGGTTATTGCCATGGGTATCCTGTTGATTGTCGCGGTAGCCGGTTTAGGAGGTCCTAGTGGTGCTCTACAGGATTTACGCGCGATTCCTCAATACATGAACTGGGTGCCCCAGGATTTGCTTGTACCGGGGGTTATTGGGGGAGCTCTGTTTATTATCAGTTGGTTGTTCGCGGGTCTGTCGGTTATTGGTCAGCCTCATATCATGGTGCGCTTCATGACCTTGAGTGAGGGGGGCAGCATGAAACAAGCGCGGGCTTGGTACTATCTCTCCTTTACTATTTTCTACTGCATGGCCACGGCGGTAGGTTTAATGTCCAGATTGTATTTACCCGACATTGGTTCTTTCGATGCAGAACTGGCGTTGCCGAGTATTGCGTTGGAGTTATTGCCTGGGCCGATGGTTGGCATCATTCTAGCGGGGATCTTTGCTGCGACCATGTCCACGGCCGACTCCCTGGTGCTGAGTTGCTCGGCTGCCCTAAGCCACGATGTACTGCCCCATAATATCGAGCGTACCAAGCTCCTTAAAATAAGCACGGTCGGGGTCACACTCGTTGCCCTAGGTTTGGCTTTAATGAACAACCAAAGCGTATTCAGCCTTGTGATAATGGCTTGGTCAGGTTTGGCCAGTGCGTTTGCGCCTTTGCTGGTGGCACTGAGTATCGGTATGAGGCCTTCGCAGAGGCTCAGCATCGTAGCCGCTTTGCTGGGGCTTTTGGTGGCTCTGGTTTGGCGGCTACTCGGCTTGCACAATGCAATATACGAAGGCTTGCCGGGCATTGTGGCAGGCGCCTTGGTGCTGTACTTGGGGCATGTTTTGATGCCCCAAGAATCCGCCGTAAAAGAGGCTTGATTGCCTTAGCGTAACAATAGGGTGGGGATGGTCGATGAGCGCAGTAAGTCGGCCGTCTTGCTGCCAAAAATTAGGCTGCGAAGCGGCGAGTGACTAAACGAGCCCATAATCAGCATATCGATAGAGAACTCGCTGGCAGCCTTGGCAATAACGGTCTCCGCATCTCCGGGCCGTAGCTGCGCATTGACTGTAAAGCCTGCAGACTCCAGTTTTTCCTTAGCCCACTGCAACTGCTTTTCACCGTCTTTGCTCGCTTTGCCAGACATTAAGAGATAGATCGGCAAGCCTTTAAATAGAGGGCTGGCTGCTACCATTTTGACACCACGACGAGTGACGCGTCCGCCATCAAATGCGATCATAATTCTCTTGGGTTCGGTGAAGCCCTCTGTCACTGTGAGAATCGGTTTGTGCAAGGCGCGAACGACTCTCTCGACGTTTCTGCCTAAGTCTCTCTTAGTAATTTCTGATGCGGCTCCACGGCGCCCCAACACGATTAAGCGCACGCCTTTCTCTTGTGCGGACAAAGTCTCTTCAAGGTCGCCATGTCTTTGACGAACATCCACATTTGCTACGCCAAGTGCCGTCACTCGCTGCCGTAATCTATTGAGGAACATGCGGCCCTGCTCGCGAACCGAGAGGGTGAGGCTTTTGTCTTCCTCGGAAAGCTTGTCCAGCAGATTCTCTTGCGCATCGATGCCGATAGTGCCACTGTGATCTTTGCTGTTGCTGCGCTCTGGGTGCTTATTGATGACGTGCAATAGCTCCAATGGGGCGTCCATTCTGCGAGCGGCCCATGCGGCGTAATCCGCCACGTAGTCGGCAAAATGAGAGCGGTCGACACAGGCAAGTACTTTAGTTTCAACTTTCATATGGTGTCTCCCTTAATGTCCCATAATAATATCGTCGGAATCGTCCTTGTCGTGGACAGCAAATTTGTCCACCATGGTTGCACTAGCCTCGTCTAGGCCTATTACTTCTACCTCAGTCGCTTCGCGGCGAAACTTAATCACAACTTTGTCTAATGCGCTAACTGCAGTGATGTCCCAGAAATGGGCTTTGCTGACATCAATGCGGACCTTGTTTATCACTTCGCGATAATCGAAGGCATTGATAAAGCGCTCGGCAGAAGCAAAAAATACTTGTCCGGTAATCGTATAGGTTCTCACATTGCCCTCGTCTTCGGCGATGGAGCTTATGCGCAATATTTGCCCTACCTTGTGTGCAAAGAAGAAGCCGGACAGGAGGACGCCCACTAATACACCTCTTGCCAGATCGTGAGTGGCAACTACTACTACAACCGTAGAGAGCATTACCACGCTTGAACTTTTTGGATTTTGGCGTAGATCTCTGATAGATTCCCAGCTAAAGGTGCCAATTGACACCATAATCATAACCGCAACAAGAGCTGCCATTGGAATCAGTGCAACCCAGTCCCCAACAAACACAACAAGAAGCAAAAGCAGAACGCCCGCTGTTAGCGTGGAAAGGCGTCCGCGCCCTCCAGACTTAACGTTGATTACCGATTGGCCGATCATGGCGCAACCCGCCATGCCGCCTAAGAAACCCGTCACAACATTGGCGGTACCTTGACCTACACATTCGCGGTTCTTATTGCTGTTAGTGTCGGTTAGGTCGTCTACGATCGATGCTGTCATCATGGACTCTAGTAGGCCCACCACCGCCAAGGTGGCAGAGACTGGGAATATGATCTGCAGTGTCTCCAAAGTGAGCGGAACGTCGGGTAATAAGAATATTGGCAGGCTATCTGGTAGCTCGCCCATATCGCCTACGGTGCGAATATCTAAACCTAGTAGCAATGAAACTGCTGTAAGGACGACGATGGCAACGAGAGGGGATGGAATCTCTTTGGTGATATAGGGAAATAGATAAATGATACCTAAGCCTGCCGCAGTCATGGCATAAACGTGCCAGGTAACATTGATAAGCTCTGGTAGTTGAGCCATGAAAATAAGAATGGCTAAGGCATTGACGAAACCAGTAATGACCGAGCGCGATACGAAGCGCATAAGGGCGCCCAGTCTTAACCAGCCTGCCAGTATCTGCAGAATACCGGTCAGCACCGTTGCCGCTAGCAGGTATTCTAGGCCGTGTTCTTTCACTAGGGTTACCATGACCAACGCCATTGCGCCGGTGGCAGCAGAAATCATGCCCGGACGACCGCCGGTGAACGCAATAATCGTAGCGATGCTAAATGAGGCATACAGACCTACTTTGGGGTCAACGCCCGCGATGATAGAAAAAGCGATGGCCTCTGGAATTAGGGCCAGCGCAACAACAATGCCGGCGAGCACATCGCTACGGACATTAGACAGCCAGTCTTGGCGTAATGTTTTCATCATGGTGTTTGGATTCCATTGCTCACAACAGTTGTTGTGCAGTAAAAATTCTTTTGGCCCATAGGCAAAAGCTCTAGCGCATCTTTGCGCGGCGTAGAGCGAAATGAATCGACTAAGAAGTTATTGGGCCGCGAGCGGCGGCGAGGAAGGCGCTATTGGGCTCCGTAGGGAGCGCGCTAGGAGCCTTGCAAGATTATTATTGTTCCTTAGAAGGGCGCGGATACTACCAGTTTGGGCCTTAATCGGCAATGAGCGCAGGGTATCGGCGCTATCTGTGTTAGCGTGTGGAGCAGATCATGAAGGATATTCAGTAAACCACCCGTGATATTAAAAAGCTATTGATTAGATATAAATAATAGTTTTGATAAATGATTAGGGGGCGCTTAGACTTTGTTCAAGATTGCAAATCTACCTATAGCCCTGGTGCGTAGTAATAAGTCACTAGGGATGGACAAACTTTACACACACACTAGATGAGTCGGATAAGGAGAGCACGATGGACAATGAGAATCAAAATTCAGGCAAGTGTCCTGTCATGCACGGCAGTAGCACGGCGGCAGGTTCTTCAAATATGTCGTGGTGGCCCAATGCGCTTAACCTCGATATTTTGCACCAGCACGATAGTAAGACTAACCCATTGGGGCAGGACTACGACTACAAAGAAGAGCTCAAGAAGCTCGATATTGAAGCCTTGAAGAGTGACCTTAAGGCGCTAATGACTGATAGCCAGCCTTGGTGGCCAGCGGATTGGGGGCACTACGGTGGCCTGATGATTCGCATGGCTTGGCACGCTGCTGGGTCTTACCGAACGGCTGATGGCCGCGGTGGTGCAGCAACAGGAAATCAGCGCTTTGCGCCGCTGAACTCTTGGCCAGATAATGTGAACCTTGATAAGGCACGACGCTTGCTTTGGCCGGTGAAGAAAAAGTACGGCAACAAAATTAGTTGGGCCGACTTGATTATTCTTGCCGGCAATATGGCTTATGAGTCCATGGGGCTTAAAACTTTCGGCTTTGGTTTTGGCCGCGAAGACATTTGGCACCCAGAGAAAGATGTTTACTGGGGTGCTGAGGAAGAATGGCTAGATGCGAGCCGCTATGGCGAAGGCGAAGATAGAGAATCGCTTGAAAACCCGCTGGCAGCCGTGCAGATGGGCCTGATCTACGTGAACCCAGAAGGGGTTGGTGGTAAGCCGGACCCTCTGGCCACTGCGAAAGATATTCGCGTGACATTTGGCCGTATGGCCATGAATGATGAAGAGACTGTTGCGTTGACTGCCGGTGGCCACACAGTCGGTAAGTGTCATGGTAATGGTGATGTGGACTTAGTGGGCCCCGACCCCGAAGCAGCGGATGTGGCAGAGCAGGGCTTTGGTTGGATGAACCACACCACGCGCGGTATCGGGAGAGACACAGTTTCTAGCGGCCTAGAAGGTGCTTGGACTACTAATCCCACCCAGTGGGACAACGGCTACTTCTACTTGCTCTTTAATTACGACTGGGAATTGAAAAAGAGCCCTGCCGGTGCGAACCAGTGGGAGCCAATTGGCATCAAGGAGGAAGATAAACCCGTTGATGTAGAAGACCCAAGTAAGCGCCAGAACCCGATTATGACGGATGCGGATATGGCGATGGTGAAAGATCCAGAGTTTCGCAAGATATCTGAACGCTTCTATAAAGACCCGGCTTACTTCTCGGAAGTATTCGCGAGAGCCTGGTTTAAGCTGACTCACCGAGACATGGGGCCTAAAGTGCGTTATTTGGGGCCTGATGTTCCAAATGAGGATTTGATTTGGCAGGACCCCGTGCCACAAGGTGCCAGTGACTACGATGTTGCGGCAGTGAAGGCCAAGATTGCGGATAGCGGACTCACTGTGAGTGAGCTGGTAGCAACTGCTTGGGATAGTGCCAGAACTTACCGCGGTTCGGATATGCGCGGTGGCGCCAATGGCGCGCGGATTCGCCTTGCTCCTCAAAAAGACTGGGAGGGCAACGAGCCGCAGCGTTTAGCCAAAGTACTCGGCGTACTGGAGGGTATTGCCATCGAAAGCGGTGCTAGTGTGGCTGATGTCATCGTCTTGGGCGGTAATGTTGGCGTAGAGCAGGCAGCAAAGGCCGCCGGTGTTGCGGTGGACGTGCCGTTTGCACCTGGTCGCGGTGACGCTACTCAAGAGCAAACCGATGTGGAGTCGTTCGATGTGCTGGAGCCCATTCACGATGGCTTCCGCAACTACTTGCAAAAGGACTACGCCGTTAGCCCTGAAGAGTTGCTGTTGGATCGTGCTCAGCTAATGGGGCTTACAGCAAATGAGATGACTGTTCTACTGGGCGGCATGCGAGTGTTGGGCACCAATTACGGTGGTACTAAGCATGGGGTGTTCACGGATAAGGAAGGGGCGCTTAGCAACGACTTTTTCGTGGCCCTAACGGACATGGCCTATAGCTGGAAGCCTACGGGTAAGAACTCCTACGATATCGTGGAGCGTGCCTCAGGCGACACTAAATGGACAGCAACGCGTATCGATTTAGTGTTTGGGTCAAACTCAATTCTGCGCGCTTACGCAGAGGTGTACGCTCAGGACGATAACAAAGAAAAGTTCGTCCATGACTTTGTTGCAGCGTGGACTAAGGTGATGAATGCGGACCGTTTTGACTTGGCGTAAGTAAGTTATCACTACCGACAAAAGCCCAGTCACTTAGGTGGCTGGGCTTTTTTTGTGCCTAATACTCCCGGATCGCTTAGCCTATTCTGGCGTAGAGTCTTGGGCGTCTTGCAGTTCCTCTAACTCTGCTTCGTATACAGCGTCTCTAGTCTCGTCCTCTTTTATGGCGAGGTAGAGAGAGGCAAAGGATGCCTTAATCCACATATAGGCTGGAATGAGACCTACTATTAGCAGTATAAGGCCGCCAATGAAAATGAAGATAGATACGAAGCCTAGCAGGAATACATCGAATGCTCGCCCTTTTGTCATACGCCAGCTGGCTTGTACTGCGGCGACTGGATCCAGCCCCTCGTCCATTACGATGTAGGAGGTGAACACTAGGCGGCAGGCTAGGTAAATTCCGGGTATTAAAAACGCGACAAAGCCTAGAAACAGCAAGCCGTAAACAAGCAGATTGGCAAGGATGATGTTGATGGCATTAGAGAATCCGCTGATAATTTCTCGGGCCTCGACTTGATCACCTCGCGTACCCTTGAGAAAGACGTAATCGCAGCCGTAGAAGATAATGGGAGCGAGTAAAAGCGTGTAGGCAAGAAGCAGAAAGGCAAATAGCGCCTCTGTGCCATCCTTTACAGAATATGATGATTCGCCGTTAATCGGTATCTCCGCAATTACTATGACAATCACGACTAAGAAGAAGATTAACGCATTAGCTTTCATGGCTCGCCAGCCAGCCCCTAGGGCTTTGCCGGCAACCGGTTCAAAATTAAAGTCTGGTAAATAGTTACTCATATGTCGCTCCTGTGCTGGCTTGGAGTATTAGGCGTAAGTGCCATTGCCAGTGATAGCGATTCTTAGTCAAGTGCTCGAATAGGCATAGCGACTAAGGTAGTGAATTGCATTTTACGACTTTAGTAGTGCTGATTATTTGAGCAGCGGTGCTATATTTACGGCCATGAATTCCCTCGGACTGTATTTTGAATGGTTAAGCTTTGGCTTCTGTTTGTCTGCCACCGCAGGCGGCATGCTCATGCTGTTTCGACGCAAACAAACTGAGATGACCGAAGGCTTTGCCTATTTTCAGTTCTTTTTTATTCTCATTTCTGTGTTTGGCTTCTACGGACTATGGAGCGGGCAGTTATTGTCGGTTTTGGGTAGTTTAGAGTCTCTTAATTCCATTGCTCGAATCATCTACATCTTAGGTAGCCCATTCTTTGTATTGGCCTTAGGCATGCTGCTGCTATGGACTTGCCGGCTCACTAAGAGCTCACAGCTTACCGTGCTGGTCTCATCTCTAGGGCTTTTTGTTGCGCAGTTAGTGCTTAGCAATTTGTTGGGTGCAAAGGGGCTGTGGGACGTGACTAAGCAGGGCGCTTTGATGGGTATTTGGGCAATTGGATTGTCCCTGTTCTTTCTTAATTACACCAAAACCTCATTTTTGCCCGCAAAAGAGCAGCGATATTTTATGAGCCTGCTTGTGGTCATTTGTTTGCTCTACAGCACTGCGCTGAGTCCACTTAGTCAGTGGGATCGCTACCAATTGGTCTTTAATATTCTCTATTTCGCCCTCCATAGTGCCCTAGTCGTTGTTTACGTGCAGTTCGCTCCTTCTCAAAGCGAGGGGGACAACAATAGTTTCGATGCATTAGTGCAAAAATATGGCATCAGCAAACGCGAGCTAGAAGTGATCGAAGGCATCTATGCCGGTCAGACCAACCAAGAAATTGCCAACTCCTTGTTCATTACGCTACAGACCGTGAAAGACCATACCTCTCGTATTTACCAAAAGACCTTCGTTAAGAACCGAGGACAACTGGTGGCGTTGGTGCGAGAGGCTAGGGGTTAGGGCTAAATATAAGTGCCCGATGGCGATGCTCTTAGATTGGGAGGGCGTTCAATCAATCGCCTGGATAATGAGTGCTTCCCTCTTCCTCATGCTTGTCCATATGAGCGTCTTTGAGAATCTCTATTCCACCATAAGCTGCGATACATGCTACTGCTGCACCAACCAGCAAGTCTGGCCAGTTGTCTCCGGTCATAAAGATTAATACCCCCGCTACAATGATGCCGCCATTGGCGATAAAGTCATTGAAGCTAAAAGTAATAGCAGCCCTTAAATTAACGTCCTTACCCTCTAGCCGCTTGAGCAAATAGAGTGACACTAAGTTAATGGCTGCAGCGATAATTGCCATGATGATCATGGACTGGCCAATAGGGTCGGAGCCTGTAAAAAAGCGTCTTACAGCATCAATAAAGACAAGCACAGAGAAAATCAGCAGCATGGTTCCCGACACTTTCGCCGCGGCGCGCTTCCATGCGCGAGTCTGGCTTAGTGCTAGCAAGCTTAGGCCATACACTGCCGCGTCGGAGGTATTGTCGAGCCCATTGGCAAGCAAGGAGCTAGAGTCGGCGACAAGCCCCACGAATAGAAAACCTGCCGCCAGTAGAGCGTTCAGTACAAGTACCGTCCAGAAAGCTCTGCGTTTATCACTGGAGATTACGTCAATCTCTTG
The DNA here is from genome assembly GCA_033721235.1 of Pseudohongiellaceae bacterium. GTDB lineage: Bacteria > Pseudomonadota > Gammaproteobacteria > Pseudomonadales > Pseudohongiellaceae > UBA5078. Next base: position 43,191 of record JAWWAY010000016.1, on the reverse strand, counting down.
GTTGCTCATTTATCGAACCCTTCCTGAGCTGTTTAATAGATCTATATTCTCACAGTGTTGTTCAATCGTTCCGGTTTTGCCACTTTTTTAAGAGAATACAAGATGCCAGAATCGTCAGAACGAGAATGCTCAACTAATTGATTCCTTGGCGAATCGAGCCGAGCTAAATTGTGTGCACCATAGAAAATGGGTTCAAACGTTGTTTGGATGATGGGGAGTGTGCGTAGCTTCTAGTTATTGACGGTCAGCAGTAACGGGAATATATAGCCGCAATAGAGAAGCTGGGAGCTGAAGGGAAAACGATCGGGAACTTCAAGGCTTGCGAGCAAGGAGCCTCTTCAATTCTTACATTAACCTGTAAAACTTATGGCTTACGTTTGAGGACTTTGCTCCCAGGCCTGCCAGCTTCCTTGCTGGTAGCTTTCAATTCCCGCGCCGTCGAAGCGTGCTAGATAGAGCCATTGATTATGCACCAGGTTTCTAACCGTCTCGTGGGTGGCTATCACCCGCTCAATTGCTGCGCGAGGCGCGTCGATGAGCACTGTTAAGCGCAAAGGGTCGTGACGCCATTGTTCGCCATCGTGCACCGACTGCAAGGCAAGGCCAATACGCAGGTCGCCACCATTACCCTCGAACATTCCTAGACGACCGCCTACTACGTTGTGCAGGGTTTTATTGCCGCTACCGTAGCGCCTATTATCGACCGTTGAGGCGTGATACTGCATATTGATCCAATTGGTGACGACCATTGGTGCCGTCATAATTAGTTCCAACAGTTTGCCTTCGGGATCCTTCTTGTAGTCATAATCATGCAGAAAGCTGCGCCCAGCTAGATTGACACCTCGCGTTCGTGCTCTGGGCGCCACAATAAAGGCGGCGTTATTGGCCAGCCCCCATTCCGGGCGTGTCTGAGCCCAGTCATTTGCTCTCTGCTTCACTGCTTTGGTGAGCTTTGCAGGTTTGCTGACTAGTTTGCCTAGGCCCAATAGTGGTGCTCTTTCTTGTCGCGCCGCCAGGCCCGCCGCGTTTAGCTGCCCTATGATTTGCTGTAGGGGCGCATCGTGGCTTGTTGGCAGTATATCTGTATCAAACAGTGTGACTTCGTCTGTTGTGGTGTTGTGCAGGCCTGCTACAAAGTGAGTAGTCGCCGGCACGTCTATGCCATCAGTCACCAGTTGTTGGCGCACAGCAGGGTCATTCAACAAGCTTGCCAGTGCTCTGGAGTTTACTTCACCAGTTTGGCCGCAGCAGGCGCCGCAATCCAGGCCTGCTCGCTGGGGGTTGTTCTGCGTCTGACTGCCGTGACCAATGAGTAATACTAAGGGGGCTAAGCCACTGCTCAGGCCCATAGCTGTTAGTACTTGAGCCGCAATTTTTGCCTGTTCGGTGACATCGCCCAATAGAGCATTTTTAACAGTGGGGCGCAGGCTGTGGGCTTGTTGTTTATTCAGACCAAGGGCGTCCGGGGACTCGGCTGTCGCTATGTTTGGCAAGCTACGCTTAATTAATTTGCCGGCATAAGCCAGCCCCAAGGCCTCCACAAGCGTAAAGCTTGAGGCCGGGGCAGACTGAAACGGTCGCCAACTGAAACGGTTTTTCAGCGTTTTCTGTCTCTGTTCGATGGCCTTTTCATCGCTGGCGGCGTTACCCGTGCTTTCCGTAATATTTAGCGCGGGCGCCAGCAGGCCAGGCAGTTGCGGACGGGTAGCCTCAGTGCCAACAGGGGTATAGCTAATAGGTAGGCCAAAGAAGCCGGCGAAGCCTAAAGTTTGTATGCCGCTCGATTGTGCTTCCAGGTGGCGTCGAAACACCTCTGAGCGCACATCGATGCAGAACACGGCCTGAACATCAGGAGTGTCGGATGTTGCTTGAGCAGGATCACAAGTGTGGCACAGCTTGCCGAATAGCTGCTCTTGATAGCTGATTTCATGAGCGCGCTGCCACAGTAAAGCGCTTTGCAAAGCTGTGTTATCGGGTTTTTGAAAGTGCTCCTGCCATGCTTCCTGCCAACGGTTCCATGGGGAACCCTTATATCGCTCTCCATCGTCAATAAGGCATTCCCAGCTTAGACGGATGGCCAGTAAATCCACCAAAGTGTTATCGCTTTTGGCCTCCAGTCGAGCCTGCCAACGGCGGTAGGCGCACCAAGATGCCCAGCCACTTACACGCATCAACACGGTTTGCAGGTACATATCCCATTGGCTTGCTTCCACCCCTAGTTGCTCTAGGGCCAGGCTTATCTGCTGCTCTGGGTCGCTAGCCAGCGTTTTGGCTTTGGTAGGGATACCGGGAGCCTTCATTAGAAGGGATACACTGTGGTCCTGAGTAAGAGCCTGACGCCAACTGGCGTAAAGCGTCTGTTCCTGGTTTGGTCGCCAGTCCGCTTGGTCGCGGTCGAAATAAGCGGCGCAGAACTGAGCGACCTGGTGGGTAATAGTGTCGCACCAAGCGGGTTCATGATGCAGGTTGCGCTCTCGGTCTATAGCGTCACACAGCAGCGGGGCAGGGACAGAGCTTGGCGACTTTTCTTCCAGAGCATCGAGCAGTTGCTTAGCGGTCAAGGAGGACTGCTTGTCACTGATTGCCTTTTCTAAGTGACTAAGCTGGATGTCACCCTGAACATAGCGCTCTTTATAGTAGCAAAGTGGCATCGTGAGTGATGAGCCTGCGATTTTGTCCAGCGTTTCGCCCACATTAGCAAAGGAATGTTCCTTGCGCTCCCAATAAGGGTTTACGGCAATCATGCGATCCAGCGGCCAGGTGGGCGCGATGGTTTGGCAAGCGGCCTGTATTGCTGCTTGAAGCTTGCCGGGGGTCTCTTGTGTCTGGGCTAACGCTGCGTTCATGCTATCTCTCCAACGAGGTCATGCTGACGATTAACCAATGTCTGTGCCTGGGCTTTGCTCAATAATGCTGGCCAGAATTTGAAAGCGAAACGAGTAAAGGTTTCATCCAGATAGAAGCCGCAATACGCCCAGGGATAAACTATTTGGGTCAGCCTGCTGTGTGGATGCTTGGGCAGCCAGACCTGGCCGGTATATAGCAATGCGAAACAGGCGCCCACCCAGACCAACAGCATTGTGTTTGCGGTATCAGCCGCTGGCACCAGTTCACTAAATAATAGGTGCCAAAGGAGATACAGCTGAGTAATTGCGACTATTCTCAACAGTCCTCGGCCCAAGAGGCCCGCAGAGCTGCCATGTTCCAACCACAGTAGTGGGGACAGACCCATAATCACGATGGCGATTGCCGCGGCGGACAAGCTTAGCTTGGGCACAAAGTATTGCCAGAGCAATACTGAGCCAATGACAGTGGCGGCACTGAGTACAAAGGCGCCCAGATACCAGAGAATCGAACGGGATTGCTTTGATACGGCAAGAAAGTCACTTATTCGTGCCTGGGCTACCGTATCCCCAGAGCCTAAGAAAGCATGAGCCTTGTAGAGAGAGTGAGCCACTAGGTGCAGCAATGCCAGCTCGTATAATCCCAGCCCGATTTCCATCAGCATGAAACCCATTTGAGCACAGGTGGACCAGGCTAAACGCACCTTGATGCTAATGCGTGTCATCATCACCAGCCCGGCAAGAACAGCGCTGATGCTGCCCGTTACCACCAGCATGATTTGCGCGACGGGGGCCAGCGTTATTAGGTCAGCTAGCCTGATGAGAATGAATCCGCCCATGTTAACCACGCCAGCATGCAGCAATGCCGATACGGGAGTGGGGGCCTCCATGACCTGAATTAGCCAGCCATGTAGTGGCAGTTGAGCCGATTTGAGAATGGCCGCCAGTGCGAATAGTGCGGCGGCCCAGTGCATGGCCGTGGGTAGGCTCTGTGCATCGCTAAGGAAAAGCTGGATGCCATCGAGTGTCAGGGTACCGGTAGATTGATAGATTAATACTAGTGCCACTAACAGACATATCTCGGCTAGACGGCTAACGATGAATTTTTTGTGAGCCACGATCTGTGCGGCCTTGCGCTCTCTGTAGTAGGTCAGCAGATAGTGCAGGCCGACACTTGTGCCGCTCCACGCTAGGACAATCACAGCCAGGTGGCGGCTAACAGCCAGTAGGCTGACACAAGCTAGCGTAAATAGCATGGCCCGAACAAACAGTGTTTGGTTTGCCTCTCCCTGCAAGTAGCGGGCGGAGTAATTAATGATGACCCAGCCTAGCAGCGAAACTAGGCCTGCAAGCGTCAATCCCAGTTTGTCGACGGAGAGGGGCTGGAGTTGCGTCAAGATGACGGCGCTGGAAACCAAGATAATGGTGACGATCAGACCCAGAAGCGCAGTTCCCCGCGCGGTTAGCCAATGGTTTCGCTTTAATACTAGCGCCAGCATAAAGCCGCTGGCGTACAACGCTGGTAACAACCATCCGTTGAGTAACTCCGACATCTTTTGTCCCCTTAGTGCAATTTGCGATGTTTTTGATTGCCGCGGATGTTGCGGTTTGGCCAGTGTTTTGTAAAATATATTTTTTTGATGTTATTGTTCGATAAAAGAGAACCATAGCCATGCGCAACTTAAATTTCCGTCATTTGTACTACTTCTGGGCTGTGGCTAAGGAGGGGCACTTAACCCGCGCTGCGGAGCATCACCATGTGTCTCAGTCGGCCCTGTCCTCACAGATTCGTCAGCTTGAAGGGCAGTTGGGGCACGAGTTGTTCGTACGTGAAAGTCGCTCCATGCGCCTGACCGAAATGGGACATATGGTACTTGAGTATGCGGAAAGCATTTTTAATCTCGGCAGTGAAATGCTGGCCACCATTGAAAGTGGCGAGCTGCAACGGGTGCAGCGCCTGCGCATTGGTGCTGTGGCTACTTTGTCGCGAAACTTTCAGGAGAACTTTTTACGCCCTGTCATTGGCGAAGCACAGGTGAGACTGGTGATGCAGTCGGCCAGTCTAGAGGAGTTGTTGGAGCAGCTGAAGGTGCACAAGGTGGATCTTATTCTTTCCAATCGACCGGTGGTAGCGGATGCGACAATGCCGTGGCGCTGTCAGCTCATCGCTCAGCAGAGCGTTTGTCTTGTTGGGCCAGCGGGCGATATGGCGAGACGTTTTCGCTTTCCCGCGGACCTGGCCAAGGTCAAGCTACTGCTGCCAGGCAAAGACAGCGATATTCGCAGCCAATTCGATTTATTGTGCGAGAAGCTAGGAGTCGAGGCAGCCCCCTATGCCGAGGTGGATGACATGGCAATGCTGCGTCTATTAGCCCGTGACTCCGGCGGCGTAGCAATGGTGCCGGAGGTCGTGGTTCAGGACGAACTGCAAAGCGGCAAACTACAGCGCTACGCAGTGCTGGATGGAGTTGTCGAGAGCTTCTACGCGATAACGGCCAAGCGTCATTTTGTTCTGCCGGCGTTGAAAGCGCTGCTTGATCGGGTACCGGAAGTGCCTTGAGCAATGAGGGTTCGCAGCGATTATAAGAGTTTAAAATTCCGGTTTGACCTTTAATATGCAGTGAATCTTGTTAAGTAATTGCTTGGCTATATCTCCTTCCTAGTTGCGAGTCAGTGCTTCTTCAACAGATCTGAATTCTGAAAGGGCAGCCTCTAGCTGCTCGACAATCTCTGCGGCTAATTCCTCAGGCGCAGGCAAATTCTCTGTGTCTTCTAGCGAGTCGTCTTTTAGCCAGAAAATATCTAGGTTAGTTTTATCTCTGGCTATGATGTCTTCATAGCTGTAACTGCGCCAGCGGCCTTCACCTTTCTTAGCATCCCAAGTCTCTTTGCGCTTTTTGATGTCGTCGGGTTTGTATAGTTTGATGAACTCTTCGAAATCGCTTTTCTTGAGGCGATTGGTTTTAAGCGTCATGTGGACGTTGGTACGGAAGTCGTAGATCCACAGCTTCTTGGTCCAAGGAGTCTTAGAGGCAGGTTTATTATCAAAGAAGATGACGTTTGCCTTTACTCCTTGCGCGTAAAAGATGCCCGTGGGAAGGCGCAGGATGGTGTGTAGGTTGGTGCGTGCCAATAGGTTCTTGCGGATAGTCTCGCCCGCGCCGCCCTCGAAGAGGACGTTGTCTGGCACCACGACGGCGGCTTTGCCGTCTATCTTCAACATATTGTAAATATGCTGAACAAAGTTAAGTTGTTTGTTGGATGTAGTCGCCCAGAAGTCTTCACGCTCGTAAGTGAGTTTTTCGGACTCGGCTTTGCCGGTCTTCTCACTGATGACGGTGATAGAACTCTTCTTACCAAAGGGAGGATTGGCGAGGACGATATCTACCAAGTCCTTTTCGCTTACCTCCTTGGCTAAGGCATCGTTACTGATAACAGGGCACTCACCGTCGGCGCTGCCGATACCATGTAGATAAAGGTTCATGGCACATAGGCGAGTCACGCTGTCGACAATGTCGTTGCCACGTAGCGCATTCTCACGCAAATGCTTTTGTTCTTTCTTAGAGGACGCTTGAGGTGCCATATAATCGTAGGCCGCCAATAGGAAGCCGCCTGTACCGCTCGCTGGGTCGGCAACGGTATCCATAACGTTGGGTTGCATTACATCGACCATCGCCTGAATCAATGCGCGCGGGGTAAAGTACTGGCCAGCACCTCCTTTCACATCTTGTGCGTTGCGTTCTAACAGGCCTTCGTAGATTTCGCCTTTTACGTCCACGGGCAGGGTAGACCAAGCTTCCTTTTCGATCAGCTTTATCAGCCGTTCGAGTTTGGCCGGGTCTTGAATCTTGTTTTGAGCCTTACGGAAGATAGTGCCCAACATGCCGCCTTGCTTGCCCAACTCCTCGAGGGTATGGCGGTATTGGATCTCCAGTGCGTCGCCGTCGAGCTTGACCAGTTTTGACCAGCTGTACTCAATAGGCACGGCAACCTGTTGGCCAGACACTTCTCGCTCGTCGGCCATTTTCAGGAAGATTAGGAAGGTGATTTGTTCTACGTAATCGCCGTAACCTACGCCGTCATCGCGTAATACGTGGGCGTAGTTCCATACTTTGTTGACTATTTCTGATGCTGACATGCTTACCCTATTAACTAAATATCAAAATCCAACCAAGGTAATTGGTTGAATTGTTGTTTAAATTTCTCACCTTTATCGGGATCTATACTAAAAACATACATAATCAAACCTTGGAGGTGATTTCTTAGACCGATGACTGAGCGAAAGCCTCGATGCTTACAGTGCTCAGAAATTCCATTTTTTTCAGCATAAAATAAATGCATTCTGATACGGTCCCGTAGTTCTTTGGGGATTTTCGGCTTATCCTCATTTACTATTAAGCCTGTAACAACTTTCCTTGCTCCTGGAGGGATAATTTGTGTTTTTTTTTGATTTTCCGTGAAAGAGCTATCCCATAGAACGTTATTGACAAGTTTTTTAAATTTATAAACATCGTTCCTAGTAGACTGAAAGAAGGAAAAGCAAAGATCATCCGCATAACGACTATATGTCGCTCTATGAGCTTTAGCTAGAATTTCAAGCTGCGCATCAAGTTGACGGCAAACTAAATTCGATAAGGCTGGGCTAGTCGGGCCGCCTTGCGGAAGACTCCCCAAACTTCTACAAAAATAATCTTCCACCTGATAATCCTTCCACTCAGTGTTCCATCTACCTCCCTGTCGACCGGGCGTAGCTCTAGTACATAATCTAGCCATTTCAAAGGAAAGAAGCTTTGGGTACCCAAGAGATCTAAAAACATCAAAAACTTGCCGCTCGGAGATGTGCGAAAAAAAATTTTTGATATCTATCTTAAGTATCCAATCGGCACCGCAATGCCTTTCAGCATGAGATTTTAATGGCGAAGCAAGCCCTCTAATATAAGCGCATGCAGCCGGGTGTGGCAAAACGTTATTCAAAATCTCACGATTAATCCACGATTGCACAGCCATTAACGCCGGCACCGGTACAGATATCCAACGCTTACCACCACTCCGCTTACTAATGGGGAAATTTTTGTAAGGGTAATTTTCTTGGTGGATATTTGACCTGGCAACAAAAGAGTGAAGATCAGAATATAGCGTGCGTGAATAGTTCGCCAAGTGAGAGAGCGAATACAACACCGGCACTTTGTGGGCCTGCATCTGCCGGCCCTGTTCAACCAGTTTTTCTAAATACTCTGGGTTAAAGCCTTTATTTAGTCCTTCTTTTGAATAAAGATTGGGGTTCCAACGATTCATTTACTTTACCTCACGATAGTGAGGGTATGCCTCGCGTTTTAAAGCAAAGGCAGGGTGTAGCCCCAAGCGGAGACCACGCGCTTTAAAACGCGAGGCATAGTTCACTCCAGCGAGGGCTACCACAATGAGCAACGGAATCCGTGCCCCACATTCCTCAGAGAGATTTACTCCCCAAAGCATGCTGGTGATGGATATTATCCATCGACGGCTAAACTTCACGTTGGAACCCCAAAAACGATGCGGGATAAAAACTAGGATATTCCTGGCCTTTATCTCGCGTAATCCTCCTACTCTTTTTACCTCTCTTCAGTATATCCTGTCCAAATTTGGTTAAACGATTATCTGCATCAATCAAACCATACTGCGTCAATTCTCCCAGCTTCTGAGTAAATTCAGATTCAGTCAAAACAAGTACATTTCGAACTTTTTCGAAGGTTTTACCTTTATCTAAATATCCCAGAATCATCATAAGCTGATGACGGCCCTTATACTTACTAACCTCATCAATAATCTCAACGGCCAGCTCATGATGCCCAACCATCCACAATTCATCAGCCGTGGTCTCCGCCGTCACATCGGTATTAAACAGTGGATATAACTCAGTAGATACGCTCCGTTCAGGGAACAATGGTTTCCAACGTTTACTCCCTCGATTACCTGGCGACCAAAATATACCTGGCACATTGTTTGGACAACCATGCTGAAACACTACCGGACTAATAAGCTTTCCATAACCTAATCTCGCTGTAGACTTAGCCAATCGATCTCCATAACGATATGAAAGTTTTGCCAACTCGATATCGCTAAGAATAAATGACTTATCAATAACTAGATTGATCCTTAACCTAGACTTATCAATAGGTTTTATTTGATTAACAATATGGTTCAAACCAGATTTATGCCCCGCAAAAGAAAGCACCCATATTTTGCACCATCCGTGAGAGCACCAAGACTTAATTCGTCTCGAAACAGTGGAGCGCCATGACTTGATAAAACGATTCCCAGTACCCACAAAATCATCAACAAAAATAATATGCTTAACCTTTCTATCGTACATCGACTGATCACGGGGTGTTAACTCAACATATTGAGGAAAGCGCCTTTCCAGATTTTTCAAAGAATGAGCAATCCTGCCAGCACTATCATTTGCCGGTTTCGCCTCCTTCTCCTCGTTAAACTGATTAATAAAAGGCTTAGCAACAGGAAATATAGCAATTGGCACTCTTCCTTCTTTGCAAACAATGTCTTTTACCAGAGACTCCACTGACGTTTGAACCCATTCTTCCAGCTCCTCAAACGATACATACCTCATCTTTTTCAAAAGGTACGTCGCGAGGTATTTATCAGGTAATTCTTGATCGAACTGTGACAACCACTCACTTACCTCTGGAATATCTTCGATTGCCATTAGTTAGCTCCCAGCCTACCTGAAAAAGCTGATGCCAAAATTGACTGTTTTTCTCTTTCTGCTTTTGTCAGTTGCTCATCTAATGTTCTATCTAATCTAGCAATAACTTCAAGCTTTTTGTCTAACTCTTGCATTATTTCTTCTTGCTCTTGCAATGAAGGCAATGGTACAGGCAGCTTTGCAAAATCCGTGATTGAAAGATGTTGTATCGCCACGCCTCTAGCTTTAGCCATAATTGGTTTTTGTATAAAATCTGATTCTATAAGAGCAAGTAGATATTGCCTATTAATCGGGCAGGATCGGAGCCAGATCACAGCGACACTTTGATTAATACAAAATTCAATATCTTCCGATACAACTGCGGCTCTTCCTATTGTCCCATCTTTTGTAATCAGTAAGTCGCCGACTTTAGGGCGGTCCTTTTCAGATAACGACTTATACTCATCTATTGGAGTTTTGTGAGTATTTTCAAACTTTATTCTACTACCAATTACATTCTTACCCGTTACAATCGGTATTCCTTCATCTACGTGAGGCATAGGTTTTGTAAAACCATATGTAACCCAGTTAGAAATTTGATCCCAGCTAGCCAGCACCCATCCATCCGCAATTTCTAATTCTTTCGGGTTTATGCTAAATGGTTCTTTATATTTTTCCTTCCACCCCTCATCCTTCGGTACTTTTCCTTTCGCTTTAAATTGCTCTAGCTGCTGCTCTTCCCATTTTTGGTGGCGCTCTTTCAGGATGCGTTCTAGCAGTTGGCTTGCGGGCTCTAGTTTGTCTTTGTTTTCTTCACGCCATTGTTTGGTGAGTTCACCGGTGACGGCGGCTTTAAGGACGGATTGGCGGTATTGTTTAAGTAATTGTTTGGCCTTGTTGAGCGCGGCTATACCGGCGTCGATATGGGAGAAGAGTTCTTCGATTTTGGCGACGATGCGTTTTTGTTGTTCGAGGGGAGCGAGAGGGAATGGAAACTCATCGATATTTTTAGCCGCTATATTGGGCTGCGCTCCACCATATGCAGCTTTTTCAATAGCCTTGCGCAGGGACATGATGTAGTAGTTTCTATAACCCTTAGAAACTACATTTTCATCAATGATTTTAAAATTACCGACTCGTTGATTTTGGAGTACTTTTTCTATGCCTTTATAAACTCCGGTTTTACCCGTCGTTGCACCAGACATGGCGATAAGAAGGTCGCCATCTTCTATCAAGTAACCATCGTGAACCAACTCCACCGGAATCTTAGCCGCATTTTCAATATTTACGACATTGTTTTTGATATCTGATATGCGTACCAGTGGGACGCCCTCACCTGAATAATCTTTGCTCTTGAATGCATAGCCGTTACGTAATTTCATCACGTCACCAAGCTTGCAGAGAGTCCAATTACTAGGAAGGGTATTTCCTACATTACTCATGCGATTTACTTTTTACCTTTTTATCCTTATCGCCTAGGCGATAAGGTAGCCATTTAATTCGCGCACTATCGTGCCTAACTCTTCACCAAACAAAGCTTTCGCTTTTAATAAGCCGCCTTTGCTTTTGCATTCGGGTATTAACTCAAAATCATCCATCTCAAATTCGGCGTTATTGGCGATTTGGTCTTTTATGCGTTGTAACCACTGTTGTTGTTCTGCGTTAAAGTCTGCGCCTTGTTGTTGTAACCAAGCCTCGAAACGAAGATTGACCAACTCAGGGAATGGCTCCAGTACATCGCTTAGACCTGTTGAGAAGCGAATGAGGCTGACGATATTGGTGAGCAGCTCTTTGGCGGGCACGCCTTTTACTTTGGCTTTTTCCAGTTGTTCGTAGGCCTTCCATACTTCTAGCGGGGCGATATTGTAGGGCGGTTGTTTGATTTCTTCTGCCAGTGCTTCTATTTGTTGGTAGCTAAGATGACGCTGGGCGTAGGGCTTGGTGTATATTAGCTGAATAGCATCGAGTTCGTCTTTGTGGTCTGCAATAAACTGCTGGTAGCGTTTGACTAGGCCTTGGGCTTTTTCGGCATCGTAACCAACTTCTAGTAGTTCGTCTGCACTGTCGTCTATCAGCTGATCGGTGTCGCGGCGCAGGGTTTCTAATAGTTCGCGTAGGTCTGGGTTGTGAAAGGGTTTGATAGCGGCTTCGGCCAAGTTGTCATACACGGTTTTGCGCTGCTCGTCGCTGACTTCATCGCTGCCGTATTTTTCTTTGAGTTTTTCTGCCAGAAAGTCGGGGTTGCCTGCGTGTACTAGCTGGGCGGCTACAAGGCTTAGGTTGGCCTGTTCGGTTGGCTCGCCCATTTGTTCTAGCACGGCATGTAATTCTTTGTTGATGTGCTTGCGCTGGCCGTCGGTGAGTTTCATGTCTAAGCGGATTAGGCGGTTACCAAGAGTTTGCAGGCTCTCTGGGTTTCTGTCACCCATGGCGATTTGCTGCATGAGTTTTTCGGTGCTGACAGAGGGCTTGCTCTCAAGACTCTTGGTTTCGGTTTTGTCGGTTTCGGTTACGCCCACGGCATCGACTAATACGAAGCGTGTTTTGGTAGGGGCGTCGGGCGTGACTTTTTTCAGTACATCGTCACCTATTACGCGTGTGCCTCGGCCTTTCATTTGTTCGTAATAGGCTTGGCTGCGAACATCGCGCATAAACACTAGGCATTCCAGCGGTTTGATGTCAGTGCCGGTGGCTATCATGTCTACGGTGACGGCTATTCGTAGCCGTGGGCTAGTGCGGAATTCGGCGATGGTGTCTTCTGCGCCTTTCTTACCAACACGGTAGGTGACCTTCTTGCAGAAGTCGTTGCCTTCGCCGAATGCTTCTCTTATTACATCGACAATGCGGTCGGCGTGGTCGTCGTCTTTAGCGAAGAACAAGGTCTTGGGTACCCAGCTGCGACCTGGGAAGCATTCGGGCAAGCAGCGATCTTTAAAGGTTTGAATGACGGTGCGTATTTGGTTGGGGGCGATGACGCTGCGGTCTAGCTGGGTCTTTTGATATTGTTCGTCTTCGTCTAGTAGCTCCCAACGTTTCTGTTTGGTGAGGCGGTCGCGCACTTCGATATTGGTGCCGGCTTCCATTAAGCCGCCTTGCTCGGACTTCTCGGTTTTGATGCGGTAGATGTCATAGCCTACGTTGACGCGGTCGATGACGGCATCTTCATGGGTGTATTCCGACACTACGTTTTGATGAAAATAGCCGATGGTTTTTTTAGTGGGCGTGGCAGTCAGGCCGATTAAGAAAGCATCGAAGTAGTCGAGCACTTGGCTCCACAGGTTATAGATGGAGCGGTGGCATTCATCGATGATGATGATGTCGAAGGTCTCGATGGGAATGTGGGGGTTGTACACCACCTCCTGCGCGGCGAAGCTGCTGGCGCCCATCTCGAAGGTGGAGTGCTCCTCTATCTCATCATCCATTTCTTTGCCGCATAGCTGTGAGTACATGCGCTGTATGGTGGATATGGTGACTTTCATTTCGTCGCCAATGCCGGCAGCGCCGAGAATGTGGGCGTTATATAGCTCGGTGAACTTACGGCCATCGTCGGGCGTTGTGTATTGCTGGAATTCTTTATGGGCTTGTCTGCCCAAGTTGCCTCTGTCGACCAGAAACAACACGCGCTTGGCTTTGGCAAATTTAGCCAAGCGATAGACTTCGGTGCAGGCGGTAAAGGTTTTACCGGCACCGGTGGCCATTTGTAATAGGGCGCGTTGCTTGCCTTGCTTGAGAGAGGCTTCTATACCGGTAACGGCGTCTATCTGGCAATCACGCAGGCCCTTGGTGTTGAGTTCGGGCAGATGCTGTAGGCGAGCACGGAAGGTGTCGTCTTGCTCTAGCCAGTCTTTTAAGGTCTCTGGGCGATGAAAGTGGAAGACGTTGCGCGAGCGTGGGGCTGGGTCGCGTTCGTCACGAAACCTAATGACATGGTTGGTGGCTTCAAACAGGAAGGGCAGCGGTAGATCGTTGGCTGCCCAGCGCTGGATATGTTTAGTGTTGGAGGTCGCATAGCGACTGGATTGATCTGCTACGTGACCGAGGCTTGCACCTTCACGCTTGGCTTCGATAATGCCGCAGGCCTTGCCTGCGATGAATAGCATGTAGTCAGCAGGCCCTGTGTCTGTATCGAATTCGCGGACGGCAACGCCTAGTGATTCGTGCAGGTTGATGCGCTTCTTGTCTTGAACGACCCAGCCGGCGGCAACGAGCTTGGCGTCGATCTCTTCGCGGGTTTGAGCTTCGAGTTTGTCCGTGGGTGGTGTCATAAGATCAAAAATTCGCTAAACAGTTAAAAGTCCAATTTGCATCAGCGCTTAGGGTCTATCCATAGAAAGAACGTCATATTGCCACTTTTGTGGGAGATACGCACACATTGTGTGTATGTGCTTGCTCTTCAATGCTGATTTTGCGTGATTGAGGGGCTAGTTAAGTCATTTTCGTGCGTTGCTGCCTATTGTGGTGGTTTCGTTTATTTCTGTTGTTTCGTTTATTTCGAATGTGGTAGAGTTTTATTTAAAAATAGAGTGCGTCTTTCTGGGCGGATACTAATATTAGATGAGGGGAGCAATGATGGCGGCGCAAAAGATTGTACATTTGCCTAATCGGTTAGAGATGGAGCAGGCGAAGGCTTCGAGTCGTACTTTGTCCAAGTATGCAGACGTGGACAGGGTGCAGCTTTCTTTGAAGGGTAGTGGCGGAGAATCCGATGATCTCGTATTGCCGGGGCACGTTCTGCAAATTCTCTTGGAGGTTCTTTCGGAGATAGCGAAAGGTAATGCTTTTAGTTTAATTCCCTATCATCAGGAGATTAGCACTCAAGAAGCTGCCAACTTATTAAATGTGAGCCGCCCGTTTTTGGTGGGCCTGCTAGAGAAGAAAGAGATTCCGTTTCGTAAGGTAGGGGCGCATCGCAGAGTGGCCTTTACAGATGTACTGGCATACAAAGATAAAACGGACAAGCTACGCACAAGCGCGTTGGATGAGCTAGCCGAAATGTCACAGGATGAATACGCAGGGCATTGACGATGAGTCGCGATGAGTAAGTTTACGGTGGTTTACGATGCTTGTGTGCTGTATCCCGCGCCACTGCGGGATCTCTTGATGCGCTTGGCATTAAGCGATCTGTTCAAGGCGCATTGGACAGACCGCATCCACGAGGAGTGGATTGAAGCACTTTTGAAAACAGGCAAGTGGACGCGTGAGCGTTTGGAACGAACTCGAGACTTGATGGATGCTCATGCACGTGATGCCAAAGTGGAAGGCTATGAAGCGCTTATTGATACGCTAGAGCTGCCAGACCCGAACGACCGTCACGTATTAGCCGCCGCAATACGTTGTGGTGCCGATGCCATAGTCACAATGAATCTGAGGGATTTTCCTGAGGATATTCTTGTATCGTTTGGCATTGATGTTTTGCATCCAGACGATTTTATTTACTACCAACTAGACATGGCACCGGCGGCTTGCTGCAAGGCTCTGAGACAGCAACGGTTAGCGTTGAAGAATCCTACTATAGCGGTTGATGAGTTTTTGAGCGTGCTGCAGAAACAGCAGTTGCCGCAGACGGTGTCTAGGCTTAGGGAGTTTGTGGAATTTCTTTAGGAGTTGAGTGCCGAATCGGGGCGTCTGCCGACGCCTGATTTGCGCCGGATAATGCTTGCGCATTTCCGGCATTCACGCCGCGCTTGTTGCGCGGCGCTCACCCCGACTGTGCAAGTCCGAAATCTTCCGATTTCGGCCAAATAAAAAGGCCTATCACCGTTCGGTGATAGGCCTTTTTGTTTGGTGGAGGCGGGGGGATTTGAACCCCCGTCCGTCAGTCCGCTGCCTTTGGATCTACATGCTTAGCTTCGTCTATTAAGTTAACCCTCGCCGGCCCGACGGGCAGGGCGGTTCGGGCGAGCCCAGTACTTTTAGCTGCTTCGCGCTGGGCGCGCTAGGCTGGCGATCCTGTTCTATATGACAGTCACAAAAACACCGGTTTACAGGCATCCCGGGGTGACCGCTAACAGCCTAAGCTGCTAGAGCGTAGTTATCGTCGTTGGCAACTATATAAGTTGCATAGATTGATTTACGAGAGTCTATACCCTCTCGACATGCACCTTAGGTTTTGATACCGGCGTCGAATCCAAAGCGCCCCCTTAGTGAACTTGTAGTCTAGCATAAGAGATACTGTGAGGCCTTATATAGTTTTTTTCAAGGGCCTGAGTGTTCTCATTCGATTTGGGGTGCGAGGTTCGCCTGTTTCGGTGTCTGTGTGTTATAAGAAGCTCCTTTTTATTGTGAGTGATTATAGGCGTCGATGGAGCAGCTTGGCTTTGACTTAAATACAGCGCAACCGAAACCCAGTGTTGGGAAGCGGCGCATGGGTATTGGTGTGGATTTTGGCACTAGCAATAGCGCTGCTGCGGTGTTTGATGGCGACAAGGTGCGCATCGTGCCTGTGGAGTCGACGGGCAAGACGATGCCTTCGGCGTCCTATATCGATAGACAGTTCCAAGTAGTAACAGGGCAGGAGGCGATAGATCGCTATATTGCCGAGAACGCTGGGCGCAAGGTTGAACTGAGCGCTGAGTTGCTGGGTGAGGGGCGCACGTCGACGGGGCAAATAGGTGAGGGTGGTTTGCCGGAGAAGGCAGATAGTCATTTGATCTACGGGGCCTCTGTTGTCGATGCGGGCGAAAAGGGAAGGCTGTTTCGTGGTGTGAAGCGCATGCTTGGCAGTACGGGGAGTCAGCGCTTGATGGTCTTTGATAGGCCGTTTCGTCTTGTTGCGTTGATCACCCCTATTATTTTGCGCATGCAAAAAGCTGTTGCCCAGTTGCTCAAAGATGAGGGCAGTGATGCGCCGAGCGATCACGCTTGTATTGGCCACCCAGTGAATTTCGAAGGCAAAGAGGCTAACCATAATACGGTGGCGTTGGAGCGGTTGTGTGAGTCGTTTCAATATGCGGGGTTTGTAGAGCAGGCGCTGTATCCAGAGCCCTTGGCCGCCGCGTTAAGCTTTATGCACGCCTACCCAAATTTGCAGGCTCAGACTCTTTTAGCCGTAGACTTTGGCGGCGGCACACTGGACCTGTGTATTTTGAATAGCAAAGGCGACGCCTTCGATGTGGTGGCGATTCATGGCGTGGGGCTGGGGGGCGATCATATCGATCAGGCCTTGTTTCGTGAGCTGCTTTTCCCTCTGCTTGGTAAGGGCGAAAGCTGGACGCGTAAGGGGGAGGATCGGCAGATAGAGACGCTCTTCCCATTTGAGGAGTACGAAGACTTAATTCTGAATTGGGCCATTAGTTATATGCTGAATCAGAATGAGTATACGACGCCAGTGCTCGATAGATTGCGCCAGGGGGATGCTGGAGCGCTTAAGTTCAATCGCCTATATGCTCTCATCAAGCATAACTATAGTTATTTGGTTTTTCAGGCGATTAAAGACCTAAAGGCAAAACTGTCGGACGACGAGCAAGCCGTACTTGATATTCCTGAAATAGATGTAGAGCTGACGCTAAGCAGAGCGCAGTTCGAGAAGATAATCGCCAAGCAGTTAGCGATGTTTGAAAGCGCGGTGAACGATACCTTGGCGAAGTCGCAGCTGGGTCCTGATGATATTGATGTGGTGGTTAGTACCGGTGGTTCGTCTCTGATACCGGCTGTGCGCCGCAGCCTTGAAAATACGTTTCCGGGTAAGGTACTAGACCACGATCCATTTACGAGTGTCGCGGAAGGCTTGGCGATTGCGGAGTACAGAGGGCTAAGCTTCAAGTCCGATGCTTAGCGATTGGAGTGACGCACCACACGTTGTTTCTCGATAGCCCATTCGCGGTCTTTTACTACATCGCGCTTATCGTGGGCCTGCTTACCCTTGGCTAGGGAAATCTGACACTTGATGAGATGTCCCTTCCAGTAAATCTTAGTGGCGACGCAAGTATGCCCTTTCTGCTGGGTTGCAGAGAACAGCTTCGCTAGCTCTTTCTTGTGCAAGAGTAGTTTACGCGTACGATCTGGCTCGCAGACAACATGAGTGCTCGCGGTGTTAAGAGGGACGATATTGCAGCCGAGCAGGAAAGCCTCGCCGTCTTTTATCAGCACATAGCTATCGGTAAGCTGCACTTTTTTCTCGCGCATGCTCTTTACTTCCCAGCCTAATAACATCATGCCAGCTTCAAAGCTCTCTTCCACAAAATAGTCATGAAGGGCCTTTTTGTTCTTAGCGATAGTATTATCGGGTGCTTTTGCTTTCTTTTTCGTTCTAGCCATAGCGGCGCATTATAACCGCATTAGCGCCCCTGCATAGGGGCAACGCGCAATTGAGGTGGCGATGGCTGCCTGTTTGCAGGCCGCAAAAAACTAGCTCAGCATAGCGAGCGCTGTTAGAATCCTGCCCATCCATCTCTTAACCATAAGTAAGCAATTGAGATAAAAGGCTTTTCTATGTCAGTTGAACGCGGTCAGTTTAGTTCGAAACTAGGGTTTATTTTGGCAGCTGCAGGTTCTGCGGTTGGGCTAGGTAATTTGGTTGCGTTTCCGGTGATGGCCTCCAAGAATGGTGGGGCTGTCTTCTTATTGGCCTATATTCTATTTGTGGCGTTTATTTGTGTCCCCGTCATGATGGCCGAGATAGCCATGGGGCGCAGCACTCAGCGTAATCCTGTTGGTGCATTCTCAGCCATCAGTGGGCGGAGCAAGCCTTGGCGGGCTGTGGGCGGGCTGGCCATTATCACGCCTTTGATGATTGGCGTGTTCTATACCGTTGTGACCGTATGGCTGTTGATTTATTTGCTGCGCACTCTCCTCGGTGATTTGTCCGCACTGGCCGAGCCACAGACTTTTGGCATTGTGATTGATTCCCCTTCGATTTTTGTCTACTTCATTGCTGTGCAGTTGATGGTCTTTGGTGTCTTGCTCAGCGGGGTGCGCAAGGGCATCGAGAGGCAAGCGCGAGTGCTGATGCCTACTCTGGCGGTAATGTTGATTGGTCTCATCGTCTTTGTACTAACACTAGACGGCGCTGGCGCAGGGCTGCGTTACTATCTAGTGCCAGACTTTAGCCGTTTCGATAGCGGCGTGGTCAATGCAGCACTCAACCAGGCCTTTTTCTCCTTGTCCTTGGGCATGGGCATTATGATCACCTATGGGTCCTACTTCAGTAATAAGGATAGTATCGTGGGCTCGGGGCGTTTGGTTGCTGTGGCGGACACCTCGGTCGCGTTTATGGCGGGCTTGCTCATTCTGCCTGCGATTTTCGTGTTTAATCCGGCGACAAACCCCGATGATCTTTCCACTAGCAGTGTCGGTTTGATTTTTACCTACTTGCCGCAAATATTTCTATCCATGCAAAGTACCGTTGGGTTTTTTGGTGCCAGTATTGTGGCCGGCGTGTTCTTTGCTTTGGTGTTTTTTGCCGCGTTTACTTCGCTGGTTTCCATCGTAGAGATTCCTATCAGTTATATGATTGACGAGTGGCAGATAAGCCGTAAGAAAGCCGTGCTGATACAGGCTACTGCCGTGACTACCTTGGCCATCTTTGCGGCCATGTCATTCGGTATGTCGGCCTTCTTAACCGAGTTTATTTCCTATGGTGGTGGGACTAAGTCCTTCTTTGATTTATTGGCGGATACTTTCTCTGAAGTCATTTTGCCTCTCGTTGGATTCTTGGTCTGTATTGTTTGCACCTATCGTTGGAAGGATGGCTTGTCGGCCGAGCTGGCGCTAGGAGATGAAAACTATAAAGGCTCTTTGGCTGAAAAATATATTAGCTTCTCTCTGCGCACCTTTGTCCCTGTGGTATTGCTGTTTGTGTTCTTCAACTCAGTGTCACAGAAATACTTTGCTTTTGATTTGCTGAGCCTGCTATGACACGTATTGATCGCAGCGCGCTAGTCATGTTCACGGCTGAACAAATGTATAGCTTGGTCAATGACATCGAGTGTTATCCCGAGTTCATGCAAGGCTGTCAGAGTGCGAAGGTCGTAAGCCGAAGCGATAGCGAGGTGGTGGGCGAGCTGACCTTGGGCAAGGCCGGCCTTACTTATTCGTTTACGACGCGTAATCAATTAGTGCCTGGTGAGAGCATGTCGATGGAGCTAGTGGAAGGGCCGTTTCGCTCATTTAACGCCGCTTGGAGATTTACTCCTCTTAGCGAAACGGCGTGTAAAGTAAGCTTAGAGATGGAGTTTGATTTCACAGGTGGGGTAGTTGGCTATGCCCTGGAGAAACTGTTCAATCACTCCGCCAATACTCTTGTCGACGCCTTAGTGAATAGGGCGCAGCAAGTGTATGGCAAGTCGGCCTAGGGAGTGTTGCGAGTGAACGAGCCAGCTAGAATCAGTGTTGAGGTGGCCTATGCGCTACCCGATAGGCAGGAGATTATCGCTTTGGAGGTAGAGCAAGGCGTTACCGCATTAGAGGCTGTTGAGCGCTCAGGTATTCAGGCAAAATTTGAGCAAATCGACCTTGCAACGGATTCGATGGGTATTTTTTCTCGCCGATTGGATGGAAAATCTAGCCCACTGCCCCAAGACTATGTACTTAAGGCTGGCGATAGAGTCGAAATTTATCGCCCCCTACAAATTGATCCAATGCAGTCGCGCCTATTGCGCGCGGCTCGTTCGACGAAGGTGAAAAAGAAACCCGCTCAGCCCGCGCGATTTAAGCGCTAGGCGGCGTAGGAGAGTAAGATGGACGAGAACGATATTCCCGGCAGTGATAAGCGCAAGAGTCTGTTTGCGCGCATCGAAGATGGCCTGCGTGAATACTATATTGCGCCCTATAGACGTGAGTTTGCGCGAGCTCAACGCGATGAGGATGATTTATTCATGATGCTGGTTTTTTCTGAGAGTTTGGGCATTCCTAACCCGGCCTCCTATTACACGATGGAGCTATTGCCAGTGGTTTATGATCGCTTTCACGATTGGCATCGCCGCATGGGTATGGAGCGCTCACCTTTGGATCATGTCTCATGTTGTTAGAGCTGGCACGTAATAAACAGATACTCTTCTTTGGCGGTAAGGGTGGCGTAGGTAAGACCACGGTCTCGGCCTCCACGGCCTTGTTGATGGCCAATGAAGGCAAACGCGTCTTGCTCGTCTCCACCGATCCGGCCCATAACTTGGGGCACTTGTTTAATAGAGAGATCGGTCCGCAGGCTGTGCGTATTACCGAGAACCTGGATGCGATGGAGCTGGATCCAGAACAAACCGTCGACCAGCATTTGGAAGAAGTATCGGATCAACTACGCAAGCTTATGGCGCCTCACTTAGCGGGCGAGGTTGATAAACACATAGAGCTTTCGCGGGACGCCCCAGGCATGCAAGAGGCGGCCATTATGGAACGCATTGCAGAGGTCACTGAGAAAGCGGCGCAAGAGTACGACTTGCTCATTTTCGATACGGCTCCTTCTGGGCACACCGCTAGGCTAATCGCTCTGCCGGAGATGATGTCGGCTTGGACTGATGGGCTTATTCAACGCCGTGATAAAGCGCAGCGCTTTAGCGGCGTCTTGCGCAATTTGGGGGCTGATAAGTCGGTGGGTAAGGGCGTGCTAGGGGAGGATGACCCCGCACAGCAGAGAGAGAATAATATTCGCAGCCTGCTCAATCGTCGTCGCCGCCGGTTCAGCCACTTGCGCGATGCTTTGTCTAACACTGATCGCACTTCTTTTATAATCGTGTTGGCGGCAGAACGTCTGCCCGTGTTGGAAAGCATACAGCTACACGGCCAACTCCTGCGTACAGGAGTGTCCGTTGGTGGCATGATTGTAAACAAACGTTTGCCCGATGGTCTTGGGGACTTCTTGACTGAGCGTCGTACTCAAGAAGAGGTGCACTTGGCAACGCTGAGCGAAGCACTACCCCATGTGCCTCGTCAGGACCTGACTTTAGTTGCACACGATGTGGTGGGCCTGGAAGCCCTCGAGCGTTTTGCACAGGCGCTTGCTTAAAATTTTTCATTTGCTGTGAATAAAAAATTTAGGCAAGCGGGTCTAGCTTGTTCTGAGTGGATTTAACTCTGCCAGTTTGGCAGCTTAAGGAAAGCAAAATGGGTCTGTTCGAGGCTGTTACTAAGGTATTGAGCCAACGTGCGATTGTCGCGCATAGGGCTTTGCTATGCCTTGGCCTATTGCTGGTGCTAGCACAATCCGTTTCCCTTGCCCACTCTCACGATCATGACCTGAATACGCATTTTGATTGCGAAATGTGTTTGCACATGGGCTCCCATGGGGCGCTAGTTGATACGAGTGTTTTGGCCGATGTCGACTATGTTCATGTTCAGTTTTCCTCGCCTGTTCAGGCGCATTTTGGCCGCAGTACTAGCGCCCCAAACTCGCGCGCTCCACCGCAACTCTCATAACACTCACATTTTCTAATTTTGGCTAGTGCCTGACTAGTACCATCGTAAATGGCGCTAGCGCGAGCCTGTTTGTATAAAAAAATAATAGAGTAGAGTTTTATGAGAAAGTTTCCAAAGTTAACGGTTGCTGCGGCTGTCGCACAAATTATTTCTGCTAATGCTCAATCCGCTGAGCCGCTTCACGACCTAGACATTAATGAGATAGTCGTCACCACTAATATGCGCCAATCGCGTGCAGACTCCTCGGTCGCGGTGAATGTTCTAGACGGTGAGGCTTTGCGAGAGGCTGTGGCCAGCACTCTTGGCGAAAGCCTGCAGCAGCTCCTGGGTGTGAATAATTCATCCTTTGGTAGCGGCGTTGGTATACCGGTCATTAGGGGCCAGAGTGGTAATCGAGTGCAGGTGCTTCAAAGCGGAGTAAGCAACCTAGATGCCTCGGATTTCAGCCCCGATCACGCCAACAGTGTTAATGCCGCATTAGCTCAAAGAATTGAGGTGCTTCGAGGCCCTGCGACGCTTATGTATGGCAATGGTGCTATCGGTGGCGTTGTAAATGTCATTGATAATCGTATTCCACAATCAGTACCGGCGTCTGTGACGGGTTTGCTTGAGACTCGTCACCAATCGGCCCTTGATGAGCAAAGCAGTGTAATGATGCTAGAAGGAGGCAAGGGCGACTTCGCTTGGCACTTAGATGGCAGCTATCGCGACAGCAATGATACTCGTATTGATGGCTTTGCCATAAACCCCGACACGGTAGATATTGACGATGAGGAAGTGCTGGAAGAACTATTGGACAGCAGGGGCAGTGTTGCGAACACTCAGGCTCGTAGCAGCGCGGCATCTTTTGGTTTCTCTTGGCGACTAGGCGATGGTTATATAGGGGCGTCCTATAGTGAGTCAGAGCGCGAATATGGCATACCTGCAGGCGCGCACGTTCATGTTCACGAAGACGAGCACGAAGAGGATCACGATGATGAGCATGAGGAGGACCACGCTGATCATGAAGAGGATGAGCACGTCGAGCACGAAGAAGGTGGAGGCAATGGCCTCACGATTGTGATGGAACAGAGCAAGGTCGACTTTGAAGCGATGCTACCCCTTAGCGGTGTGCTGAATGAGTTCAATGCAAGAGTCACTAAGGCGGATTATGAGCACCTGGAAGTGGAGCCCGATGGCGCGGTGGGCACACGATACAGTCGAGATGGCATGGAAGGGCGCTTTACGTTAAGCCATGACAGTTTCGCCGGAGGTAATGGTTTGATTGGCCTGCAAGTAGGCCAAGAGAGTTTTAGTGCCATTGGCGAGGAGGCCTATATACCCCATACGGATATCGACTCGGCTGCGGCATTTACGGTGCAAAGCTTTGATACCGGCCCTGTAGTCTACGAGCTAGGCTTGCGCGCGGAACATCAGCATTACCACGTTAACAATAGTCGTTGTGATCGCTCGGACAACACCATCAGCGCTAGTGCCTCTGGGCTTTGGCGTATGCGCGATGATACAAATGTTCTGTTAGCCGTAACGAATTCACAGCGCGCGCCATCGATTGAAGAACTGTATTCCAATATCGACCCTTCAACTTGTCTGCCCAGTGCTGAATTGATTGCCCATGGGGCAACGGGGCGATTGGAAGTTGGGTTGCCGGATGCGAAACGAGAGCGAGCGCGCAATATCGAGCTCAATGTGCGCAGGCACATGGGCCGCGTGCAAGGCGAATTCAATATTTTCTATAACAACATCGACGATTACCTCTATCTCAGCGATACCGGTGTCGAGATTGATGAGCTTCCCTTAGCGCAAATGAGACAGCGCGATGCGGTGTTCAAGGGGGTGGAAACCGAGGTGAAATTGCCTCTTGGGCGCGAGCCACACGCGCCTACTAATCTCACTTTGTTTGCAGACTATGTGCGAGCAGAGCTGACAACGGGAGAGTATTTGCCGCGCATCCCTGCCTTGCGTGCAGGGGCGCAGATTGAGCATCTTCATAGGGATTGGCGCTATACGCTGCGGGTAACATCAGTGGCTAAGCAAAGTCGAGTGGAGCTTAACGAGACGCCGAGCGATGGCTATACGCTAGTGGACTTTTCCGTGGATTATCATCGGCCAGTTGAGTTCGGCGAACTGACTATGTTTGCAAAACTAAGCAATGCTTTGGATGAGCAGGTGCGAAACCATACATCGGTATTGAAAGATGTGGCGCCGGAGAAGGGAAGAAGTGTAGAGCTGGGCCTGAGATATTCTTTCTAAGCGCCTGCCAATAGACGAGCCTCGCAAGCGCTGAGGCTCGTTGTGAGCATTAGGAATTGCTGTCAGCTTGTGGTCGGAAATCGCCAGTGACACTGACTAGCACGTCGCCTTCGAAGAAAACGGTAACGCGCTCTTGTCCTCGTTGCTCTCCGCCTGGCTGGTAGTTATAGACATAGTCCCAGCGGTCTTGATTGAACGGGTCGCGGACTAAAGGGGTTCCCATGACGAAGGTCACTTGACGTCTAGTCATGCCGGGGCGCAATTGGTCAACCATCTCTTGAGTGATGATATTTCCCTGCTCTATGTCGATTTTATACACGCCGGGAAACTGAATTACCGGAATACTGCCGCAGGCGCCAAGTAGGCTGGCAGCGGCCATAAGCGCTAGGGCGCGCGTAGTGCGTTTTAGTTTCTGTATTGGCATCAAGGCTTTGAACATAGTGTAAACTTTCATCTGTAAGATTTAGCGGGCATAATACCCTACCTGCTCCGATGGGCAAAGCATCGGCGTTGTGCAAGCTCTTTACTAGCTGTACAAGGTATCAGACGCCGCGCTTGCCCAAAGGTTCCTAAGCCACTAACAATACTGTTGACTGCAGGTCTGCCAAAGAGACAATCATGCCAAACGAAAATCAAGAGTTACGCAATGCAGGGTTAAAAGTAACCTTGCCAAGAGTCAAAATTCTCCAGCTATTGGAGAGCTCTGAGACTCGCCATCTAAGCGCAGAGGATGTCTACAAGGCTTTGATAGAAGCTGATGAGGATGTGGGGCTTGCCACTGTGTATCGTGTGCTAACTCAATTTGAGAGCGCGGGCCTAGTTGAACGTCATCATTTTGAAGGTGGGCATTCGGTTTTTGAGCTGAGCACCATGGAGCATCACGATCACTTGGTGTGCAGTAAATGTGGCCTGGTTGAAGAGTTTTATGACGAAGTAATCGAAAACCAGCAAAACAAAATTGCCGAAAAATTTGGTTTCGAAATAACTGATCATAGCCTGTATCTGTACGGCATTTGCCAGCAGTGCCAGAGTGTCGGCTAGACGCTTAACATTTCTTGGGCGTGTGCAAGGGATTCGGGGGTAAAGTCCTGAGTCTCTGATTCGCCGCCCAGCATCCGCGCAATCTCCTTCACTTGCTCCTCACCTCTTAGTTCCGTGATCTCGGTACCAAAGCTCTTGTCGCCAGCAGCTTTTGCCGACTTGCTGACGAACAAATGCTGGTGCCCTAGGCTTGCTACTTGGGCCTGGTGGGTCACGCAGAATACTTGGCCTCTCTCCCCCAGCTCTCTCAAAAGGCGGCCGACTGATCTGGCAACACTGCCGCCAATGCCGACGTCGACTTCGTCGAACACCAAGGTAGGGGTAGCAGAGGTCTGTGCGGTAATCACTTGTATAGCTAGGCTTATACGCGATAGTTCACCACCGGAGGCTATTTTTATGAGAGGGCGCGGCTCTTGACCGGGGTTGGTGCTGACTAAAAACTCCACGCTCTCCAAACCACCGGGAGCCGGCGAATCGGCATTATTTGGCGATAAGGCCACTTTAAGAGAGGCATTGCTCATGCCTAGGGACGCAATCTGTTCATTGATGCGTTGTTCCAGCTCGCCTGCTGCTTTAGCCCTAAGTTTGCTGAGTTTTGATGCTTGTTCCTGATATTGCTTTCGCAGGGCTACATCCTGCTGTCTGAGTGCCTCGATAGTCTCATCGCTATTATCGAGGCCTTCAAGTTGCGACTGTAGCTCTGCGTGTAGAGATGGCAGTTGGTCCGGGGCCACCTTATGCTTACGCGCAATGCTGTGAATATCGGCTAGGCGCTGATTAATCTGCTCTAAGCGCTCAGGGTTGGCATCGAACTGGTCAATTTCGCGTCTTAAATCGGCAACGGCCTCCTCTATCTGCACGGACGCATTCCCTAGAAGTTCGGCAACGTTGTTGAGAGCGCTGGTCTTTGTTCGTAGCTCTTGCAGTACCGACAGTGCGTGATTGATTCCTCCCAATAGGGTTTGCTCCTCGCCCTCTTGGCATAGAATGAGTAGCTCTTGGGCGGTGGATAGGGTGGTATCGGCACTATTAAGGCGCGAGTATTCTTCGTCGAGCGCTTCCAGCTCTCCGTCTTCTAGGCTTAGTTCGTCTAGTTCATTAACTTGGTAGCGAATAAGTTGGGCTTGGGCGCTGGTTTCTTCCGAGTGCTCTAGCAAGGCTCGCATGCGCTCATTATTGCTGCGCCACTGTCTGCTTAAGTCGCGAACTTCCTTCGCTAAGCCTGCGTTGGCAGTGAAATCATCAAGTTGGCGCTGGTGCGTAGCCCTATTGAGCAGAGACTGATGTTCATGCTGGCTATGAATGTCGATGAGCATTTCGCCGATGGTTTTGAGTACCTGTAAATTGACAGGAAAGCCGTTCACCCAAGCCTTCGAGCGCCCGTCTTCGCCGACCACTCGTCGTATTAGGCAGGTGTCGGGCTCGTCTTCAATCAGTAGTTCATTCTCGTCCAGCCACTTCTGAGCGTGGGGCAATTTGCTGGTATTAAACAGTGCGCTGATGTCTGCCCGCTTGGCTCCATGGCTTACCACCCCTTTGTCAGAGCGATCGCCGAGAGTGAGGCCGAGAGCGCCGAGAATAATAGATTTACCAGCCCCAGTTTCCCCCGTGATGGCTGTCATTCCGGGCTGAAAATCGATTTCTAAGTGGTCAACGATAGCGTAGTTAGCAATGGTGAGCTGGGTAAGCATGGTATGAGTGTCGTTTCCTGAGCCTAGGGGCTCGCTAATCATCCTCGGCCGTCGAGTAACGGCCTATCTATAGCTGAATATAGCGCATACTCAGCCGACTTGTCAGCGTCTGGCAAAACAGGGGCTCAATATAATTGCGAGCAAACCTTGAATCTGACCGGTGCGCCCCCATATCGGCTGCAGAGTTTGCGGTAACGCAATTGTTGATTGAAGCAGTTTAAGCGCAAGGGTAACGGTATGAGCGATAAACCAGAACAGCAGGAACCAGTTTCCGAAGAAGTCAAAGAGCAACAAGGCGCAGAAGAGTCTGTCCAGACTGATGATCAAGCAGCACACGATCCATTGGCAGAAGCGCTGGCTAAATTGGCGAGCATGGAAGTCTTACTTGAACAGCAAAAGGAAGAGGTTTTGCGCGTTCAGGCAGAGATGCAGAATGTGCGCCGTCGTGCAGAGCAAGACGTTGAAAAGGCACATAAATACGGCCAAGAAAAACTCAGCTCAGAGCTCTTGGGCGTGATGGATAACTTGGAGCGCGCCTTGGAAGTCTCTGTAGATGAAGACAATGAATCTGTTAAGGCTTTGAAGCAGGGTGTTGAGCTAACGCTTAAGAGCTTTCTGGACTGCTTCAAGAAGTCGGGCATAGAGCAGGTGAATCCCCTAGGAGAGCCTTTCGATCCTCAGGTTCATCAGGCGATGGTGATGCAGGAGAGCGCAGATGCCGAGCCTAATACAGTATTAGCGGTTATGCAGAAGGGGTATACCTTGCACGGCCGCGTTTTACGCGCGGCAATGGTAGTGGTGTCTAAGGCGCCTCATGCGAGCGTCGATGAAACGGCATAAATAAGTATCTGGCACTTGAAATCGGCGCATTAGCGCCAATATACATGGCCAGAGATAAGAATAATGTGGTGCAGGACTGAATCAGCTGTAAACCGGCAAATTCTTAACGAATAGTGATCAATTAAAAATTAGCACGCTGTGGCGGTAATAACCGAACTATCGTGCGACACGGAGAAGCAAAAATGGGCAAAATTATTGGTATAGACCTAGGCACCACAAACTCATGTGTTGCCATTATGGATGGTGGCAAGTCTCGCGTGATCGAGAATGCTGAGGGTGATCGTACTACCCCGTCTATCATCGCATTTACTAAAGATGGCGAAACTTTGGTTGGACAGCCTGCAAAACGTCAGTCTGTTACTAACCCAAAGAATACTCTGTTCGCTATTAAGCGTCTTATTGGCCGCCAGTTCGATGACGAAGTGGTTCAAAAGGACATCAAAATGGTTCCTTACGGCATTGTGAAAGCTGATAACGGCGATGCATGGGTGTCTGTGAACGACGAGAAAATGTCTCCTCCACAAATTTCAGCCCAAGTGCTGAAGAAGATGAAGAAGACAGCCGAAGATTACTTGGGCGAAACAGTCACTGAGGCGGTAGTAACAGTGCCTGCGTACTTCAACGACTCTCAGCGTCAAGCGACTAAGGACGCGGGCAAAATCGCCGGTCTAGAAGTGAAGCGTATTATTAACGAGCCAACAGCCGCAGCACTTGCCTACGGTATGGACAAGAAGGGCGGCGATTCTACAATCGCTGTATTCGACCTTGGTGGCGGTACGTTCGATATCTCAATTATCGAAATTGCTGAAACTGACGGAGAGCACACTTTCGAAGTGCTATCGACTAATGGTGATACTTTCCTAGGTGGTGAGGACTTCGACCTTCGCTTGATCGACTACTTGGCCGATGAATTTAAGAAAGAGTCTGGTATGGATTTGCACAGCGATCCACTAGCGCTTCAGCGTCTTAAGGAAGCTGCAGAGAAGGCGAAGATCGAGCTGTCATCTTCTCAGCAAACGGAAGTAAACCTACCCTATATCACAGCGGATGCCAGTGGTCCTAAGCACTTAGTGCAAAAGCTCACTCGTGCTAAGTTCGAGTCGCTAGTTGAAGGCTTGGTTGATCGTACAATGGGCCCAGTTAAGCAGGCGTTGCAAGACGCTGACATTGACGTAGGCAGCATCGACGATGTGATTCTTGTGGGCGGTCAGACTCGTATGCCTTTGGTACAGAAGAAGGTTGCTGAGTTCTTCGGCAAAGAAGCTCGTCGTGATGTTAACCCAGACGAAGCGGTTGCCATGGGTGCTGCGATCCAGGCGGCGGTTCTTTCGGGTGAAGTGAACGATGTTCTACTATTAGACGTGACGCCTCTTTCTCTAGGTATTGAGACTATGGGCGGCGTAGCAAGCACATTGATCGAGAAGAACACGACTATCCCAACGAAGAAAACACAAGTGTTCTCTACAGCTGATGATAATCAGACAGCGGTAACTATTCACGTAGTGCAGGGCGAGCGTAAGCAAGCCGCTCAGAACAAGTCACTAGGTAAATTTGATCTGTCGGATATTCCGCCAGCGCCTCGCGGCATGCCTCAAATTGAAGTGGCGTTTGATCTGGATGCTAACGGTATCTTGAACGTGTCGGCTAAGGACAAGGCGACGGGTAAAGAGCAGTCAATTGTCATCAAGGCTTCCAGTGGTTTGTCTGATGAAGAAATTGAAAAAATGGTGAAAGATGCCGAAGCGAATGCTGCTGACGATGAGAAATTCGAGAAGCTGGTAACCGTTCGCAACAGTGCTGATGGACTTGTTCATGCTACGCGTAAGACTTTGGAAGAAGCTGGCGATAAAGTAGCAGCGGATGAGAAAGAGACTATCGAAGCGGCTATCACGGCTCTTGAAGAAGCTATCAAGACCGACGATATAGACGATATCGAAGCCAAAACTAAGGCATTGACGGAAGCCTCTGCTGGCATGGCTGAAAAGATGTACGCCGAGGCGCAAGCTGAGCAGCAAACTACAGAGAGCGCCGAGCAAACCAGTTCAGCCGACAACGATGATGCTGTTGACGCTGAGTTTGAAGAAGTAAAAGACGACGATAAGTAAGTATCAGCGGCCCCTTAGCGGGGAGACCTTAATGGGTCTGTCGTAGAAAAACCGGGCGGGTTACCTGCCTGGTTTTTTTACCTTGTAGAGTATGCAAGCGACGAGCGCCCCACAAATGGTAGAGAAACAGTAGATCATTATGTCCAAACGAGATTACTACGAAGTGCTGGGAGTTTCCCGCGATGCGACAGGGCCTGAAATTAAGAAGGCCTACCGCCGTGTTGCCATGAAACATCACCCGGATCGTAACGAGGGTAATAAAGAGTCGGAAGAAAAATTCAAAGAAGCCAATGAGGCATTTGAGGTTTTGTCCGATGGCCAGAAACGTGAACGCTATGACCAATATGGACATGCGGGTGTGGATCAGCAGGCGGGAGCCGGACATGGCGCTGACTTCGGCGATATGTTTGGTGATATTTTTGGCGATATTTTCGGCGGTGGACGTGGCGGCGGCCGCAGTAATGTACGTAAGGGTGCGGACCTACGCTACACCTTAGAACTCGACTTGGAAGAGGCCGTTAGGGGCACAACAGCCAAAATTCGAGTTCCTACCTCGGTCAAGTGTAAGCCTTGCGATGGTAGTGGCGCTAAGAAAGGAAGCTCTCCTGTTACTTGCGGCACCTGTAATGGCATGGGCCAAGTTCGTATGCAACAGGGTTTCTTTTCTGTGCAACAGAGCTGTCCTCGTTGTCATGGTTCCGGCAAGCAGATTAAAGACCCATGTACTAGCTGTCGTGGCCGCGGTACTGTGGAAGAGACCAAAACCTTATCCGTTAAAGTGCCGCCAGGCGTAGATACGGGCGATCGCATTCGATTGGCAGGTGAAGGTCAGGCCGGCTCTCACGGCGGCCCTTCTGGTGACCTCTATGTTCAGGTCTCCGTTCGTGATCATAAGATATTCGAGCGCGACGGTATCGATTTACACTGCGAAATTCCAATCAGCTTTGTCGATGCAGTCTTAGGTGGCGAGCTTGAAGTTCCAACCCTAGGCGGACGCGTTAAGCTAAAAATTCCAGCGGAAACGCAGACGGGAAAATTATTCAGACTACGTAATAAAGGCGTGACGCCTGTACGTGGTGGCGTAACCGGTGATCTACTTTGTCGAGTACTGGTAGAGACGCCGGTTAATATCACCAAGCGTCAGAAGGAGCTGCTAGAGGAGTTCCATGCCATTGGTGAGAGCGAAGGCAAGCAGTCACCTAAGAAGAGTTCCTGGTTTGACGGCGTGAAGAAATTTGTCGACGACCTAAGAGCTTAAGAGATCAAAAAAAAGCCCAGCAAAAGCTGGGCTTTTTTTTGCCTGCGAATTAGGCCTTAAGAAGCTCTGAGTGCTGCTGCGGCGTTAATCTCGGACCGAACTGGGAGACAATCTTGGCAGAGGCTAGGCTCGCCAGTGCTCCAGCTTCTGCGAAGCTCTTTCCTTGGGTCAGGCCGTAGAGCAGCGCTCCTGAGAACATATCGCCTGCGCCGTTAGTGTCCACTGCTTTTACTTGATGCGGAGCAACTTCGATATAGTCGCTGCCGTCAAATAAGAGTGCGCCTTTAGCGCCGAGGGTGATGGCGAATGTTTTTGCTTTTGCCTTTAGTGCTTCGCAAGCTTCGGCCAAAGAGTCTACTTCAGCCCATAGCTTGGCTTCCTGCTCGTTGCAAAAGAGCAGGTCAACTCCGTCTCCGATAAACTCGTTAATACCGTCCTTAAAATATTCGACCATCGCAGGGTCCGAGAAGGTCATGGCGAACTTACTTCCTGCCTCTTTAGCACAACGCTTCATTTCTAACACGGCTGCTTTGGCGCTTGGAGAGGTAACTAAATAGCCCTCTGTATAGACATATTGCGAGTTGGCGATGGCTTCTTTGTTCAGCTCTGCGCTAGAGACAAGCTGAGAAATACCTAGGCTCGTGGCCATTGTGCGTTCGGCATCGGGCGTTACCATGACTAGGCAGCGCCCTGTAACGCCAGGTTCACGCTCCGCGCTAAGATTGGTGTCGATATTCAAGCTGCCCAATTCGCTGACATAGAAGTCGCCAGGCTCATCGTTGGCCACTTTGCACGAGAAGAATGCATTGCCACCAAATTGGCTGAGAGCATAGATGGAATTGGCCGCAGAGCCTCCGCCAGCGCGTTTACGCAATGAGTAGCTGTTTAGCAGAGAGTCTAGCAAAGCCTGTTGGTCGTCTGGCTCTATGAGAGTCATAAAGCCTTTCTCAATATTATTGTTAGCGAAGAACTCGTCTTCCACTTCAAATTCTTTGTCGACAAGCGCATTGCCGATTCCGTATACATCGTACTTTTTCATTAACACTATATTCCTTGCTTGGTCTCGATCGAGCTGCTTAAAGTGCAGCGAAGGCTTTCTCGGCTGCGTCCAGTGTGAGCTGAATTTCGACATCCGAATGGGCAGAAGAAACGAAGCCCGCTTCGAAGGCAGAAGGTGCTAGGTAAACACCCTCTTGCAGCATGTGGTGAAAATATTTTTTGAAACGCTCGGCATCGCAAGCCATTACCTGCTCGAAGCTACTAATGTTCTTCTCTTCGGTGAAGAAACAGCCGAACATGCCCCCAACTTGATTGGTCGTAAACGGAATGCCTGCTGCATCTGCACGTTCTTGTAAGCCCTGGGTTAGCGCCTTGGCTTTATTGGAGAGCATTTCGTGGAAATTTGGTTTTTGGATTTCAGTTAACATGGCCAGACCTGCTGCGACTGCCAGTGGGCTGCCTGCCAGGGTGCCTGCTTGATAGACTGGGCCGATAGGCGCGACCATATCCATGATCTCTTTGCGTCCACCAAAGGCGCCTACAGGCAACCCACCGCCTATAACTTTTCCAAGGGCCGTGAGGTCTGGAGTGATACCGTAGTGCGCTTGTGCACCGCCTAACGCGACCCTGAACCCTGTCATAACTTCGTCGAAAATGAGCACGCTGCCAGCATCGTCGCAGACTTTACGCATGGCGGCTAAGAATTCGGGTTTCGGGGGTACGCAGTTCATATTTCCGGCAACGGGTTCGACAATAATGCAGGCGATTTCGTCACCCTTGCTGGCAAATAATTGCTCTAGAGCTTCTACGTCATTATAGGGGAGTACGTAGGTCTCATTGGTGAATGATTTGGGTACTCCAAGTGAGTCAGGCTCGCCCAGTGTGAGTGCGCCGGAGCCGGCCTTAACCAGCAGCCCGTCTACGTGGCCGTGATAGCAGCCTTCAAACTTTACGACTTTGTCTCGTCGCGTATAGCCACGCGCTACACGAATAGCGCTCATGGTTGCTTCGGTGCCAGATGTCACTAGTCGAACTTTTTCGATGGAAGGAACGATGTTGCAAATAGTCTTAGCTATGGTCACTTCGGCTTCTGTCGAAGCGCCGTAACCCAAGCCGTGGGTCAATTGCTCCTGTAATGCTGAAATGACTGCTGGATGTTTGTGGCCCAGAATCAATGGCCCCCATGCTCCCACGTAGTCGATATAGCGGTGATGGTCCTCATCCGTTAGCCACGCGCCTTCGCCACCAATAAAAAATAAAGGGTTGCCGCCCACACCTTTGAATGCGCGAACTGGGGAGTTAACGCCACCGGGAATGTATTTCTGGGCTTCTTCGAACAGGGCGGCGGATCGAGCGTTATTGGTATTTTGTGCGGGCATGGTGTCCTCGGTTAAGCGTGTACTTTTCTATGGTTTGAATAAGCTGTTGAGTTGTTGAACTCGCGTGTTGGTGTCGTTATGGCCAAACACATAATTGATTACGGCAAGAGCATCAGCCCCCGCCTGCAATAGGCTTGCGCCATTTTCGGCGTTGATGCCCCCAATTGCAACAATGGGGATGTTTAGCTTGGAGCTGGCCTCCTGCAGAATGCTGATATCAGCGGGAGGGGCTTCGGGTTTGGTCTTGGAAGCAAAGAAGCGCCCAAAGGCTACGTAGGAAGCGCCGTTGCGTTGTGCCTGCTCAGCCAATGCTATTTTATCGTGACAGGTGATGCCTATGATGGCATCGGCGCCCAGGGTTTCTCTTGCCAATGTAAGCGTTGAATCACCTTGACCTAAATGCACACCATCTGCGCCTGCGGCTTGGCATAGGTCTAGGTCGTCATTGATTAGCAGGGGGGTGGAATAGCGTTGGCACAGTTCAACCAGTGCTTTTGCTTCCTTGAGCCGAGCGTCCCAGTCGTCTTTCTTATTACGGTATTGTAGTAGGCATAGACCAGCTTGCAGCGCTTCTTCTACGCGGCTGTAGAGTACGTCGGCCGGAAGTAGAGCCGCATCAGTAATGGCATATACGCCGCGCAACGATATTGCTTCGCTCACCGTTAGTCGTTCCAATAGCTTCGGTTTGGAAGGAACTGACCGAAGCCGACTCTGCGTCCGCTGTTCAAAGCATCCCACGTGAACTGTTGCGCTTGCTGGGCAGCTTCGCCTATTTCGAGTCCGTGTGCCAGATAAGCGGCGAGGCCGGCCGCAAGTGTGCAGCCGGAGCCATGGTATTCATTCTCCAACCTAGGCCACTCGAAAGCCCTCGGGGCATGGTGCTCGCAGTAAAGACGGTTAATGACTTTACTGCTGTGCTCGTGAGTGCCGGTCAACAGAATGTTTTTGCATCCCTTGTCGAGTAGTTCGCTGGCGCAAGCATCATAGCTGTCTCCGAATGGAGATAGGGCTTTCATTTCGAGCGTATTGGGCGTGAGGATTGTGGTGAGGGGGAGCAGGAGAGAACCATAGGCCTCCGCCATATTCTCACGACTGAACTCGTAACCACCGCCGGCACGCAACACTGGATCTACAACGACGGGAATATCGGGGTAGTCCTGCAAGAGGGTGTGAATAATCTCTACGGTCTGTATATCTCCCAACAAGCCAATCTTGAAGGCATGAACCGGAATGTCTTCGAGAACCGCGCGGGCTTGCTCGATGAGTAGCGCCGGATTGGTAGGAATACATTCAACGACATTATTAGTATCTTGTACGGTAAGTGCGGTGACGACAGGGAGACAATGACATCCGGTGCTAAACAGGACTTCGATATCCGCTTGAATGCCTGCGCCACCTGTAGGGTCCAGGCCGGAAAAGCACATTACATTGGGTTTGCTGGTCGAGTTTGTTGTCATGGTCTCGCTTACTCTTCTCATTGGGTTTTAGAACGGTCTTACGACCACGAGTATTACGATCCCTATTAGCAAAAATACGGGGAGTTCATTAAACACCCTAAAATAAACATGTGTGCGGCTATTCTTTCCGTCACGGAACTGAACAAGAACTCGCCAGCACATAAAATGATAAACAATCAGGAGAGCAACCAAGCCTAATTTGGCGTGCATCCAGCCGGAGCTCATGTAGTAGGAGGGGTTAAAAGATATCAATACGATACCTAATACGATGGTCATGATGGCAGAGGGCGTGCAGATACCATTAAAGAGTTTGCGCTCCATGATGACAAACCTGTCCTTGCTGACCTGATCTTCTGCCATCGCGTGGTACACAAAAAGACGCGGCAAGTAAAAAATGGCAGCAAACCAACACACTACAGCAACTATATGAAATGCCTTAACCCAAAGCATATTATCCCCCGAACAGTTCTATTTGATGGCCGCTATTATCATGTGTTTTAGCAATTAACACTAGCATAGCCCTTAGATTGTATCGAGTCTGGCAACAGAGGTATCATGCTCTGCCGCCCGAGTGGTTTGGGCGCAGCAAAATATTGAATATTTAAGCGGGAGGTCGCAGTGTTAAAAGTAGGAATCGTAGGGGCAACGGGTTATACAGGTGCAGAACTATTGCGACTGTTGGCACCGCGTACCGATGTCAGTGTTGATGTGATTACCTCCCGTGAAATGGAAGGCACGCCAGTGGCGGACCTTTTTCCCAATTTGCGTGGTCATGTCGACTTAGCCTTTACAGCTCCCGATGACGCAGCGCTATTTGCCTGTGATGTGGTTTTTTATGCTACTCCACACGCCGTAGCTATGAAGACTGTGCCAGAGCTATTGGCTAAAGGTGTACGAGTCATCGACTTGTCTGCAGATTACCGTATTAAAGACAGAGCCCTTTGGGAAAAGTGGTATGGCGTGACTCATGAAAGTGCCGAGCTTATCGAAGAGGCTGTTTACGGTCTGCCCGAGATAAACAGAGAGCAAATAGCCAAGGCCCAGCTTATTGCTGTTCCCGGCTGCTACCCAACAGCTATTCAGTTAGGTTTCTTACCGCTGCTTGAAAATGGCTTGGTGAATATTTCATCGCTAATTGCAGATGCGAAGTCTGGCGTGAGCGGAGCGGGGCGAAAAGCGAAAGTAGGCAGCCTGCTTACTGAGTCATCTGAGTCTATGCATGCCTATGGAGTTAACGGCCATCGTCATTTGCCAGAGATTTGCCAAGGTTTAGATAGGTTTGCGGGAGAGTCAGTGAATTTTACCTTTATTCCACACCTGACTCCGATGATCAGGGGTATTCATGCAACGCTGTACGCGCCACTTAAAGAGGGTGTTGATCCTGCAACTTTGCAGGGGGTATTCGAGACTCATTACCAGAGCGAGCCGTTTGTGGATGTTCTGCCCCAAGGGCAATTCCCTGCGACACGCAATGTTCGTGGCGTTAATCGCTGTCAAATAGCGGTCACGTATTTAGAGCCGAGTAATATGGTGGTAGTGCTGTCTGTAATCGATAACCTCGTCAAAGGGGCATCGGGGCAGGCAATACAGAATATGAATATCATGTTTGGCTTGAAAGAGTCCGCCGGGCTTGAAGGCGTTGCCTTATTGCCTTAATGCTGCCCCCGCAAAGAGATAGCTTATGCCCAATGTCGTAAAGGGAAGCAAGCAGCATCGTATGGCGGTGGTGCCCCATAGGCCAGTGTATCGTATTGTTATTTCTTGCGTTGCACTGGTGCTAGTAATGGCGCTTATGGCAGGCAGTTATTATTGGGGAGAGTACTCGGCGGCTAAGCGCTTTACAGTGAACGAGGCGGACAACACCGTACTCCAGAGTCTGCTGGACTCGGCGCTAAGCGAACTGGAGCAGTTGCAAGCCTATGTGGCGACTGTAGAGCAGACTAGCGAAATGGATCGCGCGGCCGCTGAAGAGGTGCAGCTGACAGTCAATCGTCTGCGTCAACGCGTACAACAGTTAGAACAAGATGTGACGCTCTACAGGCAAGTCATGAGCCCCGACGTCACGCAGCCTACTATCATCATTGCAGAAGCCAATATTCAGCCTACGCCGCAGCCGAGGGTTTTTCGTTATAAGGTAGTGTTTCGTCAGGCCGGTACCGGCGACGATATGATCGAAGCTCAGGCGAGTATTAGCTTGCTTGGCCTGCAGGATGGGCAAGAGGTAACCGTTCCTGTGAGTGATGTTCTCGAGGGTGGGCAAGAGTTTCAAGGTAAGCTTAGATTTAGATACTTTCAGAACTTAGAAGGGGAAATTAGAATCCCTGAATCGTTTCATCCTTCTCAGATTGTTGTTGAGGCCGAGTCTGCTTCTTCAGAGCAGGGTATGAGTAGTAGATTGTTCAATTGGGCGCTGTCGGAGGGCTAGTATGTTCGGATCGAGTGACAAAGGTAATTTAGCAGCTGGGTCAGCTCATACGCTGGTGTCCAGGCAAACCGAGATAGCGGGAGACATGCGCTTTAGTGGTGAGCTAATCATTGAAGGAAAAATAACCGGCAATATTTACGCAGATGATCAGAGCAATGCGGTTATTCGAGTTGCCGAGTCTGGTGTTGTAGAGGGGGAGATATGGGTTCCCTCGGCTGTCATCAACGGTTTAGTTAAGGGAGACATCCACTCGGCAAAGCACTTGGAGCTAGCCGCCAAGGCTGTTGTGACGGGTAATGTGTATTACACATTAATCGAAATGGTGATGGGCTCTGAGGTGAATGGTAGTCTCATGCACATTGCAAAGGCGAAGCAGGAAGCTAAACGGCTGGAAGCGTCTCGCAATAAGGTTCTATCCTACGAGGCCTCAAGCCTTAGCAGACAGCACGTCGCCGATGACGATGATGAAACAATAGTTGACTAAAATACTTGGTTTTACCATAATTTGTTTTTGCGCCTATCACGATAGGCCGTTGCCAATTATGTATTAACATCGGTGAATCCATGTCTGCAGTCCAATCTCACGAAGCCACTATAATGAGTCTTACTCCCAATGCGGCACAAAAAGTGAAAACTTTGAGTGCGGAGGAAGGGAATAAGGATCTTAAGCTACGAGTATACGTCACCGGCGGTGGTTGCTCTGGGTTTCAGTACGGCTTTAGTTTCGACGAAAGCGTCAATGAGGACGACACTGTTGTGAGTAGCAATGGGGCGGAAGTCGTCATTGACCCTCTGAGTTACCAATATCTCGTGGGCTCCAACGTTGATTACGTAGAGGATTTGCAGGGCGCCAAGTTTGTCGTGCAGAACCCTCTGGCAGCGACAACTTGTGGTTGTGGCTCATCTTTCTCTATCTAGCCTATTTCGAGGCGAAGTTCTCGCTGTAATAAATACCGCCCAATAGACAAGGGTGCCTAGCGCCTGTCACAGGCGGGGTATTAATTGTCTCTCTATTCCAAGTTTTTGCAGCGAACCAGGCAAACGCAACCCCCTCGACCCATTCGGGTTTTAGGCCAAGGGCAGCGCTGGATTTGATATCACACGATGGGATCAGTTGTTCTAGCCTTTCCATAAGCGCCGAATTATATGCGCCGCCGCCACAAACAATGAGCTCTGCGATTTGTTGTGCTTCCCAGTCCACGCTCTGGGCTATGCTGCGCGCGCTAAGTTCTAGCAGTGTAGCCTGTACGTCTTCTGCCTTAAGCTTGCTAAATGGCTGTAGATGCTTGTTGAGCCATTGTTGGTTGAAAAGCTCTCGCCCCGTGCTTTTGGGCGGCGTCTGCTGGAAATAGGGCTCGCTTAGAAAGCTGTTCAGTAGCTCGGGTACCAGTTTGCCGCTGCGGGCCCACTGACCGTCTTTATCGAAACCGACTTTCTTGTGCTGTGCTATCCATAAATCCATTAACACATTGGCAGGCCCTGTATCGAAGCCCTGAATGGGGAATTCTTCACCGTGAGCGAGTAGCGTAATATTCGCTATGCCGCCAGTATTGAGAACAGCGCGGCGATGGCTGCTGTTCGAAAAATAGTGTTGGTGAAACAGTGGGGCCAGAGGGGCGCCTTGTCCACCTGCGGCCATGTCTTTGCGGCGGAAGTCCGCTACGGTTGAAATATTGGTGACTTCAGCAATGGTGTTTGGGTCTGCGATTTGGAGACTAAAGGGCGCCTTGCCAGTCGGCTGGTGCCAAACAGTCTGGCCATGGCTGCCTATCGCGGTAATCGCCTCTGGGGCGAGTTGCTGTTTTCTCAAGAGAGAGTTAACGGCATGGCCAAAGACGCGCCCGAGAGCTACATCTGTTTCACCTAGTTGTGGCAAGTTAATGCTGCCAGCATTGCAAAGTTGGAGAATCTGTTCGCGTAACGGTGCAGGGATCTCTTCAGTATGTGTCGCAACAAGCGTTGGGCGGGTGGACGCAAAGTCTACTAACACGCAGTCGATGCCATCCATGCTGGTGCCCGACATTAAGCCTATGAAGTAGTTGGGTGAAGACATGAGTCTAGCCGTCCTGGCTCCTTTGGCTGTGAAGAACCACAGTTAAAAGAGTTAGCGAGTGATTGTCGTCTCAGCAGAGGTATTCATGCTAAGCAGGGTTTTGTCTTCGCTGTAGCTGCGGAACTTCGCAAGCAAGTCTGCAGTTTGTGCGCGGAAGCGAGGCATTTCTTCTGGATCGATTGAAACGGCCTTTGGCAATTGGTCGATAATCGTCCTAGGGTTCTTGTGCACGCCTCCAACCAGAAACTCATAATGTAGGTGAGGGCCGGTAGAGCCGCCAGTGGTTCCTACATATCCGATAATCTGGCCTTGAGTGACTCGAGCGCCCTTCTTGATGCCCTTAGCGTAGTCATTGAGGTGGGCGTATTTTGTTTCAAACTCGCCTCTATGCTTAATGACAATCAGTTTGCCGAAGGAGCCATTTCGGGCCGCCCAAGTAACGGTGCCGTCACTAGTTGCGCGAACTGGAGTGCCGCGCGGCGCGGCATAGTCGGTGCCTTTGTGGGCGCGAATAGTGTTAAGAATGGGGTGGCGGCGATTAAGATTGAAGTTAGAGCTAATGCGAAAGACATCTAACGGCGTGCGCAGGAATGCCTTGCGCATGCTTTCGCCTTCGGGGCTGAAGTAACCAACCTCTCCCGCCTCGTTCTCGTAGCGTAGGGCAATAAATTGTTTGCCTTGGTTGGTGAACTGAGCTGCTAGAACTTCACCATTGCCGATGAACTCGCCATTCAAGTATTTCTCTTCGTATAAAATGCCGAAATTGTCGCCGCTTCTAGTTTCTAGAGCAAAATCGATAACGCCGCCAAAGATATTGGCCATCTCCATAGTGGCCGCCGTTGGAATATTGGCTCTCTGGGCCGCCATGAACAGGCTGTCGTTGATGGTGCTTTCTTTAAAAGCGGTAGTGACGTCCGGGGTATGAAGGATTGATTCCACAACGTAGGAGTCTTCGTTGAGGGTAAATAGATAGCCTTCAAGAGGAGATTTGAGCAGCTTTAGTTGCTCCAGTTTTCCGGGTTCTGGAATACGGAAGCTAAGCTCATACCCAGGATAGAGCGCGTTTAATACTTTTGCTTCGGAATTGCTGTTGAGAACTTTGTACATGGATTGGCTGCTAAGGCCGACTCTATTGAAGATGCTGGTCAGGTTGTCTCCGGACTCCACCTTTAAGTCGGTCCAGGCCGAGTATGTCTCTTCATCGACAGCTGGAGTCGTAGGGGCCGTGGGCGCTTCTGTTTCTGGCATCAAGGCGGGGGCTGGTGCT
The DNA here is from genome assembly GCA_033721235.1 of Pseudohongiellaceae bacterium. Lineage (GTDB taxonomy): Bacteria > Pseudomonadota > Gammaproteobacteria > Pseudomonadales > Pseudohongiellaceae > UBA5078. Next base: position 2,553 of record JAWWAY010000016.1, on the reverse strand, counting down.
GGCTCGCTAAGCTCTATTGCTAGAGGAATATTGAGAGTGCCTTTATCTGCCTGCGCCGAGTCTGTATCAGCTTCTTCTGGTGTGAATGCAAGAGTGACCACTAATACCAAGCTTAGACCGCTAGCCAGTATGAAGTGATTGCGAGGATAGTATTTGCTAAGGGTTTGCTTAGCAGAGTCAATAAGATCCATCAAAGTACTAATAATAATTCTCTTAAATTTGCAGCTATATATAGCTGATTGATAACGAATAGATCGCAATTCTTATGGCTTTTATATGACAGGTCAAGTCTTATTGGCTTTTGTAGTGTAAAATCTGCGCCCTTACTGCCATTGCCGCTCAGTCGCTTAGACTGCAAGTTAAGGCAAATTATCCCGAAGTAGTGAATTGGCAGAGAGTTTAATTGAGATTAAGAACAGGTCTAGGAAAGCGATATGTCGTCTGCAGTTGAAAACATAATTGAAGATTTGGAAGGGCGAGGCCTAGTCTCGCAAATGACCTCTGGAGATGAGCTGAAGCAAGTGCTTGCCACTCCCAGAACTCTCTATAGCGGTTTTGACCCGACAGCTGAGAGTCTGCACATCGGTAGCTTGGTGCCGCTTTTGGCGCTTCGTCGCTTTCAGCTTGCTGGGCATACGCCAATCGCCTTGGTAGGCGGTGCTACTGGTTTGATTGGGGATCCCAGTTTTAAGGCCACTGAGCGTCAGCTTAATAGTAGTGATACCGTTGAGATGTGGGTGGAGCGTTTGAAAGCTCAGGTGTCTCAGTTTTTGGACTTCGATGCGGGGTCCAACCCGGCCACTGTAGTAAATAATCTGGATTGGACCAAAAATGTCAGCGTCCTGGATTTTTTACGCGATGTGGGTAAGCACTTCTCTGTAAACGCGATGATTCAAAAAGAGTCGGTTAAGCAGCGCATCGAGCGCGAAGGCGCGGGTATATCCTTCACCGAGTTCACGTATATGATTCTGCAATCCTACGATTTTGCAGAGCTCTATAAACGCCACAATTGTATTTTGCAGATAGGCGGTAGTGATCAATGGGGGAATATAACTGGTGGCATCGATTTGACGCGCCGCTTATATAGAGGCCAAGCCTATGGCCTCACGCTTCCGTTGGTGACTAAGGCAGACGGGCAGAAGTTTGGCAAAACCGAGACCGGTACAATCTGGCTGAATGCCAATAAGACCTCTCCTTATGCCTTCTATCAGTTCTGGTTGAATACGGCGGATGCGGATGTCTATAAGTTCCTGAAGTACTTTACTTTCCTAAGCCCTGCAGAGATTGACGAGATTCAGCGTGCCGATGAGGCGGCTCAGGCAAAGCCAGAGGCGCAAGGCATATTGGCCAAGCTCGTCACGCAATTGGTGCATGGTGATGAAGGCTTAGAAGGTGCACAGCGAATCAGTGAAGCTCTGTTCTCTGGAGAGCTAGGGTCTTTGAGTGATGCTGACTGTATGCAGCTGCAACTGGATGGCTTGCCTAGCACCGAGCTGGCGCAGCCAGAGATTGGGGTGGTAGACCTGCTGGTGATCACAGGTTTGGCGAAGTCCAACAAGATGGCGAGAGAGTTTATAGGCAATGGTGCGGTTAGCATCAATGGTGAAAAGATTCTGTCCAACGAAACCGTGCTTAACAGTAGCTCCGCTTTGTATGGGAAGTACTTGATAGCTAAGCGTGGTAAGAAGCTATTTCACCTGGCTCACTTTGCCTAGTGGCGGCGAATTTAGATTTTTTACAATGAATTTACAGTTAGTACTTGCGCCATAAAATTCTTATGGCATAATGCGCGCCCTTGAGTTGAGTTGGTCAGCAAATTTGTGAGTTGAGAAGTTTTTCAGCCACAAAGATTCAAAAAAATAATTTGAATTAGTTCTTGCCAACAACGCTAAGATGCGTATAATACGCGGCCTCCTAACCACGAAGGTTCAGGAAAAAGGTTCTTTAAAAAGTAGAGATTAAGTAATAGAGGTGGGTGCTTGCCGAGATGGTTTTGCGAAAACAGCAAGACTATTCGAAGTAAGCAACTGCGTTAATTTATTAAGTTAAAAGACAGTAGTTGTGACTTTGAGCATGAATATTTGTCACTGTGTTGATGGTTCGATTAAGTAGTGCGAATTATCGTGAAGATGCAGTTGATGAAAAACTTTAAACTGAAGAGTTTGATCATGGCTCAGATTGAACGCTGGCGGCAGGCTTAACACATGCAAGTCGAGCGGAAACGATGGTAGCTTGCTACCAGGCGTCGAGCGGCGAACGGGTGAGTAACGCGTAGGAATCTACCTAGTAGAGGGGGATAGCCCGGGGAAACTCGGATTAATACCGCATACGCCCTACGGGGGAAAGCAGGGGATCTTCGGACCTTGCGATATTAGATGAGCCTGCGTCGGATTAGCTAGTTGGTGGGGTAAAGGCCTACCAAGGCGACGATCCGTAGCTGGTCTGAGAGGATGATCAGCCACACTGGAACTGAGACACGGTCCAGACTCCTACGGGAGGCAGCAGTGGGGAATATTGGACAATGGGGGCAACCCTGATCCAGCCATGCCGCGT
>JAWWAY010000015.1:0-74351 GCA_033721235.1 Pseudohongiellaceae bacterium | reverse complement strand
TTTCCGCGATGGGGCGTTGCTCATATGCTCGGTCGGTCACGTACCTGTCTGTACGCTCCCTTCCTGCGTTCCGTTGCGCCTTGCCTAGGCCCAAAAATCCTGCCTCAGGGATTGAAAAAAATCATCTCTACGAACGAATGCCCGTTTTGAATTTTTTCCGCGATGGGGCGTTGCTCATCTGCTCGGTCGGTCACGTACCTATCTGTACGCTCCCTTCCTGCGTTCCGTTGCGCCTTGCCTAGGCCCAAAAATCCTGCCTCAGGGATTGAAAAAATCATCTCTACGAACGAATGCCCGTTTTGAATTTTTTCCGCGATGGGGCGTTGCTCATATGCTCGGTCGGTCACGTACCTGTCTGTACGCTCCCTTCCTGCGTTCCGTTGCGCCTTGCCTAGGCCCAAAAATCCTGCCTCAGGGATTGAAAAATTCACCTCTAAGCACGAATGCCAGCTTGAATTGTTTCCGCTGTAGGGCATTGTGCAATTGCTCTGTCGCTAGGGGCCTCATGTGCATTGAACTGTCCAGTTCTTTACTCTTAGCTAAATTGCCCTTATTGTCATCGTTTGTATTTGGCTTTCGAATGGATTGCCATTTTGGCTCGTTTCATGGCGACAAAGAATTCATAGTATGTCTAGGGATAAACGCAAAGCAGTTAGTCGCGCGCAGGAACAGAAGGCGGTTTCCAGCAAGAGCGAAGTGTCGGCATTCTTGCAGCAAGTGTCGCGATTGCCTGCGGTGAACGCTGAGAGAGGACGGTTATTGTTTGCCTTGGATGCGACAGCGAGCCGAGAGAGTGCTTGGGATAGTGCTATGGGCTTGCAGGCGGATATGTTTGTCGCTGCTCACTCTGCCGGTAGCTTAGAAATTCAACTTGCTTACTTTCGAGGTTTTGCAGAGTTCTATATTAGTAATTGGTGTCGTAGCTCCGATGCCATGTTGAAGCTGATGACAGGAATTCAGTGCCGTGCTGGCACAACGCAGATAGAGAGAGTGCTGCGTCATACCTTGGAGGAGCACCGCAAGAAGAGTCTCCATTGCCTAGTGTATATTGGCGATGCTGTAGAGGAGAATCAGCCAGTGCTGCGTCAGCTGGCAGGTCAGTGCGGCTTGCTCAATATTCCCATATTCCTTTTTCAAGATGGCCATGACCCCGATGCTAAGCAGCTGTATCAGTCACTTGCTAAGCTGTCTAAGGGGGCCTACTTTCAGTTCGATAGTGCAAGTGCAAAACATTTGCGCGAACTGCTGCAGGCGGTGGCAGTGTATGCAACTGGAGGATGGCCCGCGTTAGAGTCCTATGCTGATAATGGCGGTGGTGCAGCGGTGTTAAAGCTTACTCAACAGATGAAAGGGAAATCATCGTGAGTGCCTTGATACTTAACGAAGAGGCTTTGCTCTGTGTTTCTGTTTAGATTCATTATTCTCTTAGCGCTGCCTGTGCTTGCCTATATAGGCTTGAGAAAATTCGCAATACGTTATTCACTTAATCAAAAGCAGTTCAATATGCTTTTGCTTCTGGTTATCGTTGTTGTAGTGGTCGTGGGGCTCATCGTCTTGGGGCGCCTGCCTGTGCAGTTTATCTTGGCACCAATAATGGTGGCTGCAACTTTTCTACTGCGAAACTTGCCCCTATTGCTTCGTTTTCTGCCCTTTCTTCAGGCTTTCAGAAAACGCCAGGCATCAAGTGCTTACGGTTCGGCATCGGAGCAAGGCAATTCTGTGATACGAACAAAATTTCTGAGCATGACCTTAGATCACGAAACGGGCGTGATGGATGGCGAGGTTTTGCTGGGGCAGTTCAAAGGGGACAGGTTGTCTTCTTTAAGTATCGACGAACTTATGATGCTACTTGAGGAGTGTGATGAGGACTCGGATTCCTGTCAGGTTCTGGAGGCCTATCTAGATCGTACCCATGCCTCATGGCGTGGCGGGCGCGCTTCGCAAGAGGATGCGGGTCGTGCATCAAGCGATAGTGAGGCTCCTATGACGGAGTCTTTAGCGTTGGAAATTCTGGGGCTGCATGACGGAGCGAGTAGAGATGAGATAGTCAAAGCCCACCGCAAACTGATGCAAAAAATGCATCCTGATCGCGGTGGCTCAGACTATCTTGCTCAACGCATAAACGCAGCGAGAGATTACTTGTTGCGCTAAGCCGCGAAGCTTAGCCTTTCTTCTTGTTCAGAAAGCTCTGCATGATGGCTTGAGATTCTGGAGTGGCCAGCAGGCGCGAGAAATTGACAAGCTCTAAGGAAATAGTCTCGTCAATTTGTGCAGTTTGGCTGCGCTTTATAAGGTGCTTAGACGTTTGTACCGCTTCACTGGGTAACGCGGCCAAGGCCTTCGCTTTTTCCATCGCGTGGTCGTAGACTTTCTCGGCAGGACAGACTTCGTTCACTAGTCCGTACTGCTGGGCTTTGTCAGCGCCAAAGCGCTCACCAAGCAGTAGCAGCTCCGATGCTCGTTGATGTCCCATAAGCGCAGGAGTGAGCCAGCTAGAGCCCGCCTCAGGGCAAAGCCCTAAGCGGGTAAAGGGCAAGTGTAGGTATGCATCGTCTGCTGCGTACACTAGGTCGCAATGCAGGAGCATTGTTGTGCCAATGCCGATTGCAAGGCCGTTTACTGCGGCGACTATGGGTTTGCGAGAATTGACCAATGCTTTCATGAACTGCACAGAAGGGCGCTCCGTTCCCGGGGCTTGGCCTGCCACGAAGTCATTCACGTCATTCCCGCTCGTGAAACAGTCTTGTGTGCCGCAAATTAAAACAGCATTCGTCTCCTTATTGGCATCGGCATGGTGAATGCCTTCAGCAAGCGCTTTGTACATGTTTTGTAGTAGCGCATTCTTTTTATCCGGACGGTTTATTTGAATAATGAATACCGCCCCTTCTTGGCGGTATACAATATGCTTATCACCAGACTCAATCATTGTTGTTCCCTTTTCTTTTTCTAAACGATGTTAGATTCTACGTTAGTGAGTAAGGAATACCTACTGCTTATCGTGCTAGAATTCACTCATCTTTGCTATTTTAATAACAGGATTTTGCAATGAGCGTTATACACCAAGACGATGTAATTCAAAGCGTAGCCGATGCGCTGCAATATATTTCTTATTACCACCCTCTAGACTTTATTCAGGCGGTCAATGAGGCGTACGAGCGAGAGGAGTCGCCAGCGGCCAAAGATGCCATGGCACAAATACTGATTAACTCGCGCATGTGTGCCGAGGGCAAGCGGCCGGTTTGCCAAGATACGGGCATAGTCACTGTGTTTCTAAAAATCGGGATGGGCGTTCAATGGCAAGGCGATATGAGCGTCTCTGATATGGTGAACGAGGGCGTTAGAAGAGCCTATTTGAACCCAGACAATGTGCTTAGGGCCTCAATATTGGAGGATCCGGCGGGCGCACGTAGAAATACCAAGGATAACACTCCCGCAGTGATTCATATGGAAGTCGTGCCGGGGGATAAACTCGATATCACCGTGGCCGCAAAAGGCGGCGGTTCCGAGAATAAGTCAAAATTAATTATGCTTAACCCAAGCGACAGCATCGTCGACTGGGTGTTAAAGACGCTTCCGACCATGGGAGCGGGGTGGTGCCCGCCCGGCATGTTGGGCATAGGCATCGGTGGTACGGCTGAGAAGGCGGCGGTACTGGCGAAAGAGTCGTTGATGGACCCGATTGATATTCATGAACTGCGAAAGCGTGGGCCCAGTAATCGTGTCGAAGAGCTTCGCCTAGAGATCATGGATAAAGTGAATGATTTGGGTATAGGCGCGCAAGGGCTCGGTGGTCTGACGACGGTGCTGGATGTCAAAATTAAAGACTATCCGACTCATGCTGCATCTTTGCCTGTGGCAATGATTCCAAACTGCGCCGCTACTCGTCACGCCCATGTGGTCTTAGACGGCAGTGGTCCGGTGAGCCTAGACGCGCCTAGTCTTGATGATTGGCCAGACATTACATGGGATGCCGGCCCAAGGGCGCGTCGGGTAAACCTAGATACAGTCACCCAGCAGGATATTGAACAATGGCAGCCCGGTGAGACATTACTCCTGTCGGGTAAAATGCTAACGGGTCGGGACGCTGCTCATAAGCGATTGGTGGAAATGTTTGCTCGGGGTGAGTCTTTGCCTGATGGGGTGGATCTTAAGGGCAAGTTTATTTACTACGTTGGGCCTGTGGATCCAGTGCGCGATGAGGTTATTGGACCAGCTGGGCCAACAACGGCGACTCGTATGGATAAATTTACCGAGAATCTTTTGAGTAATACGGGCTTGCTGGGCATGATCGGTAAGGCTGAGCGCGGTCAGGTGGCTATTGATGCAATTAAGAAGCACAAGGCTGTATATCTGATGGCCGTGGGTGGTGCTGCCTACCTAGTGTCTAAAGCGATCAAGAAGGCCAAGATCGTGGCATTTGAAGACTTGGGAATGGAGGCTATTCACGAGTTTGAAGTTGAGGATATGCCGGTCACGGTAGCGGTAGATGTCAACGGTACCTCCGTGCATCAAACTGGCCCGGCTCATTGGCAATCGGTTATTGCTGAAAAAATTACGGTTAAGTAAGTCAGTAGCGCAGGAGCGTCTCGCTCCTGCGCCTTGCTTGAGCTAGCACATATCTTCGTAGGGGTTGGCCACTTCCAGGTCTACCCGTTTTGAGATGCCTTCCAGCCCCAACTCCTTATTGCTCAAAGTGACTGATTCGCCGCCTAACACGCCGTCATCGAAACGGTAGATGGTTTGGTTAATGCCCGCTGTTAACGCTTCATCGTAACGACGGGTATTCTCGGCCACGGCTTTGTTGCGCTGTTGATGTTCTGCTATAGCCGCTTTACCGTGTTTTTTCTCTAGCATTCTAAGAGCGATATGGGGAGCAAGGATCGATGCTGTCGCATTGTTTCCACCGAAGCCCTTGGAATTAATTAGAACTGCGTCCATACCTTCAGCACCGACATCTCTATGTGTTAAGACGAAGTCGAGGTTATCACTGTGGACATCATCGGCAATTTGGTCGGTGGTCTGGATGCCGGGAATAATGCCATAACGCCAAACGCCAAGGCTGCTAGTGAGCTGATCCCCTGCCGAACTGGCGAGGGAGTGCCCAAAGTAAGCCTTTAACGCGGCTACGGGCCATTTGCTAATACCCCAATTGGCTGCAACGGTGCTGAGAATATGAGATTCAGTGACACGGTTCTGTGGGGTGCCTGTGCCGTGAGCTTGCACATAGGTGCGGGTGCGTAAGGCTTCATCGCCAATTATATTCCGAGTGGCTGCTACCGCTTTGGCAACCGTTATATAGTTGCCAACCCCAGGGCTTGCGATGGACTTCTTAAAGCCGTCAGCATTGACGAATACATCGTTGACTGCGCCATAGATATTGGCCCCTAATTCCAAGGCGAGGCTATCATCGCAAAGCACTATAAACTGGGCAGACTCTGCTAAGGTAAAGCCCACGTTCTCCCCAAATGGTCTACAGGCTCGGGTATGGTTGAGCTCGGAATTCGGGGCGAGTCCGTCTAATCCTAGCAGGGCCGCATCGGATGCCAGCGCTCCCATAGTGGAGTAGCCTTCGATGACTTCGGGTGTGATAGGGGCTTCGCTGGTGCCAATGATGGCGATGCGATGAGTCCCCGATTGTATGTCGCGCATGCCTTGTCTTAAGTTATAAAGAAAAGTGGCGCAGGCGGCGACGTTGGTACCCGTGGTTCCAAGATTCCCTAGGATGTAGGCATTAATAAAATCGGCTGGCATTTCCGCAAAGCCTAGCGCGAGCTGCTTTGAACTGACCTTCTTCCCGAGCAGTCGAGCCTGCATTAGACCACCGTTGCCATTATAGTCTAGTTGCGTCATGCAGCTGCCTGCGTAAACGGCAATCTGGTCTGGTGCGACGCGGTTCTGAATGGTTTCCCAGTCAATGCCCAGTGAGCCAATGGCATCGCTGGCACCGAATACTGTCATTTGTAGACCGCGTGGGTGATTGCGGGACTGGTACAAAGACTTGGGCTCAAACCCAGATGGAAGCTGACCGGCGCTGTTCACATCGGAACGACGAAAGTTCTCTGTTAGCACTTCCATGGAACCGCTTACTTCGACTCGCACTTGATTGCCACTGTGCTCGCTGATTTTCCACTGAGCTGGAATTTGCTCCGGTAGGTGTTGTTTGCGAATAATAAAGCTGATCGGCGCCTCTTCACTGGCACTCAATGTGGCTTTCTTATGGTAAAGCTGCTGATCGGGGTCGAACAGGTTATTTTCCAGTTTACGAATTAGCGTATTGTTTCTTAGAGTAGGCTCAATGCTCTCTAGATAACTTTCGAGCTGCACCGTCGCACCAGTTGAGTCGACCCATTGGTCGGCGTCTTTTCTTAAAAGTCCCATTAGACTGGCTAGGCTTGCCTTGGTTTCTAATGCGTCCTTTTTCGGTAGCGCATCAAGCACTAGTCGGCGATAGGCGTGGTGAAGAGAGCTTCTTCCTGCTGGGTTGATACCGCCCATGCCGATAATGACTGGCAGGTTTGACATAGAGATCCTCGAAAATGTGCTGGATAAAATCCAGTTTGGCGATGACTAATAATATTGGGCTTATAGTAGATAATGATGGGTATTATGACCATGGCAAATCGGCCAATCTAGGGGGTTATTTGGCCATTTTTGTATTTTGAGTTCTGCCGCTTGAGCTCATGTGATGAGTTGCCCCGAATGCTGGATTGGCTTGCCTACGTTCCGTCTTGGGGGGTAGCATGACGGCTGATAATTAAGAGGTTTAGGTCACAATGGATGAGTTCGATGCATGAAAGTGCTTACAGAGAAGCGGTACGTAAACTCCATGCACAGCTAGGCATAGCGCCCGACTATGCTCAGCGAAAGGGATTGCCTTTCTTTATCGAGCCCGAGCATGCCCTGTTGCAAGCGACCGAGCCAGACTTTTACGGCAGAGAGCAGCGCTTGTTACCCGAGGCATTGGAGGCTTGGACGAGTATGCGAGCCGCGGCCAACACTGAAGGCGTCAATCTGATGCTGGTGTCGGCCTTTCGCAGTGCGGATTACCAGGCCGGACTCATTCAGCGTAAATTGGATCGAGGCATCAGCATAGAGCAGATTCTCAATGTAAATGCTGCTCCAGGCTATAGTGAGCACCATACCGGAAGAGCAATCGATATAACGACGGATGACTGCCCCGTGCTGGAAGAGGAGTTTGAGAATAGCTCTGCATTTGCTTGGTTAGAGCTAAATGCCAAACGCTTTCACTTTCATCTGTCTTATCCGCGAGGCAATGATTGCGGTATTTGCTATGAGCCTTGGCATTGGTGTTATCAGGCCTAGTGCTTGTCGCTATAGCAAGGTCCGCAGCGGCCGATAATGAGTTATTGATAGAAAACTAAATAAGGTAATTAACTGCTCATGAATTTTAGCGATTTGCGACTCCCCTCAGGCACGACACTACAGCTTCAGTTTATTGATGTATCAGGTGAGCGATCTCCAACCAAGCTCATTGGTTCCATAGAAGGAATAAGTGTTTTAGTGACTCAACCGCAGAAGGGTGGAAAATCGGTGGGAGTCGTCAACGGTGAGCGTGTGATTGTCAGAGCGATTACCAGTAGCGCCGCCATTGCTTTTCAGACAGTCGTGCAGAAAGTGTGTACGTCGCCTGCTAGTTATCTCCATCTTGAATATCCAAGCGAAGTAACCGTCAATAGAGTTAGAGCCTCGCCGCGAATCTCTATTGTTGTAGAGGCAAAGGTGACCAACAAGTCCGCAGACAATGCGGCGGAGTCGGTCGATGCGAAGTTGCTTGATTTAAGCCCCACTGGTGCCCGTTTAGAGCTACCTTCAGGAGCAGTTAAAATCGGGGATGAGCTCAATATTGTGAGTGTTTTTAATTTTAGCGATGTGGACAGAGAAGTGTCGCTGCAAGCCATTGTGCGAGCGCGTATGAGCGAAAAAGAGGAGCAACACAGCGATGCACCAGTCGTATATGGTGTGGAATTCCAAGATCTAACTGAAGAATTAACCTTGTTTCTTCATGCCTACGTCTACCAAAGAATGCTCGAAGGTTAGGGTTTTTAAGGGCTCTTTGGAGGTGCCAAAAGAAGCTAAAAAGACTTTTAGACAAATGAAAAATATTGGAGTAGTCTAGAATTGTAAGTAGTAGGAAGGAGACTGAATGCACATCGCTCGACTTGCCGTTTGCTCGGTTTTTGTTGCTCTTTTTTCCCTTATCATTAGCGGAAACGCCCTTTCCCAAGAGCCACAGATAGAGTTTGAAGATTGGTTGCTTGCCGTGATGGACGAGGCAAGAGAGCGAGGCATAGACGAGAAAATCATTCAAGCCTCACTGCACGGCATTACCCCTATCCCTCAAGTCGTTTCGAATGACCGCAACCAAGCGGAGTTCGTAGAAACGCTCCCTCAGTATTTGAATAAAAGAGTGACTCCTTGGCGCGTGAATACAGGCCGAGAGAGACTCGCCCAGCACCGAGAACTGCTAGCGCGCGTAGAAGAAGCCTACGATGTTCAGGCTCGCTTTATAGTGGCTTTCTGGGGAATCGAGACCAATTTTGGCAGTTTTACTGGCGGTACCGACGTTGTTCGTGCCTTGGTCACTCTTGCCTATGATCCTAGGCGTTCAGAGTATTTTAGACGTGAGCTGTTCAGTGCGTTGGAAATATTGAATGAAGGCCATATTGCACCTGAAGATATGAAAGGTTCTTGGGCTGGAGCGATGGGCCAGAGTCAGTTCATGCCGTCTAGTTTCTTACGCTACGCCCAAGACTTCGATGGTGATGGCAAACGAGACATATGGACCAGCGAGGCAGATGTGTTCGCCTCAATTGCCAATTATTTACGTGAGTCCGGGTGGCGTTCGGATCAAACCTGGGGGCGAGAGGTGAGTCTACCTAGCGACTACTCGGAAAGAGCCTCCCAATGGGCACAGGAGCCGACAGATTATTCATGCAGTGTATTAAGACACCACTCCGTGGCGATGCCTCTGGCTAATTGGCAGGAGGCAGGTTTTAGAAGAGCTGATGGCTCCGATCTCCCCACTAACGATTTTGAAGCTTCCGTCATTTTACCTGACGGAGAGGAAGGGAAGGCGTTTATTACTTATAGTAATTTTCGCGCGATACTACGATATAACTGTGCCAATAACTATGCGCTTGCCGTCGGTCATTTGGCGGATAGATTCATCGCGTACTAGTTGATCTGTACAGCTAACGAAGGAGGACCAATATAGAAGTTCTAGGAAATTAAATTTACGTGTCACGAAAACAAGGAGACAATTACTTATGTCTAACGAATTCCAAGTTGTATTTCACAATATAGACCAATCAGACTCTCTAGTTGACAATGTTAATAAGCGCATCGATAAATTACAGCGCTATAGTAACGATATCATTGGCGGTCGAATTGTGTTGGATTCCCCTCATAACAACCACCATAAGGGTAAGGTTTATAGCGTTACCGTTGAGCTGCACACTTCGAAAAAAGAAATTGTAGTAAAACAGGGGCAACACGATAAGCCAGAGCACGAAGATCTTTATGTGGCTATCCGTGACGCATTTAACGCGGCAGAAAGGCAGTTAAAATCAATCGATAAGAAGCATAGAGCTACTGGCTTGGCGCCAGAAGACTTCGAAGTGCCTCTTGGCGGCGCTGATGAAGAAGTGGATGATGACGATGAGGTTGACTCCACTGTCTATAGTTTTGATGAGCGTGACGAATATGGCGCCTTGGCGTCTCATACGGCTTAGCGCAGGGCGCTAGCGATAATAGAAATGGTGTTTAATGCAAATGAATGAGCAAGATAAAACAGAGATCGAAGCGGCAGTTTTTAGAAAGTTACTGCAGCATCTCGATGAGAATAAGCAAGTGCAAAACATAGACTTAATGAACCTGGCGGGATTCTGCCGTAATTGCTTAGCGAAATGGTATGCAGCTGCAGCAGACGATAGGGATATAGAAATTAGCTATGATGAAGCGCGAAAAACTGTTTACGGAATGCCGTACGAGCAATGGAAAGAAAAATATCAAACACCTATTTCTTAAGGATTAATCGCTCACAATAGAAGGCTCGCAATAATTATTGCGAGCCTTTTTTTATTCTACTTCCACATTGAATAATTTATTTCGAACGAGATGGCGGTATTCATTGGGAGTAACCGCGTTGATGCGTTTGAAAAGCGAGGTGAAATAGCTGCTGTCATGGTATCCCACTGAGTAGGCGATTTCCGACACGCTTAAATTACTCTTCTTGAGCAGGGCTTTTGCTTGGTCTAGGCGCACCTCTTGCAAATACTGTAAAGGCGTATTGCCTGAGGCGCTGCGAAATCGCCGATTAAAAGTACGTACGCTTAGATCGAATTTCTGAGCTAAAGACTCGAGGCTAATGCTTTCGTTATAGTGTCGCTTTAGCCATTCCTGTATTTTGATAATCTGTTCGTCGTGATGAATGTCTTTATCTTCGCTAGCTAGTAGCAAGGACTCGTATGAGCGCTTTAGTTCGTGAGTGAATTGATGCGATATTTCATCTGCGATATCGCCAGAGAAAATCTGTTCGACGAAATGAAGCGTTGCATCGCGAACAGCATTGACACTGCCGGTGCAGTAGAGCCTTTTCTCGTGAGTAATGAAGCGCTTTTTCTGGAGCTTGATTAGGGGGTAGCGTTTGTGAAAATCGTCAAAATAATACCAATGAGTTGTACCGTTAACGCCATCGAGTAAGCCAGCTTCTGCCAGAAAATAGCTTGCCGTACCGACGCTGCAAATTGTGGCGCCTAATTGATACTGTTTTTTGAGCCACTGGGTAATCTCTGGGTGTGCCTTAACAACGGCATTTGGGTTGCCCCATAGAGCGGGAATGAAAATCAAATCGCTTGATTCTATTTCGTCGATTGATTTTTCCGGTAGTACTTGGAACCGCCCCGTCATCTGAACTGGCGCACGGCTCTTGCCTGCTATCACTATGGTTCTAGGCGCATAGTCTCGATGCCTTATTCTTTCGATGACGCTGGCCGCTTCAATCATCTCTAGTGGAATAGTGATGCTAGATGCTAGGCCTTTATCGATTGCTAGAATGCTAACGTGATGCATGAGGGGCGTATTTCGCTTTGTTTATGGCTTTAAGCATATTCTCAGTGGAGGCTATAATGTATGGCTATTCCATCAAAGTGTACAGTCTTCACTGTACTGGCGAAAATTATTCTTATTGTTGAGAAGCCGTGTGAAAACCCCATTGATAACAAAACAAGGCCTAGCAGACCTAAAGCAAGAGCTGGACGCCCTGTGGCGAGTAGAGCGCCCTGAGGTCACTAAGAAGGTGAGCTGGGCCGCCAGTCTCGGAGATAGAAGTGAGAACGCAGACTATCAGTACAATAAGAGAAGGCTTCGAGAAATAGATAGGCGGGTGCGCTACTTGCGTAAGTGCCTAGAAGAGCTAAAAGTGGTCGAGTATCACCCCGATCAAGATGGTAAGGTGTTCTTCGGTGCTTGGGTCGAGGTAGAGAGCGAAGAGGGAAAACAGCTTAAATTTCGGATAGTGGGCTATGATGAGATATTCAATCGTAAAGATTATATCTCGGTAGACTCTCCCATGGCGCGTGCGCTGCTCAAGAAAGAGGTCGATGACGAAGCCGAGGTGACAACCGAGGCCGGGACGACGATTTGGTATATAACGGCCATTGAGTATGAGCGCTAAGACGGGCTATCGAGCTTTAGCCGCAATTGTCTGTCGAGCTTGGTTTCGCGAAGCTGGTCGCCTAAGGGCTCCAACTTAACCCCCAAGCCAATGAGGCGCACGGATCGATTGCCTCGAGCGTAGGCATCCTGGACTAGCTCTTTGAACCGTTCTAGGTTGGTATTGCTTGACGTGGCTTCTGCCGTCGTTGTTACGAAGTCGCTAAATTTCAATTTCACTATTTGTTTACTGACACGGTAGCGATCTTCTACCTTCTTTAGGCGGGATAGTAATTGCTCATGCAATTCGGGCAGCTTTTCTTGGCAAGCAGTCAAAGTGTCAATGTCCGTAGAGTAGGTGTTCTCGACGCTAAGCGACTTGCGAACCCTGTTGGTAGATACCTCTCTGTTGTCGATACCGCGACATAATTGAAATAATCTTGCTCCAAAACTACCAAAGCTCTCGGTTAGTTTTTCTTGCGATAAGCCGCGCAAGTCCGAGCATTTATAAATTCCCAATTTGTTCAGCTTGTTTGCGGTTACCTTGCCAACACCAAAGAGTTTTTTGACATCAAGCTGCAGAACAAAATCATCCACATCCTCTGGTAGCACGACAAATTGACCGTCTGGCTTATTCCAATCACTGGCGATTTTGGCGATGAATTTATTGGGGGCAATACCTGCCGATATGGTGATTCCCACCTCCGCTTTCACTCTTTTACGAATCTCTTGAGCGATAAGGGTCGCACTACCCTGGCAAGCTTTTGAGTCGCTTACATCCAAGTAGGCTTCGTCTAGCGACAGTGGTTCGATGAGGGGGGTGTAGTAACGAAATATTTCCTGCACTGCCTTAGAGGCCTCACGATAGACCTCCATACGGGGCCTGATGATAGTAAGGTCTGGGCAGTGGCGCAGCGCAGTTGCCATTGGCATGGCGGAGTGAATACCGAATGCACGCGCTTCATAGTTACAAGTGGCAACAACGCCTCGCGTTTGTGGACTGCCTCCTACCGCAATTGGGCGACCCACTAGCGTAGGGTCGTCTCTCATTTCAATCGAGGCGTAGAAGCAGTCACAGTCACAATGAATTATCTTTCGCAGCTTGGTCATGGACGTATTTTAGCGCTCGTTTGCTCAAAGAGGGTTATTTGAAACGAAAAAAAAGGGCACGACTTGCGTCTGCCCTTTTCTTTGCCCTTAGCTTGCGGCTTAGGCGTGACGCTTCTCGAACTCTTGCATGAATGCCACTAGAGCTTCGCAGCCCTCAATGGGCATAGCGTTGTAGATAGAGGCACGAACGCCCCCCACAAGGCGGTGTCCTTTTAGCGCGTACAAGCCTTTCTTATTAGCTTCGCTAATAAACTCCGCAGATAGATCTGGGTTAGCCAAGTTAAAGGTCACGTTCATGACCGAACGGTGATCTTTGTGTGCGGAGCCTATGTAGAAGTCTGAGCTGTCGATGGCATCGTAGATGAGCTTCGCTTTCTTCTCGTTCATGGCCTCTATTGCGGCAACGCCGCCTTGCTCTTTCAGCCATTCCAATACTAAGGACATCATATAGATGGCAAAAGTATTGTTAGTGTTCTTTAGTGAATGGCTCTCTGCATACACAGAATAATTGAGTAGTGATGGCGTAAACGGTAAGGCGTGGCCAAGAAGGTCTTCGCGCACAAGGACGCATGCTAGGCCGGCTGGCCCCAGGTTCTTCTGTAAGCCCGCAAAAATAACACCAAACTTATTGTAGTCCAGTTCGCGAGATAGCAACTCTGAAGTCATGTCGGCAACAAGAGGAATACCACCAGTATCTGGGAATTCGTTCCAGCGCGTACCAAAGATGGTGTTGTTGCTGGTGATATGAATATACGAGGTTTCAGGGTCGATCTTGCTTAGGTCAAACTCAGGGATACGGTCGAAATTCGTTGCTTCGCTTGTGCCAGCAATCGTGATATCGCCATAGCGCGATGCTTCTTTGCGCGCCAAAGACGCAAAATTACCGGAATCGAAATAGGCCGCTTTATGGGCTGACTTAAGGTCGAGCAGGTTCAGAGGTATTGCCGAAAACTGCATTTGTGCGCCGCCGTGCACATACAGAATTTTAAAATTATCAGGTATACCCGATAGTTCGCGGAAAAGCTCATCCGTGCGATTAAGGACGGCCTCGAACTCTTTAGAGCGGTGACTTATTTCAATAAGGCCCGCGCCCATGTCTTGAAAATTTGTAAACTCCGCTTTGGCTTTTTCCATTACAGAGGTAGGAAGCATGGCTGGGCCAGCACCGAAATTAAATACACGATCCATAATTTATGTCCTAGTAAAAGTTTTTAAAATCTTTGGCAAAAAAAAAGCGAGCGTTAACACTTCAGCCCTTGCTTATAAAACGCTTACCTTGATTACATCAGTAATGGCGGCGATCTGAGCTACGGCCTCTTCAGATGCTGGCGATTCCAAATCAATCAAGTTGTAAGCTATTTCGTTGCGACTCTTGTTAATCATGTCGACAACGTTGATGTCCTGGTCGGCAAGAATTGACAGAATCTGCCCCAACATCTTGGGAACATTCTTGTTGCTGATCGCTAATCTAGTGCCTTTCTCTGCGCCTTGCGCTCTGTCGAGAGCAATATTCGGGAAGTTCACTGAATTCTTGATGTTGCCGTTCTCTAAAAAGTCGATCAATTGATCCGCTGCCATAACCGCACAATTTTCCTCGGCTTCTCTCGTGCTGGCACCGATGTGTGGCATCAATACAACGTCGTCGCGTCCAATGAGCTCTGCGCATGGAAAATCTGCAACATACATACGTAATTGATTGCTCTCTAGACCATTGAGCACTGCATTAGTGTCTACAATTTCATCGCGGGCGAAGTTTAGCAAACACAGGCCCGGCTTCATGCTGGCAATGGCTTCCGAGTCGATAAGATTGCGTGTGGCATCGAGCACGGGCAAATGCAGTGTGACGAAATCGGAGTTGCCTAACAAGGCGCTCAGGTTCTCAATTTTGCGAACCTGATTGGGCAGACGCCATGCGGCGTCAACGGAAAGAGCAGGGTCATAGCCCAGTACATTCATGCCAAGACCGATGGCCATCTCTGCCACTAGGGAGCCGATAGCACCAAGCCCGACAATGCCGAGAGTCTTGCCGGCAATCTCTGTGCCCTTGAAGCGGCTTTTTTCAGCCTCAAGTAGCTTTGACATAGCTGCGTTGTCTTGCATATCCGTAAGCGAGTTAACGTAGGCAATGCCAGGTAAGATGCCGCGCGATGATAGCAGCAGCCCGCAAAGGACTAGTTCCTTAACGGCATTCGCATTGGCTCCTGGCGTATTGAAAACCACTATGCCTTTTTCAGTGTAGGAGGCAACAGGGACGTTATTGGTGCCGGCACCGGCTCGTGCGACCGCCTTGAGACGATCAGTCGCGTCCTCTTCTTGTAGTTTGTGACTGCGTACAAGAATAGCTTCATTTTCCGCGACATCGGGCCCTACCGTGTAAGAGCCTGGGAAACGCACGAGTCCTTTGTCGGAAATCTTGTTGAAAGTTTTAATCTTGTACATCGTTTTACCTATGTTGCAGTCGTCAATGGGGCGCGGTCACGACAGTGAAAAGTCTACCAGCCAATGCCCGGCCAAGCTCCGAGAACAAAATAGGGTAACGAAGAGGGGCAATAGTCTACGCGCGTGGATTTTTAAAAGCGCACTTTATAACGTGAAATGGCCTGAAACGCTAGTATTGCGTCATTTTTGATCGCGATTTCTAGCAAGCCAAAATTGCTCTTGTGCCGTGTTTTGCGTCATTGGGCAATCGGGCTATCATAGGCGAAACAATAAGCGGTGATGATAATTGTGTCGAAGGAAGAAGAGTCTCATTTTATAGCGGGGGAGGCCGTCCCTGTTGGCAGCGGGGCGGTTAGTGTGCAGCGAATTCTGGCGGGTAATGCCAGCATGATGACGGGGCCTGGCACTAATAGCTACCTGCTAGGGAACCAAGAGCTGGCGCTTGTCGACCCAGGGCCAAATGATCCGGCTCATGTGGATGCGTTGTTAAGGCATATTGGTTCGCGAGAGCTGAAGTGGATTTTTGTCACTCATACCCATGGCGATCACTCGCCAGCGGCGGCGCAGATCAGCGCGCAGACCGGGGCGAGGCTGATAGGCCTACAGGCCCCGGAAGGCTCCGGGCAGGATCCGAGCTTCAAGCCATCAGGCATGCTTGAGGACGGTGAATCCATCGCTTGCGGCAGTTTTAATGTCTCTGCCCATTTTACGCCCGGCCACGTATCTAATCATGTCTGCTTTCTCCTAGAGGAGGAGCAAATGCTGTTTACGGGAGACCATATTCTTGAAGGCACCACTCCCGTTATTCTTCCGCCTTATGGGCATATGGGGCAGTACCTAGCTTCTCTTGAGAAAGTCAGAGACTTGAACGTGCGCTCTCTCGCGCCCGGGCATGGCAGCATTATGGATTCTCCCCAGACGGTTATTGACACCTTGGTTCGTCACCGGCTGCGTAGAGAGTCAAAAATTAAGAATGCGTTGAAGGCTTTTGGTAGCCCCGAGCGAGCAGTGACTTTGGACGCCTTAACCAAGCTAGTCTATGACGATGTGCCGCAGCGCCTCCATGTTTGGGCAAGTAAGACCTTGTTGGCACATTTAATTAAGCTGCAGGATGAGGGCTGGGCGTGTTTGGCTCACGAAAATTGGTATTGCCTAGATGAGTGACCTCAAATCGGCAAGCGAGGAAGCAGCCCTTTGGCATTTGTACCTGGTGAAGTGTCGTAATGGCAGTCTCTACACGGGCATTAGTACGGATGTGCTTAGGCGCTTTGAGGAGCACCAAAGTGGAGGGGCAAAAGGCGCAAAGTATTTGCGTGGTAAAGGCCCCTTAGAGCTGGTATACACTGTTGCTGTCGGAAGTAAGTCCGAGGCTTCGGTATTGGAGTACAGGGTAAAGCGCTTAGGGAGAGAGCAAAAACAGCAAATGATTACAGGAAAACTGAATATACAGGATTTACTGAGCAGCTAAGGGAAGTGTAGAGGGAGTGAAAGTGAAGTGGCAGAAGAAAAAATAACAAGCCAAGACGAGAAAAATCAGCCAGCACCGCGTCGAAACGTCGATTGGATGAACCTATCGGCGAGTATCGCCGTAATACTAGGTATTGTATTTCTTGGATTAGAGATTAGGCAGAATACTGACATGATGCGCTCGCAAACGCGGGACTCTATATCGGAGAAACAGATGATGTTCTCCGAGTGGGTTGCAACGGAAATGGACTTGGCTGACACGATTGCCAAGGCAAACCTTGGGCTACCCTTAGAGCCGGGCGAGCGAGTGATGCATGCTTATTTTTTGGCTGGTGTTTGGCGTGAATGGGAAAACTCCCATTATCAATTCGAGCAAGGCCTTTTTGATAAGGGTGAGTTTGAACCACGAATGCAGCGCTGGCGGGAAACAATGCTGTCGCCTAGCATTCGCAGGTCGTGGAAGCAGACCCGCATGAATTACTCGCCTTCGTTCAGGGTAGAGGTTGACAAAATTGTTGCTGAGGCTGAACAAAGAAGTGAGCGACTGGAAACAATTGCGACACCCTAGCGCTAATCGGCTAAGCGGTGTACGAGAGAGGGTGTTTTGGAATTAGAGACTGAGGAACAAACGAGTAGAATTCTGATAGGCATCAGTAGTTGTCTGCTGGGGGAGAAAGTGCGCTTCGATGGGCAGCACCAGCGCCACTCCTATATCGAGAAGACTCTGGGTCAATATTTTGAGTTTCGCAGCTTTTGTCCAGAGGTCGCCATTGGTCTTGGTATTCCGCGACGCCCCATACGCCTAGTGGCATCTGGCGACGATGTGCGATGCGTCTCCACGGTTGATGACACTCTGGACTATACACAGGATTTAGAAGACGCGGCTAATGAGCAGTCTCACTGGCATGCCGATATTTGCGGATACATATTGAAAAAGTCTTCGCCTAGCTGCGGAATGGAGCGGGTGAAGGTATATGACGGTTCGCGTCCGCGCCGCGACGGTGTGGGTATTTACGCCGCCACCCTGATGAATAATTTCCCAGACCTGCCGGTTGAAGAAGAAGGACGACTGGGCGATGCCGTTCTGCGCGAGAACTTTATTCAACGGGTGTATGTGACAGCGCGCTGGAAGAAGCTGTTGAAGAAGGGGATAACTGTCTCCGATCTCGTTGAATTTCATGCCCGTCACAAATTGATTCTCATGAGCCATTGTCAAAAGACCTATCGTGAGCTTGGCCCCTTGGTAGCAAATGCCAAGAAGGACGATATAGAGCAGGTGAGTGCACAATACTTTAGCAAGCTCATGCAGGCTCTCAAGGTAAGAGCGACAAAAGGTAACCAGGTCAATGTGTTACAGCATATTCAGGGGTATCTGAAACAGTATCTTGATGCCGATGATAAGGCCGAACTAAGCGACGCCATTGCCCAGTATTTACGCGGACAGGTGCCGCTTATTGTACCCATCACACTGTTAAACCACTATTTCCGCAAGCACCCGAACGAGTATATCTCTAATTCTTGGTATATGCGGCCTTACCCTGCTGAACTCAGCCTACAGAACGACATTTAATTGTTTGCGTTAATCTTTGGCGAGGGACCCGCCCAAAGGCTATAATGCACCGATTTTGACCCACGAGAGACTAGGTATATCACTATGCAGAGCACAACGGCGGAAGCAACTGCTGTGTCTGAGACATCGGTCGAGGCGTATATGCAAGATCTTGGTGAGCGAGCTAGAGCTGCCTCACGAGATATTGCCAAGGCTCACACAGAGCAGAAAAACGCTGCATTGCTGGCAATGGCGAGAGCGATTGAACTAGCCAAAGCACAAATACTAGAGGCCAATAAACGCGACCTGGATGCTGGTCGTAGCAAAGGCTTAGAGCCCGCTATGCTTGATAGGCTAGAGCTTACTGATGCTCGCTTTGACGGTATGATCGAGGGGCTGCGCCAGGTGGCAAGCCTGCCCGACCCTGTTGGTGAACTTACCGATTTGCGCTTTCGCCCATCAGGCATTCAGGTGGGTAAGATGCGTGTACCGCTTGGTGTTATTGGCATAATTTATGAGTCTAGGCCAAATGTGACCTGCGAAGCCGCTAGTCTGTGTATTAAGTCGGGGAATGCAGCAATTTTACGTGGTGGATCGGAGTCTTTGCACTCCAATCAAGCCATCGCAAACTGTATTAGGGAAGGCCTGCGTGTGGCTGGATTGAACGAGGACGTCGTTCAGGTTGTCGGCACCACAGATCGTAGCGCGGTTGGGCAGCTGATTACGATGCCTCAGTACGTAGACGTTATTATTCCACGGGGCGGTAAATCGCTTATCAGCCGAATCAGCAACGATGCTAAGGTGCCTGTTATCAAACACCTGGATGGCAATTGTCACGTATACATTGATGCCAAAGCGGATCTAGAAAAAGCGATTAAGATTGCAGTCAATTCTAAGACGCAGCGCTATGGTACTTGCAATACGATGGAGACGCTCTTAATTGCAGAGGCTGTGGCGCCTAAAGTGCTGCCTGAATTGTTGGCCGCCTACAAAGAAGCGGGTGTTGAATTGCGTGGCTGCGACAAGACACTGCGCTTGGCCGCGGGAATCAATAAGGCAACTGAGTCGGATTGGGCAGAGGAGTATTTGGCCCCAATATTGGCGGTGAAGATTGTCGCCGATATCGATGAGGCTATGGAGCATATTCGTCGTTATAGCTCTGCGCATACAGAATCGATTGTGACAGAAGACTACACGCTGGCGCAGCGTTTCTTGCGAGAAGTGGATTCGAGCTCTGTCATGATTAACGCCTCCACTCGATTTGCCGATGGGTTTGAATACGGTCTTGGCGCCGAAATTGGAATCTCGACAGATAAGCTTCACGCACGCGGGCCAGTGGGGCTGGAAGGCCTGACTTCGCAAAAATATATTGTGCTTGGGGATGGACATATTCGCCAATAGCGAAGGCGATGTGTTTCGACTCAATGCGAGGAAGCTCTGGCTGCTATGCAGGTGAAACCAATTGGCATAATGGGTGGGATGTTTGACCCCGTCCATAAGGGGCATCTAGCGATAGCCCTCGAGGCCTTAGAATCTCTGAACTTGGAGCACGTGCGCTTGGTGCCTTGTCATATTCCGAATCATAGACAAGGCGCTTTTGCGGATACGGCTCAAAGACTTGCCATGCTAGAACTGTTGGTGAAGGAGTACCCAGGCCTAATTGTTGATGATCGAGAGGCGGCACGGGACAGTGTTTCGTATACTGTAGAGACTCTATCTCTCATTAGAGAGGAGTCTCCTGACCGGCCACTTGTTTTTGTCTTGGGTTGGGATTCATTTTGCAGTCTGCCTAGCTGGCATCGGTGGCGAGAGTTGTTTGATCTTGCGCACCTAGCCGTCATGAGTCGAGGCGGCGATACGTCCAGTTTGCCGCAGGAGCTACAAAAAGAGCTGCAACACAGGCAAGTCCCTTCTGCTCGCGAGATTCGTTGGGAGTCGAGCGGGCAGTGCATCATGCTAGATTCAGTTTGCGTCAATATCTCCTCTACGCAGGTAAGAGAAAGCCTGGAGCTTGGAGAAAACATTGACGAGCTGGTGCCATCGGTAGTGGCACAATATATCCATCGCAGTGGTATATATGGTGGGCGTCAGAGTGTGTAGTCACAGCGTTCATCAAAATAGAATTTAATTAGCCGTAAAACGCTAGAAGGACAAAGTTTGAATACAAAAGAGTTATCAGAGCTAGCCGTTGAAGCCCTCGAAGATGTTAAAGGGCAGGACATTGTTTGCTTGAATGTCGAAGAATTAACCCAAATTACCGACTTTATGGTGATCGTGACAGGAACTTCTACTACACATCTTCGGTCTATTGCAGATGAGTTAGGCAAAAAAGTGAAAGCCGCGGGCCTTGATGTTGTCGGGGAAGAAGGTCGGCAGCAGGCGGAGTGGATACTGGTGGACCTGGGAGGAGTAGTTGTGCACGCTATGCTCGCCCGAACCAGAGCGCTTTATAGTTTAGAAGACTTGTGGAGTTTCGACTCTATTGGCGATGGGTCGAACCAAGAATGAAGATCAGCCTTATATGTGTTGGCACTAAAATGCCAGCATGGGTTGAGGCAGGGGTTGCCGAGTATAGTAAGCGACTCCCTGCGGATTTTGCGCTTCATTTCATAGAGGTACCTCTGGGTAAACGTGGCAAAAGCGGCGATGTGAAGAGTGCATTAAAAAAAGAGACTCAGGCTGTGTTGGCCAAGGTCAAGGATGCTGATCATGTGGTTGCATTAGAGGTCACGGGAAGATCCCTAAGCACCGAAAAATTGGCATCACGTTTCGACGCTATTCGCATGGAGGGCAAGAATATGGTTCTCTTAGTGGGCGGCCCCGATGGTTTGGGGCAGGAGTGTAGAGACAGAGCCAATGAGCAGTGGTCCCTGTCGGCGTTAACATTACCTCACCCATTGGTTAGAATCGTACTGGCAGAGCAGGTTTACAGGGCTTGGAGTATTTTGCACGCGCACCCTTACCATCGTGCGTAGCAATGTGTGCCAACACGGCAATAGTGTTTTCATAATTTTTATCGCTATTTGAAGGGTATATGGCAGAGAAGTTTAAGCTCAACGACCATGAACACGAAACCGAGATCTTTAATGGTCGCATGGTTGTTGCCGGCGTCGTCATATTTTTTCTTATCAGCGTATTGATTGCTTGGGTTTCTTATCTACAGATTTACCGCTACGAGTATTTTTCTGCTCGCTCTGACGGTAATCGCCTCCATTCTCAGTATGTGCCGCCGAATCGAGGCTTGATATATGACCGCAACGGTAAATTACTGGCCAATAATAGGCCGATATTCAACTTAACTGTTGTAAGAGAAACCGCCACTGATTTGGATCAATCACTGGAGCTACTTCGCTCTCTCATCGATCTTAGTGATGAGGATATTGAGCAGTATAGGTCTCGCCAACGTCGTCGAGCAGTCCCTCACACTTCAGTCCCTTTGCGTTATCAACTCGACGAATCAGAGATGGCAGTTATTGCCGTTAATCAGCACAGATTGCCTGGTATTTCAGTAGAGGCGCAATTGGTGCGTCACTATCCCCATAAAGAGATGGCCTCGCATGCGCTGGGTTATGTGTCGGAGATTGATCGCAACGAACTTGAGGCGATGAGCGAAGATGAAGCCGCGAATTATCGTGGCACTCATCAAATAGGCAAGACCGGTGTCGAGAAAACCTATGAAGACTTGCTGCATGGTGTGGTGGGTTATGAAACGGTCGAGAAGAATAATCGCGGCCAGGTAATGAGGGTATTAGATAGAACTGACCCTATTCCTGGTAAGGATGTGGTGCTCCACTTGGATAGCGAGCTCCAGGCGGTCGCCTCGAGAGCCCTAGGGAATAGGCGAGGCGCGGTAGTGGCCATTGAGCCGTCTACGGGCGGCGTATTGGCAATGGTGAGTAAACCAAGTTACGACCCTAATTTATTTGTTACAGGCATTAGCCGCGCCGAGCTCGCTTCCTTAAACAGTACTGGTCATACGCCTCTGTTTAATCGTGCGATTGCCTCTAGGGTGCCAGGTTCGACTATTAAACCGTTTATAGGGTTGGCCGGCTTATACAACGAGGTCATCAGCCCTGAAACCACAGTATATGACCCAGGCTATTACCGATTGCCCGGACGCTCTCGACCCTATTACGATTGGACTTGGTGGGTGGATAAGAGTGGTCACGGTCCTATTGATCTGCGTAGAGCCATCTATCAGTCCTGTAATACCTATTTCTATCAACTAGCGGTGGAACTTGGCATTGATAAGATACACGACTACTTGGTGACTTTTGGGTTTGGGGCGAACGCAGCGCATGATATACCAGAGGCGAGCCCAGGAATCGTACCTTCAAGAGATTGGAAAATGGAGAACCGCGGTGAGGTTTGGTACGCGGGAGAGACGCCCTATGAGGGCATTGGTAATGGTATCTTTCAGGCGACAACTCTGCAGATGGCGGCAGCCGCAGCGGCTATCGCCAACCATGGTAAATTGAAACGCCCAAGAATGATTCGCAGTACTATCGGTCGTGACGGTGAGATGACGGATATCATCTTTAATGAGACCGAGGGTGTGCCTGAGCAATTGCTGCCATCGCAGGAACAGATTGAACTGGTCAGAAATGCCATGGTCGATGTGGTGAACAAACCTTATGACCGGGAGCATCGTCGCCACGAGGGCTCGGCTTATCCAGTTCTGCGTGAGAGCGGAAGGCCCTTGGAGTACCCCATGGGCGGGAAATCAGGCACCGCTCAGGTCGTGCAGTTTCAAGTAGATAGTCAAGGTAATAGAGACGACGGCGACGTGCCTGAAGAGTTTCGTACCCACGCCATGTTTATCGCTTTTGATGCGTCCGAGAACTCAAAGATTGCCGTCGCTGTGTTTGTCGAGAACGGTGGCGGCGGTAGTTCCGTCGCTTTCCCCGTTGCCCGCGAAGTGTTGGATGCTTATTTGGCCCCAGAGTCGCAAGGGCCTACTGAAGTGTCTGTGGCCTTGAATGAGCATCAACATTAAGAAGAGTAATAATGGCTAGTCGAAGTGCAAGTGGCAATTTTTATAGGCTCTCTGGCAAGCGCAGTGAAATCTGGAGCTCCCTTAGAATAGACCCTCCTTTGTTTCTCTCCCTGCTTTGCTTGGCGTGTTTTGGCTTAGTGGTGTTGTTTAGCGCCAGTGGCGAGAATATTGCTGACGTGCAGCGTCAAGCGGCGGCTATTGTCGTGGCATTTATTGTTCTAATTGGCTTGGCCCAGATTGATGTGAACGTATTTCGCCGGGGAGCTCCACTGTTCTTTGTTGGTGGGCTCGCTATTTTGGTCGTGGTGCTGTTTTTTGGCGTTGAGGCAAATGGCGCTAAGGCGTGGTTGGACTTGCCAGGGTTGCCTAGCTTTCAACCCGCTGAATTGGAGAAATTCCTAGTGCCAATGCTTCTTGCTTGGTATTTGTCAGGGCGCTCGCTACCACCGAAGTTCAAACACCTCGTTGTTTGTGGCCTTATTATCTTAGCTCCTAGCGTGCTTATCTTGCTTCAAAACGACACTGGAACGGCCTTGATGGTGATTATGTCCGGAGTGTTCGTCGTATTATTGGCGGGAATTCGCTGGAAGATTGTATTTAGCGCGGCATTCCTGCTCATCGTGGCCTCACCGGCTTGGTATATCTACGTGGCTATGGACCACCAGAAGAATCGAATTTTGACCTTCTTCGACCCGTATCGAGATCCCACGGGCGCGGGCTATAATATTATTCAGTCTCAGATAGCCATCGGGTCCGGTGGTATTCAGGGTAAAGGTTGGCTCAATGGGGCTCAGTCGCAACTGGACTTTATTCCAGAGAGTAATACCGATTTTATTCTAGCCGTTTTGGCAGAGGAGTTTGGTTTACTCGGTTTTCTCCTGTTAATAGCGCTTTATGTGTCTATTATCGCTAGAGGTTTTTATATTGCTCTAACAGCACAAGATACTTTTAGTCGTCTATTGGCGGGCAGTATCGTCCTGACTTTCTTCTTCTATGCATTTGTTAATATGGCAATGGTGTCGGGCTTGATGCCGGTGGTAGGGCTCCCTTTACCGCTGGTTAGCAAAGGAGGCACCTCTATTGTGACCTTGATGATTGGCTTTGGTATCTTGATGTCTATTCACACTCACAAACGGGTGTTGCCAAGGTAACATATTGATTATAATGCGTATTCTTCTATCTATACTGGGGTAGCAATAGACAATGTTACGACGAGCACCGGCAAATGCACTCTTAGCAATCGGAATTGCCTTGATGGTTACCGCTTGTGGCACTATTTCTCGTCCTAGTCCATCTACGGCGGGGATGTCGGCGTCGGATATCTATCAAGCAACGCGTTATGATATCGATCAGGATATTGGTCCAAGTCGGGCGCTAGACCTTAGTCAAGTCAAAGAAGTTATTCCCGGTCCCGTTAATCGCACCTTGGCAGGCAATAAGAACCCCTATACGGTGAATGGGCAGACTTATTATTTAACGGATAATGAGGCGGGATATCGGGAACGAGGCTTGGCCTCGTGGTATGGCGAGAAGTTTCATGGGCATCGAACATCCAATGGTGAAATCTATGATATGTATCAGTTGTCTGCCGCCCATAAGAGCTTACCTTTACCGGGGTTCGCACGAGTCACTAATTTAGAGAATCAGCGCAGTATTGTTGTAAGGGTGAATGATCGCGGACCTTTTCACGAAGGGCGAGTCATTGATCTGTCTTATGCCGCCGCCTATATGCTTGGCTATGCTGATCAGGGGACGGCATTGGTGGAGGTCGAAGCCATTGTGCCGCCAACTACCGCAATGAAGGAAACCGCCAGATCGAGCCCCAGCGTCACGGGAGAGGCGCAATTTCTGCAAGTAGGGGCTTTCGGCGATCAAAGCTCTGCAGAGGCTTTGGTTCGCAGGCTGAATGCCATTACTACTCGCCCCGTATTTATTCGGACTGTGGTCGATCAGGCATCGCGAGAGCTGCATCGCGTGCGCATAGGCCCGGTCCACAATTCTGCAGAGCTAGAGCGCATTAAAGCGGCAGTAGTTGCCGCTAATTTGGGAAGTCCGTACACTGTTCGCGATTAAGCTAAGCCTTTTGGTTTATTCGATTTATATGAGGATAAAAAGAAAACTATGTTGGAGAGAATCATGAGAAATTTAATTAATGCATGGGCAGCTCGTCCGGTCTCCAGTCTGAGACTATCGACGTTGGGAGCTGCGCTCTTGGTTTGCTTAATGGTTTTCTCGGGAAGCAGTGCTTTTGCGCAAGGGGCCGCTTCTATTATTCCTCGTCCTCCGCAGATTGCAGCGAGTAGCTATATCTTGATGGATGCCAAAACGGGCAAAGTTATCGTAGAAGAAAATGCAGACGATCAGCTGCCGCCTGCGAGCCTCACTAAAATTATGACGGCCTATATTGCAGAGGTAGAAATCGATAATGGCAATATGAGCCTAGATGACGAGGTTCATATCAGCGAGAAGGCTTGGAGAACTCAGGGCTCTAAGATGTTTGTTGACGTGAATAGCCGTGTAAGAGTGGAGGATATCTTACGGGGTATCATTATTCAGTCGGGTAATGACGCTGCCGTGGCGATGGCAGAACATTTGGCCGGTAGTGAAGACGCCTTCGCGGATATGATGAATCAACATGCTCAATTGCTAGGCATGGAAAATACGTTTTTCATGAATGCAAGCGGGCTGGATACGGAAGATGCCTATAATATTATGTCGGCTAGAGACTTGGCGATACTCGCGCGGGCAACGATTAATGAGCACCCTGATCATTATGACATCTACTCCGAACGTGAGTTTACGTATAACGGGATTCGCCAGCCAAATCGCAACACTTTGCTATTTCGCGATCGCAATATCGATGGTATGAAGACTGGCTGGACGACGGCGGCAGGCTATTGTCTCGTGGCCTCAGGCGAACGTGATGGCATGCGTTTAATCTCGGTTGTCATGGGAACCGCGAGCGAAGACGCGAGGGCCGCGGAGACCCAGAAACTAATGACCTACGGCTTCCGCTACTTCGAGACTCACAAATTATATGATGCCGCTCAGGTGATTAGTGAGACCAAAGTTTGGTCTGGCAAGCAAAACGTTGTTGATTTAGGCATTACAGAAGATGTGACTATCACTATTCCTCGTGGGCAGGCGGACTCTTTAGAAGCAAATATGTCGATCGATGAAACTATTACCGCGCCTATCGAGGCTGGACAGGTACTAGGTAGTGTCGATATCGTGTTGGGCGATGAGACTCTGTACCACGGCGATGTTGTCGCCATGCAAGCGGTGGAAAAAGCAGGCATATTTAAGCGCTTAATAGACTTCTTGACCTTATTTTTCACGAATCTGTTTAGCTAGGTACACACTATATGAGTACTCACAAGCCTCCTGTTATTGAATTTCCATGTTCATACCCTATCAAGGTGATGGGCTTCGCTACTCCTAATTTCACTGAAGAGATAGTAGCGGTGGTGAACAAGCATGCTCCTGGCGTCTGTGATGAGCACGTGAGTGTCAAGCCCAGCGCCAAAGGCAACTATGTCTCTATTACTATTGTCATTGAGGCCACTGGTGAGGAGCAGCTAACGATTATGTTTAAGGAGCTAAAGACCAACGCTAGCGTCAAGATGGTTCTCTAGGGCGATATATGAATACAAGTGTGTCCGAGGCCGGCGCAGAGGCTAGTTCTTCTGAACTGCTGGTTCGTTGCACGGATTTCACTCCGGTGCCATACGAACCCGTATGGCGCGCGATGCAGTCATTCACGCAGACGCGCGATAGCGAGACGCAAGATGAGCTGTGGCTGTTAAACCATCAAGCGGTTTTCACCCAAGGGCAAGCGGGAAAACCCGAACATATTCTCGCCCCTGGCACTATTCCGGTGGTGAAAATAGATCGGGGTGGGCAAGTCACCTATCACGGACCCGGCCAATTAGTCGTTTATCTGATGTTGGATGTGCGGCGCCGCAAGCTCGGGGTGCGCGACTTGGTGGAGAACATCGAAGGGGCTGTGATCGATGTCTTGACTGAGTATGGCATAGACGCCCAGCCTGACAGAAAAGCTCCCGGTGTATACGTAAACAGTGCTAAAATCGCCGCGCTCGGTTTACGTATCAGGCAGGGCTGTTCGTATCATGGCCTCAGTTTTAACATCGCTATGGATCTAGCGCCTTTTGGCCGAATTAATCCTTGTGGGTATCAAGGTATGCCCGTTACTCAACTTATTGATTTGGCGACACTTAAACAGCAAGACACAGAGCTATTGCGCAGTATAGGGCGCCAAGTAAGCGGCGCTATTGCAAGACGCTTAAATTACGACAAGGTGAGCTACCTAGAGGTTGATTCACTATTAGATCAGCCGGTAAGTAAACAGACCTAGGCTATTTAAATTCGATTCATTATATAAGGTTTAAACACGCAATATGTCCGAAAAACCAAGACGTAACGTCCTTGTGGAAGGGAAGAAACTTCGTGGGGCAGAAAAAGTCGCACGTATCCCCGTTAAGGTCATTCCTACTGTGAACTTGTTGGAGAAACCTGATTGGATTCGAGTAAAAATCCCTGCTTCTCCTAGAATTAACAGCATCAAGCAGAAGTTGCGTGAGCATAAACTGGCTTCGGTTTGTGAGGAGGCCTCGTGCCCAAATCTTGGAGAGTGCTTCAGTAATGGGACAGCCACCTTCATGATAATGGGAGAAATCTGTACGCGTCGGTGTCCATTCTGTGATGTGGCTCATGGCAAGCCAAAGCCGCTGTACGAAAACGAGCCGCGAGAGCTGGCCGAAGCGATCGCCGAGATGGGCTTGAATTATGTGGTTATTACTTCCGTTGACCGAGATGATCTCAAAGACAGTGGCGCGCAGCATTTTGCGAATTGCATCACTGAAACCATCAAGCGCAGCCCCAATATTCAAGTAGAAGTTCTCGTTCCAGATTTTCGAGGACGCATGGACATTGCACTGGATATTTTGGAAAAAACACCTCCTCATGTCTTTAATCATAACTTGGAGACAGTACCGCGCCTGTATCGACAAGCACGGCCAGGTGCTAGTTATGAGTGGTCTTTAGAATTGCTGAAAAAATATAAGGCGCGCGTACCAAGCGTTATGACAAAGTCAGGGCTAATGCTTGGCCTTGGTGAAGAAATAGACGAAGTGAAGCAGGTAATGCGCGACCTCAAGGCTCATGATGTGGATATGGTGACTTTGGGGCAGTATTTGCAGCCTAGCAAGGATCATTTGGCTGTTAGCCGCTTCGTGCGTCCAGAGGAGTTTGAAGAGCTGCGCGTATTTGGTGAGCAGTTAGGGTTTACCCATGTGGCAAGCGGCCCGTTGGTACGCTCCTCGTATCACGCGGACAAGCAAGCTAAGGGCGAAGCGATCTAGAATAATTAAAGTTCGAAAACCTACAGTGACGGGTTTTCAAGGGAGAACAACTCACTATGATTAAGAAGTTTTTTATTGCACAGGTGTCGCGCTATATAAGACGAATTACCTTTGCATTGTTCGCTTTCGCTCTAGTTGTCGGCTCTAGCGCCTTGCAGGCCAACACTATTGTTCGAGTTAGCACCAGCTATGGTGACTTTTCGATTGAATTGTTTGATGACGTAGCGCCTGTTTCCGTACAGAACTTTCTCAATTATGTAGAACGAGGGGACTACGATGGTACGTTTTTTAGTCGTCTGATTCCTGACTTTGTTCTTCAGGGAGGCAGTTATCGATTTGAGCCGTTCGTGGGCCCCATCGCAATTCCTACAGACCCAGCGATAGAGAATGAATTCAACCTAACAAATGCACGTGGCACAGTTGCGATGGCTAGGATCTTTGGCGAGCAAAGCAGTGCGACGAGTGCGTTTTTTATTAACCTCGTTGATAACAACAGCGATGAAGGCACGAACCTTGATACTACGGATGGCGGGTATGCCGTTTTTGGTCAAGTGTTAGGAGATGGTATGGATGTGGTAGATGCCATCAGTGAGCTGCCCACCTATGCGCCAGGTAGTCTTTTTCCCAACCTGCCATTGCGCAATTTCGATGGTGTAGGTCTTGAAGTGATTACTGAAGATAAGTTTGTCACTTTAAGTATGGAAGTAGTTGAGCGATTCAGTTCTGCGGTATCTGTTTTTGAGTATGGCTCAGGAACCTTAATGACCTCCGTTGATGCGGGCCTAGTGGGACGCATAAGTTTGAAAATGGACCTGTTGACTGAGCGTGAAGGGATAGTGCTCAAAGTTGATCAGGCGAGTTTGGTGCCCTTGGAAATAGTGCCTGAAGGTGGCGTTACTTTCTCTCTTGATGATAATCGCTTGCGAATTCCTTCGCTAGAATTAAACAATAATGGCGTCGTAAGCGTTGCTACGGACGTTGTATTATTGCTTACCGACGCTGAGAATCTTGAATTTACGCTGGAGTCGATTCAGCTTTAAGCAGACGTTCTTGAGAGGGAAATATGGCAGCTGCAAGAGGTGAGTTTGGATCACGTTTTGGCTTTCTCATGGCTGCCTCCGGTTCGGCCGTTGGCCTAGGTAATATTTGGGGCTTCCCGACGAACGCCGCCAGTAATGGGGGCGCCGCGTTTCTTTTTGTTTACCTGATACTCACCTTTATTCTCGCTTATCCTGCTTTAATGGCAGAACTAATCATTGGTCGTCACACGCGCGCTAATGCTGTTAGCGCCTTGCGCCAAATAGCAACCGGGCCTAAGTCTCGGCTGCTTGGTGGCATCGTCGGCTTTACTGGCATTATTACGGTCGTCTTAATCCTAAGTTTTTATGCCGTGGTCAGTGGATGGATGTTGGCGTGGTTTTCTGGCTCGCTTGCCAGCGTTGTCGGTTTGAATGACGCCGCCACCTGGTTGACAGCTGATGCTTACACACGAAATTCTCTATTCTCTGCGCTGTTTATGGCTCTCACTATTTGGGTGATTAGCGCTGGCGTGCACGACGGAATAGAGAAATGGTCATCTCGTTTAATGCCGTCTCTCATCGTATTGCTAGTCCTTCTTAGCGTCTATGTGTTGACCTTAGAGGGGGCGTTGGATGGGCTCAAGGCTTATCTAGTGCCTGACTTCTCGGCCGTAGCCGACGCGGGCTTGCTTGTAAGTGCGCTTGGACAAGCATTTTTCTCGCTTTCGCTTGGTGTTGGTACCATGCTTATTTATGGCTCATATTTAAGCCGTAAGGAAAACCTAGCCGTCACCGGCAGCCTAGTCGCTCTATTGGATGCAGGCATAGCGTTCATCGCCGGCCTGCTTATTCTGCCTGCGATGTATGTGGCTCAGGCCAATGGCGTGACCATATACACTGAAACGGGCGAGCTTGCCGCAGGGCCTGGGCTCATTATTTCCGTATTGCCTGCGTTGTTTGATTCGATGGGAGGGGTAGGCGCTGTCGTGGCTGTGGCGTTTTTTGCTCTAATGAGTATCGCGTCTCTCACTTCTTCTATTTCAATGTTAGAAGTGCCTGTGGCGTATACGGTTGAAACGTTTGCTCTTAGTCGAGCCAAAGCTACGGTGATTATTGGCGCCTTAATTACGGGATTATGCTTAGTCCTCGTATTTAATTTTGCCTTACTGTTCGACTTCGTGGTGTCACTGACTACAGAGTTTAGTCAGCCATTAATGGGCTTCTTCTTTGTGCTTTTCGTAGGGTGGATTTGGCACCGAAATGAAGTGCTGCAAGAACTACAAAGCGGTAGCCCGGAAATAGCGGATACCCTGTTCTGGAAAATATGGCCGTCCTATATTCGTTTCGTTTGTCCCATCTCTATTTTGGCCGTTTATACACAGCTTTTATTTTTTTAAAAGTTACGGTCCTTCGGCTACGGCGGCGCAGAAGATGGCAATTTCTTCCTCCGTATTATAGTAGTGTATTGAGGCTCTATTACGGTTGCCTAAACCCTGTGTGCTCGAATCAATTCTGCAATTCTCAGCTTTGATAATAGATGTGTTTATCTGGCGCTCTTGAAGCCTCTGGTGTAGCGCCGGTGCGCTTTCTTTAGCGGAGCTAAAGCTAACGATGGCGCCCAGCTCGGATCCTTGATCATGCACAGTTACCCCATCTATTTCACTTAGGGTTTGTCGCAGCTTACGCCCTAGCCTAATATTGCGCTCCTCAATGGCAATAGTGCCAATGGACAGTGCGTATTCGACCGCTTCAGTAAGGCCAAGCTTACCCGCGACAAAATGTTCAAAACTCTCGAAGCGCCTCGCGTCTGCTCGCAAAACATAGCTTTTCTCGTCCGTCCACTTCGCCGAGTGAAGATCGATGCTCGATGGTGTTAACTGAGTCATGATGTTTTGATTGATGTATAAAAAACCGGTGCCTCTTGGGCCTCTTAAGTATTTCCGTCCTGTTCCAGTCAGCATGTGACAGCCTATTGCGTCAACGTCCAAGTGAAGCTGGCCGACTGATTGGCAGGCATCGAGTATGAAGAACACCCCATGTCGATTGGCGATGTCCCCGACTTGAGCGGCTGGTTGAATAGTGCCATTGTGACTGGCGATGTGGGTTAAAGAGATGAGCTTCACGCGTTTGTCTATTGCCCTCTCTAGGGCTTCCAAGCAAATGGCGCCAGTGCTGTCGTTTGGAATGATCTGAACTTCAATATTTAGCCGTTTTTGTAAGTGTAGGAACATCAGCACATTGCTGGCATATTCATTCTGGCCAGTCAGGACTTTGTCGCCGGGCTTAAAGTCGATAGCGTGGATAAGAGTATTCCAAGCATGGCTGGCGCTGTCTGCCCAAGCGATTTCTGCTGGATGGCAATTGAGGAGCTTCGCAAATTGCTGGTAGTAATTCTCTAATGCGAGATTCGCCGCTGCCGCGGCCTCATAGCCACCCGATGTTTGCTCCAGGGCCAAGTGCTCTAGGATGGCGTTTTGAACGGGGATCGCTTGTAGAGAGGCGCCAGCGTTATTGAAATGCAATAGCTCAGTACAAATGGGGGTCTGTCGGCGAATGCTTTCGAGGTTCATCTTAATTCCTTGTAAGGGCTGGTGTTGCAAGGAGCTTGATGCGTGGCGCATATTGCATCCGTTTCGCCGCTTCTGTACATTGCTTTAGCAATTACGTTAATACTGTTAGTGAGTCTGAGTATGGCCTATGTGGACGGTGGTGAGCAAACCGAAAATCCGTTTGAGGCGATACACTTTATGTCTGTCGAAGGGGAAGTATTAGTATGCTAAAAATTTATGGCGGTAGCACATTCAATGCAACAAAGGTTCTGTTTACTGCTTTGGAGCTTGGTTTGGATTTCGAATACATACACTTAGACTTCGCCAAGGGAGAGCATAAGAGTGAAGAGCATTTAAGCCGCCACCCTTTGGGTAAGGTGCCAGCGCTTGAGCATAATGGAAAGTATCTATTTGAGAGCGCTTCCTTGTGTCGTTACCTGTCCAATATCAGTGGACAGAAACTCTACTCGGCAGATCCTTATAGGGCGGCGGAGATTGACCAAATGGTAGACTTTAATTGTCACCACGTCGGTCGTTGGCTTGCGGTATATTTCTATCAGGAAGTCATTTTGAAAATGTATTTTAAGAAGGATGCCGACCCTGTTGCGATTAAAGAAGCGAAGGGGTTTCTTGATCAATACTTGCCATTTATTGACCAAACCTTGGCCACTAATAAATTCCTATGCGGCAAGGAGCTTACCATTGCCGATACTGTCACTTATCCGTACTTTTCGGCAGCACAGCAAACTACGGCTGATCTGAGTGCCTACGCCAATATCGGCAGGTGGATGGCTGAACTGTCCGAGCGTCCAGCGTATCAGGCGGCCGTTAGTAAAATGTCCCTATCAGAGCTGTAAGGATAGATTATTGCAGGAGATTACGGCAGGACGTGGAAGTAGACGAAGTTCGCATCTATATCCTGCCGTATCTTAAGACCGATTTCGTTTAAGTCTATCGCGCTAAACATCGCCTTATAATCTGGCTTTAGAGAGTTAAACACCACCTCTTGAATGATCAATAGATTGTAGTGCTCAAGGCCTAATTCGGCCGCTCGTTTGTTCATGGCTTCTCTAACTACCGGATGCTTTCGAATCTCTTCATAACGATAGGCTTGAACAAGCGCTTCGCCAAAAAGATCATAAGATTTGATGCCACTGCTTTGGAAGGTGCCTTGCACTGAGTTGTAGGCTAGCCCCATCGCCCCTTTAATGGGCTGCGTGTAATTGAATTTTTTGACTTCCTCATTGAACGCCTTAAACATTATTAGGGCTGTGTCGATGGAATGATCAGCTAAAGATTCGGAGTCATCGGATAAAAAGGGGTAGCCGATTGAGCTGATAAAGCCGTCACCGGTTTCCTTCAATCGAAACGCTCGAGACTTGAGCGGATTGTGCTGATATCCGTGCATGCAAATCTGAGAAAACGCGCGGAATACATCTAAGTAAAACGACTTGGTCTTCTCGTGCTTAATTTCACTGGAACGCTGCACGTCGAATACATTGATAATTGCCAGTCCTTTTTCTACCGGCATGGTCTTTTCAAGTTCTTCCCCTGACTTAATCATCTCTAATTGGTGGGGGTAGACCAGTTTCGACAGCTGTCTATAAAGATGTTGTCTTGTGTCCGCATCAATAGACTTGTAGTAAAAACGGGTTTGTACTCGAGCAAAAAACAACCAGCTAAAAATGGTGCCCGCCATTACCCCCTGCATAACCTGCATGATATTGCTGATGAGGTAGTCGGCATCGATGAAATAGATCAACGCGACCATAATAAGGGTAAAGAAAATATTGCGGATTAAGGTGATTCTATAGGTCGTGTGGTAGGCAAACGCGGTCGTCATTAGCAGAACGAAGTTAATCTGTCCGGAAGGCGCCAATGACACGGTACTTTGTTGCTCAAACTCGACGCCGGGCTCAAAGACGAACTTTAGGGTCAGGCAAAAGCCAAAAAGGACGGAGAGAGCGGCGAAATCTAGAATGGTTTGCGAGAACTTCTCGATTTTTGACACCAATAGGGATGCTATTGGGTATAGAAAAATAATGAGAATAGGGACTATATAAGTGAATAAGGTGTGAAACGCGTATGGGTTGTCGGCCTCTGAGCGCGTGATATAGGTCATAATTGACGATAGCGCTAGAAGCACCGCAGCTGTTTTGCCGGGCCAGCTAGTGAGCGCCTGTGATGCTTCGTCTCTAAGTTCGTCCCTAAACTCTTGTCGGTGCTCCTTGCAATACGCCGAAAATTTGTCTGAATTCATGTATTCGCTTGCGTTCGTAAACAATGAGTTTGAGCGCCAAAAGAACCCACCCCGCCGCCGAATTTCCTGAATATACAGGCAAATTAAAGAAGGAGCGTGCGAGATTATACAGTAATAACTCTTCTGGGCAATTTTCCTATAAGAAGCGCACGCTGCAATAGTTATTTTACGAGTTGTGTCACAAACCTTAGCCCTATTCTTTGGCCGAGCCCGATACAGAGCCTCTGTCGGTGCGCCAAACTAGAAACCATCAATTTTGGCCAATAAACCAAAACAGGTATGAAGCCTGCATAGTAATGGGCGCACAAAGCGCGTACTCGCAGGAGTATGGAATTCAGTAGAACGCGTAGGGCTTGCTCTACCAAGGAACTTAATAATGGGAAAGATACAATTTAGAAAGCTGACCACTGAGGCCGAAGTTGAAAATTATCTTAAGAAATTTGAGAGCTTTGTCGGTGTGAAATTACCATTTGAGTATTCAATGAGAAGCACTGTCATTGGAGCATTTAAAGAAGGAGAGCTGGTTGGTGGTTATATGTTGGTCACCAAGCCAAGCTTCAGAAGCCTAATGTTTGTGCCGGATGACGTGAAATCATCTCATCAGTTCTTTAAGACTGATCAGTACGAGATGATGGAGGTCAATGGGGTGTGGATAGGCGCTTCAGTTAAAGCCGCTGGTGAGTATTTCAGAATCTGGATACAGATGATGTGGGATGTCTTTATGTCGCGCAAGAAATACGTCTTGCTGATGGCCGACCTGAGAAATGGCAATATAAAAAATATTCATGGGCTTACTGACCCCGAATTATTGTATGAAGGCCCGCCCATGTTGATGGCCGGGGCTAAGAGTCATTCCAAAATCAGGGTAAGTTACACCACTAGGTGGCAATTAATTGCCAATATACCCAGCTACCTGATGGAGTATAGAAATCGCCAGAAGAAGTCGGCTCGTCGCCTTAAAGAGAGAGCGTATATTAGAGCAATGCGTCAAGCAGAGCTTTAAGCTAACGCTATAGACTAGCCCGTCATTTTTAATAGCTTCGCCGAGAATAATATCGGGGGGTATCTTTCGTATGGCTATTTGCTGTGCGTGGCCTTTTATTGCCTCTAGGTTCCCTAGGAGAACCTGGGCATCGTATGCCATAATCTGAGTGCATGGCGCGCGAGACGCCGCTAGATATAAGCTTAATCGGCAGTGAGGAATAAAAATTGAGCAAGCAAAGCATAAAAGATTTAGCAGGAGAGCTGCAGAGAGCTCTGAATCAAGCTAGCGATATAGATGAGGAGACCTTGGACCTTGTTCGTAAACTAGATAAGAAGATTGATAATTTCATAGAAGAGAAAGAGGACGTGAATAGCCCTTTGCTAGACGATGCCATCGCATTAGAGGCTCGGTTTTCTGTCTCTCACCCTATGATTGAGAAAATCTGCCGCGAGTTAATCGATACTTTGGGACGCATGGGCATATAATTGCCGCGGCAAAAAATTGCCGCTTCGCCTACTTCGTTTAAGTTAAGCTCAAAAGAATAGGTGTTTGTGATCGTCCACTTGAATAGCTAGGGAGCTAGCCGCTTCGGCCTCTATATAGTCGGCTCCTTCGCTCTCGCTGCACACTCCCGCCTCTACAGCCTGCTGGATAAGGCTCTCGAGATCATTGGTCTGTGTAAGCTGCCCTTGCTTGATAGCCGCTTTTATGGCCTCTCGTGCGGGCTTTGCCTTTAGACGCAGCTGGAATGCAGACTCCACAACAAACGCTGCATCGGCGCTATCTTTGCCAATATAAGCATACCTGCTGAGCCTGTCCCTTACTTCGGTATTAGTAGTCATCGACTTGACGAGCAGCTTGTCTAGGTTGTCTGTGGGCTTTCTATACGCTCGCCCCCACGGGAAAATGATGCGTTTAAGGCATGTGGCCACTGCTCGGTTGGGCAGGTTGGCGAAAAAATCCTCAAATGCAGTTTGGATAGCATACAAGCTATTTTGAATGTTCCAATTTACATAGGGCAGGTCATCAGGCATGGCCCCTTGGGACTCGTAGTATTTCAGACAGCTGGAAGCCAGATAGAGGTGGCTCAGCACGTCCCCGAGCCTCGCTGATAGGCGTTCTTTGCGTTTGAGGTCGCCTCCAAGCATTAGCATAGAGATATCGGCGGTGAGCGCTAGGGCAGAGCACATACGCGTAAGCTGCTGATAATGTCTCCCTGTCTCCTCCTGAACCACTCTCTTGGCTATATGGGCGCCACTAAGGCCGAGGCTAAGGGTTCTGACAAAATTGCTTATACCGTACCCTACGTGCCTGAAAATAAGGCTGTCGAAGTCCCGCAGGCCGCGCTCGGTATCGGTATCTTTAGCGGCCTGCATCTCGCGAGCGATAAAAGGATGGCAGCGCACGGCGCCTTGACCAAAAATCATCAGGTTGCGAGTAAGAATATTGGCCCCTTCTACCGTGATACCAATTGGCATGCTCATATAGGCGTGGGCAAGATAGTTAGAAGGCCCCATTATCAGGCCGCGTCCAGCGTGAACATCCATAGCATCTTGAATAATATGCCTAGAGACTTCCGTCATATGATACTTGGCTATTGCCGAGGCCACGGATGGCTTGATATGACTGTCAACGGCGCCTGCGGTTACTATTCTGTTTGCTTCCAAAAGATAAGCGTTGCCAGCGATACGTGCCAAGGCTTCTTCGACGCCCTCAAAATTGCCGATTGGCATATTGAATTGACTGCGTATTTTTGAATAAGCACCGGTAAGTTTATAACAGAGCTTGGCTGTTGCTGTGCTTAATGCGGGTAAAGAGATGGCTCGTCCTTCCGATAAGCATTCCACGAGCATCTTCCAGCCTTTTCCAGCTTGCTCTACGCCGCCAATTATCCAGTCGAGCGGAATGAATACGTTTTCTCCCCTCGTTGGACCGTTCATAAACGTCATGCTCATGGGGAAGTGCCTGCGCCCAATTTCTACGCCTGGGTGGTTCGTCGGAATTAGAGCGACAGTAATGCCCAGCTCTTCTTGCTCGCCTAGTAGGTGGTCTGGGTCATACATCTTGAATGCTAGGCCGAGAACCGTCGCCACAGGAGCGAGGGTGATGTAGCGCTTGTTCCAGGATACTGATAAACCGATGCAGGGTTTTCCATCGTGCTCGCCATGGCAAACGATGGCTTTATCGACCATTGCGCCTGCATCGCTGCCAGCCTCTGGGGCGGTAAGGGCGAAGCAGGGAATGTCCTCGCCGCAGGCTAAGCGTGGAAGATAGTGCTGTCTTTGTTCGTCGGTGCCATACTTCATTAAGAGTTCGGCCGGCCCGAGTGAGTTGGGTACCATGGCGGTGACAGCGGCGCTACAGCTCTTGGTTGCGATCTTGGTGACTACGGTGGAGTGCGCTAGCGCTGAAAAGCCTAAGCCGCCGTACTCCTCTGGAATAATCATGCCGAAGAATTTTTCTTGCTTAAGGAATTTCCAAGTCTCTGGAGATAGGTCTTTGTCTTTATGAACGATTTCCCAGTCATTAAGCATCGCGCAAAGTGTTTCTGTCTGATTCTCAAGAAATGATTCTTCACGCTCGCTTAATTCGGCATTTGGCATGTCGTGCCACGCTTTCCAATTAGGTGCGCCCTTGAAGAGCTCAGCCTCCCACCAAGTATCGCCTGCATCCAGAGCCTCTTGCTCCGTGGTACTCATAGGCGGCAATACGCGACGAAAAAAGTTGTAAGCGGGTTTACTTAATTTCTCAATTCGTAAACTGTCGGCAAAATAGAAAAAGCCGACTAGAACGAAGGGAATCCAAAGTAGCCAGGCGATACCCCACAGGCTAGAGCTAACAAGCAGGGTTAGTGCAATGCTAACCAGGATTGTGCTCATTCTGGAGCGGCGGTAGGCTAGCGTCCAAATAACGGCTATGACGATAATAAGCTGTAAAGAGGTGTTCATTTGTTGCTCTCCTGGAGCTTCGTAGCCTTGCTTAAATAGTGTTGGCTATATGGGATCTTCAATACAGAGGGACTTGCCGCCCAAACCGATCAATAGACTTCCTAATTTATTCCAAGGGTCTCCGATTGCTAAGCCTTTGACGGTGGCGTCTATATCTCTTGCTGAAATGAGAAGTGACTCAAGTGAGCTGACGGTGCTGTGTTCGATTGCTTTGCGAACCGGGGGCTCGTGAATTCTTCTGACGCCTTCTTGTTGCATGGCGCTGGCAAGGGCTTGTCCGTTCTCAGTTCTGTACCTAATGTTGAGTAGTATACGTATCTCGCGGGTGGCCATTCCCAGCAGGTTCAGTAACTCTGTTCCTTCTGCTTTTAGGCCGCTCAGAATCTTAAGAGTGCGTGCGCTGTCTCCCACTAGAGCAGAGTCGATAAGGTTGAAAACAT
The DNA here is from genome assembly GCA_033721235.1 of Pseudohongiellaceae bacterium. Lineage (GTDB taxonomy): Bacteria > Pseudomonadota > Gammaproteobacteria > Pseudomonadales > Pseudohongiellaceae > UBA5078. The sequence continues at coordinate 35,535 of JAWWAY010000015.1, read as the reverse complement.
TGTATCTGGCACTATCGGCAACGAGCTTCATTATAGTATCGGCAGTGACCGATATGCGATTGTCCCGTGTTGCGCCAGTCAAAACCTTTAGTTTTTCGATCTCCTGATCGGCGGCTAGTAGATTACCTTCTACTCGATCTGCTAAGAGGCTTATCGCGTCTCGGTCTGCTACTAGGCCGTGACTTTGCATGCGCTGGTCTATCCATGCTGGTAATCGATTAATATCGATCGGCCAGACTTGAACAAAAACACCATGGGATTCAATAGCTTTGAACCATTTTGTGTTTAAAGCGCTAGCGTCTAGTTTGGGTGTCACTATAATAAGTGCATTGTCGGGGTTAGGAGACTGGCAGTACTCGGCCAATAGTTTACGTGCTTCGTCTTCTATCTTGGGCGATTGAAATCGCAGTTCGATGATCTTTTTTTCCGCGAACAAAGACATGCTGTTGGAAGATGCCAGAAAGTCCTGCCATTGAAATTGCTTGTCGACAAAAAAAAGATCTCTGGTGTCAAACTGCTGCGCTCGACATTTGCTGCGCACTGCATCTAGGGCCTCTTGAACTAGAAGGGTCTCGTCGCCAGCGATCCAGTAGACTGTTGCCAGCCCCTTGGATAGGGAGCCTTCGAGTTTGTCAGAGTTGATACGCATAAGCTAATACTCTTAAGGGCTAGCATTCTCGGCGGCGGTGGCAACGCGTCTAATCACTTTGTCTACCAGTTCCGTGCGCATTTCCGTACGCAGTAATATTTGCTCCTCGTTGCTACCCGAGATATTTGCCAAGTCCTCGAAGTAGCTTCTATTGGCCGCGAGAGTCTCCTCCGGGATAAGCAGCGTGTCGGCCTGTTGCAAGCTGAATTCTATTGCTAGAACGAGTTCATACTGAGCGGCTCGTGCGCGACCGTTGACTGTTGTCGGGCGGGCGCTAAATTGTTCCGCCGATAGAGCAAGAGTGTAGTCGGCTGAGTCGCTCTGTACCACTGATACGCCTGAATTCTCTAGTGCTTGTCTAATACTTACGGCGGTGGCATCGCTCGGGTTTTGTGCATTCAAATAAACAGAAACTGTCTCATCCATCGCGCTAGTGCTTCCGCGCAGGGAGAAGCCGCAGCCGCTCAGCGATACAGCTAATAAACTTAAGAAAAATAATCTTATGGTGGTAGACATGGCGCTCTCTTAGTTATCTTTTTGTTCGGTCAAGTCTTTCTTTGTGGCTATATTCTCTTTCGCAATCGATACTTTTAGCAGTCGAATGTGGCGACTGTCCGCATTGAGAACCGTGAATTTAAACTCGTCAATCTGAACGGACTCATCCCTTTGCGGAATATGGTTGAGTTGGTGGATTAAAGCGCCACCAATAGTGTCGACTTCATCGTCGTTAAAGTCACATTTAAAGTATTCGTTGAAGTCGGCGATAGGCGTTAGCGCTTTTACAATAAAGTTGCTGTCATCAATTTTCTTAATAGCCGTGTCGTCATCTACATCAAATTCGTCATCAATTTCGCCTACAATTTGCTCTAGAATGTCCTCGATTGTGACGACACCACATGGGCTACCATACTCGTCGATAACGATAGCCATATGCTGACGATTTTCTCGAAACTCCTTGAGCAGTATATTGAGTCGTTTGCTCTCGGGGACGAACATGGCCGGACGCATAATATCGTTTACTTTGAACGATTCATTGCTCTTAGATAGGGCGTAGGGCAAGAGGTCTTTTGCTAATAGAATGCCAGTGATCGAGTCGGAGTGTTCGGCTAGAACAGGGAAGCGCGAGTGGGATGCTTTTACGACAGTATCGAGTGCTTCCTCAAGAGAATTCTTCTCCATTACGGTGAGTACTTGCGGGCGCGGTATCATTATTTCGCGCACCTGCATATTGGAAACTTGAAGTGCTCCCTCGATGATGCCCAGTGCGTCGGCGTCCAGTACATGGTCTTGCTCAGCGTTTCTCAGCAACTCCAACAGGCTCTTGGTATCCGTAGGCTCATCAGAGAAGACCTGGGCTATTTTATCGATCCATGACTTGGGTCGTGGATCGATACTCGATTGATCGTCTGCCATTTTGTTAACTTCTTACCTCCATTATGGAAACTTATTACTTTAATCTAAGTATCTGCTTGTATCATGATTAATGGGTCTCGTAGGGGTTATCGATGTTGAGCTTGGACAGAATATCAATCTCTAAGCTCTCCATTTCCTGCGCCTCTTTCTCTTCTTGATGGTCATAGCCTACTAGATGCAGGGTACCGTGAACCACCATGTGAGCCCAATGCTGACTAATTTCTTTGCTCTGTTCCAGCGCTTCTGTCTCCACAACGGCGGCGCAAATGACTAAGTCGCCTAGCGGGAGTTCTGGCAGCTCAGATAGGACCTGTTCTGGAAGGTAACTTGGAAATGACAGGACGTTAGTCGGTTTATCTTTGTGGCGATATTCTTTGTTTAGGCGCGCCGATTCGTCCTCATCCACAATTCGAATAAAAAGTTGTCGGGGTTTCGAGCAAGGGGCTAAAGCCTCTAAGGTCGTGGCGAGCCATTTTTCGAAATCCGCGTCCGGAGGTATCTCTTTGTTTTTACAAAGATTTTGTATCTCAAGCATCGCGCTCATGATTGCCGTCCGTCTTTAAGTCGCGTTTACTCAACGAGCTTATCGATTTTTGATCGTGCTTGTCATAGGCATCGACAATTCTTTGTACAAGCGAGTGTCTGACGACATCTTTCGAGTCAAACCAAGTAAATGAAATGCCATCAACGTCCTTCAATACTTGAGCAACATGCACTAGGCCGGAGCGGGTTCCTTTAGGTAGGTCTATCTGGGAAACATCACCGGTAATGACTGCGGTGGAACCAAAGCCTAGTCGAGTGAGAAACATCTTCATTTGAGAGCTGGTTGTATTTTGGCTTTCGTCCAAGATGATGAAGGCGTTATTGAGCGTTCTGCCGCGCATATAAGCGAGCGGGGCAACTTCGATCACGTTTTTCTCGATAAGCCGACCGACTCTTTCAACGCCCAGCATCTCGTATAGGGCATCGTAAAGAGGACGAAGATAGGGGTCGATTTTTTGGCTTAAATCTCCAGGGAGAAACCCTAGTTTCTCGCCTGCCTCTACCGCAGGACGAACGAGTAGAATTCTTTGCACTTGATCCTTCACCAAGGCTTCAACAGCGCAGGCTACAGCGAGATAAGTCTTGCCTGTGCCGGCAGGGCCTATACCGAAGTTAATGTCTTTGCGGTGAATTTGGTTGACGTAGTCCTGTTGATGGGGACCCCTTGGTTTTACTGAAAGCTTTGGAGTCTTCACTATCGAGGCGTGGTCTATGTCAGCTTGAATTTTAGAGCCACGCTGAACTGCTTGTTCGGTCTCTTTAATCGCTAAATGGACGATATCGGGGCCTAGATTGGCCTGCTCGGAGGTGGCCTGGTAGAGCTTCTCGAGCACGGTACGCGCACTCTCTACCGCGCCGAGGTCACCGGTAAGGTTAAAAGTACTGCCGCGGTGCTTTATTTTAAGCGTAAGTGACTTCTCAATTTGATGGAGATTCTCATTGAGGTAGCCGCATAAATTGGCCAAGCGATGAGAGTCATCCGGCTTTAGTACCAGCCTCTGTGTGATGTTTTCTGTAGCCATTAAGCTAAAGACTTACCTCCGAGTAGTGAGTGTTGCTCATAGTATAGCAATGTATGGGCGCTAGCTGCCCTGATCGTAATTGTACGCTGTATAATGCTATAAAGCGCCTAGAAGGGAGTTAGTATAGGCCTCAACGATCTTCACGTCTGCAAAATTACCGACTAGGCTGTGATCATCACAGGCAAAGTTAACGACACGATTGTTTTCCGTGCGTCCCTGAAGCGCTTTAGGATCCTTCTTAGAGGGGCCCGTTACGAGGATTCTCTGATTTGAGCCCACCATGCTTTGGCTTATTTGCGCCGCCTGCTGCGCGATTTGAGCTTGCAGGACGCTTAGGCGATGTTTCTTTTCTCGCTCCGAAGTGTTGTCGGTGAGCTCGGCAGCCGGCGTGCCGGGGCGTGCGCTATAAATAAAGCTGAAAGAGGTGTCGTAGCCGACTTCGATGATAAGGTTCATGGTATCTTCAAAGTCCTGCTGAGTTTCACCTGGGAAACCAATGATAAAATCGGAAGAGAGGCTTATATTCGGCCTAATTGCTTTTAACTCATTGATTATTTTTAAGTATTCCGCGGCCGTGTGGCCACGTTTCATGGCGGCAAGGATGCGATCCGAGCCACTTTGCACGGGTAAGTGCAGGTGGTTAACCAGCTGAGGTACGTGTTTGTATATTTCGACCAGGCTGCTGGAAAACTCCATTGGATGGGACGTGGTGTACCGAATTCTGTCTATGCCCTCTATAGCCGCAATGTATTGAATTAAAGTAGCAAAGTCTGTGATCTTGCCGTCATGGCTGAGGCCGCGGTAGGCGTTGACATTCTGGCCTAGCAGATTGATTTCTCGTACGCCTTGCTCTGACAAGTGGAAGGCTTCCGCTATCACGTCGTCTAATGGGCGGCTGACCTCTTCACCTCGGGTATAGGGAACCACACAGAACGAGCAGTATTTGCTACAGCCTTCCATTACGGTCAGAAAGGCTTCGCATCCAGTGACGCTAGGCTCTGGAAGACGGTCAAACTTTTCGATTTCTGGGAAACTAATGTCTACCTTAGTCTTGCGCTCTGGGTTTTCTTTGAGCATTTGCGGCAGCTTATGGAGCGATTGTGGTCCAAACACCACATCGACATAGGGCGCTCTCTTGCCAATCGCTTCTCCCTCTTGGCTAGCAACGCAGCCACCGACTGCTATCTGTACGTTTGGATTCGCCTTCTTCAAAGATTTCCAGCGGCCCAGTTGATGGAATACCTTTTCTTGTGCCTTTTCACGAATAGAGCAAGTATTTAACAGCAGGATGTCGGCTTCTTCGGGAGTGTTTACCAGCTCCGCATCGTGGGTCTCTCGAAGCATATCGAGCATACGAGAAGAATCGTACTCATTCATCTGGCAGCCGTGAGTCTTGATAAAGACTCGCTTGCTCGCCTTTGGAGTAGTGGCAGAGGTGGCAATGATATTGTCAAAGCCCGTTTCGGGGCTTGAAGTTTGCTTAGTACTCATGAGATTCGTGATTCCGCCCTTTAAGGGCCGCAAAGGTAATGAAATTGAACGATGCGGATTGTAGCAGTTTAGTGAGGCGCGAAAAACTAGCTGTACTAAGGAATAATCAGCGCTTAAGTGAAGGGATTGGGCTAAAATAGCGGCTAGCCCAGTATCAAGTACTCCCTAAGCCTTGAAATCAGTATGACACAGCCAAATATACTGTGGCGTAAATGCATTATAGAGATTCTTTTAAATGGCAAATCCCTCAGAAATATACCGAGTAACCTTTCTAAATAAGGGCAAGGTCTACGAAGTTTTCGCAAAACAGGTCTATCAAAGCGAGCTGTATGGCTTTATTGAGATAGAAGACTATATTTTCGACGAACGAAGTCAGGTTGTCGTCGACCCTAGTGAAGAGAAGTTAAAAGCGGAATTCGCGGGTGTAAAGCGTAGTTTTATACCGATACAGGCTATCGTGAGAATTGATGAGGTGAGCAAGAGTGGGGTCGCTAAAATTACTAGCGGCGATAATATAAAGCCTTTCCCCGCGCCTTTCTTGGCGTCTAAAGGTCCCGATATTCCTTCCTCTGAGTAGTTGCGATATAAGGCTAGCGAGCAAAGCCCGCTAGCCTCTTATGCCTTACTTGCCGAGTGCTTTCTCGACTGTGGCGAGCTCAACGCACAGCACGAAAATATCCATAGCAGAATCAATGTCTTCTAGGCTAGGGAACGATGGAGCTAGACGTATATTGCTGTTGTTTGGGTCATTTTGATAGGGGTATGTTGAGCCCGCAGGAGTCAGTTTAACGCCGGCATCACCAGTTAGTTTAACAACTCTCTCCGCAAGGCCGGCTTGTGTATCAAACAGGACGAAGTAGCCTCCTTGAGGTTTTGTCCAGCGCCCCAAAGCTTCGCCATTGATGCTTTTGCCCGCAAGTTTCGCTTCCAGCTTATTGAGCACCAATTCAAATTTGGGTTGAAGAATTTTGCGGTGTTCTTGCATCAGAGCTCGCAGCCCGTCCAAATTCTTGAAAAACTTGATGTGACGCAGCTGATTCACTTTGTCTGGCCCGATGGTCGAGAAGCCAAGCTGTTTGGAAAAGCTAGCGAGGTTTTCTTCCGACGTGGCCAGGAATGAAATGCCTGCTCCTGCAAAAGTAATTTTGGAGGTTGAACCGATCACTAGAACATTATCTAAAGTGCCCTCGGCATCGCTAAGTTCAATGATATTAGCAAGTTGCGGAGGATTATCCACCAAGTGGTGCTCGGAGTAGGCGTTATCCCAGATAATGCGGAAATTGTCTCCCGCAATTTTGCCTAGCTTCGCCATGCGCTCGACCACTGCGTCTGAGTATACGACGCCGTCTGGATTCGCGTATTTGGGTACGCACCAGATACCTTTGATCATCGAGTCAGCTTTGAGCAGGGTTTCAACTTGGTCCATATCGGGGCCTTCGCTAGTCATAGCGACTGGGATCATCTCAATACCTAGAGATTCGCACACAGCGAAATGACGATCGTAGCCAGGCGAAGGGCAGAGAAACTTTACCTTACTGTTAGTATTGCTAGCCTCTACACTCCAAGCCGAGTCGGCATCGCGAACGCCAACGAAGAAAGCATTGCTCACAAGCTGATACATGAATTGCAAGCTGCTATTACCACCCACCATGACGCGATTAGCGGTAGTGCCAAGATATTGAGCACCGAAAGCTCTCGCTTCTGGTATGCCCATGAGACCGCCATAGTTTCGGCAATCTGTGCCATCTTCAGCTAGATAATTACCTTCTAAAATACCGTCAAGCGCGTTGCTGAGTTCGAGCTGAGCCGTGGATGGCTTGCCTCGTGTTAAATCCAGGCTCAATTTCTTTGAGCTTATGGCTTCATAGTCTTTTTGAAGTTCAAGGTATCTGGCTTGCAACTGTTCGTGGTTCAAGTAAAGCTCCTCATCTAGCTTGGGCAATGGATTTAAAAGTTTAATGTCCCGCTATTGCTGTATAAGCAACAGGAGACGGGATTTTACAGTATACTCCGCGCAAACTCGAATAGGATGACGTCAAATAATGACAAACACGCTCGATACTGAGGATGCACAGGCTGTTTCTGAACCTGATGAACAGCTTCACCCTTATCACAGTCTTAGCCCTGACCGCGTGCTTGATGCTGTCGAGAGCCTGGGAATACAGACCGATGCTCGCGTATTGGCCCTCAATAGCTATGAGAATAGGGTCTACCAGGTAGGTGTGGACGGGGAGCCTCCTATAATCGTTAAGTTTTATCGTCCGGGAAGATGGACTCGCGAACAGATATTGGAGGAGCATTCCTTCGCCACTGAGTTGGCCGAGCTAGAGATCCCTGTTGTGGCGCCTAGAGTGCTCGATGGCAAAAACACCCTATATCGCTTTGAGAATTTTGAGCTTGCTGTTTTTGATAGGCTAGCAGGACGAGCGCCTGACTTAGAAAACCCCGATAGCCTACTGGTCATGGGGCGTTTCATTGCGCGAGTGCATAGCGTAGGGAGTACGCAGCGCTTTAAATATCGCAATGAACTAGGCGTTGAGAGCATGGCTGTTAATGCGCGTGAGTTTCTTTTGGGTCAAAACTTTATCCCCCCAAGTTTAGTTGAGGCCTACGATACTCTCAGTAGAGACTTAATCGATAAAGTCGCGGCTGTCTTCGATCGCAATAAAGAGCTTAAGCAGTTAAGAATTCATGGTGATTGTCACTTGGGTAATGTGCTGTGGCGAGATGATATCCCCCATTTTGTGGACTTCGATGACACGGTAATGGGCCCTGCAATACAAGATTTGTGGATGTTGCTTTCCGGAGAGAGGGATCAGCGGCAAGCCCAGCTCATGGAGTTAATTGAGGGCTATGAAGAGTTCTATGACTTTGACCCCAAAGAGCTTGATCTCATTGAAGCTTTGCGTACTCTTCGAATAATGCATTACAGCGGTTGGCTAGCCAGGCGGTGGGATGATCCGGCTTTTCCCAAGAGCTTTCCTTGGTTTAACACGGAGAGATATTGGGCAGAGCATATCCTAGAGCTCAGAGAGCAAATGGCCGCACTTGATGAGCCTATTTTGCGCCTCTTCCCGTAAGCTCGGCCTTACTCGATAAGCTCTAAGATCGCCTTTTCGATATGCTCAATATCGTTTTCTTTGAAGCCCATGTGCACCATTTGAACGATGCCGTTTTTATCGACAAGATAGGATGTGGGCATGCCAATAACCCCATACTCTGAGAGCACCGTATTCTCGGTGTCTAGGGCAATGTGGTAGCTGACGGGGTTGTCCGCTAGAAAGTCCTGTCCATCCTCGACAGAGGTGTCGACATTTATAGCGATTACTTCGAAGTCTCGATCTCTGTACTTGACGTATAAATCATCCATTAAGGGCATTGAGCGTAAACAGGGGGCGCACCAAGAAGCCCAAAAATCCACATACACGGTTTTGCCTCTAAAGCTCTCTAGCACTATTGGGGGTTCGTTTGCTTCAATGTTTGCCAAGGTGAAAAGAGGGGCTTGCTCTCCTTCTTCGATTGCATAGCTTAATGAGCCTGACAGGCTTATTAGAAAGCTGACGAGCGCTACCAACCCAAGTTTCTTTAAACGCATTTATTGCTCCGCTGATGCTGACACTATGCTGGTGATAAGTTGCTCGATTGCGAGGCAAAGCTTTGCACCAATGCTTGCCAGCGCTGACGCTGAAGCTTTAGCTTAAATTTAGCCTCGCGATAACTATCGCGTATTTGCAGCATGTCCCAGTGACTAAGTTTTTCCTGTATTTCGCTAGACTTAGCTTCGTACCACTGTTGTTTAACTTGAGACCAAGCCTGCAGAGAGGACCGCAGTTGCTCATATTCTTGTTCAAGTTTTTGCTTCCATTTTTCAGCATGCGCTGACTTTTCACAGTATTGGGCTGCTCGTTTATATTGCATTTCCAGTCTGGCAGTCTCGATGGCTATGGGCTTGCATCGTTTTAAATCGCTGGTGAGACCGATGTATGAACTCAAGCGAATGAACCATTTGGTGGGGTCGAAGTGCCACCAATGGATGCCGTTACGATAGTCCCACTGAAAAGTATGGTGATAGTTGTGATAACCCTCACCATAAGTGAGTAGTGCTAGGACTGGGTTGTCTCTCGCCGAGCTCTTGTCGCTGTAGGTTTGCTTGCCCCACATATGCGCTATCGAATTGATAAACCAGGTAACGTGTTGACTGAGCACCAATCTCAGTAGGCCGCCAAGCAATATCCCGGCTATGACGTCCCCGTGAATATATCCTAGAGCGGCGGGTAGCCCGATATTCATGATTAGAACAAGGCTAAGATAATGCTTGTGTTGCCAGCGCAGCATTGGGTCCTTTTGTAAGTCTTTGATATTTGAGAAGTCAGTCTTACCACTTTCATAATTTCTGAGAATCCAGCCCATGTGAGAGAACCAGAAACCACGGCCAGCTGAGTAGGGGTCTTTGTCGTTGTTATCAACATGGGCATGGTGACGTCTATGGTCTGAAGCCCAGTGGAAGACATCGTTCTGCAAGGCGCAAGCGCCTCCAAGCGCAAACACGAAGCGCAGAAAAGGGTGAGCCTTATAGGACTTGTGTGACCAAAGGCGATGATAGCCGGCGGTAATGGACATGCCGCAATAGCCCATCAGAACGACAAAAACAATCCATTCGTATAGGTCGTAGCCATAAGTAAATCCGTACCATGGGACTAAAGTGACGGCCAAAAGTGGTGTCACACTGAACAAGATCATATTGGTCCAGTTAATTGGCGGTTTTGCCATGACGAGAACTCCCCATTGGAAAAGCTAGTATATTAATTATTCGGCAATCTGCTGATTATTATGAGCATTTGTTGCGAATGCTCATGGCGAATCAAAGTGTTTATTTATTGTTCATTGCCTAATCTGTACGGTGAATTATGCCATGAATCGGTAGCGAACAGAACGTAGTGTAGCAAAGCGACTGTCTGATCTGGTCTAATGGCGCTTCCATGAGATTGCGTAAGTTAGGAGTATTGGGATGTCTGATGAAAAGGGTTTAGAGCAGCTGATAGAGTTGCAATCACAGTTTGCGTTTCAAGAAGATATGCTCACAACTTTGAACGATATAGTGGCAAGGCAGCAGCGTCAGATTGACGCGCTCCAGCGCGAGCTGCTCATTCACAGCGATAAGATCTCTTCAGTCATGGAGCATATAGCGGATAAGAAGGGGGGCGCGGCCATAGAAGACGAGCGCCCGCCGCACTATTGAGCAGGCTTAATTGGCCGCTGCAACATCTTCAGCTTGAAGGCCTTTGTCGCCCTCGCTTATGGCAAATTCAACTCGCTGCCCGTCGTGCAGAACGCGGTGACCCTCACCACGAATAGAGCGGAAATGGACAAAAATATCATCGCCTGAGTCACGGGTGATAAAGCCAAAACCTTTACTGGCATTAAACCACTTAACATTGCCGCTTTCGCGTTGAGCATTGTTATAGGGGGTTCGATTCTTGTCGTCAGGGCGTTTCTTCGAGCGTTTTTTCTGTGGGCGGCTTGCGAGCAAAGAGGAAGCAAGACTCACGATAAAGCACATGCCTAGCAATACGGCTGAGGTGACTTGGATGTTAATGAAGTAAGTGAGCGCGAAAACGATAAGTGTTAATACGATGGCTATAATAAGCGATTGACTAATATTGGACATGGAAACTCTCTTGTGTAGCAGTTTTAATTATAATTATGGCTAGAAGAGGCGCTTATTCCGAGTTTTAGCAAGGCAATGCTTAGGTGCTCGCTTGTTTACAAAACCAGGCTAGCTCTCTCCGACAATTATTCTAACCAGCTTTGCCTATAAATCAAACCCAAAGCCAAATTACCCCACTATTAATGACATATTAAGCCAATATTCATCTATTACACCTCATTATGGAGCCCATAGTGATTGAGAGCGTTTGCTCGATTTTACCAATGATGATGTCTATCGTTCATAGAGTTGCATAAAAAGAGGAATAAAATGATGACACGTAGAAATAGGCTTGTTGTTCAGTGGGGCACCTTTGTGCTGGCGACGAGTGTTGCCTTATCTGTCTCTGCCGATACGCGCTATGACTATGCCCAAGTGCTAAGTGCCCAGCCAATCTACCAGACGGTGGAAATCAGTGACCCACACGAGGAGTGTTGGGATGAAGAAGTGCGTCGACGACACTCTTCCCAGGACAGTCGAACGCCTGCCTTGCTAGGCACTATTATTGGCGGTGCAATTGGCAACTCAGTAGGGCACGGAAAGTCCAATCGGCGCATAGGCACTGTCGTTGGCGCAGTATTGGGACACTCCATAGCACGTGATATAGTCGCCGTAAACAAGCGAGATGACGGCGTGTACTACGAAACGGTAAGGCACTGCGAAACCGTTTATGAATACCGAGAAGAACAGCGACTTGTAGGGTATGATGTCCGTTATCTATATAATGATGAAGAGTTTTCGACGCGCATGGATACAGATCCTGGTGAAGAGTTGAAAGTTCGAGTAAAAGTACAACCAGTATATTGAGTCAGTCCCATCTAGTCCTATGAACACTAAGATGGGCTCGCTAATGCTCGACCGATGTACTAGGTTTTTAGCCGGAGAGAGCGAGTGTTGACTTCAGTACTTAAGCAAAAACAATTTCCTTTGTGGGCGGGCATAGCGCTGGTTTGGCTTATGCTCGCCACATCGATAGCCTCGGCGCAGACCTCACATCATGCTCAGCAGGTTTTGGCTCAGAACTCTGCCTCCCAAGGAGCCATTAGTCAGCGCAGGGCGCTGCAAATAGTGAGACAGAAATTTTCCGGTAATGTGGTCAGTATTACCGAGGTAAGTAGAGGGGGCGGCAGGTATTATCGAGTAAGAATGGATGACAATGGCAATATATTTACAGTCTATGTGAATGCTGCTAACGGCGAAGTCACAAGGGAGTAGCCCATGCGATTACTAGTAGTCGAAGATCAAAGTTTACTGCGTCAGCAAATTGCAAAGGGCTTAACAGACAATGGTTACATTGTGGATGTTGCCGCTGACGGGAAGGACGGTTTGTATTTTGCTAGTGAGTATTCTTACGATGCAGCGATAATAGATTTAGGTCTTCCTGAAATTGACGGCATAAGTTTAATTAAAAAAATCCGCGAGCAAGACAAGACATTCCCTATTCTGATTCTTACCGCTAGAGGTGACTGGCAGGATAAAGTTGAAGGCCTCGATGCGGGTGCGGATGACTATGTAGTAAAACCTTTTCAACAAGAAGAGATCCTCGCTAGGATAAATGCGCTACTACGCAGAGCTGCGGGTTTTGCGAAACCACTTATCGAGTTTGGTCCTATCTCTTTAGATACTACCGCCAAAAGAGTCACCTTAGACTCGCAACAGGTCGATCTAACAGCTTACGAATATAAGCTACTAGAGTACTTGATGCTTAATCCCGGAAAGGCGGTGTCTAAGACTGAATTAACAGAGCATTTATATGCTCAAGACTATGATCGGGACAGTAATGTATTGGAAGTGTTTGTTCGCAGATTGCGACAGAAGCTCGATCCCGATGATTCCCTTAAGCCGATCGAGACTATTCGTGGTCAAGGTTACCGTTTTCGATCAAACGCGTAGCTGCTTATGACGTCAGCCCCCATTAAGACTCTGGATTATTCTTTACAAAACCGCTTGCTTATTGCGGTTAGCTGCTTGTTATTTGTCTTCTTGGGTTTAACAGGTGTGGTGCTCGATCGCGCTTTCCGTAGTAGTGTCGAAGCCGGTGTTGCTGAGCAACTGCAAGTGCAGATTTATGTATTGCTTGCTGCAGTAGAGGAGAACGACGGTGAATTCTATTTTCTGCAGGATTTACGCGACCCGCGTTTTTCGCAGTTAAACTCTGGTCTATATGGTTTCGTGAGTTCTCCCGTAGAAGGAGAAAAACTGCGAACTCGATCAGCCTTGGAAGTCGACTTTGAGTCTATCTCTTCTAATTGGCAAGATCAGGTAACGGGTGAAACGTTTTTTTCACGCTATACCGATGAGAGTGGTCGTGAATATTTTGTTGCATCTTACGCTGTCGTCTGGGAAGACAGTGAAGTTCAATATAGTTTTACTGTGCTTGAGTCAACCAATACCTATATGGCCGAGGTTGCCAATTTTCGGACGAGTCTCTGGTCCTGGTTAGGTGGCGTAGCGCTGTTGCTTCTTATTCTTCAGGTGGTGTTATTGCGCTGGGGGCTCTCTCCATTAAGGCGTTTGGCAGGTGATTTGAAGAGAATTGAGAGCGGAGAGAGTGAACAGTTGGTGGAGGACTACCCGCGCGAGCTGCGCGCGGTGACGGATAATCTGAATCTACTGATTAAAACTGAGCGAAAGCAGCAGGCACGCTATCGAGAAACGCTTGGAGATTTAGCTCATAGTCTCAAGACGCCGCTGGCTGTTGTTAGCGGTCAAATGCGAGCGCTAACCGAGTTGAATTCAAGTGCTGAAGCTCGAGAGCAGATAGACTTGGCACAGGAACAGTTGGGGCGTATGAACCAAATAATAGGCTATCAATTGCAAAGGGCAGTTAAGTCTAATGGCAGCTCCGCTTTGGCAAGGCGGGTCAGTATCGTCAAGACAGTAGAGAAAATTGTCGGAGCCTTGAACAAAGTCTATGGTGAAAAGGGCATGCTCGCAGAGTGTCGGATAGATCCTGATCTGCAGTTTTATGGGGATGAGAGAGATCTAATGGAGGTGATGGGCAACCTATTAGACAATGCCTATAAGTATGGTCATGCACGAGTCTTGATATCTTCGCAGCTGCGAGAGGGGCCGCAGGCTCAACTAAGCATTTTCATAGAGGATGATGGTCCGGGAGTCTCTGGTGATAATCGCGAGCGCGTTCTGCAAAGAGGAACTCGCTTGGATACGTTGGCTCAGGGTCAAGGAATTGGGCTGGCTGTTGTGGCAGATATTGTGAAAAGTTACGGTGGACAAATAGATATTAGTACTAGCTCTCTCGGAGGAGCTAAGGTGCAATTAGTCCTGAATAATTTTCGCCGCTAGAGCCTTCAGTTCTTCTTAGTTTAATCAAATAACAACGCCGCCCCGCAAGAGCATAGCGTCATGCCAAATAAGACCCATTTAACGGTGCTTTGTTTAGCTTTAACAGCAAACCTGACACTGACCCATGCGCCAAGCATTGTCCCGATCGCCAGAATTAAGCCGGGAAGCCAGCGTACTTGATCGAAGGCAATAAAGACCCCAAGCGCCAGAACAGTGAAACCGAGTGAGCATACCAGCTTTAATGCATTGGCTCTGGCCAAATCGTATCGTAGGCCACCGGCTAGAGCCGCCAACAGAATAAACCCGACCCCAGCCTGAACGAAACCACCGTAAACGCCTGCCAAGAAGAGCCCCCACCATGCCATTTTATTGTCCTTAACGGACAAGGCAGGGGTGCCATGCGGGGGAGCAATAAAATTGGGTTTGACTAGAATGACCACTGACATTGTCAAGATGGTTCCGAGTAAGAGTGGCTTCAGGGTGATAGCGGGAATGAGTGCGGCCGTAATAGCGCCAATCACTCCCCCCAGTAAGTTGGGAATTAGAATCGGCACTATGGCTGGCACATCTAGGCGGTCATGGTTCTTAAAACCACGGATTCCCACGATACATTGTAGCGCGACAGCAACGCGATTGGTGCCATTAGCGACATCTGCAGGAAGACCAAGGAGCATTAAGATAGGCAGCGTAAGATTAGAACCGCCGCCAGCAACAGTATTGATGCACCCAGCGAGGAACCCCATAAGGCTAAGTGTTATGAGTAGGACGATATCGTATTCCATGAGTGCTTAATCCGCTTTCTGAGCAAGGCGCGATAGTGTAGCAAAATATGTTCAATAGCAAATGGCCAATGTGCTGCGACGGTATGGTAAAGTGGCCGCCAAAACAGTGAGCGCTTTCTTCTTGCTCATGATTGATCCGGAATCTGAAGTTTTGCAGGAGCTAGACCTTGAGTGATTTTCTTATAGTGGGCGGGGGCGTCATTGGCCTTTTAATGGCTCGCGAACTAGCTAAGGAAGGGGCCACTGTAACTGTGGTGGATAGTGGCGAGTGTTGCCGCGAGGCCTCTTGGGCCGGTGGTGGCATTGTCTCCCCGCTATATCCTTGGCGCTACTCGCCAGCGGTGACAGCCCTAGCTAGCTGTGCGCAGGAGCGCTACCCAGCCTTAGCAAGTGAGTTACTGGATGAAACGGGCGTCGACCCGGAGCTTGAGGTGACCGGTCTCTTAATGTTGGACGCTCAGGATAGCGATGAGGCCCTACTCTGGGGGAAGTCTTCGAAACGCATTATTGTGGAGCGAGAAGCCAAAGAGTTGGCAAGCCAAGAGCCTCATCTAGCCAAGCGATTTAAACACGGCCTTTGGATGCCTGAAATAGCCAATATTCGAAACCCCCGCTTAGGACAAGCCTTGCGTAGAAGCGCTCTGCTCGACCCAAGAGTGACAGTGTTAGAGCACACTAGCATCAAAGGGTTTGTGCGACGCGAAGACAGACTGCTTGGTGTGGTAGCTGAGCAGGGGAGCGAACAAAAAGAGCTAAAGGCAGGAGAGTTTATTGTCGCCGCAGGGGCTTGGAGCGGAAACTTATTATCGCAACTAAATATTGAGTTGCCCGTAGAACCAGTAAAGGGACAGATGTTGTTATTTCGTCCTCCGCAGCGCTTGCTCAATAGTATTGTACTAAGCGCAGGTAGGTATTTGATACCGAGACGAGATGGTCATTTATTGGTGGGTAGCACTTTAGAGCATGCTCAGTTCGACAAGTCTACTACCGAGGAAGCACTGCAAAGTTTGCTGGAGTCTGCCACGGGCTTAGTGCCTGAGTTAAACAATTATCCGGTAGTCAAGCAGTGGGCTGGCTTGCGACCGGGCGCTCCAGAGGGGATTCCCTATATTGGAAGAGTTCACGGGTTTAGCAACCTCAGCGTTAATGCGGGGCAGTATCGAAACGGTTTAGTATTAGCGCCTGCCTCTGCCTCATTGCTGGCCAGTATATTGCTAAATAAGCCTAGTGCTATCGACGCTTCGCCATACTCTCTGCAGCGCAAAGCTGTGTAATGAATCAATCTATTTTGAGTTTTTTCATTCGGTATCGAAGAGACCTGAACGTCATTCCTAGCCTTTGAGCTGCGGCGGTTTTATTCCAGCGTTCCTCTTCCAAGGCTTGCGTAATGGCATCCTTTTCGATTGATTCTAAGTGCTGTTGAAGAGAGAAGTTTTCATCGAGCACAAGCTCTTTGGAGCTAGTTTGATGCGCTTTTGAGGTGCTTGAATCATCGCTCTCTGGCGTGAAATTTCTCTCGCTAGAATCAAGTTTTAAGGTGTTTTTCGTTATTGTGTTGTTTTCTCTAAGAGTTACCGCGCGCTGCAAAATATTTTCGAGTTCGCGGACGTTGCCCGGGAAGTCATAGTCGCAAAGCGCTTGCATAGCAGCAGGGTCGATACTAAGCGGAGAGTCGATTTCATTATCGGCAGCGATTCTCAACAAAGCCTGCTGACTAAGCTCAGGAATATCTTCTCGTCTATCTCTAAGGCTGGGAACATTTAGCTGAATAACATTAATGCGATAAAATAGGTCCTGTCGAAAACGACCTGAACTCACCTCTTTTTCTAAGTTCTTGTGACTAGCACTCAAGATGCGAACATTGGTCGCCACTTCACTCTGCGCACCTACAGGCCTAAAGGATTTCTCTTGAATGACTCGTAAGAGTTTGACTTGCATGTGCAGAGGGAGGTCGGCCACCTCGTCCAAAAACAGCGTTCCACCGTTGGCGCTTTGAAACAGGCCCACTTTGTCTTTATCGGCGCCGGTAAAACTCCCTTTGAGGTGACCGAAGAGCTCACTCTCCATCAACTCTGCCGGAATGGCACCGCAGTTCACTGCGACAAAGGGGTTATCGGCGCGCGAGCTTTGTCTATGGATTGATCGGGCGGCAAGCTCCTTGCCTGCACCAGATTCGCCGCTGATATAGACGGGAGCCTGGCTACGTGCCAAGCGTGATATTTGCTTCTTCATGTTGCTTATGGCGGGAGAATGGCCGGTGATGCTGATAAAACCATCTGCCGAGTGCCCATTATTTGCTGCTGGCAATCGTAGAGCTGCGTTCACAAGGTCTCGAAGCTTTTGCAAGTCTAAGGGTTTGGACACGAAATCAAAGGCTCCCGCCTTTAGAGCGCGAATGGCGGTTTCTGTATTTCCGTGGGCAGTGATAACAGCTACCGGCAAGGCGCTATACTCTTGCTGAATTGTCTCAACGAGGTCGAGTCCGTCCCCGTCAGGTAAACGCATATCGGTTAAACACAGGTTAAACTCTTCGGATTTGAGAAGCTCATAGGCGGTATTCACCGAGCTGGCGCTTGCGGTCTGCAGTGACATACGTCCTAAGGTTATTTCTAATAACTCTCGAATATCCGGTTCGTCGTCGACAATGAGCACTTTTCCTGTCATTGAGTCTCCAAAGCAAGGGCTAGCGGTTAGTGAATGTTTTTGTCCGGGTGAGAGAAGTAAATGCTGAAGCAGGATTTACCGTCACTCGTCCTGCCGTAGGATAACTGTGCTTGGTTCGCTTCGCAAAGTTCTTTGGAAATGTAGAGCCCAAGGCCTGTACCACTTTTTTCTGTGGTGTAGAAAGGCTCAAATAAATGCTCCTGAGCATCGGCGTCAATTCCTTCTCCATCATCAATAATATTGAGGACTGGACGTTCTCCGTAGTCCTCGCTCGCTATGCGTCCTTCTAGTATTAAATGGGCGCTTCCCGTTTGTTTAAGGCTGTAGCGCAAGCCGTTTTCTATTAAGTTTCGTATGACTTGTTCCAGCTGGCTAGGAATGAATTTTACATCGATGTTACTACTTGGGAAATCGGTCTCGATGGCGATCTGGCCCTCGAGTTTATGGGTGTCGCAGTAGAGCTGTACAAACTGCTTTACCCAGTCATTAAGATTAAAGCGCTCGGCGTTTCTTTGTTGCTGCTTGGACATTTGCAGCACGTCTTCGATGATGAGATTGACCCTGTCGCAGTGGTCCAAAACAATATCTAACAAGCGACCATCGCTTTTGTCTAAGTTTTCCGATTCTTGGAGCAGCTGGCTTGCGTGGCTAATAGCGCCAAGTGGATTGCGAATCTCGTGGGCAATGCTCGCGGTTAATCTGCCTAAGGAGGCCAGCTTCATCTGTTGGGCACGCTGAACGAATTGAGTCGTGTCCTCTAGGAATATTAAGATGTCAGAGTCACTATTGGTACTCAAATAAGCAAAATTTATCTGAATTTTTGGCGCGGATTTTTGCAGCGCTATCGGCGGCAATGAACTGCGCGTATTGTTTATCCAGCTGCGCAGATAGTCGCTTACCTGTGGGGGTAAGCGTTGCTGATTGAGTGGCTTGTCTTGACCTAGCCCCAGCATCTTGGCGGCCGCATCATTGAGTGTGATGATTTCCCCATTAGGATGCACAACTAAAATACCAGTACGCATGCGTTGAATAATCAATTGATTCAACTGCTCTAGATTGTAGATGCTGGAGGCTTGCTTCTCAGTAAGGTCTGCGCTTTTTCGAATTCTCTCAGCAAGCAGTTGTAAGTAAATAGAGGTGGCAAACAAAAGGGCGCCAAGCAAGCCTGATTGGACATACTGCTTGGCGGCGTCTTCGTAGGTAATACTTAAATATGACTCGGTAGACAGTGTCGCAATAGTCGCGATGGCGGCAAGTAGAGTACTCATTCTGCCTTTGATCAGAATGCCACCGGCTGAGATTGTGACTAAGTGAAGCAATGAGAATCCACTTACTGCACCACCACTACTATAACTGACTAAGGCTATGGCCAGAATATCCAGAGCGAGCAGGGCACTGAGTAGCCTCTGACGATGAGTGAATGTTTTATCCGGTTTAAGTATAAACAAGACTGCCAGAGCAAATAGGCAGTACATGGAGACTGTTTGCACAAAAATGTCGGGATGGTAGCTGCCTAGTGGGCTATTTGATGGGCTAAAATAGAAGCTCAAACCTAAGACCAGCGCTAAGCTTAGTCTGTAGATATTGTAGATCAGTAGGATTCTGACGTTTTGGGCAGAGCTGGCGATTTCGGTCATGGTTTTAGATATTGGTCTGATATGCGAAATATTTAGCAATCGCATTTTGCTTATAGAAGATGTTTGACGGACAATATATCACTTGTTTACTAATAGCCACCGAGCTGAATTGCCGATAATTGGTTTAAAACGCTTGGATTGCTCATAAGATATTGAAGTAAGAAGGAATAGAATCGTATATGGCTAGTCAATTAACTGTCGTGATGGCCCAGCTAAATTTATTGGTGGGTGATATCGATGGCAATACAGACCGAGTAATCGCTTCGGCACGCGAAGCCATGACGGTTCACAAGGCGGATCTGATCTCCTTTCCTGAGCTAAGTCTTTGCAGCTATCCACCGGAAGACCTACTGTTGCGCCCTAGCCTCGAACTGCGTATTAACAAGGCCATAGATAAGATCCTAGCCGCAAATCTAGATATCACAATGGTAGTTGGCTACCCCCTTAGCGAGAATGGAAAACTCTATAACGCCTTATCCGTTATTCATGGTGATGAGGTGCAGGCGACATATCGCAAACAGTGCCTGCCAAATTATCAAGTATTCGATGAGCAGAGATACTTCGTTAGCGGCAATGTGCCATGTATCGCGGTGGTTAAAGGCATACCCTTAGCGTTCACTATTTGCGAGGACATGTGGGAGGAGGAGCCAACGAAACAGGCTGCTCAAGCGGGCGCCAAATTGCTGATTAATATTAATGCTTCGCCTTTCCACCGAAATAAACCCGCAGAGCGAATTGCCTTGCTAAAGCACAGGGCGTTAAAGAGCGGTTTGGCCATCGTTTATAATAATTTGGTAGGCGGGCAGGACGAGCTGGTTTTCGACGGTGGCTCGATGGCTCTTGATGCCAGTGCCGAGACCTTATTACTAGCGCCTTCGTTTACCGAGGGGCTGTATCCCGTGAATTTTGAGTTAGAGGCTGAGCACCTGAGTATGCAGCCGCGAACTAGTTGGCAAACCGAACCATGTACTATCGAACACGGCCTGTATCAGGCATTGGTGATGGGTGTGCGTGATTATGTCTTGAAGAACGGGTTTAACGGTGTGGTGCTAGGGCTTTCTGGTGGTGTCGATTCGGCACTAACCTTGGCCATTGCAGTTGATGCCTTGGGGCCTGAACGAGTGCAAGCCGTGATGATGCCATTCACCTATACCTCCCAGCTAAGCTTGGATTTGGCTCAGTCTCAAGCGCAACGGCTAGGCGTTCGTTACAGCATTATTCCGATCTCGCAGATATACGAACAGTTCGATCAAGCATTGCAGCCAGAGTTTGAGGGTTGTAGTGTCGATGTCACTGAGCAGAACATTCAGGCAAGGAGCCGCGGGGTATTGCTAATGGCAATTTCCAATAAAAAAGGCTCTTTGGTTTTGACAACCGGCAATAAGAGCGAAGTAGCGGTAGGGTACTGTACGCTGTATGGCGACATGGCAGGGGGCTTTAATGTACTGAAGGATGTGTCTAAGACTTTAGTGTATAAGCTTTGCCAATATCGCAATGCGCTGGAGAGCGAGCAAGACCCTGTAATTCCCACGGCTGTGATAGAAAGAGCGCCCAGTGCCGAGTTAGCGCCGGGGCAGGTGGATCAAGACAGCCTCCCTGACTACGATGAGTTAGACCGCATTCTCGAGGCTTATATAGAGTACGATTTAAGTGCCGCCGCAATTGTGGAAAGAGGCCATGACAAAGAAGTGGTCCATCGTATTTTGCGGCTAGTTGATATTAATGAATACAAGCGCCGTCAGGCGCCAATCGGCGTACGATTGACTAAGCGCGGCTTTGGCCGCGATCGGCGCTATCCCGTCACGTCTGGCTGGAAGCTAGGTGTTTAGGCGTCCCATTCAAACTATAAATAGCAGAGACCGAAGTTTTGAAACAATATATTGAGAGTACATTGACGCAAGCCTATGAGTATTTAGGGGCTTTCATGGCTAAACCGGAAAATATGGTGGCTATAGAGTCTGCGGCGCAGTTGCTGATAGCAGCGCTTAGGGATAAGCGAGCCGTGTACAGTTGTGGTAATGGTGGGTCAATGAGCGATGCGATGCATTTCGCTGAAGAACTAACTGGGCGCTATAGGCAGAATCGTCGAGGTTTGTCAGCCACCGCCATTAGTGACCCGGGGCATATAAGCTGTGTCGCTAATGATTTTGGCTATGAGTTTATATTCTCGCGCTATTTGGAAGCGCGCGCACAAGAAGGGGATTGCTTGTTAGCGATTAGCACTAGCGGCACCAGCGCAAACGTTATTAAGGCGGCAGAGTATGCACGCGATAATGGCTTAAAAATTATCGCGCTGACGGGCAAGCCAGGGTCTGCTTTAGGGCAAATAGCGGACGTGGATATTAGCGCAGGGCCTAGTGATTTCGCTGACCGAGTTCAAGAGGTGCATATCAAATGTATCCACATCTTGATAGAGCTGATCGAACGCGAACTGTGTCCTGAGAATTACTAGACTGGGGTAATTATTAACCCAGTATGCCCAGTGTCAGAATGCTGAGTAGAGAGCGCTCCTGTTGCTCTGGTGCATCGTCGATCTGAGGTGCATTTCGGCTTACTGGTCGTGTTGTTGGCGCCAATGGAGTGTTGTCTATATTGTCACCCAGTAGGCCGAAAGTTGCGGTGTAAAGCAGTGACGGATTCGACACTTGGCTTCTTACAATGAAGCGCCCTTGCTCATCAATGCTTGGGTGTTCAGGGAAGTTCTCCTTCAGCAGTGCTAAAGACGTACTGGCGAGATCGTCCAGCCCCATTCTCAGGTAGCATTCCACCATAATAGATATGCCATCTGAAACTGCTGGGCTGCCCTGAAAGTTCTCTACCACATAGCGGCCGCGGTTCAGTGCGGCGGCGTATGCTTGTCTATCGAGATAGTAGTTGGCTACGTGTATTTCGTTTTGGGCCAAGATGTTGCGCAAATAAACCATTCGCGCACGCGCATCGGCGGCGTATTCGCTATCTGGGTATAGGGCCAAAAGTATAGAAAACTCAGCAAATGCGTTTCTGGCTCTGCTAGGGTCTCGTTTAGATTGATCCGTGGGCAGAAAGCGCTGAAGAAAGCCGCTGTCCTCTGCGAAGGACGCCATACCCTTCATATAGTAAGCATAGTCTATATTGGGATGGTCAGGGTTGATGCGAATAAAACGGTCGGCAGCGGACCTTGCAGCCTCTAAATCAAAATTATTGAAGTAGGCGTAGATTAGCTCCAATTGCGCTTGAGCCGCATAGCGTCCGAAGGGGAAGCGAGCCTCCAGGGCTTGATAGGTAGTAATTGCCGAACGAAAATTGCGTGACCTTAGCTGTTGAGACGCCGTTCGATAGAATTGCTCTTCTGTACTTAGAGCAGAAAACTCGTCGCGTTCTTCATTGTCAAACATGGAGCATGACACTAGGGTCATCAAAACCGACATCAGGAGCAATATTCTCACGCGAGCAAAACCTCTTGAAACATCATCTACAAATTTGTCTTTACAGGAAAATAGTAAAGTTTTCTGGTCATTAACAGTTATAATGTCGCCGCAGGGCGTTCCACAGACTAAATTCCTGCTAAAATCCAACGACGGCCAGTATTTAAACACAGCCCATTGGGAATCCAAAATTTAAGCATCTACTGGCGTCTAAGTCTTTGATTCGCGGTAGGCTGTCAAAGCCACACTATCTTAAAAGGCTCTATGAGTACCAAGATTTCACTACAAGCAACAGTCCCTGAAAACCTCTCTGGCAAACGCTTAGACCAGATAGCAGCCCATTTGTTTCCTGATTTTTCGCGAGGCCGAATTCAGACTTGGATAAAAGACGAAGTATTGCTCGTTAACGACGAAGTGCTGCGCTCTAAAGACAAGGCTTTCGAGGGTGATGTTCTGTCTTTAGATACCGAGTTGGTGGAAGAGGAGACATGGGAGGCGGAGCAGAAAGAGATCGATATCGTCTATGAAGATGAGGATATCATCGTCTTGAATAAGGCCATCGATACGGTTGTTCACCCTGCAGTAGGCAATCGTAGTGGCACATTGCTGAACGGCTTACTGCACCATTGCCCCGAGCTTAAAGAGATACCGCGAGCGGGTATCGTTCATCGTCTAGATAAAGACACATCTGGATTGATGGTAGTGGCCAAGACCTTGCAGGCGCACAGAGATCTAGTGAAGCAGCTGCAGCGACGAGAAGTCAGCAGGGAGTACGAGGCGATAGTTGTGGGCGTGATGACTGCCGGCGGGACAATTGACCTGCCTTTAGGGCGCCACCCCGTCAATCGTCAACGGCAAGCCGTTGTGGAAGGCGGCAAGGAGTCAGTGACTCATTATCGCGTACTGAACCGCTATCGTGCTCATACGCATGTATTGGTGAAGTTGGAAACTGGGCGTACTCACCAAATCAGGGTGCATATGAGTCATATGCGCTACCCGCTGGTGGGCGACTCACTTTATGGTGGAAGGTTGCAGCTACCTAAGGCTTGTAGTGGGGCTTTAGCCAAAGAGCTTAAGAGCTTTAAACACCAGGCATTGCACGCCAGGCGTTTGGGCTTGATACATCCGCGGACCGGTGAAGAGTGTCAGTGGGAGAGCCCACTGCCTGAGGATATGACTTCGCTTCTGCGGGTTCTAGCGGAAGACATGTAAAGATCAACAAAGGTGTGCCGGTATGGATGACGGACAAATGTTTATTCGACCCGACTGGCAACTGCCGCCTAATATCACTGCTTTCTCAACGACTCGTGCCGGTGGTGAGAGTGAACCCCCATTTGATTCTTTTAATCTCGCCTACCATGTGGGTGATGCAGACGCTCACGTCCGTCACAACCGTCATCGCTTGGGCGGGCACTTACCAGCGGCTACTTCTATCCAATGGCTAAAGCAGGTTCACGGTACTGATATTGTGATCGCTCAGCCTGATAATGAAGAGCGTGTGGGCGATGCAATAGTCCTTGTGAAACCTGGTCGAGCGGCTGCAATACTAACGGCTGACTGCTTACCTGTTTTGTTTGCTAGCGAGGATGGCCAGTTCGCTGCGGCGGCCCACGCGGGTTGGCGTGGTTTGGCCAATGGAATTCTGGAAAAAACCGTTGCTGAAATGCCTTGTCCGGCAGATTCAGTCATGGCATGGCTGGGCCCTGCTATAGGAGCTTGTCACTTTGAGGTGGGCGCTGAGGTTCGAGAGCAGTTCTTGGACCAAGCTGAGGCGAGTCATGCCGCTATTGATGCCTGTTTCACTGCTAGCCCTAAGCAGGGTAAGTATATGGCAGACCTTTACTCAATTGCGCGTATTCGCTTGGCCAGTGCTGGTGTAGCGAGAGTGAGTGGTGGAGGGTTTTGTACCTATTGTGAGTCCCATCGTTTCTATTCCTACCGGCGCGAAGCAGTAACAGGGAGGATGGCGAGCATCATTGCGATAGCGCCGAGAAAATAAAACTTCGCTAGCATTGAAAATGGGTGCTGCAGTCGCCACCTAGTAGAAAGAGACAGACAAGTGTCACACTATTCAAGCTTACAGGCTGGGGGAAAGCGAAACGTATACGCCAGGACTTAGCTTTTTATCGAGGTAACAAAAATGCGAATGGATCAATTGACTAGCAAACTGCAGGCTGCGCTTTCAGACGCCCAGTCGCTTGCGGTTGGGAATGATAACAATTTCATAGAGCCGGTACATTTAGTATTGGCATTATTGGAACAGAAAGGTGGTTCCATAAGACCCTTGTTATCTCAAACAGGCTTTAATATCGCAGAGCTTGTTTCAGGCCTGAGAGCAATATTGGATCGTCAGCCTAAAGTCGAAGGAAATGGCGGTGACGTCAATATGTCGAATGAGCTTGGTCGCTTAATGAATCAAGCGGATAAACTGGCGCAAAAAAATGGTGATCAATTTATTTCCAGCGAGACCGTATTATTGGCAGCCATGTCGGACAAAGGCGAGCTAGGTAAATTGCTCAACTCATTTGGAGTGAGTGAAAAAGCTCTGCAGAATGCCGTACAGAATTTGCGCGGTGGAGAGAAAGTCAATGATGCGAGTGCAGAAGATTCTTGGCAGGCGCTGTCAAAGTATTGCGTAGACCTAACGGAGCGTGCCGAAAACAGTGAGCTGGATCCTGTTATTGGTAGAGATAGTGAAATTAGACGAACCATTCAAGTTCTGCAGCGTCGTACTAAGAATAATCCAGTGCTAATCGGTGAGCCCGGTGTGGGTAAGACGGCTATTCTAGAAGGCTTGGCGCAACGTATCGTTAATGGTGAAGTGCCCGAAGGCCTAAAGGGTAAAAAAATTCTTGCTCTCGATATGGGGTCTTTGATTGCCGGGGCTAAATTTAGAGGTGAGTTTGAAGAACGCCTGAAGAGTGTTTTGAATGAGCTGTCGAAACAAGAGGGGTCTGTCATCTTATTTATTGATGAGCTGCATACTATGGTTGGTGCCGGTAAGGCAGAAGGCGCTATGGATGCGGGTAATATGCTCAAGCCAGCCCTTGCTAGAGGCGAGCTTCACTGTGTTGGGGCGACGACTCTTGATGAATATCGTCAGTATATTGAAAAAGACGCAGCGTTGGAGCGACGTTTCCAGAAAGTCTTGGTCGATGAGCCTAGTGAGGAAGATACTATTGCGATTCTTCGCGGGCTAAAAGAGCGCTATGAAGTGCATCATGGTGTGCAGATCGCCGATGCGGCCATCATCGCCGCAGCAAAGCTGTCGCAGCGCTATATTCCGGATAGACAGTTACCAGACAAGGCTATCGATCTTATTGACGAAGCGGCAAGTTTGATTCGTATGGAAATCGATTCCAAGCCGGAAGACATGGATCGCTTAGAGAGACGGCTTATTCAATTAAAAATTGAAAGAGAAGCGCTGAAAAAAGAAGAGGATGATGCGTCTAGGCAGCGCGCAGTGAAACTAAATGATGAGATCGGCAAGCTAGAGAAGGATTTCTCTGACCTAGAAGAGATTTGGAAGGCAGAGAAGGCCTCCGTTCAAGGCGCTCAGTCTATTAAGAGTAATTTAGAGAAAGCTCGAAACGAATTGGAGTTGGCTAGACGCGCCGGTGATTTGGCAAAAATGTCTGAGCTTCAGTACGGCATTATACCGAATCTAGAAAAGACATTGGATATGTCTGCTCAAGCAGAAATGATGGATATGCGACTTCTGCGAAATAAGGTAACGGAAGAGGAAATTGCCGAGGTGGTGTCACGTTGGACTGGTATTCCTGTGTCCAAGATGCTGCAAGGCGACAAACAGAAGCTGCTAGCAATGGAAGATGCTCTTCATCAACGCGTGATTGGTCAGAATGAGGCGGTATCGGCAGTGGCAAATGCAGTGCGTCGTTCGCGCTCTGGTTTGTCTGACCCGAATAGGCCTAATGGCTCCTTCTTGTTCTTGGGCCCAACTGGGGTAGGTAAGACTGAGCTATGTAAAGCATTGGCAGAGTTCCTGTTCGATACGGAAGATGCAATGGTACGTATCGATATGTCCGAGTTCATGGAGCAGCATTCGGTGGCGCGACTCATTGGCGCTCCTCCTGGTTATGTCGGCTATGAGGAAGGCGGCTATCTTACCGAGGCGGTAAGACGACGCCCGTATTCAGTCTTATTATTAGACGAAGTGGAGAAGGCGCATCCTGATGTGTTTAACATCCTGCTTCAGGTAATGGATGATGGTCGTTTAACAGACGGTCATGGGCGAACAGTGGATTTTCGCAATACCGTTATCGTCATGACTTCTAACTTGGGTTCGGATCGGATTCAGGAAATGATGAATAGCGACAACGAAGAAGAGTCCTCTTATGATCGAGTGACATCCGAGGTCTTATCGGTTGTCGTGCGGCATTTCTCGCCAGAGTTTGTTAATAGGATTGATGAAACTGTCGTTTTCCATCCTCTGGCACAGACTCAAATTCGCGGAATAGCTAGTATTCAAATTGAACTGCTCAATAAGCGCCTGCAAGACAACGACCTAGAGATTAAGGTTAGCGATGCAGTGCTCGATAAAATTTCTGAGCTAGGGTACGACCCCGTTTACGGAGCCCGCCCGTTGAAACGCGCTATTCAGAATTGGATCGAAAACCCATTGGCGCAGCAGGTTATCAAGGGGGATTATACCGCTGGAACATGCATCAATGTGGATATTCGTGACGATGAGTTCGTCTTTAGCGCCGCATAAGGCGTATACATGCTCAGTTTACGAGGCTTAAATGCTTGACTTTAGCGTCAATGGTGGGAAAATTGCCGCGTTTAAGCTAGTAAACTGAGCAAACCATCCCCGCACCCGGTTTGCTATAGTGGATGTCCAGCAAAAAAATACTGGCCATCGTGGCGACTTAGGTGTCTAACAACGTCCACCTTAGGTTCTTACACGTTACCCGCGTCATGAGCCGACAAGAGCCATGAAGTATCGAGAGCGATTTGTCGCTTCTTCATGGTATCTAGCAAATCTATATATCAATCTTATTGTTTGTCGTAGCCTTAGGGCAGACGGCTATCGTCGCTATTGAAATAGCGCCTAGCGAATATAGGCAGACATGGAATTACGAGGTCTTTGAAAGTGGAACAATTATCCGGCGGTGACATGCTCATTAGGGCATTGCACGACGAAGGCGTAGAAATGATATATGGCTACCCAGGTGGAGCTGTACTTCATATCTATGACGCAATTTTTAACCAAGACAAAGTTGAGCACATTCTTGTGCGTCATGAGCAGGCGGCTACACATGCTGCCGACGGCTATGCTCGGGCTACGGGTAAGCCTGGCGTCGTCCTAGTGACTTCGGGCCCCGGAGCGACAAACGCGATTACTGGTATCGCGACGGCCTTTATGGATTCGATACCGATGATCGTTATTTCGGGCCAAGTCGATAGCTCTTTGATCGGGTCTGACGGTTTTCAGGAAACCGATATGGTGGGTATTTCGCGCCCGGTTGTTAAACATAGCTTCATGGTTCAGAACCCTGAGGACATTCCGGTTATTGTGAAAAAGGCTTTCCATATTGCAACGACTGGACGACCTGGCCCTGTTGTTATCGATATTCCTAAAGACGTTACAGATCCAATGAAGAAATACCCGTATCAGTACCCTGATTCGGTGAAACTGCGATCTTATACGGTTCCAGGAAAAGGGCATTCGGGTCAGATAAAAAAGGCGGTCGAGATTCTGTTAAGCGCTAAGCGCCCTATTTTGTATACGGGCGGCGGTGTAATTCAGGGTGGCGGAAGCGACTTGCTGCAACAAATGGCTAAGCAACTTGGCTATCCGGTGACTAATACGCTGATGGGCTTAGGGGCTTACCCAGCCACTGATAAGCAGTTCTTGGGCATGCTCGGTATGCATGGCACCTATGAAGCTAATATGGCTATGCATTTTAGCGATGTTGTTCTGGGTATTGGGGTGCGTTTTGACGACCGTGTAACCAACGCTGTTTCCAAATTCTGTCCTGGTGCGAAGATTCTGCACGTCGATATCGATCCAGCATCGATATCTAAAACGGTTGCGGCCGATGTCCCTATTGTGGGCTCCGTTACTGCCGTTTTGGAAGAAATGCTTGAATTGATAAAAGATTCCGAGACCAAGGTGGATAAAAAAGCCATTGATTTATGGTGGAAGCAAATTGAAAGCTGGAGAGAAAAAGACAGCTTGAAAGTAACGCCTGCGCCTAATGATGTCATTAAGCCTCAGCAAGTAATTCAGGCTATTTACGAGGTGACTAAAGGCGATGCCTATGTATCCTCTGATGTGGGGCAGCATCAGATGTTTGCCGCGCAGTATTATAAGTTCGATAAGCCAAGGCGCTGGATCAACTCCGGTGGACTCGGCACGATGGGCTTCGGTTTTCCTGCTGCCATGGGCGTACAGTTCGCTTTCCCAGATGCGGTTTCGGTTTGCGTAACCGGGGAAGGGAGCTTTCAGATGAACTTGCAAGAGCTGGCAACATGCATGCAATACAATTTGCCGGTGAAAATTGTCTGTCTAAACAATCAGGCGCTAGGCATGGTTAAGCAGTGGCAGGATATGCAGTACGGTGGCCGTTATTCACACAGTACCTATTCTGAGTCTCTGCCGGACTTTATTAAGTTGGCCGAATCATACGGCCACGTAGGCGTTCGTATCGAAAAGCTTTCGGAGCTTAATAAGAAGCTGGAAGAGGCCTTTGCGCTAAAAGATAGATTGGTCTTCATTGATGTTTTAGTCGATCCAATGGAGCACGTGTATCCAATGGCGATTAAGGGTGGGGCCATGAAGGATATGTTTTTGAGCAAAACGGAGAGAACTTAATATGAGGCATATAATTTCAGTGTTGCTGGAGAATGAGCCAGGTGCCTTGTCGCGAGTTGTAGGTCTTTTTTCTCAGCGTAACTATAATATTGAGTCTTTGACTGTGGCTCCCACGGATGACCATACTCTGTCTCGATTAACGATTACGACTATCGGCGACGATAGGAAAATTGAGCAGATTACCAAGCACCTAAATAAGCTTGTGGATGTTGTTAAGTTAGTTGATTTAACTGAGGGCGCTCATATCGAAAGAGAGCTCATGTTAATAAAAGTGAAGGCAACTGGCGCTCAGAGAGACGAGATCAAACGTACAGCAGATATATTTAGAGGCCAGGTGGTCGATGTCACCAGTACTATTTATAGTATTCAGCTGGTTGGTACATCGGAGAAACTTGACGGTTTCTTGGCCGCTATTAGTGGGGTAACTGTACTTGAAGTTGCTCGCACCGGTGTCTCAGGAATCTCCAGAGGCGAGAAAGTACTTAGTATCTAGTGCGTTTAATTCTCCAGAATAAAAAAAGGGGCCTTTCGGCCCCTTTTTTGTTTACAGCTGTTTCTCGCTTATACGATTTTTTTCATAGCTGTCATATACGAGCGTAGGCGCTTACCTACGATTTCAATCGGGTGATTACGGATGCTCTGGTTAACGGCAATTAGCTCAGCGTTATCGACACCGTTGTCTTTAAGCTCTAAACCCTTTCCGATAATGTCAGTGTCGACATTCTTCATGAAGTCTTCAAGTAGAGGTACGCAAGCGTGGGAGAACAAGTAGCAGCCGTACTCGGCAGTGTCAGAGATCACTTTGTTCATCTCGTATAGCTTCTTACGACCAATCAGATTCGCAATAAGAGGAGTTTCGTGGAGAGACTCGTAGTAGGCAGACTCTTCGATGATGCCTGCTGCAGTCATTGTCTCAAACGCAAGCTCAACACCCGCTTTCAACATTGCAACCATTAGAATGGCATTGTCGTAGTACTCTTGTTCGCTAATTTCCACGTCGCCAGCAGTGGATTTTTCGAATTCAGTTTCGGCTGTCTCTTCGCGCCACTGTAGTAGTTTGGCGTCGTCGTTTGCCCAGTCTTCCATCATGCCGCGGGAGAACTCGCCAGAGATAATGTCATCCATATGCTTCTGGTATAAAGGAGCCATGATTTCTTTTAGCTCTTGTGCTACTGAGTTAGCAACAATTTTGGCAGGGTTTGACAGGCGATCCATCATGTTAGTGATGCCGCCGTGCTTCAAGCCTTCTGAAATAGCTTCCCAGCCATATTGAATAAGCTTAGAGGCATAGCCTGGCTCGATCCCTTTCTCGATCATTTTGTTATAGCTAACGATGGCGCCAGTCTGGAGCATGCCGCACAAAATAGTCTGCTCACCCATCAGGTCAGATTTTACTTCCGCGATGAAAGAGGATTCTAGAACACCCGCACGGTCACCGCCTGTGGCAGACGCATAGGCTTTGGCGATTTGAAGGCCATCGCCATTCGGATCATTTTCTGCGTGAACCGCAATCAGTGTTGGAACACCGAAGCCACGTTTATACTCTTCGCGAACCTCTGTGCCTGGGCATTTAGGGGCAACCATTACTACCGTAAGGTCTGGGCGAATCTGCATGCCTTCCTCAACGATGTTGAAACCGTGAGAGTACGCTAGGCAAGCACCTTTCTTCATCAACGGCATAACGTCATTTACGACTGCTGTGTGTTGCTTGTCTGGAGTAAGGTTTAATACTAGGTCTGCCGTAGGCACTAGTTCTTCATATGTGCCCACTGTAAAGCCATTCTCGGTCGCATTTTTCCAAGATTGTCTTTTTTCAGCGATTGCGGCTGCGCGCAATGTATAAGAAATATCTAGACCGCTGTCGCGCATATTTAGGCCTTGGTTCAAGCCTTGAGCACCGCAACCAACAATGACAATTTTCTTACCTTTTAAATAATTAGCGCCATCTGCAAATTCGCTCTTGTCCATGAAACGGCATTTGCCTAGTTGCTCCAGCTGCAAGCGCAGTGGAAGAGTATTGAAATAGTTCATCGTTTGTATCCTCGAGTATTGATCGTTTTTGAGCTAATGGTGAAATAGGGCACTATCGCTACATATAGTGGAGAGCGGATGATAGTCAATTACTTCGGTTGCGTAAAATGATATATTTGCAATTCAATATTGCTTTTTTTGCAATGCAAAGATTGCCTTATTTTGGCATCAGGGGGTGAGTTGTGGATCTTAAAGAGTTAAAGCTTTTCGTGCATTTAGCCAAGTCTTTGCATTTTGCTCGTACCAGTCGGGAACTCCATATGGCGCCTTCCAGTATTACTAGGATGGTGCAGAAAATGGAGGCCGAGGTAGGAGTGACATTGTTTGAGCGAGACAATAGAACCGTGAGCCTCACTCCAGCAGGGGTGAAGTATCGCCAATTTGCCATTGAAACTCTGGAGGCGTGGCAATCGCTTGCGCGAGAATTGGATTCACAAGCAGAGACTTTGAATGGTCGCATCAGTATCTTTTGCTCTGTAACTGCGAGTTATAGCTTTCTTCATGAGCTGCTGGATCAATTCAGAGCGCGCTACCCTTTTATCGAGATTCAACTGCATACGGGCGATAGCGCGCAGACTATTGAACGAATAATGGATGAGCAGGAGGATATTGGTATCGCCGTCTATCCCGATCGTATGCCAGATAAACTCGCCTTTCGCGGCATAAAAGAATCACCATTAGTATTTATCGCACCGGCATTTCCCTGTGCCCTGAGCACTTTAATCGATCACTCTGAACAGCATCCATTGGAGCTTGCTTGGGGCGAGTTACCTTTAGTGTTATCGGAGACTGGCGTGGCTAGGAGTCGTGTAGATAAATGGTTCGCTATGAAAGGGGTGAGGCCTAATATCTACGCGCAAGTGGCGGGTAACGAGGCTATTGTGAGCATGGTGAGTTTGGGGTTTGGAGTGGGAGTGGTCCCAGAGTTGGTTATTGAGAACAGTCCTTTGAGCGCTAAAATTCGTATTTTGAAGGTGTTGCCGGAGCTGGAGCCCTTTTCCATAGGGCTTACAGTGCTCAAGCGCAAGCTGTCAAACCCAGTAGTAAAAGCGCTATGGGACCTGTCGCAGGAGCACGTGGGCAGTGCTGAGTGACTTTATTCGCCGCGAAGGGTGTTAAGCTGGCCGGTGTACGAGCTATCATGGCTCGGTCGCAATTTCTTTTAGAGGCGCATTAAGGGTATATGGAAAAAGATCATAACGAGACAGATAACGAAGACAGCTTGCTACCAATCGATGAGCACGAGGAGCTGGTTTCAGAAGGGGGCAAAAAGATTCGGCGTCGTGGCATTTACCTTCTGCCAAATCTCTTAACATTGGGCGCCTTATTTGCGGGCTTCTACGCCATTATTGCGGGCATGAATGGCAATTTTGGGGAAGCTGGCTGGGCAATACTAATAGCAGCAGTCTTTGATGGTTTAGATGGACGAGTCGCTAGGCTAACTAATACACAGAGTGCCTTCGGGGCTGAGTTTGATAGCCTTTCGGATATGGTGTCATTCGGTGTCGCCCCGGCGCTCATTATATTTAGCTGGGCATTGTCATCTTTGGGTGAGGCTGGCTGGGCGGCTAGCTTTATATACATATCCTGTGCAGCTCTGCGTTTGGCACGATTCAATGTTCAGCTTGGAAGCGTAGATAAGCGGTTTTTCGTTGGTTTACAGAGCCCCGTAGCTGCCGGAGTGGTGACCTTCGTGCCCTGGGTTGCTTACGAATACGGCGTTCAAGTAACGCCAATACTGGCTGTTGCTGCTGGAATTTTAACCGCATTTACCGGAATTCTGATGATCTCAAATTATCGCTACTACAGCTTTAAAGAAATCCACTTTAAGGGCACTGTTCCTTATGTCGTGTTTCTCATGGCCGTGGTGCTTTTGGTCGTGATTGCGCAAAACCCCCATGAAGTGCTTCTAGGGATGTGCTTTGTATACGCCTTATCCGGGCCTTCCATAGGCTTATACCGCAAATTTATTGCTCCTAAAAAAGCTCAAGCGTGAATTTACCTTGCCTGTAACAATTCCGGCTTAGGGCTTGTCTTAATACATATAGATGGCGTTTATTAGTTTTGGCGTCCGAAATGTAATTGACTGATGTTCAAAAGGGATACGTTTATGTTGATTAAAAAGCCTTCAGACATACTACCTTCGGAGATTACTCCAGAGAAGATTTACCGAGAGCGGCGCCAGTTTATTGGTGGAGGCGCCTCCTTGGCTTTAGGTGCCTTGGCGGGAGGCTTGCCACTTGCCACACAGGCACAGGTGGGAGATGGTCTGAGGGCAAGGGCTCCTTCAGACTTAGAGCGTTCAGCGCCAGCATCGTGGTGGGAGCCTAAGTTCGATGGTATCAAGCCGGCCGTTCCAGGGGAGGGCTTTGCGACTAGTGAGGCCCTAACGCCCTATAGAGACGTAATTTCCTACAATAATTTCTACGAATTCGGGACCAATAAGGGTGATCCGGCTAGGTACTCCGGCCAATTTAAAGCAGACCCATGGTCTGTGGCGATAGAAGGGGAGGTTGAAAAGCCAGGGGTGTATACCCTAGAAGATATATTAAAGCCTCATGACCTAGAGGAGCGAATCTACCGTATGCGCTGTGTTGAGCGCTGGTCTATGGTAATCCCTTGGGTGGGTTTTCCTCTCGCCGACTTGATTAAGCGCTTTCAGCCCACATCTAAGGCAAAGTATGTCGAGTTTCTCACCTTGCATGACGCCGATGTCTTTCCGGGCCAGCGTTCGCGCTTTACCACTATTAATTGGCCATACCGCGAAGGGCTGAGAATGGATGAGGCAATGAACCCGCTAACCTTGCTCGCTGTTGGTATCTATGGAAACTACATGCCCCCGCAAAATGGCGCACCGATTCGACTAGTTGTGCCGTGGAAATATGGGTTCAAAAGCATTAAGTCGATTGTCAAAATACGCTTCACCGAAACCCAGCCTGATACGAGTTGGAACTTATTGGCGCCTAATGAATACGGTTTCTATGCCAATGTGAATCCGACGGTCCATCACCCTCGTTGGCGTCAAGATATGGAGACTCGATTGCCGCAGACTTTATTCAGCAGCTCGCGTATAGAAACTCGCCTATTTAATGGCTATGCCGAACAAGTAGCGTCTATGTACTCTGACATGGACCTATCTAAGTATTATTAAGGGTACTTGTTCTAGAGCTTAGTATTATAAAGTGAGTAGTATTTATGATTAAGGCAATACGGCTGGGTGTCTTTTGCGCCTCGTTGATCCCTTTCGCTTATCTCTTGTACGGTGCGCTGACTAATACCCTAGGGCCTGATCCTGCCGACACCTTGGCAGTAAGCACTGGGGAGTGGGCCTTCAGGTTTTTGTTGATGTCCTTGGCCATTACTCCTTTGAGGGCCTTATTTAAAGAGCCTAAGCTTATGCCATATAGACGCACCTTTGGCCTATTTGCGCTTTTCTATGCCAGCGTGCATTTTCTAGTTTATTTGGTATTCCTGCTACAGCTGCGATGGTCTGAAATTTCTGAAGACATCTTAGAGCGACCTTATATAACGGTGGGCTTTACTGCGTTTGTGCTTTTGGTCGCATTAGGGGCTACTTCTAATAAGTTCATGATGCGCCGTTTGGGTAGGCGCTGGAAACGGCTTCATTCAAGCGTCTATCTTATCAATGTGCTGGTATTGATACATTTACTATGGATTCTGCGAACAGACCTTGCAGAAGCTGTATTTTATGGTAGTATCCTCCTCCCGCTTTTGATGTACCGTCTCGTTAAGTATTTGCTTGCAAGACGTGCTTCACAAGCCAAGTCTTTGTCAAGGGCGTAAGTGCGAAATCGGTTAAAATATCTTCCGAATTAGCTTTTTAAAATAAATATGACAAAGTGCTTGCAAGGTCAAAATTTGGCCCTATAATACGCCCGCTCTGACCAAGAAGGTTCAGAGAAAAAGGTTCTTTAAAAAGTAGAGATTAAGTAATAGAGGTGGGTGCTTGCCGAGATGGTTTTGCGAAAACAGCAAGACTATTCGAAGTAAGCAACTGCGTTAATTTATTAAGTTAAAAGACAGTAGT
>JAWWAY010000014.1:0-79962 GCA_033721235.1 Pseudohongiellaceae bacterium | reverse complement strand
GGTGAGGATGAGAGCTTAGTGGCTAAACTGGCTCAGCAATTGGCTGCCGTGGTTGCAGAGCAAGTGACGGTTTAGTTTTTATTGGGGCTAACTATTGTTGCATGCGAAACGCAACTTGGTTATATTGGCGCCCCGTTTTCCTGATGTCCAATAGAGTCCTTGCGTAAGGGGATATGAATGCGCCGCAGTATAGTCGCTGGTAACTGGAAAATGAATGGCTCTTTAGAGTCATCTACCGAGCTGTTAAAGGCTTTGGTGCATGGCTTGGGTGAAGGAAGCAGTAAGGCAGAAGTGTTGGTATGCCCTCCATTTCCCTATCTGCCGTTAGCCCAGAAAGTATTGTCGGGTAGCGCCATTGGGCTTGGTGCTCAAAACGCGAGCGAACGAAACGCGGGAGCATTTACCGGCGAAGTTTCCGTCTCGATGCTAAAAGAGTTTAAGACGCGCTATGTTATTGTGGGTCACTCTGAGCGTAGATCGCTCTATGGCGAATCCAATGACTTGGTGGCGCAGAAGTTTGCGGCTGTTCAGGCTCATGGTCTATGCCCTATTTTATGTGTTGGCGAGACTTTAGAACAGCGAGATGCCGGTAAAGCAGAGCTTGTGGTTACCGACCAGCTTGGTGCTATTTTGAACCATTGCGGAGTCGATGCCTTAAAGCAGGCCGTGATAGCCTATGAGCCAGTTTGGGCTATAGGCACAGGAAAGACTGCAACGCCTGAGCAAGCGCAGCAGATGCACGGCGTATTAAGAGCGGTTGTCGCTAGGCGAAGCGCTCCGATAGCTGGCCAACTGCGAATTCTCTACGGCGGAAGTGTTAATGCCAAGAATGCGCAGGAGCTATTTGCTCAGCCAGATATAGATGGTGGACTAGTGGGCGGAGCCTCACTAAAAGCCGACGAATTTATCAGTATTTGTAAAAGTGTGAGTTGAATATGGAAACGATTGTAGTAGTTGTGCACGTAATCGCTGCTATTGCCATAGTTGCGCTAGTATTGTTGCAACAGGGTAAGGGGGCTGATGCCGGTGCTGCATTTGGAAGTGGCTCGTCCCAGACGGTATTTGGTGCGAGTGGTTCGGGTAATTTCCTGACGCGCTCTACTTCTATTGCTGCGACAGTATTTTTTGTCACCAGCTTAACGCTGGCTATTTTTGCCAAGCAAAATACAGGCGGGCTAGATATGGAGTCTCCAATTGTGGACCCTAGCCTGTTAAACGAAGTTGCTGTGCCAGCGACGGATTTGCCTCAAGTAGAGGAATCGACGTCTGCTGATGATAGCGATTTGCCGACGGTTCCTGGTCAGTAGGCCGGTCGTTGGAACTCGGCATCAAACTGCTAGATGCAGGCTTGATGTTTGAAATCATAAAGAGCCGAAGTGGTGGAATTGGTAGACACGCTATCTTGAGGGGGTAGTGGCCTAATGGTCGTGCGAGTTCAAGTCTCGCCTTCGGCACCAAATGATTAAATACTCTTTGGGTAGATAGAAAAGCAGTACGATTGGTAGTTTGATTGATAATATTGAACAAAGCGCATGGTGAGATCTCAGTGCGGCCATGGCTTTAATGTTTAGTTTCCAGTCTAAGCGTGGGTTGCGGTTAAAATCTTCAATGTGCTCTTGACCTTACGGCCTTCCTATCAGTATAATTCGTGCCCCTGAGAAAGCTAAGTGGTAGCTGATCTAGCCAGAGATTAGCAGGGCCAATTTTTCAGGTAAGTGATGAATCACTAAGGTTTTTTGATTTGTTGCGGGGTGGAGCAGTCTGGCAGCTCGTCGGGCTCATAACCCGAAGGTCGTAGGTTCAAATCCTGCCCCCGCTACCAAATTTGTAAGTGCTCTATGAGTTGGATGTCTGGTGCAACCAGTACGCTCATTGAAGCAAGTTGTAACTTAAGCCCCATTTGGGGCTTTTTATTAGGTGAAAGTTTAGTTTTGTCGGGCTGCTATGCTCCCATCGGATTTTAAGTTTGTCCGGTGCTACAAGATTGTATTTTTGGAGTGGGCCTAAGGCCCATTTTTTGTTTGTGGGTCCGCTAAAATTGAGACCTGCGTACGGAGAGTGTTGAACGTGAGTGCCAGTGATATAGCTCAAATGATTGAACCTACGGTGGAAGCCTTAGGGGTGGAGCTGTGGGGGATCGAATTGATTGCTCAGGGGCGACATAGCATTTTGAGAGTGTATATCGAGAACCATGAAGATGGCATATCCATTGAAGACTGCGAGAAGGTAAGTCGACAGATCAGCGGAATATTCGACGTTGAGGATCCTATCTCTGGCGAATATACCTTAGAAGTGTCGTCTCCGGGAATGGATCGTCCTTTGTTTAATGAGGGGCAGTACGCACTCTATATAGATGAGCTTGTAAACGTGAGACTGCGCTCGCCTATAAATGGAAGACGAAAGTTCAAAGGCTTAATTAAGAAAGTAGAAGATGGACAGCTTCATCTAGTAGTAGATAACGAGGCAGTGGATTTTCCCATTGCCGTGATAGATAAAGCGAATTTGGTTTATTAGATCTTAAATTTATTGAGAACAAAATCAGTGAGTAATCTTTGCAGCAATGCTCGCTAGTTTAATGCCCAAGGCTTGGCGCAATAGATAATGGAACGATGGCCTCTACAGTAAGGTGATACGATTATGATGAGTAAAGAGATTTTAATGGTTGCGGACGCGGTCTCGAACGAGAAGGGTGTGTCGCGTGATGTTATTTTTGAGGCAATCGAATCCGCCTTAGCCACCGCAACTAAGAAATTCTATGAAGACGAAGATCTCAATTGCCGAGTAAGCGTAGATCGCAAATCTGGTGAGTACGAAACTTTCCGTATGTGGGACGTTGTTGCTGATGAGGATTATCTTGTAGAGGGTAATCAGCTATTGCTAGAACAAGCCAAAGAGAAAGATGCCTCATTGGAAGTAGGCTCTGTTTGGGAAGAGCGTATTGATAATATCGAGTTTGGGCGTATTGCTGCGCAAACAGCAAAACAAGTGATCGTGCAGAAAGTACGCGAAGCCGAGCGCGACATTGTTATTGCAGAGTATATCGATAAGATCGGTAGCCTAATTTCAGGAACCGTGAAAAAAGTTACTCGTGAAAGTGTATTGGTTGACCTCGGTGGCAACGCCGAAGGCCTGCTAACAAGAGAGCATATGATACCGCGTGAAAATTTCCGTGTCGGGGATCGTATTCGGGCTCTACTATTGGATGTGCGTTCAGAACCGCGCGGTCCACAATTATTCCTAAGCCGAACAGCTCCTGAAATGCTAGTCGAGCTATTCAAGATTGAAGTGCCAGAAATATCAGAAGAAGTAATCGAGATTAAAGCCGCTGCGCGTGATGCAGGCTCTCGTGCGAAAATCGTGGTTAGTACTAACGATGGGCGTATCGATCCAGTAGGCGCCTGTGTTGGTATGCGTGGTTCGCGTGTGCAAGTGGTGTCAAACGAGTTGGCGAATGAGCGAATTGACATAATTTTGTGGGATGATAACCCCGCACAGTTGGTAATCAACTCTATGGCTCCTGCCGAAGTGGCATCAATCATTGTTGATGAAGACAGCCATACAATGGATGTGGCGGTAGAAGAAGATAACCTGGCGCAGGCTATTGGTCGTAACGGACAAAATGTTCGACTATCGAGTGAGTTAACAGGTTGGTCAATCAATGTGATGAGCGTTGAGGAAGCCCAAGAGAAACAGCAACAGGAATCCAGCGGCATTATCGACCTATTTGTTGTGCGCTTGGATGTGGATGAAGATGTCGCTGAAGTATTGGTTCAAGAAGGCTTCACTTCCTTGGAAGAGATCGCCTATGTGCCGCTAGATGAGATTAGCAGTATTGATGGCTTTGATGAAGATATTGCGACAGAGCTGCGTAATAGAGCGAAAGACGCTTTACTTACTCAAGCTATCGCTTCGGAAGAAGATTTGTCTAGCGCAAATATCGCCGATGACCTTCTCAATATGGAAGGAATGGATGAGACGCTTGCCTTGGCACTGTCCAAGAAAGGGGTTCTGTCCATGGAAGACTTGGCCGAGCAATCGGTAGATGAATTAATGGATATAGATGACATGGACGAAGAACGTGCTGGCAAACTCATTATGACGGCTCGAGCGCCTTGGTTTGAATAGTTTTGTAGTAGTAAGCGTTCGGTAAGTACTAAATTCAGAGTTAAGCAGCAAGAGTAATCAGGAGTATCGTAAATGGC
The DNA here is from genome assembly GCA_033721235.1 of Pseudohongiellaceae bacterium. Classification (GTDB taxonomy): domain Bacteria; phylum Pseudomonadota; class Gammaproteobacteria; order Pseudomonadales; family Pseudohongiellaceae; genus UBA5078. The sequence continues at coordinate 75,760 of JAWWAY010000014.1, read as the reverse complement.
AGATGTAACAGTCAGTGAGCTTGCCAAAGTGGTTGGAGTTCCCGTAGAGAAACTTCTTTCGCAAGTGAAAGAAGCGGGTCTGCCCCATACCAAGGCGGATGACTCCATATCGAATGAAGACAAAAACAAATTATTGGTCTTCTTGCGCCGTAGCCATGGTGATAAAGAAGCGACAGACGCTTCGCCGCGTAAAATTACGCTAAAGCGTAAGACAGTGGAAACTCTAAAGTCAGCTTCCAACCATGGGCGTGGTAAAACAGTCGCCGTTGAGGTGCGTAAGAAGCGTACTTATGTGAAGCGAAGCGAGTTGCCGCCAGAGCCTGAAGCCGAAGTGGTAGAAGAGCCTATTGAGCCGGTTGTAGAGGCACCTAGCGCTGAACCGGTAGCTCCAGAGACTGCGTCTAAGCCAGAGGCAGAAGTGAAGGATCAAGAGGTCGAAGCACCAGCAGCAGAAGAAGCCGCACCCGAACCGGAAGCGGCATCAGCGCCTGAGCCTGAGCCTGAGCCTGTGCTAGACGTTGCGCCTGAGCCTAGCAAAGAAGCTCGTCCAAGCCACAAGCATGATGCTAAGGGTAAGAAAGAGTCTGGCAAGAAAGCCGACAAAGAAGAGTTCCGCAAAAAAGACAAAGCGCCAGCGCGTAAGGGCAAGTCCCGTGGGCCTGTTGATGACTTTGTTCTTGAAGGCGGGGATTTCGAAGGTGGCAGAGGTCGCCGTGGCGGTCGTCGTAAGCCTAAGAGTGCCAAGCAGCACGGTTTTGCCAAGCCGACAGAATTTATTTCTCGCGAAATAACGATTGGCGAAGCTAACCCAGTGAATGAACTGGCACAGAAAATGTCAGTGAAATCGGCTGAAGTGATCAAAGTCCTCTTTAAGATGGGGGTAATGGCAACTATCAATCAGGTGCTAGATCAAGATACAGCAACGCTTCTAGTAGAGGAGATGGGACATACTGTTAAGTTTGTTTCTGAAGATGCTATCGAAGAAAGCTTGTATGAGTCATTGGCCGAAGTGGGCACTGGCGAGCGTATCCCACGAGCGCCGGTTGTGACCGTTATGGGTCACGTTGACCATGGTAAAACCTCGCTACTGGACTATATTCGTAAGGCTACAGTTGTTTCTGGCGAAGCCGGTGGTATTACCCAGCATATTGGTGCCTACCATGTAGAAACGGGTAAAGGCATGATCTGTTTCCTTGATACTCCAGGTCACGCTGCGTTTAGCGCAATGCGCTCTCGTGGTGCTAAGGCAACGGATGTTGTAATTCTAGTTGTTGCCGCAGACGATGGTGTTAAGCCACAAACTGAAGAAGCCATTCAGCATGCTAAGGCCGGTGGCGTCCCCATAGTGGTTGCCATTAATAAGATCGACAAGCCAGAAGTAGACGTTGATAAAGTTCGCAATGAGTTGGCTGCTTTGGAAGTTATTTCTGATGAGTGGGGCGGTGACACGCAATTCGTAGAAGTGTCGGCTCACACAGGACAAGGCGTAGACGCTTTGCTAGAGGCAATTCTATTGCAGGCAGAACTGCTAGAGCTATCGGCAGTAGAAGAGGCGCCAGGTCAAGGCGTTGTCATCGAATCGCGTCTCGATAAAGGCCGTGGCCCAGTGGCGTCTGTATTGGTGCAAAACGGTACACTGAAAGTAGGTGATATTGTACTAGCTGGTCATGAATATGGTCGTGTACGGGCTCTGATTGATGAAATGAGTCAGTCCGTTAAGTCTGCAGGCCCTTCTATTCCAGTTGAGATATTAGGCTTGAATGGTGTTCCAGAGGCAGGCGATGAGTTCGTTGTAGTAGCGGATGAGAAGAAAGCAAAAGAGGTTGCTGAGTTCCGCCGTGAACGCCACAAAGATAATAAAGTAGCGCTGCAGCAGAGTAATAAGCTGGAGTCTATGTTTGCTGGCATCGGTCAGGCAGATGTAGGGGTGATGAACGTTGTGCTAAAAGCGGACGTCCGTGGCTCCCTAGAGGCGATTGTCGCCTCTTTGCATAAGCTGGCAACCGATGAGGTGAAGGTCAATATAGTCTCTGCAGGTGTTGGTGGTATTTCCGAAACTGATGCTCACTTGGCTGCCACTTCGCAAGCACGAATTATTGGTTTCAATGTGCGTGCCGATAAGAGCGCTCGTGCAGTGATTGAGAACGAAGGCCTCGATCTACGTTATTACAATATTATCTATAATGTGATCGATGACGCCAAAGCAATACTCGGTGGTATGTTGTCACCAGAAATTCGAGAAGAGATTCTTGGTGTTGCTGAAGTGCGAGAGGTATTCAACTCGCCTAAGTTTGGTCAAATTGCCGGCAGTATGGTGATTGAAGGAACCGTATACCGTAGTAAGCCAATTCGCGTTTTGCGTGATGACGTGGTGATCTACGAGGGTGAGCTGGAATCTCTACGTCGTTTCAAAGACGAAGCGGCTCAGGTTCGAAACGGCATGGAATGTGGTATTGGTGTTAAGAACTACGCCGACGTTCGCATTGGCGATAAAATCGAAGTTTACGATACTACCGCTGTCGCGAGAACTTTATAAATAGTGATTGAGCGGCTTCAGCCGCTCTCACTAGGATGAAATAATGGCTAAAGTGTCACCCAGAGTTCAAAAAGTTGCAGATCAAATTCAGCGCGAATTAGCGACACTAATTCAGTTGGAAGTGAATGATCCGCGCGTGGGTATGGTGTCCGTGATCAGCGTAAAAGTAAGTCGCGACTTATCCTATGCCGATGTTTATGTCACGGTTATGGGTTCCTTAGACGGAGCCTCTAAATTGGCCCCCGGTGTGACCTTAGATCAGGCTGACGAGTTAGATCAGTTGGAAATTAAAGAAAGCGTTAAGGCGCTTAACCGTGCCGCTGGTTTTTTACGCACTTTGTTGTCTAAACGCCTTAGCCTGCGCACGACGCCCAAGCTAACTTTTCACTATGATGAGAGTGTTGCGCGCGGCCAGTATTTGTCTACTTTGATCGATCGCGCCATCGAATCAGATGGAGAGCACGAGTCCTAATAGGGCGTGCTAGGGGAGTCGGTTTTGGGGCAGTGGCGCAGAAAGCGTGGTAGAAATTTAGACGGCATTTTGGTCTTAGATAAAGCCCAAGGCAAGAGCTCTAACGGCTGTTTGCAAGAGCTCAAAAGGCTGTTTGAAGCCGAGAAAGCTGGCCATACCGGTAGTCTTGATCCATTGGCAACGGGTGTATTGCCTATTTGCTTTGGTGAGGCCACCAAGATATCTCAGTTTCTATTGGACTCAGATAAAGGCTATAGAACAAAGATACAGCTAGGCGTTCGAACCGACTCGGCAGATTGTCAGGGTGAGGTCATAGAACGCCGTTGCGCTGATGCGGTAGAGCGTGAAGATATTGTGAAAGCCCTAGAGGCGTTCAGGGGCGAGATTCAACAAGTCCCGCCCATGTATTCTGCTCTAAAGCATCAAGGCAAGCCTTTGTACAAGCTTGCCCGCGAAGGTGTTGAGGTCGAGCGTAAAGCTCGCGATGTAACGATCTACTCCATTGAGTTAGTCAGTTTTTCGTCACAAGACAAAACTCTGGAGTTAGAAGTCAGCTGCAGCAAGGGCACGTATATACGCACCATTGCGGATGACTTAGGGGAAGCTCTTGGCTGCGGTGGGCATGTGGTAGAGTTGCGCCGCTTGAAGGCCGGTCCCTTCTGTGAGGCACAGAGCGTATCCTTAGAAAAGCTGCTGGCGGTGAAAGAGGCGGACGGCTTGGAAGGTCTAGACGCTTATCTGCTTGGCGCGGATACAGCCGTAGAGGCTCTACCAGAAGTAAACCTGCCGAACGACACGGCAGCATTCGTCAAGCAAGGGCAGGCCGTTATCGTAAGGCATTTGCCGGAGTCTGGCCTGGTAAGGCTATATGACGAAGAGAGTTTTTTAGGTATTGGAGCAGTGTTAGACGATGGTCGCGTTGCCCCGAAAAGATTATTTGTAAGCCGTTGACACGGCAGCGTCATATAGACATCAAAGTGTCACGGCCTTGCAGTAAAGTATTCATTGGAAAGTACCAGATAACTATAAATATGCATGGTTATTCTGGCTCGACAAGGTTGTCGGCAACAAAGCTAGTTCACGGTTGGCGTGACTAGTATTTCATTTACGCATATTTTTGGAGAAAGAAAATGGCTTTATCAGCAGAACAGAAAGCAGCAATTGTTAAAGAGCACGCACAAAGCGAAGGCGATACTGGCTCACCAGAAGTTCAAGTTGCATTGTTGACGGAAAACATCAATCAGTTGCAATCACACTTTAAAGAGCATTCACATGACCACCATTCACGTCGTGGTTTGATTCGCATGGTTAACGCTCGTCGTAAATTGCTTGATTATTTGAAAAGCAAAAGCACTGACCGTTACGCTGCACTGATCAAAAAGCTGGGCCTACGTCGCTAATACGACGTTTGTATTGCAGTATAGTAATTCAATGATGAAATGAAAAAGTAAGACCTTGATAGACATGGATGTCATTGCAATGGTGCCGAGGTCAAAAAAATAAAACAGGAAATAAGTATGTTTAATATAGTGAGGAAGACGTTCCAGTACGGCAACGATACTGTAACGCTAGAAACTGGAAAGGTCGCAAGACAAGCAACAGGTGCGGTAGTTGTCACCATCGGTGATACGCAAGTTCTCGCAACAGCTGTAGGTCGTAAGCAAGCCAAACCGGGTCAAGATTTCTTCCCGTTAACAGTGAATTATCAGGAAAAGACTTACGCAGCAGGAAAAATCCCAGGCGGGTTCTTTAAGCGCGAAGGTCGTCCAACAGAGAAAGAAACATTGGTTTCGCGTCTGATCGATAGACCAATTCGTCCATTGTTTCCAAAGAATTTCAAAAATGAAGTACAAGTAGTTTGTACTGTCATTTCTGCCGAGAAAAACAAAGACCCAGATATCGCTGCTTTGATTGGCGCCTCTGCGGCTCTTGCAATTTCTGGCATTCCTTTTAGCGAGCCTGTTGGTGCAGCACGCGTGGGCTTCGATGTAGAGAAAGGCTATATCCTCAACCCAGACATGGAGCAGCTAGAAGATTCTGCTCTAGACATGGTGGTTGCGGGTACTAAGTCTGCCGTACTAATGGTGGAGTCTGAGGCGAAACAGCTTAGCGAAGACCAAATGCTTGGCGCCGTACTTTACGGTCACGAAGCTATGCAAGTTGTAATAGACGCGATTGCGGAGCTTAAGGCCGAAGCTGGCAAGCCAATGTGGGAAATCGAAGAAGAAGAGGTTAATCAAGCTCTTGTCGATGGCATCACTAGTGCATTTGCCGAGAGCATCGGTAATGCTTACCAGGTTTCTGACAAGATGGCTCGCTACGACGCGCTATCCCAGTTGCAACAGCAAGCGAAAGAGCAATTTGCTAGCGAAGAAACAGGTGTAACTGAAGAAGAAGTCAGTGCTATTTTTGGCTCTCTAGAGAAGAGCGTTGTGCGTAACCGTATTATTGACGGTCAACCACGAATTGACGGCCGTGACACGAAAACAGTACGTCCTATTTCTATCGAGACAGGCGTTCTTCCTAAGGCTCACGGTTCTGCCTTGTTTACACGTGGCGAAACACAAGCCTTGGTTGTTACTACACTTGGCGCTGTTCGTGATGCACAGTTGATCGAAGGCTTGGAAGGTTCACGTAAAGAGCCATTCATGCTGCACTACAACTTTCCTCCATTCAGTGTTGGTGAAACGGGCATGATGAGCGGGCCTAAGCGTCGCGAAATCGGTCACGGTAAACTGGCTCGTCGTGGTGTGCAGGCAGTAATGCCAGCAGAAGAAGATTTCCCATACGCCATTCGCGTTGTTTCTGAAATTACTGAATCTAATGGCTCAAGCTCTATGGCTTCCGTTTGTGGTAGTTCATTGGCAATGATGGATGCGGGTGTTCCTCTTTCTGCACCGGTTGCGGGTATCGCAATGGGTCTGATTAAAGAAGGCGATCGTTTCTCTGTGATCACCGATATTCTGGGCGATGAAGATCATTTGGGCGACATGGACTTTAAAGTAGCCGGTACTGCCAATGGTGTAACTGCATTGCAGATGGACATCAAGATTCAAGGTATTACTGAAGAGATCATGGAAATTGCACTAAACCAAGCACATGAGGCACGTACTCACATTCTTGGTGAAATGAATAAAGTGCTAGCTGAGTCTCGTGACAGCGTTTCTGAGAACGCGCCTTCTATGGCGACGATGAAAATCGATGCCGATAAGATTCGTGACGTGATCGGTAAAGGCGGTGCTGTGATTCGTAGCATCACTGAAGAGACTGGTGCGTCTGTTGATATCGACGACGAAGGCAATATCCGTATTTACGGCGAAAATGCAGAGTCTCGCGATGCGGCAATAGAGCGTATCGAAAGCATTACTGCGGAAGCCGAGGTTGGCGCACTTTACATGGGTAAAGTGGCTCGCATCGTAGACTTTGGCGCGTTCGTGACAATCCTTCCTGGTAAGGACGGCCTTGTACACATTTCTCAGATCTCATCTGAGCGCGTTGAAAATATCGGTGAATACCTAAGCGAAGGCCAAGAGGTTCTCGTAAAAGTGATGGATTTGGATGCGCGTGGTCGTATCAAGCTCAGCATTAAAGAGATCACAGACGAAGAGAGAGAAGGCTTTAGCGCCTAGTTCTTAGTTAGGACTCTTTAAAAGAATCCCGTTGCGGCCTCGCTGCAGCGGGATTTTTTTTGCCCGCAATTTGCGTCAGGCTTCTCCCAGCGATGGCCAGGAGCCGAAGTGCTACTCCATGGCTTAAATAATTGCTATCCTCAAGACGTTTACTTATTGAAGTAAGGCTTGAAGAGCAAATTAGCGACTTAAGCGGCTATTAGAATAATACTTGTGGAAACTCTTGGTATGAATACACGTCTGTTCACGCGATCTGTGATTGTTTTTCTCTGTGTGGCTCTGGTCAGCTCAAACGCCTTGGCTGCTGGTCGTATGCCATTGCGAGCGAAAAACGGAATTGTGGCCAGTGCGTCTCAAATTGCCTCGGATGTGGGCGTAGATATACTTCGGCAAGGGGGGAATGCCGTGGATGCGGCTGTTGCCACGGCCTTTGCCCTGGCCGTTACCTGGCCTAGCGCGGGTAATATTGGCGGTGGTGGCTTTATGGTTTACCACGGTGAGGATGGCCATGCGACGGCCTTCGACTTTCGCGAAAAGGCCCCCCTCGCCGCCACACAAGATATGTATATTGGCAGCGATGGGCGTTCCAATAATCTTAATCACCAGTCCCTATTATCGGTAGGTGTGCCGGGCACTGTTGCGGGTCTGTATTTGGCGCATCAAAAGCTGGGTCATTTGCCATGGGCGCAATTGGTAGACCCTGCGGTTAGGCTGGCAAGAGACGGCATACCTATTAGCTATGCCTTGCAGTCTGATTTTGCGCGAGCAGAGGACACTTGGAATCGTTATCCGTCCTCCGCAAAGGTGTTCTTGAAGGCCGATGCTAGCCTGTATGAGATGGGTGATACATGGGTTCAAGCAGACCTTGCAAAGACATTGGAGCGTATAAGAGATAATGGAAAAGACGGCTTTTATACGGGTGAAACTGCGGCATTGCTGGCTCAGTTTATGCATGACAATGGGGGGCTGATCACTGAGGAAGACTTAGCCTTGTATGAGGCGGTGGAGCGAGAGCCCATACGGGGCAGCTATCGCGGCTATGAGGTCATTAGTATGCCGCCGCCCAGTTCCGGCGGGGTGGCCATAGTAGAGTCTTTGAATATCTTGGAAGGCTTCGACCTCGCGCAGATGGGCCACAATTCCGCTGAATACTTACATATACTGACAGAGGTTATGCGCCGTGCCTTTGCCGATCGTGCGGAGCATCTGGGTGACCCCGATTTCAATCCCGATATGCCGATTTCTAAGTTATTGGATAAAGACTATGCCGATAAGCTCAGAGCAAGCATTGATATGGATAAGGCGTCAGTAAGCGATGAGACTGCATTCTCCCAAGCCTACGAAAGCGAGCAGACGACCCACTTCTCCGTGGCGGATTCCGCAGGCAATATGGTGTCTTTAACCTACACGCTAGAGCGTTCTTATGGGTCTAGAATCGTCGCAGAGGGAGCGGGCTTTTTGCTGAACAATGAAATGGGTGACTTCAACCCTGTGCCAGGCGTGACTAATCGCTATGGGCAAATTGGTACACCGGCCAATATTGTGGCTCCGCAAAAGCGCATGTTATCGAGCATGTCGCCAACGATTATTGCTAAAGAGGGCAAGCCTCTGATGGCCATAGGAAGTCCTGGGGGGCGTACTATTATTAACACTACCCTGCAGATCATTCTGAACTCAATTGATCATGATATGAATATTGCCGAGGCTATCGAGGCACCCCGTATGCACCATCAATGGCTACCCGATGTCACCAGGTTTGAGTCTTGGGGCTTCTCGGCAGACACTCTGAGCTTGTATGAGCAGATGGGACACGAGCTGACTAGTCGCGGCTCACAAGGGGCCGCTATGGGGGTGTTTAGCGATACCGCTGAAGGTTTATATCTAGGAGCAGCCGATAGCCGTTCGCCCGATGGCGGTGTGTCGGGCTATTAAAAGGCTTAGCTAAGGTTTAGTTTCGTAACAATAGGCCGATATGCACTCAGAAGCCTATAGAATATTAATGAGCCGCTTACTGTGCTCGATGTGCACTGCTTTTCTGCTGCCAAATAAAGTGGATGGGCCGTGTAAACAATAAGATCAAAAACTTAGGGTGTTTCACGTCAATGCTGCGAAATCAGTCCCTTGCTTCGAGATTAGTAAGCACTCTGTTAGTGCCCGTGGCAATAATGCTCATAGGCGCTTGGGTCTCTGCTTATCAGTATAGGCAGATGCAGCATCAGAATGAGGAACTCATTGAGCAGGCACTACAAACTCGCGTCGAAACTATCTCCACGGCTGTCCTAGATAATGTCGGTTTGTATCAATACGGTTTACGTAGCTATCGTAGCGCTGTCACCATCAAGGGCTTGTCCGAGTTTGGCTACGAAGATCAGTTAGAATATATCTCCAGCCGAGACCACCCCCGGGAATTTCCCGGCGCTAGAGGCTTTGGTCTCATCAAGCGTGTTTCGCCAGAACAGTTAGCTGATTTTGTTAGTTTCGCGGCCAGTGACAGGAGTGCGCCATTTTCTGTTCGCCAGCTGAATCCCCACAATCAAGACCTTTTTATCATTCAATACATTGAGCCTGAGGCCAATAACGCTCAAGCCGTAGGTTTGGACATAGGCTCTGAGAGCATGAGGCGCGAGGCCGCGATGAACGCCGCGGCCTTGGATGAGCCCCAACTAACCGGCCCAATCACCTTAGTTCAAGCAGAAGATAGAAGTTCTCAAGGCTTTCTTATTCTCCTTCCCGTCTATCGGCCTAATGCCCCTATAGATACGCCACAACAGCGTATGGACAATGTCGTCGCGTGGACCTATTCGCCTTTGCTGTCGACGGAAATCATCGAAGGAACTAGGCCTATTGCCGCCGATATTTCGCTTACTATCTTTGATGTCTCTGCAGAGGGAGGCACTCAGGTTTATCAAAGCAGTCCCATCCAAGAGCAATATCGAACAGTAAGTGCTAATCAAACCTTTGACTTATTTGGACGTGTATGGCGATTACAAGTGAGTCCTAAGCAAAGCTTTATAGATGCCTTGAACTTAACGCCTCCAGCCACAGTCGCGAGGTCGAATCTAGCCATTTCCGCCTTAATGGCCATAATGGCCTATTTGATACTTCTTACCACTCGTCGGCGCGTCGAAATGTTCCGAGAGAGGTCTGAATTGGCGGCTATTGTGACCAGTGCCAATGAAGCCATCGTAGGGGTGACAAACCGTGGCCTCACTAAAAGTTGGAATGCCGCGGCCGAGAAAATGTTTGGTTTTACCGAACAGGAGGTTGTCGGCAAACAGTTGCACGAGCTTACTGTGCCCGAAGAGCTTGAGCTGGAGCAGAAGTTCATACAGAGTGAGCTTAGGGCGGGGCGTAGAATCACCAATATGTCGACCCTTCGCCTAGATAAGTATGGCAACTTGATTGACGTTATTCTTAATATTGCGCCCGTATTTGACTCCAAAGGCAAGGTGACAGGGGCCGCTATAACCGTTAATGATATCCGTGATATTAAAGCTGCCGAACGTGCGCTGAAAGAAACAAACGCAAACCTAGAAGAGTTAGCTCAGGCGCGTGCAAGACAAATTGCTCAAGTGTCTTCATTGCAACGCAGCATCTTAGGGAGTGCCGGCTATTCCATAATCGCGACAGACGTGATGGGAACGATCACCAGCTTCAATAAGGCAGCAGAAGAACTTACCGGTTACAGCGCCGACGAAATGATAGGCATCGAAACTCCTGCCATTTTTCATGATCTTGACGAGATTATTGAGCGCGCAGCCTCCTTGAGCAAACGACTTGATAGTCCGGTGGAACCAGGCTTCGAAGTTTTCACTGAAATCGCGATCCATCACTTCAATGATATAACTGAATGGACTTACGTAAAAAAGACAGGCGAAAGAGTTCCCGTTAATTTACGTCTTAATACCTTAAATGATGATACCGGCAATGTTGTGGGTTATCTGGCCATAGCCAACGATCTCACAGAGCGCAAGGCTTTAGAGTTTGAGCTAGAGTTAGCGAGTCTGTCTGCCGACAGTACTTCAGACTTTTTATTCTGGCTCGATTCAGACTTGCGGATAATGAAGTTGAATCCCGCAGCTCGTGAGATATTAAAGAGCTCCTTACCCTTACTAGGTAGCGCAATGGGGAGCGTAGACAATCATCTTGTTAGTATTTCGCCGGAAGAGTTTTTAGAGCAGCTTCGTCTTAATAAGGAGCTTCATTATGACTCTAGTTTTCAGCGTGAAGATGGTGCTGCTCTTCCTGTCTCTGTAACGGCGTCTCTAGTAGAGTTGTCCTCGAAAACCTATATATACCTAGTGGCTAGAGATATAACCGAGTGGCTCAAAAGAGAGCGGGAGCTTGCGGTCGCGCGAAATAAAGCTGATGCGGCTAGTAAGGCTAAGTCGGAGTTTCTCGCCAATATGAGCCATGAAATACGAACCCCAATGAACGTCATTATTGGTTTTTTGCAGCTGCTACAGCGCACCGACTTGTCTCAAGAGCAAAGAGATTATATTGCGCGCACCCAGAGCGCTTCTGGTACCTTACTCGAACTGTTGAACGATATTCTCGATTTCTCCAAAGTAGAAGCTGGAAAAATGGAGATAGATGCACAGCCTTTCTCTTTAGATGAATTGCTCGATGAAGTGGCTGTAATTTTGACCGGCTATATTTCCGACCCAGCCATAGAACTAGTTTACGATATTGAGGATAACGTTCCCGATGTGCTAATCGGAGACAGTCTTCGTATCAAGCAAGTTCTGCTAAACATGGCTAGTAATGCCATTAAATTTACGCAAGAAGGCGAGGTCATTATACGCATTAGCGCCCAAGTGCAAAAAGATTGTGCCCATATCACTTTTGCAGTGACCGATACCGGAATTGGAATGAGCGAAGAGCAAGCTGCTCGCGTATTTTCCGGCTTTACACAGGCGGAGTCTTCAACGGTTAGGAAATACGGCGGCACTGGACTAGGCTTGGCTATCAGTAAGAGCCTAGTCGAGATGATGGGCGGTAAGATAAGTGTCCAAAGTACTCTGGGCAAGGGGAGTACCTTCACTTTCTCCTTGGATTTAAACCTAGCCGAACTTGACAGCATTGCGCTGCCTGCCAAGGAACTTATAAATCTAAGAGCCCTGATAATCGACGACAATGAAGCGACACGAACGGCTTTGGCCAAAATTTTGGGGCGCTTAAATTGGAGTGTCGACCTTGCTTCCGGTCACATACCGGCCTTGACGTTTTTAGGGCAAGGGCTCAATCGTGAATACGATTTCATTTTTCTTGATTGGGGTTTGTCAGATGCCACTGTGAAAGCAATATACCGAGATGTTTTTGGGCGCGCGGAAAAAACAAAGCAAACAGTCCTAATTAGAATGGATAGTAAGGAGACGATAAACGGCGATACGGACTCCTTGAGCACAGAAATACCTTATGGCGGGAAACTAATTAAGCCAGTCTCTCAATCTCGCTTGCTTTCGGTTTGTCGGTCCACTCTGGGGCGCCTTGAAAGTGATGAAGAAAATATCGTAGCCGAACAACATAGCCCTTTATTAGGCTTGAAGTTACTCCTGGTTGAAGACAATGTGATGAATCAAATGGTCGCCTCGCGTTTGCTTCAGGAGGAGGGGGCTTCCATCGTCATAGCCTCCGGCGGCCTCGAAGCCATTAAAGAGCTAGAGTCTCAGTCGCTACCTTTTGACCTGGTGTTAATGGATATACAAATGCCGGGTATGGATGGCTATATGACAACCCGCGCGATTCGAAAAAACGCCAAGTTTGAAAATTTGCCCATAGTCGCAATGACCGCCAATGTTTTCAAAAGCGATATAGACGCGTCACTGGCTGCCGGTATGAATGCTCATATTGGAAAGCCATTCGATCTGAACAAATTAATAAATACTATTCAGTCGCTTGTGGGTAGAAAACCCTTGAATGGTCAGCGAGCGCGCAAGGAGGGAACGGCAGCGGCTGAGAATATACTAGAATATTGCCATGAGAAGGATATTGAAATTGAAGTCGCCCTGGAGCGCTTAGGCAATCAAATAGTCCTATATAAAGATGCTTTGGCGTCTTTGCTCGCTAAAATGGACTCAGAGTATGAAAGAGCCTTGCTGCAAAATCCAATACAGAGCGTGTCGGAATCTAAACGCTATTTTCATACGCTGAAAGGGAATGTTGCTTCTTTGGGCTTTAACAAACTTTCTGCGACTTATGCCTCTCTCGAATTGAAACTTAAAAGCATGCAAGCGGGCCAAGTTCTAGACCCTAACGGTGAATTTTACGAGAAGCTGCGTGCGGGCGAGGAGAGGATGAGAGGCTTGCTGGATGAATTCTTACTTGCCACGCAAGGCGGTGAGACAATGCCAGAGTACAACGAAGCAGAAATGACTGAGGCTTTGCAGCGCTTGTTGCAGCTATTGCAAGAGTCTAATATGGAATCGCTTCCACTTTATGAAAAGTTAAAAAGTAGTATTCTTTCTTACAACGAGGCCTATGCTCAGAAACTAGATGTTGCGATGGCTGCATTTGAATTTGACGAAGCATCGGTGGTGGCAGAAAAACTATTGAAAAAATTAAAGAGAATAGTCGAATGAGTAGCGAGCATAGTAGTACTGCAAGCCTGCAAAAAGAAGCCACTATACTGGTCGTGGATGATCAGTCTTTGAATATACAGGTGATTAATGCACTCCTTTCGCCGGATTATAATATTTTAGCCGCCACGTCCGGAGCAAAGGCAATCGAGCTATGCCAAAAGACGAAGCCGGATCTCATTCTAATGGATGTGGTCATGCCGCAGAAAAGCGGATGGGAAACTTGTCGCGAGTTGAAGCTAATAAAAGAGCTAGAGTCTATACCGGTGATTTTTGTTACCGGCTTAGAGAGTGAGGAGGAAGAGAACACATGCTGGGACGCCGGTGGCGTAGACTTTATTAAAAAGCCTGTGAACGCAACAACGCTAAAGCAACGCGTCAAAGCGCATCTGAAACTAAAGTTTCAGTCCGACTTTCTTCGCAATATGGCCTTTGTCGACGGATTGACATGCGTGTACAACCGACGTTTTTTCGATGATGCCTATGATAAAGCTCTTCGTCAGCATGCGCGAGATAATCTTGGCATGGTGGTGGGGATCGTTGATGTGGACTATTTTAAGCGCTTTAACGATCGCTATGGACACTTGGCTGGGGATGATTGTCTGCGCAGCATCGCAAAGGCTTTGCGGAGCGTCATGCGAAGACCCCATGATGTTTTTGCACGCTACGGTGGAGAGGAGTTTGCGTGCATCTTGCCTGAAACCGATTTGCTGGGCGCACAGGTAATAGCGAAAAAAATGTTAGAAGCCGTTCGTCGCCTATCGATTCCTCATGAGGAATCGCCATTCAATCACGTTACGGTTAGCATTGGTTTTGCGGCTGTTGATGCTGATAGCGAGAGTTCGCGTGATGAGCTCTTAGCAAAGGCGGATGAAAATCTCTACAAAGCAAAACAGAGTGGGCGCGATAGGGCCGTGTCCGGCTAAATTAGTCGCACCGCTCAAGCTCATACTAGGTCATCGGCACCGAATCTGGTTCTTGTGGCAACTTGCTCTTAAACTCTCTCTGTAGCAATAGATAGCTGACCAATGCTTGGATGGTGACTGAGAAGATAGACACATACCATACCTGGTTAATGGAGAATCCATCCTGATACTTGAGGAATACCGCCAGTGGTAAGAAAGCCGCCATTCTAATGCACGAGCTTAGTAGTGCCGGGCGTGTATTACCAAGCCCTTGAAACATCCCCGAGCATGAGAAGACAATTCCTTGAGCAACAAAGTTCAAAGAAATAAGTTGCAAGAAAACAGAACCAATCTCGATTACCTCAGCCTCGTCAGTGAAAAAGCCTATCAATAGGTCCGACTTCCATAGCATCAGTACCGTGACTATCGCCATGACTATGCTGCTTAGCATAATACCTTTACTGCTTGTCTCTCTTACGCGAGCGTATCGTTGGGCACCAAAGTTTTGACCGGCGATGGGGCCCAGCGCGAAGGCGATGGCCATCGTCGGCATAAAGATAGATTGCATGATACGGCCGCCGATACTAAAGCCCGCTTGCGCTGCTGCGCCAAAATCTTGAATGAGCCAGTAGACCGCTGAGAAATAGGTAAACAGTATTAACATCTCTCCACCAGCGGGTAAGCCGATATTGAACATCTTTAACCAAATATTGAGTTGCGGGCGCCATTGTGGTTTCTGGAACGATACGTATTTTTCTAGCTTGATGAAATAGAAAATTAGCATCAAGACGCCAACCGTGACAGAGATAGAACTAGCCAAGCCAGCCCCCATAACGCCGAGAGCAGGTCCAGGCCCCCAGCCTGCGATTAGAATGGGGGCTAGAATAGTATTTAAGACGACCGTTAGCACTTGCACGACCATGCCCGGCTTCACTAGTCCTGTCGCGCGTAAAGATGATGCCATAGCCATCATGGGAAACTGTAAGGCGAGTCCGGGTAAAAACCAGTAAAGAAACGTGGCGCCACTTTCTACAGTCTCTGCATCTGAAGAAATTGTGCCAAGATAGCTTGCCGATAAACTATAGCCGCCTATTAAAGTGACGACTGAAAATAGAGTCGCCACTACCAAGGATTGGTTGAATACCAAGTTTGCTGACTCTTTGTCTTTGCGCCCGACGGCCTGCGATATCATTGCGACGGCGCTAACGCCTAGTATTTGCGATAGCGCCATGACGATAAACAATAGAGTTCCGCCCGCTCCCACACCCGCCACCGCGGCATCGCCCAGAGCCGATACGAAGTAAAGGTCTACCAGCAAATACAGGGTTTGAAACATCATGCCGGCGGCAACTGGCGTGGCCATGGCTATAATGGTCTTGGTAATGGAGCCTTGAGTGAGGTCTTTCATGGGCGTAAACCTGCGTTTATTGATCACAAGATAGGGAAGGGCCCTTAAGGCTCGACAGCATTGGCGCCTCAGGTCCGCGGCGCAGCTTAACATCGAAGCTAATAGGGATAAAAGGGAGAATACGGACAGACGAGTACTTTAAGACGATGGATTAGCGTAGAGCCGCATCGTTGTAGCGACTATACAGACACAAAGAAGCTTGCCATTATAGCGGCGAGACTCACTCGAAATCGCAGGTGATGGCTGAGAATTATGAAAACACTATGGATACTATTATTGCTTATGACTACTGCAAATAGTGCGTTTGCACAAACTAATCGAATCGATATTATTAGGCCCGATGCGCCTGAGCTGGCCTATCGAGGCGAGTTTGCCATTGGTGTCAGAACCTTAGACTTGTTGGATAAGGGGCGGGTGGACGTCCTGAACACTAAGGAGGGAGCAGATACGGCTTACTACGATCGCCCCATACGAGTAGAGGTATGGTATCCAGCGCAGTCAGTAAGCGAGGCGGTCTGTAATAACACGTACATAACTGAAACTCGTAATGTCGCCATTACGGACGCTGTGCTTAGCGGTATTGCATGCCGGGATGCGCAGTCGCTTAAAGACTCCAGCCCCTACCCACTTGTTATCCTGTCGCATGGGTATCCAGGGAATCGCCATCTGATGAGTCATCTCGGTGAAAACCTCGCAACAAAGGGCTATGTGGTGGTCTCTATCGACCATACCGATAGCACCTATCAAGACCAAAAACTCTTTGCGAGCACTTTGTTTAATCGCGCGCCCGATCAGCGATTCGTGTTAAATGAGATTGCTCGGTTTAGTCATGATGAGAATAGCTTCTTGAATGGACTGGTTGATGCCAATAATACGGCAGTTGTTGGTTTTTCCATGGGAGGCTACGGCTTAATGAATAATCTTGGGGCAGCCTATAACCCCGAGAAGATTGATGACGATCGGTCTCCGCCAAATCGTTTGCTGGAACGCTGGAGTCGAGCCAATAAGGATTTTTCGTCCGTTTTGGATTCTCGAATTCGGGCCGGGGTAGCTATTGCTCCGTGGGGAATGAATACGGGATATCTCGATGCAGCAAGCGTGGCCCTGGTAGAGACGCCGACTTTATACGTGGTCGGCTCTATGGATAGAACGGCAGGCTATCAAAATGGCGCCAAGGAAATGTTTGAACAAGCCATCAATAGCGATAGATACCTGCTGACATTCGAGAACGGCAGTCATAGTGTCGCTGCCCCCTTTCCGCTTCCAAATGAGATTTTGAACTCGGAAAATAAAGAGGGAGCGAGCCATTACGCCGACCCAGTTTGGGACAGCGTGCGCTCGAATAATATTTTGGCGCATTTCGTGACGGCATTTGTAGATTTGCAGTTAAAATCAATGGAAGAGCGCCGGCAATACCTACAATTATTGCCCATCGCGAATGAGGCTCACTTCTCTGTACGCGACGGTGTGCCGACCCAGCGACACACTTACTGGAAGGGCTTCGGTATTGGGACGGCCGTAGGGCTTCGGTTCGATCACTTAGCCGCGGGAGAGTAAGGAGCTGCTAGGAGCCAAACCACATGCGCGAGAAAATGCCGTCTTTGAGCTTGAGACCGTGAACTAACGCTGCGCCAATATGGCCAGTGACAAGTGCTATGAGAGCAAAGGCGCTGAGCTCGTGTGCTTCAAATAACTGCCCTGCTAATTCTTCGTTCACGGGTATTCCCGGCATGGCAGGGAGCGAAAGACCGCCGACTGTGCCTAGTGCGGGGTATGCGCTGACTGATGCCCACCCAAGTAAGGGCGTTGTGAACAGTAAGACATACAGCAGGTGGTGCAAAGAAGTGGCGGCAATGCGCGCTTTTTTGGGAAGGGACGCGGGGTATGCTGGCGCCGTGGCCTTCACCTTGATTAAGACTCGCACAATAGCCAGCGCTAGGACGCAGAAACCGATGCCTTTATGCCAGGCGTATAGGGTATCGGTGAGCGAATCAAAAAGGTCAGCCTCCGCTCTTTCTGCCATCCATATCCCAATGACCGCCAAAGAAGCAATGGCCGCCGCACTGAGCCAATGGATTAGTCGCCATGCTAAGGGGTAACGCTGGATCGTAGACTTACCGCTCATACTGCCTCCTAGAGTGTTGCTGTGTTCACTCAGGCTATCTTAGACCTTTACATGGCATACCGCTATGGCAGCAGAGCATTACCCTCTATGAGCATCTAAGGCGCTCATAGAGGGTTGGGGCTAGAATCGGTAGTCAATCTGAAGGCGGAAGTTACGGGGTTCGAATATGTGGAAGTGTACATCCTCGACAGGATCAGCTCCTGCTAGTAACTCGCTCTCAAGACGCGACTCATATACGTACTGGATGTCTCTATCGTTAGAGTCGAAGAGGTTAAGTACGTCCAGGCTCAGTCTTAAGTTTTCTGCGGCTTCCCAAGATAGACGCAGGTTTGCGATAGTGCTGGAGTCTGCCGTATAGCCACCGTCCAGCGCATACTCGCCGAAGTGGCGTAGGCGCAGATTGGCGTAGAAGCTATCGCTTAGTTGGGCATTCACACCCGCGCTAAATACGTCGCCCAGTGCGCCCGGAACGTCGTAGGAGCCATCTACCTCTTCTTCGAATCTGGCATCGGACCAAGCGTATTCGAAATCGAAAGTGAAGATGTCGTTAAAATAATAGTAAGCGGTTACTTCCACTCCTTTTCGCTCGCTGCCTACGCCAGTGTCTTCCGTCGCGCCATTGTCACCGACAAACACCAGTTCGGAGTCGATATCCAAAGCCCATAAGGCAATAGATGCATTGAGTTTGTCCGCAAGAAAAGTACGCAAGCCAAACTCGTAACCGAGTGTGTCCACGAGAGAGTCGACGCGATCCACCGGATCACCGGTGGTGGGGTCTACTTGGATTGTGGTGCCGCGGGCGTCATTACTATGAAAACCCTGTCCAATACTGGCATAGGCTTCAATCTCATCATTAAATGCGTAGCTAAGGCTAAGCGAAGAGGTGACGATGCTGTCATCCGCACTACCGCCGTTCAGCGCCAGTGAAGGAGTATATTCGGCGTCTATTGGGTCGACAGCGAAGTCGAAGTAGTCGTAGCGTGTCCCGATAGTGGTGCGCAGCTTGTCAGTCCAATGTTGTTCAGACAGCCAGTACACACCGGTGCTCCACTCCTCGACAGCATCGACACGAAAAACTCCCGTCTTCACGCGTTCCCTTGTCTTGTGGATGCCGACCTTACTAATGTCATCAAAGCGCATTTGCGAGCCAAAAGTGTTTTGAACGGGGATATTGCCCCATAGATCGTCTTGTTCCCAAGTCACGTCCCAGCCGTAGATCTTTCGGCTGTCCAATTGGCGATGCTGATCGCCAGCCGGATCGGTGAAGTAGGTGAAATTGGCCCACAAATTCAGATCGTAATCGATAATAAAGGCGCTAGCATTCAGTTGCCCCTTATCGGTATCCAAATACCAATTCCCCATCAGGCTATAGCGACTCGATTCTCCTCCAGCCGTTGTATCAATTGAACCGTGCTCGCTAATAATGCCTTGATCGACCGCACGTTGGGGTATCTGATCAGCCGAGTTCCAGGAGTTGTCATAGCCCATAAAAGTAAGGGCGAAATTATTGCGAGCACCGCCCCAGCGCTGCTTTAGCCACACATTACGGCGCTTGAGGTCCGTGTCTATATCGTCCCAGTGACCATCCGTCGTTTCGCTCTCGAAACCGTATAGGAGTCCGTCTAGGGCGCCCTCTTCGAACTGCCCGTAGGCAAGCAGGCGATTCCATCCTTCCTGCCCTAAATCTGACCCGAAACGGATATTGTGACCGTTGAGGCGCTCTGTCATCGACATGTGCGCCGAGCCGGTACCCGAAAAATCGCCCGTGCCCGGATAATAAGAGCCTTTTTGATAAACGATTTGCCCGATGAGCTCTGGAATGATGAAGTTTAAGTCCGTATAGCCTTGTCCGTGGCCGTGGGTGCGCATGTTGACCGGCATACCGTCCATAAACGTGGCGAAGTCGTTGCCGTGGTCCAGGTTAAAGCCCCGTAGAAAATATTGATTAGCCTTGCCTGGCCCGCTGTGCTGAGTGGCGACTAAACCGGGCACTGTCTCTAATACCTCTCCCGTTCTAAGTAGTGGGCGAAGCGATATTTCCTCTTGAGAAACCACCCCCTCTGATGCTGATGATGCCTGCCCGACGAGGTTGAGCTTGCGTCCTAGAATTTGAATTTCCTGAATCTCGGCTGAGGCATCTGCTGCGAAAACGAATGTTGAAGGTAGTAAGGAAAGGCCTAGCGCGAGTGCTAGCCGCTTTTCAATGAATGACATATTGGCTCCAAGTATGAGCGTAAAATTTACAAAGCTCTTAGGCTGCTAGTTGAGTGGGGGGCATTCAATGAGAGTGTGTGGGAAGGGTCAAGCTTGATGGGGTTAGATAACGGTTAACGTTTTTTATTAACGTTAGGAGTTATAAGGGCTCTAGCGGCGTTTTAACACTAATGCATGGTATTGGGTCCAACCGTTCTTTAGGCATCGCTGCAAGGCGCTACCCCCAGATAGATTCTGCCAATAGGGCCAAGGAAGCGGTAGTTTGGTGATTAAATTAAGCGTCCATAGGAGGGGGCTAGGAAAATGGCGTATGTATGGGGACAGTGTGTGGCGGTGAATGAGGTCGAAGCCTTCCTTATCGGTAATCGCCTCAAGCTCTTCGACACTGATGAGCTGATTGATATGCCAGCCACGAGTAAATTGTCTGCGCACCGCCTCCGCGTGTCTGCTAGGTGTTGTTCCCAAAAAGTCGTCACAGATGATGAGCTTGCCTGTGGCTCTTATCTGTTTGTGCGCCATCGCAAAGAAAGCGCTCGGGCATTGGCAGTGCACGAAAGACTCAATAGCACAGGCGGCATCGAACACTCCCATATCGGGCATGTGTGCGAAGTCTGCATATAGAAACTGGGTATATTCCTTAAGCCCCAGAGATTTGGCTCGCTGCTGCGCCAATTGAACTTGCTCTGTGCTATTGCTTACCCCTGTCACCGATATACCCAAGCGCCTATTGAGATAGCTAGCCGTGCCGCCAACACCACAGCCCAGATCGAGTAGACGGAATTGAGAATTGGCGTATGGGTCTAATTCTTTGGCAATCAGTTCATTGAGAAAAGCAAAGGCCTGGGCCTTTGTATTCACGCCTGGCGCCCAAATGGCTCTGTGAATCGCTGCCACATCGCCACTGCCTCCGAGTCGCAGGAAGTGACGAGTATTGGCGTTATAGTATTGCTCAACGCTTGAGGGGTCGGCCATAGGCTTAGCTGCCATAGTATTGCCTAGAAGCAGCTGTAGGCCCCTAGGCTAAAACTGACTTAGAGCCTAGAGCGCGAGAGGCTAACATCCGCATTGCGCCAGTAGGACTCGAATTGCCGTTTAGCGATCTCAGCCTCGTGCTGCCTGTCTTGAGCCTCTAGTGCTTGATAAAGCCCAAAACTCGCCCAGCCGTTTTGTTGGCTCCACTCTAACTCTTGTCGATAGACGGATTCCGCTCTCTCGGGCTCGCCCGCCGCTAATAGTGCTGCGCCCAGGTATAAGCGAATGGACTGAGACCAGTCTGGTGGCTCGGTGTAGTTATTCGCATCTTGTAGTTCAACCGCGCGTGAGTAGGCGGCGATGGCACCCATCAAATCGCCTTGTGCCTCCTTGAGTTCACCCTCAAGCGCATTGCCTGCTAACGTTAGGATGTGAGAGGCGGGAGTTGGGCCAACACCTGCCGCATCGACTGCCGGGTCAGCGGCTTGTGCGCGCAAATTATCTAACTCGTTCTGTGCCTGCTCTAGATTGCCGCTTGCGATCAGGGCGCTGCCGCGCACATAGCTCCACATGCCATCCAGATAGGGTGTGCCAGAGTGGCTTTGCTCCGCAGACAGGATATTGTCCCATTTGCCAAAAATTTTGTCCGTTAGCCACCAATTGACCACGCGTTTCTGGCCTCGATTGACGGCCTCGACAGCAACGCCCACACTGTCGGCACCTCGTTTGGCAGCGGCATATGCTTCAGCATAATTGCCCTGCAACATATTAGCGTAGCGAACAAAGTCTAAGGCGTGAGGAGCATGGGACTTATGGGAAAGGCCATAAGTGCCTATATTAGGGAAGTTATTATTGCCCCAGATCTCGGCGAATTGCTGATCGACTATTTGGGAGCGCTCGTTAATATCGATAGCCTTCTCATACTCGCCAACGCGCAGATAGATATGACCGGGCATATGGACCATATGCCCAGAGATAGGCACGGTAGACTCCAGCTTCTGCGCCGCAGCCATAGCCAATTCTGGCTGTGACGAGGCTTCCATCAAATGAATATACAAGTGGTTAGCGCCCGGATGATCATGTTCCACTCGCATTGCCGCCTCTAGTGCAGCCTGGGCCTCTGCGGTGCCCGGTTTGGGGCTGCCGTCGGCATTCCAATAGTCCCACCGGGTTGTATTCATATAGCCTTCGGCAAACATGGTCGCGATGTCAGCATCATTTGGGTATTTAGCATGTAGTGCACGCATAGCATCTAAATAGGCGAAGTCGCGCTCGCGTTGGTCAGGGATGGCATCTTTATTGTAGAGAACGAATAGCGCATTGATCATGTCTTGTTCAATGGCGCTGCCGTTGCCGGCTAGTGAAAGCGCTTTCCTGATTGCCGCCAAGCCAGCTCCCTGAGGGTCGTCCGGCAGGCGAGCGTAGCGGCTATTGGGGTTAGGTCCAGCAGCATGGGCGAGGCCAAAATAGGGCATGGGGTTGTCGGGGTCTAAGCGCGAGGCCTCTTGGTAAGAGGCGATTGATTCGGGAAAGTAAAAGCTCCACGCCATGCGTAAGCCTTGATCAAAGAACTGCTGTGCGAGCTCTGAGTTGATACTAGAGGGTCTGCTATAGCTGCCTCCGCCGGGTACGAGTATGGCCAGAGCCTCCTCGCTGCTATCTTGTGCCCAAGATGCCCCGTGGGCGCTTGCAATGGCAATAGAAAGGGCCGTGAGTCGTAGTAGTTTATGCATGTCCATCCCCGATGACCTTATGTTTTTCTAATCTATATTATGGTTCGCGTTTATGTGGATAAGGATCATATCTCACAAATAGCGCAATGCACAAAATAGCCTGAGTATTTTGCTTCTACGCCTTGTTTATAGTGAGCCAAAAAGCGCCTTGGTGTTGTTTCTTCAAACGCACATACGCCATATACCTGCCCGGCTCTAGGCATTCCCAGTCCTTCTCGTCTAAAAGTGTGCCGTGCTCATTCACACTAATGAGAGAAGGAACCATGGCCGGTGACGGACTTAGTGCGACGATTCTGGGTGCCTCGCCAAGCTCCTCTGCTAGCTGCTCAAGTGATGCGACTGGCGCAGTGGCCAAACTCTTCCAGTCCTCCCATGGCGCCACTCTCGGTACCAATTTTTGCCTTTTTAGCCAATTGCCGAGCGTTGTTAAACGCGGGTAGTTTTTGTCGAAGTAGGCGGCGCGCGTCTGCTCCATCATTGGTAGCTTATAGCTCTTGTGCCGATAGGAATGCTGGCCCTCGGCCTGTGTGTCTAGCAATAGTTTGAAACCGCAGTGACGTAGGCGCAAAGACAGATCCGAGTCCTCATAGAACATGAAGAAACGCGGATCAAATAGACCTTTCGCTTTGCTAATGGCTTCCCTTTTTAAAAGCAATATTGCTCCCGTTACAAAGGGGACATTGAGCACGTTCTTATTGCGCAGCATGCGTCTTTGTTGGCGACAGTAACGCAGGCCTAAGTAGCGCCCAATTGTTGGGAACCTAAAAGCCAATGCCGATTTGCATTGTGCCAGAGGGGTTGGTGGCAGGGCTGTGGGTAAAAAGAATTTCTTTGCCTTGTCCCAAAAAATATTAGGCGTGACGGCCGCTGCGTTGGGCTGAGCGCTTAAGGTTTGACTCATCTTGATAATGCTAGCGGTACTGATGCTGGCATCTGGGTTAAGCAGCAGAATATGTTCGCTTTGGCTTCTATCGAAAGCTAAATTACAGCCATTGGCAAAGCCTAGATTCTCTTGTGCTATGACAGTGAGCGTATTTGGAAACTGTTCTAATACTTTTTCTAGCTTCGCTGTAGCATCACCATCGGCACTATTATCGACGACAATTATCTTCCCATAAGGCCAAGGATACAAAGCAGCTATAGCGGCCCCTGTATCATCGGCGCTATGGTAATTAACGATAATAATGTCAATTGACGCCTTTTTGGCCTTGTTGGTCATTCTTTGCGACTCCTCTAACGCTCGGCGTCGGCTGTTGATTCGACCGGTGGTAGCTCTGACAATAAATAAGACGCCCACCATTTTTCGGGCGCTCTCAGTATCTGCTCAGAGAGAAAATCATAAGCGTTCTGTACGCAGTCGGAGCTTTCCAAATTGAATACATCGCTAATCGTCAGTGAGTACTGTGTGCCAGATTTGTACTCGCAAACAAAGCTGGCGAGATTGCTGTCGGTCTTTTGGGCCATGCGATATGGGCCGCCTGAGAGTCTGCGGGTTTTGTTAATGAAGCGAGCCTCGAGAGGCGTGTTGTTGTCGCCCCCTAAAGGCACATCGCCCAGAATAACGAGTATCTCTTTGCGCTTGAGCATTTGATAGAAAGGCCTCATACCTACTTCCAGAGGGACGACTTTACCGCCGTTAAGATAGGGCTCCATACTTTCGTACTTGCTGACCACATGCTTGTAGATGGCACTGTCCCACTCTTGTGCTCCGGGCGCTAGCGAGGACATGAGGTTTACCTTCAGCCCCAGCCTGCCAAGAAACACAACGCCGAGAATAAAACTATCGAAATGGGGGGTGAGAAGGACTAAGCCTTTGGCGCTTTCTCGGTACTGCTTGATGAATGATTCTGCATCGCTGCTACAAGTTAACTCATGAACTCTTTGGTTGCAGATTAATTTTGCCTCGAACTCTTCGCGGCTCTCCGCTTTATAGCGCTGCTTAACCATAGAGACAATTTGTGCGTGACTTTTTTCTGGACAGATCTCTCGGTAGGCCAGTGTCGAGTGTCGCGCCACGTGGCGTGTTTGCATGACCAGCGAGCGCCAGTCGCGTTTGAGAATAGCGTTGCAGGCGCCGCGTATGGCGGAGAGTCTATAGGCTAGAGGTAAAGGTAGCCGGCCAATGAGGGGCAGAGCTAAGCCATAGTCAAATTTATTTAGCGCGTGGAGTGCGCTAATAAGAATTTTTTTAAAAAGGCTGGGGGAGTCTGTCACGCTTGTTGTAATCCTTAATCGGAGCCTCACTCAGCGAAAGTCGGTGTCGCCGCCAAGCCACCACCATTGCTCGCTATGAAGCTTATCGCTTAATGGGGACATATTATCTATTGGCATGGTGGCACCGGAAGGAGCTTTGTTCGCCTCAGCCCCTATAAGCTCGCTAACGACTGGGCTTGCCCAAGCGTGAAGAGTATCGCACCCAACACGTCGAGCTTCAACTCGGGCCGCCTCGACAGCAATCGGCATGAAGCGACGCTTGGCAATGATATCGACTAGCTCTACGTTTTCACCGTTGCGAGTAAGAACTATCAAGGCCGCAGGGCGGCCCCACCAGCGACGGACACAGAAGAAGAAATACTCTTTGTCTGGCCTGTCTATGAAACGCCACTGTAGGTAAGCAGGATCGCGCTCTCCGAGCACATAATCGCCTTGGTCGCGGCGCATGGCCTGCCATAAAGACTTAGCAATTTTGGCAAACCCTTTGTGCCTAGTATTAAGCTGTTGGCAACGCCATCCATTCATCAAACGTGCCGTCTTAGTGCTCCAGGTCAATTGTAAAATTTCGACGGTGCGTCGATAAAAACCGAGCAACTCGCCGAGGGCCATGGCCCGATCATTAGGGAAGCCGAAGGCGAAAGAGAAGGTTTTATTCTCCCCTACAAGGGACTGTAAAAAACTGGAGCAGACATGATAAAACGGGCCTTTACGCGAGAGAATGCCCCTAAGTTTTGGGGCTACCATAACATCGCCAATTTGGGCAGCCTTGTATTGCTGGCCTTGCAATAACATCGTGCGAGGAATGCCGGAATAGTACGCGACAAGATCGCCATTGGCGCTCCACAGACCGACCGCTTTGGTATGCGCATCGCATTGCTTCCAGTGAAACCATCGTTCGTCGGCCTGATCGCCAAATGCAGCTGAAAAAAGTTCTAGAACACTGGCGCTATCCTCTGCAGTGATATTGCCGATTTGAAATGTGTGTTCACCAATAGGGCAGTTTCTTCGTTCCAATGCTTATACCAAAAGAGAATGTGTGTTTCTGGCTATTACTGCCATTTGTGGGGTAATACTACCACGCCTTGAGCGGTACTGGTTTGCGTCACTTTGAGGCTAATGCTCTGTGGGACCCAGTCGTACACATGCAGCCCTTTCTCGCACGCGAGAAAAGCGCTGACTCTATAGTCCCCCTTCATCAGAGGCAGCTTCTCTATTTCTACTTGGGCATAACCGGCGCCGTCTGGGCTAGTGTGAACACAGTCTTGTGAATCTGTGGACAATAGGCTCGTTACCATAACCCCGGCTGCGGTCTCGATGGCAAAGGCAACGGTAGGAGGGTCTAGTTCGGGATCCACAATGAACTCAATGCGCAAAGACAAGTGACTCTCGCCAGTCACAAGCTCCAGCTTGCTGCCTTCTTTACCGTCGGCCTTGGCGGATACATTCACGATTCTGCCAGAGGATGGAGGAGCGGCAGGGTCTTTAGCCGTTGCTGTAAGCGCCGTCTCCTTGCTGCCTGTATTTCTTGATTCCGGCGCTATTTCGACGGCCAGCGCCGTATTATAGGCGCTAGTGACGTCTCCGGCCGCGCCCAGCATACGAACCTTGCCATCCTCTAACCATAGAGCTCGCTCGCACAGAGCATCTATCTGATACATTGAGTGGGAGCAAAATAAGATTGTCTTGCCAGCCTCCTTCAGCGCCATAATGCGATCGAAGGATTTGCGTGAGAACGCGCCGTCTCCGACTGAAAGAGCCTCGTCAATGATAAGAATATCGGGCGTGAAGGCGGTGGCCACTGCGAAGGCAAGGCGGACGTACATGCCGCTGGAGAAGGTCTTCATTGGCTGTTCAATGAACGCGCCAACGCCGGAAAACTCGACAATTTCATCATAAAGCGCTGCCGTCTCTTCGCGGCTTAAGCCCATAATCGAGGCGCTCATAAAAATATTCTCACGAGCGGAGAACTCAGGGTTAAAACCGGCCCCTAACTCTAACAGCGCAGCGACTCTGCCATGGACAGATACGTCTCCGGTACTAGCCGACAAGGTGCCACAAACCAGCTGTAAGAGAGTGGATTTACCAGCGCCATTGCGTCCCACGATACCGAAGACCTCTCCTGACATGACGTCGAAGCTAGCGTCTTTGAGTGCCCAGAATTCCTGCTCGGGTTTAGCACTTGCCGGCCAAATAAGCTGTTTTAAACGGTCTCTAGGGTTGGCAAATCGCTGGTAGCGTTTGCCTAGCTTTTTGACGCTGATAACGGGCTTAGAGGACATCGGCAAAGCCCCCGCGCAGTTTCTGAAAGCAGAAGAATCCCAAATAGCCTGCCAATAGACAAACGAGATAGTAAATGAATAGGCCAGACCAATCTGGACTCTGCCCGAAGATAAGCGCCGCTCTTGCCTGTTCAATGACGAAGGTCAGCGGATTGAGCTGAAGAAAAGGCTGGAGTCTATCTGGCAGGCTGGAGATAGGGTAAAAAACAGGGGATAAGAACATCATTGCCGTCGTGATAATGCCCACGGTCTGGCCAATATCTCGGATAAACACCCCCAGAGAAGCCAGTAGGAAAATGGCACCTAGGGTGGCAATGAGCAGGGGCAAAACAATTAGCGGAAAAAACAGGACGCTGGGCTCGAGGTCACCGGTGGTAAAGACAATCGCAATTAATAGCACCAGGAAGCTAATGGCAGCATGAAACAATGATGAAACTAGGCTAACGACTGGCAGGATCTCGAGGGGAAAGACCACCTTCTTAACATAATTCACATTGCTGAGAATGAGCGTAGGGGCACGGTTGATGGTCTCGGCAAATAGGGTAAAGATGATCATGCCGACGAATAGAACGACGGCAAACTCAACCTGGCTTTCGTTCTCGGAGGTACCCCAGCGTGCTTGAAATACAACGCTGAACACAAAAGTGTAAACCACTAGCATCAGAATGGGCGTAACAAAAGACCAAGCCATGCCTATGAAAGAGCCTCGATAACGCAGTTGCACTTCGCGTTTTGCCATTTGTCCGATCAAACTGCGCTGGGCCCAAAGGCCAGCTAACATTGCGGCGGGGGATGCACTCGGCGTGGTGCGAGGGTTGCTCATTAAGTGCTATTCCTTGAAATCGAAACTTGTCTTTTTGCCGCGTAACTCTTGGAATTGTACAGCGACCTGATCAGTCGCCGATTATATGCTGTTTCAGCATCATGGGACACAGTGACTAGTAAATAGGGCTTTCAGTGCTTGCTGAGTTTTCGCTTGTGAGCCGTCTTAAGCGCGGGTGATAATAGCTGCTATCAATCAAGAACGGAGCAAAACCAATGGAATTGACATCAACAAGAAAAATGAACGGGGAACGAGCTGGCCATATGATGCGCCTGTTATTGTCCCTTGTACTCACAGTGAGTTTTTTGCAAAGCGATAATACTCATGCAGTGGATGAATCCAGCGTTGATGCCTCGTTCTCACATCAGCAGCCCATTATAGGTGGCCGCGGCCTAGGCTGGGAATGGTTTGTTGGTGTGATGGATGCCAATGAGAGTGACCCCTTCTACGCGCAATTCTGTGCCGGTAGCCTAATAGCTCCCCAGTGGGTGTTAAGTGCGGCTCACTGTCTTGTTGACGAAGATAGCAATGATGTCGAGGTACTATTCGGTACCACTGTGCTCGCGCCCGGCTTTGGGCAGAGGGCAGAAGTTGAGGAGATTGTAGTCCACGAAGGGTTTGTCGATCTGGACTCTGAAGTTGGAGTTGTCTTCGATAACGATATTGCACTGATCAAGCTCTCCGAGCCATTGGAGGGAGTTGAGCCGGTAGAGTTAGCGGCTCCCAATTTTAGTATTGACGAAGTGGCGCAGGGAGCCTTGGCGACGGCAATGGGCTGGGGTTCTACCTTCTATGATTCAGATAGCGACTCAAGTGGGGATTACCCCCGTGAATTGAGAGTCGTTACTTTGCCAATTCGTAGCGCCTTGGAGTGTGAGCAGAGCCTGGGGGCGGACGAACTTACCACGAATATGCTGTGCGTTGGCTTAGAGGAAGGCGGGGTCGATACCTGTGATGGGGATAGCGGCGGCCCCCTCGCCATGGCAAATGAGGCAGGCGATGGGGAGCTTCAAGTGGGCATAGTAAGCTGGGGAATTGGCTGCGGAGTGCCCGGGCTTTATGGTGTCTACACGCGCGTGAGCCAATACAGCGACTGGATATCACAGCGTATATGCGACTCAGAAAACACGCCCTCAGTACCTGAGCTAGCCGTCACAATAGCGGGGCAACAGTTTCAGCTGCAGCTCAGTAATGATACTGATGGCGTCGAATATCGTTTGTACTATGCTTTAAGCTCTGATCTTAGCCAGATCTATTCGGCCTCTTTGGGAGAGGAGTCGAGTCTCACTCTAGATTTCCCCCAAGGCATTAGTGCGAAATTTATGGTGCAAAGCAATTTAGGCAACTGCCGGGGTGGTTTCTCTGCGGTGACTGACTTGGAAATTGCTGCACCCATTTAAGTGTCGTGGCGGTGCTTTGCATGTAGATCTAGAGGCCTATATGCTTGCACCGTTTATACAAGTCCAAGGAATGGAGGCTCTTCATGTATCTACGTACTCTTTTATTGTTTTTTGCCCTTTTCGGCTTCGCCTCACAGGGTTTTCCCTCGGCCAATACTGCTATAGACGAGCTGGTTTTCGATGATGCTAAGTTTGCCGATTGTGTAGAGTCCGAAGCTCAAGCAAATGCATGGTTAAGCGCATGGCAGGTGCGTGAGCTATCGTGCCATTCAATGGGGATCTCTTCTATTGGGGGCGTTGAGGCGTTCCCGTTTCTAGAGTCGCTTTCCGTCTTTAATAATCGAATTACAAGCTTGGATTTAAGTGAGAACGTCGAGCTTTCTTACCTGCAGGCCGGCTTCAATCCTTTGGTGAATTTAGATGTTACTCAAAATTCGAAGTTAAGGGCGTTGGGTCTGGATTACACGACACTATCGCAGCCTGATCTAAGTGGTAATCCAGTGTTGACGACGCTGTCGTTGTCAAATAGCTACGGACTCCTTAGTTTGGATACTAGTCATAATCCCCTACTCGAATCTCTCATAATCTCTTATAGTAATTTGCAAGTATTGGATGTTTCCCATAACTCAATGCTTAGAGTATTGGGTGTCACTGCTAGTTTTCTACAAACACTGGACTTGACTGGCTTGTCGGAACTAACGGCGCTCAATGTTGCTGGCAATAGGCTGGATTCTTTGGTCTTAACGGAGCAGGTGAATCTCAAATACCTTGACTTTTCACGCAACAGCGCAATTGAAGTTGAGCTAGTGACGATGTCTGGTCTTGAGTATTTGCTAGCAAGTGATGTGGGTATTACAAGTCTCGATATATCTCCTTTCCCCGCACTAAAGTACCTGAGAGTGAATCACAACCAGCTCATGGAAATTAACTTTTCCAACAATGAATTATTGGAGTATATCGATATAAGCAGCAATAGGATTTCGTCGATCGATCTATCGGGGCTAGACAGACTAGAAACCTTCATAGCCTATGAAAGCCCTTTAGGTGAAGATGCTAGGGAAGTTCTCGCTACTTTAGCAGCGCAAGGCAATGTGGCTGTTGAGACCGGATATCGCAATGCGGTGAGACGCTATGGCTCCGAGATTCATTTGTCGGCAGTGAAGGTGGGAAACGAATTTTATAAAATTGTACTGCTAAGGGGTAACCCTTTTGTGTCGCCGCAAGTGTATAGTTTGTCCTACAGCGAGCAAATAGAGAATCCGAATACCGATGCCATCGCCGTCTTCGAAGATGGCATTTTATCGATACCTGATATTGTATTGGTTGACGAGTTCGGTCCTTACCCAGACATGAGCTCGTTTTCGGGGGATCACTATCGGGCTTCGCTTGAGCTGCTTGCCGATCATTCCAGCGTTTCTTTTGTTATTAGAGACTACGCGCCTCTCTAGAGCTAACGGCATTCGCTGCTTTTTTCTTGTGATTTTGAGCACTGGTGCGCTGTATTGCATATAAGTACAATCTCGCCCTGAATTATAATTAAGTGGTAGGGTGAGATGAAAGCTGTATGGCCCGTGCGGGTGCTCCCAATACTTCCGACTATTATTGTCTTGGGCTTCAGTGCCCCAACTGTAATGGCTGCAGAAGTTTTAGATGAAATTCAGGTCGTTGGTGTGACACCGAATAGCTCGCTCGGTATAGACGAGTCGCAACTTCCTTTCGCTGTGCAGAGTGTCTCTGCCAAAGAGCTTACTGATTCCATTACGCTTGACCTCAGCGACTATATGAACAGCCATTTTAGTGGTGTGAATATCAACTCTGCACAGAACAATCCTCTGCAGCCTGATATTCAATTTCGGGGGTTCTCTGTCTCACCCTTGCTGGGTTTGTCTCAAGGGCTTGCCGTGTATCAAGATGGCGTCCGCGTTAATGAGCCTTTGGGTGATGCGGTGAACTGGGATCTTTTACCGGAATCCGCCGTGCAAAGCATGTCTCTCATCAGTGGCGCTAGCCCTCTATTTGGGCTAAATACCTTGGGTGGAGCGTTATCGATAAATATGAAAAACGGTTTTACCTCCACTGATGAACGTTTAGATGTCAGCGCGGGATCTTGGGGGCGTATCGTCAGTAGTATTGAAAGCGGAGGTAATAATGGCCGCTGGGGATACTATCTTAATCTTAGTCGGTTTGAGGAGGATGGTTGGCGGGACCTGTCGGACTCCGAGGCGATGAATCTGTACAGTAGTATTAGTTGGCGTAGTGACTACGGTTCGGCGCTCGATCTAATCTATCAGCAAGGTGACAGCGATTTAACGGGAAACGGGTCGCTGCCGCTTGGTTTGTTGCAGCTTGACCGCAGCGCTGTTTTTACGGCGCCAGATATCACAGAAAACGATATGCAGATGCTTAATCTTAAGAGCAGTCTTCGTTTAAGTGAAAGTATTGCAGTGTCTAGTGTCGCGTTTCGCAGAGAGAATACGACAGACTCCTTCAATGGCGATGGTTCGGAATTTGAGTCTTGCCAGTACTTTGGTGGGCAGCAATCTCTTTTCGAAGAAGCGGACGATGTAGAAGATAGATTGGCAGATCAGCTGGGCATAGCACTTGATAGTATATGTGAAGGCAATGATGACAGTGTTACGTCTTTTGCTGAACTTGAATTTTTAATTGAGCAGCGAGCAAATGGACTGGGCTTGGAAGCAGAAGACTTCGAGCTGGAAGACATCATTGAAGAGCTCAGCGGTGATGGTGTCATTTCTGATGATGCGATTAATAATATTAGCCGTCGAAAACAGCGCAGCGAAGGATTTAGTACACAGCTAGAAGTAAGTGATCGCCTTATCGGGCTGCCAAATGAATTCGTGCTTGGCGTTGCTTATTTTCGTGGAGTTTCGGACTTCGAGGCGATAATGGAACTGTCTGATCTTGACCCACAAACTCGCAGTACTGAGGGCTTGGGGACGGGGCTATTCGTCGACGAAGCCGAAACCAATATTGCCACTAGCACTAAGACTTACAGTATTTATTTTACCGATACGATTCAGGTCTCTAACGCATTATCAGTCACTGCATCCGCAAGGTTTAATCGCACCGATATTGTCTTGCGCGATCGCTCGGGTGAGCGCCCTGAACTCAATGGTAATCATCGCTTCTCCCGGCTAAATCCAGCATTGGGTTTCTCTTATGATGTGAGCGAATCGGCAAGCGTGTATGGGGCCTACAGTGAATCAAACAGAGTACCAACGCCTATCGAGTTAGCTTGCAACGAAGGCGTTTTTGAGGTCGCGAGACAGTATGCAATAGCCAACGGCGACGACCCTGACGATATCGACTTCGAATGTCGTCTACCTAATGCGTTCCTGGCTGATCCTCCTTTAGACGATGTCGTGACACAAAGCGTTGAGTTTGGTATCCGTGGCGACTGGGCAATGGGGGACTATCGCATTAGTGTTTTTAATGCGGTAAATCGCGATGATATTCTGTTCCAAACGACAGGGCGGGCGACAGGTCTTTTTGCCAATGTGGAAAAGACTCGGCGCAGAGGATTGGAGAGCGCATTAAGTGGACGATACAAGCGCTTGCACTGGTCAGCATCGTACTCCTATCTACAAGCAAGCTTCGAGGACGACTTTCTAATTCTTAGTCCGAACCATCCCAGTGCCAACACGGAAGGAGAGCTGCTAGTGACGGCAGGAAAAAGGCTGCCAGGCCTGCCTGAGCATGTCGCTAAAATGAGTGTCTCTCTTGATTTAAGTCAAGCGATGAGCCTGGGGGCAGAGATAGTATACAACTCCAGTCAGATTATACGCGGCGACGAATCGAATGAACTGGACTCTGTTAATGGCTTCACCGTACTTAACCTGAGGGCACAGTACTCCCCGTCGGAAGAGTTTCAGATATTCGCCCGAGTAACGAATGCTTTGAATGTACGTTATGAAAATTTTGGGTTGTTGGGCGAGAGTCCGAGAGAGGTTTTGCCAAACTTGGGAGACATGCGCCCTATATTTCTAGGTGCGGGTGCGCCGAGAGGGGGCTGGCTAGGCTTTAGCTATCAATTCTAACGCTGCTCTGGTTTGGGTGCGACAACGTGTCGCACAGTATTGGTGCTCTATATTTAGTAGGATATAAAGTGTCGATATTTTATAGAATTAAGAGGAGAAGCGATGATTGCCTTTACCAAGAAACTACTTCCAGTGTCCATTCTCTTGAGTGCAGGCGCTTATGCGCAACCGCCTCAAAACGTGGAAGAAATCATGGTGATTGGTGTGAGGGATACGCACACGGTTATTACCGACGATACGATGGTTGCGCCTGCAGACACGGCACAATTATTACGCAAAATGCCGGGCGCTAACGTCAATAAAAATGGCGAATTAACGGGTATCGCTCAGTATCGCGGCATGTATGGCGATCGAATTCGAGTATCGGTGGATGGCGCTAAGATTAGCGGCGCCGGTCCCAATGCGATGGATACGCCGCTACATTACGCGCCTGTCGCAATTCTAGAGTCTCTTACCATTAACCGGGGCATAGCCCCAGTAAGCGCTGGGCAAGAAACAATTGGTGGTTACGTTGAGGCCAAGACTTACTCTGGTGACTATGGCCTAGGGAATGACTTCGAGTTCGCTGGAAGAACATATTTAGGCGGCCAGAGCGTTAACTCAGGAATGGTAGCAAGTGGCTTCTTTTCGCTCGCAAATCGACATCATATTTTTCGTGGTTTTGTGATGCAGGAGAATGGCGATGATCAAGAATTCGCCGATGGAGATATTACTCCCTCAGAATATGATCGTGAGCGCTTTGATCTGGGCTACAGTTTTAATCGAGGCGATCACGAATTTAGTATCGACTTCGCGCGTAACAATACTAAAGATACAGGTACTGCTGCGTTGCCTATGGATATTCTGTCAGTCGATAGTGACTTGTTCCGCTCTAAATACACATGGGATACCGCCGACAGAATTATTACGGCGAAATTCTCTGCGAGCGATAACGAACACTGGATGACAAACTACCATCTTCGTCGTCCTCCTCAAGATAATATGATGACGACTGGCGCTATGCGCTATAGAAGAAACTTCGCCGTAAGCGAAAACTACGGCTTCGCTCTAAGCATAGAGGAATTCGTGAACAACGGCACTTGGAAGTATGGCGTTGACTCTAATATGGAGACGCATCGCTCCACTATTACTAACCCCAATGCTCCCGCCTTCTATATCGCCAACTTCAATGATACGGATCGAGACACTGTAGGCCTCTTCGTCGAGCGCAGCCTGTCCTTAAGCGATAGCGCGGGTCTAGATGCCGGTGTTCGGGTTAATCGAGTGAGCTCAGACTCCGAACGGGTATCTGCAAACCTGAACCCTATGAACATGATGATGGGAATGCCTGTCATGATGAATAATATGGCGGCCATGTTGGCGAACAACTTCAATACTAGCGATCTTTCACAAAGTGATACGAATTTTGACTGGTTTGCTCGCTACAGCCTCGAAACCAGCTCCGATACCACCTGGTATATAGGTGCTGCGCGTAAGTCTCGCTCAGCCTCTTATCAAGAGCGTTATCTCTGGTTGCCATTGGAGGCGACAGGCGGCTTGGCCGATGGAAAGACATATGTAGGTAAGCCAGACTTGGATGCGGAAGTGGCCCATGAGCTTGAAGTGGGCTTCGATATGGACAAGGGAGCTCTAAGCTTCTATCCACGAGCCTTCTACAAGGAAGTAACAGACTATATTCAAGGTGTTCCATCGACTAATGCGACGGTGGTGAACTTTGCTCAATTGATGGCCAATATGGGAATGGGGCAAGCTGGCCCACTAGAGTATGCCAACGTTGATGCCAAGTTCTATGGTTTCGATCTGGAGTCTCGCTATGTGCTTTCCTCGGCTTTAACGCTTCGAGCTGTGGCCAGCATTGTTAGAGGGGAGAGAGACGATATTAACGATAATCTGTATAGAATTTCTCCTGACAATATTGTTCTTGCGCTGGATTATAGAAAGGACAACTGGACTGTGTCCCTAGAGTCCGTGAGCTATGCGGATCAAGATCGAGTGTCTGCGACGAATGGTGAGTTGGAGACAGATGCTTACTCGCTGTTCAATATTAACGGTAATATTCTGGTCTCTAGCGACCTAGAGATAGGCTTCGGTATCAATAATCTGTTCGATGAGCACTACGAGGACCATCTGGCAGGCTATAACCGAGCTTATAATCCCGATATCGGTTTGCGAGACAGAATGCCCGGCACAGGCCGCAACGCATACGCCCGCGTAATGTGGTCCTTCTAAGGCCCTTATGACTAAGAGAGGGCCTGCGCAAGTATTCGCAGGCTCTCTCTATTTTGCCCAAGAGCAGTCATTCTCCCTCAAACGCGCCCCTCTAGCCCTTTGCGTGGCAATTCCCTCCTTTGTGTAGGTATAATTCCCCTCGTTTTTAACGTGAGGACATCGTAGCGACACTGTTAGCTATTTTGGCCCTAACAGGACGTAATCGATAGCGAAATGACCCAAGAACGCAATACAAACAGCAGCCCCGCCTCAATACTTGTTTCAATATTGTGTCGTAGCATGAATCGGCCCGAGCTGGTCGAGGCTCTCAAGTCCATAGAGGCGCAACGCTATGGCTCCTTAGAGATAGTCTTAGTCGATGCTTCGGGTGAGGGCTTGAGTGTTCACCGGGATCTTCAGCTAAGCTCTCCACTCAATGAGGTGACAGGCAAGGGGCAACTCAATAGGCCCGCTGCGGCCAATGTGGCGCTTAATCATGCTAAGGGCGAGTATTGCTTGTTCTTAGACGAAGATGACTGGATAGCGCCCGATCATATTGGCAATCTTGTTGCTGTCTTACAGAACAATCCTGAACTTGGCGTCGCCTACTCTAGCACTCAAAAGGCTGCTATCGACGGTTCCTTATTGGAGGGCACTTTTCGCCAGGATTTCGATGCGGCCGTGTTGCGTCGCGATAATTTTATTCCCATACACTCGGCGCTCTTTAGACGTGAACTAGTTGAGTGTGGCTGTCGCTTTGATGAGAGCCTCGATATTTTTGAAGACTGGGATTTCTGGTTGCAGATTTCTCAGCATGCCGGCTTCTTTCATTTAGATGAGATGACGGCCTTCTATCGGGACGGTGGCGAATCCAATACTGCTACAAAGGACTCGGGTTCAAGGTTTAAAGCCGGAAACCCAATCTCCGCAGGGCGAGCTCTGTTATTCAAGAAGTGGTTTAAAGTTTGGAGTGGGCAGCAGATCAACGAGTCCTTCGGCTCGCTAGACAAAGAAGCCGAAATTGACACGCTACAACAAACAGCAAAGAGCTTAAATGACGAACTTGTTGCGGTATACGAGCAAAACAAGAAGCTCAATACTGAGCTCGAAGAGCTGACTCAGGACAATGAAGCTCAAAAAGCTCAGCTGCTTAAAACACAACAGCGTCTACAGAGAAAAATTGCGGAACTTGAGAGCAGTAAAGCACATATTGTTCAGTTAAATGAGCATATTCAGTTAATTTATAGCTCTCTTTCTTGGCGCATTACTAGGCCCGTTCGTGGGCTTAAACAGTTGCTAATAAAAGCCGGTGCGAGAAAATTTAAAGAAAAATTAAACGCTAGGAAGCTTGGAAAAGAACGACGCGAGGGCGTTGCTGCCTCTGGAGTAAAGATTAGCCTCGATTCTCCATCGCCAGAGCGATTAGCTTTCAGTGAGCAAATTACTGTTCAAGGCTGGTGTCTAGCTTCATCGGGAATCAGTAATATTGAGCTATTTATCGATGGTGATGTAAAGGCGACTTTTTCAACAGGCATAACCAGACCCGATATAGCAGATGAATTTCCGCACGTAGCCGATGCGATCACATCGGGGTTCTATCAAGAGGTTTCGCTAGAAGATATACCCGTGGGCGAGCACGAGCTGATTATACGTGCTTGCGATAATGACGGGTCCTGCGAAGAGCTTAATAGAAATATAATTGTCCAAGAAAAGGCTGATCTCTATAACGCTTGGTATTGGCAAAACACACCGGAAGCGGCTGAAGTCGTCAAGCAAATTCCCCATATAAGCCTCGTAAAGAAGACTCGAAAATTTCATATTATCTTTCTATCTGAAGGCGGTGATTCCACCTTGCTAGCTGCGAGTCTAAATAGTATTGAAGAGCAGTCGTGGAATGACTTGGAGCTGCATATAGTAGGAGAAACCGCCAAGCGTTTCTCGGCACTGAAAACACATGCAAGTGCTCAAGAGGCAATAGAGTGCATTGAGGAAGAACAAAGCTGGCTGCTCTTTATGAGGGGGGGAGAGTTGCTCGCTCCCAATGCTCTTCTTGAATTCTCCAAAGCAATAGAAGAGGGCGATGAACTCGTTTATTGCGATCACGACCAATACACATCCGATGACAGGCATTTAAACCCAGTGTTTACGCCACAATGGTCTCCTGAGCATCTGTACGCTAATAACTATATAGGCAATGTGTACGCCGTAAGGCGCGATGTGCTCAAGTCTGATGATATGCCTCAGGCTGATTCAGGGAATTGGCGCTACAGTGTGCTGCTGAGGCTCTCCGAGCATATCGATGAACCACGACGTATTGCTAAGGTATTGTGGAGCGAACCTGTATGTGACGATGTCGCCAAGGCTCGTGCCAGTGAATACCAAAGTGTTTCGGCCTGGTTACAGGAAAGTCACCCAAATGCCGAGCTCGAAGAATCTGAGTATGGCTTGCGCCATATAAAGTGGCCTCTTCAGAGTGAGCCAAAGGTGTCCATCATAATTCCGACGATGGGCAACCTAAAGCTAATAAAGCCTTGTATAGAGTCCTTACAGGCTAAAACGCAGTACTCTAATTACGAAATAGTGATTCTGGACAATGGTCGCGGTAAGTACCCTGAGGGAATCGCCTATCTGCAAGACAAACAGCTGAAAATTATAGAGTGTAACTATCCATTTAACTGGGCCAAGTTGAATAATGAAGGGGCCAGACATGCCAGTGGGCAAGTTTACCTATTCCTAAATGATGATGTTGAAATTATCGAAGGTGACTGGCTAGAGGAGATGCTTCGGCTCGCCATTAAGCCAAGTACCGCTACGGTCGGCGCACGCCTGTTCTACCCCAATGGTGCCATGCAACATGCAGGGGTTATGTTGGTCGCTCACGGGGGCGGTGCCTTGCACCAGTTCCATAAGCGAATGCCTAGTAAACGTATTTACCGTGCACTTCATGCGACCACACGAGAAGTTTCTGCCAGTACAGGCGCATGCCTAATGGTAACAAAGCAGAAGTTTGAAGAGGTCGAAGGCTTTGATGAAGAACTAGCGGTGGTGGGCAATGATGTGGATTTATGTATGCGTCTATCGCTTAAGTCCTATCGAAATATTTGGACTCCCAATGCGAGCTTGATTCATCACGAGAGCATCAGCCGCAAATCCTCTGTTCCTAAAGAAGACGAAGAAGCCATGTGGAGTAGGTGGGGAGAATACTTTTCCTCTGGGGACAAATATTATAATCCCAACTTATCGAGCATCGAGGGTGACTATTCACTCGACGTGGGCGTGGAATCAAATTCCACTGCCCAGAGCATAGATGTTCCATTGAAGCGTCTAGCATCCGGTGGAGATAGGGCAGGGGTGAATCTCATTGGTTACACGAGAGCTGAAATGGGGATCGGTGAGGGCGCAAGAAGTGATGCCAAAGCCCTGACGGCAGCAAAAGAGCCATTTGGCATTATTTGTTTCCAAGGGGGTAACCCATCGCGCATGGGGGATTTGAGCTGGCAGCATAAAGAAACCACTTCTGCGGACTATGATATTACTTTGGTACATATTAATCCCGACCAGGTAGGGCGAGTTATTTCCGAATTACCAAGCGCCTATTTCGACAATCACTATGTGATTGGCTATTGGGCTTGGGAGTTGCCAGTTATACCCAAAGACTGGGAAAGTGCATTCGGGCATTTCGATGAAATCTGGGTGCCATCGTCCTTTGTGCAAGATGCTGTTGCCATTAAGTCACCAGTGCCGGTCATAAGAGTTCCACACGCTATAGAGGTTGCGGATACGGCCAAGTTACCGCGTCAACATTTTGCTCTTCCAGAAAATGCTTTTATCTTCTTGTCGATGTTCGATACTCACAGCCTTGCGGAAAGAAAGAATCCATATGGTGCGATTAGTGCCTTCCAAAAGGCCTTCGACTCCAATGATATGAATGTGCGATTAGTTCTCAAGGTAAACAATTGTACGGCTGAAGCCATGGATGCTCTGAAGTTGGCGATTGGAAAGTACAAGAATATTATCATTGTGAACAAAGTATTTTCTCGTGAGGAGATTAACTCTCTTATCGGCTGTATCGATTGCTTTGTTTCCCTGCACCGCTCCGAGGGTTTCGGGCTTGGGCCTGCAGAAGCGATGGCCTTGGGGAAAGTGGTTCTAGCGACTAATTGGTCTGGCAATGTGGATTATATGAGCCCTGATAACAGTGTTTGTGTGAGTTACACCCTGATCGAAGTGGATAAAGACTACGGGCCTTACAAGAAGGGACAAATTTGGGCTGATCCGGATATTAATCAAGCCGCAGAAGGTATGCGTAGCCTAGTGGATGATAAAGCCTTGGCCGAGCGTCTGGCCAAACGGGCATTGCATACCATAGCAAGTGAATTTTCTCCGAGAGTCGTAGGCGAGCTAATGCGTGCCCGTCTAGCTCAAATCCGCAGTAATCGATCGGGTTAAGAATCTAATACTCTATTTCTCGATTAACTGATAAAGCACTCCATGCCTGACACACAGGCATTGCCTCGAGGGTATTGATGTTGACGTGCTCAGGCATAGAGTTTACCCAGAAGATCATTTCAGCCACATCCTGTGCGCTAAGCGGTTTCGTCCCCTCGTATACTTTTGCGGCCTTTGTCTCGTCTCCTTTGAAGCGCACATTAGAAAAGTTGGTTTGCGACATGCCCGGCTCGATGTTGCTGACGCGAATTTTCTTGCCAAGTAGGTCCGCGCGTAAAGCTCGCGAGAAACTCTGCACAAAGGCTTTAGTGCCGCCATAGGTATTACCGCCGGGGTAGGGCCAATTCCCGGCAGTAGAGCCAATATTAATAATATGACCACTATTGCGCTCGACCATGCCTGTCAGTACCGCTTTGCTCATGCGCACTAAGCCCTTGATATTGGTGTCGATCATGGTTTCCCAGTCTTCTAGCTTCGCAAGGTGAGCGGGCTCCATGCCTAAGGCTAAACCGGCATTATTAACCAAAACATCAATTTCTCGAAACTGCTCTGGCAGGGATGCAAAAAAAGCATCTACGGATTGTTGGGAAGTCAGATCCACCGTCGCGATATGCACGGAGGTCTGCATAGCGAGCTCTTGTTGTAGGGCGTCCAGCTTATCCTTGCTGCGGGCACATAACACAAGTTTTGCGCCAGTCTCGGCGAATCTATACGCTGTCGCCTCGCCAAAGCCCGAGGAGGCCCCCGTAATGAGTACGGTCTTAGACATTGTGCTTAGTCCTTTTTTTGTCATCAGTATCGTAATCATTTTGACACACAGCATCATTAGAATGCAGCACTCGACAGATTAATTCAGGGTGTTTTTTTAAAATGATTCGATCGAAGCTAGCGTGTTCTTGGTTTGCCTTTATGCTATTCATTCTAACGGCCTGTGCCCTAGAAGAGCATATGGTAGCGCCGCCTAAAGCGGTACTTGTGTTTGCTCAGGGCGAGACCGCTCCCGTTCTTTCGGCCGAGGATGCCGCTGACGATCCTGCAATATGGGTGGATCCGCACAATATTGATAATAGCCGAATACTAGGTACGGACAAGCAATACGGTTTGGAGGTTTATAATCTCGAAGGCGAGCGTACACAGCGCCTAGCAGTTGGTCGTGTGAATAATATCGATATTCGCGCGCTGAGTGATGTGCCAGGGTGGTCGGCCATCGCCGCAGCGAGTAATCGTACGCGCAATACTATTAGCTTATTCCTCGTGGCGCACAGCGGAGAAGTGAGCTGGCTGTCCGCTAGCGAGATTCCTACCGGTTTAAGCGAACCCTATGGCCTATGCATGTATATGAGTGATATGGGGCCGCAAGTCTTTGTCAATGATAAGGACGGCCGATTCCAGCAGTGGCAATTGCTACGCGCGCCTCAAGATGGCGCAATGCCGCAGTTTGGGGCTCGCCTCGTGAGAGAGTTTGCCGTGTCGAATCAGCCAGAGGGCTGTGTGGCGGATGATGAACAAGGCTTGTTGTTTCTAGGAGTAGAAGACGAAGGGATTCGCGTGGTCTCCGCGGATGCGCGGGAGGAAGCGAATATCGTCTCCGTTGCGGATATCGACGATGAAGTTCTCGTTGCCGACGTGGAAGGTATGGATCTCTACCTACAAGAAGGCGGCCAAGGCTATCTGGTAGTGTCCAGCCAGGGTAACTTCAGCTATGCCGTCTACGATAGACAAGCGCCCTATGCCTATAGAGGCAGTTTTGTAGTGGGTCACAATACCGAGCTCGCCGTGGACGGTAGTCAAGAAACCGATGGTTTGGCCGTTAGCAGCATCTTGAGAACTCCCCAGTATCCTCAGGGCATGGTAGTGACGCAAGATGGCTTCAATACGCACCCAGAAGAAGCGCAAAACTTTAAGTATCTGTCTTGGCGTCAAATTAGCACCGCCCTCGATTTGTAGGGGCTGCTATCGCATTGCTATGAGACTCACATTGGGTCTGTCTCTAGACTGAAGCGCTGTTTCCGGTTAAGTTGCGGAACATACAGCAACTTAAGCAGAGACAGGCTCGATAATAATGTCGAATGATTCCACGCAACGCCACGCAAACTATTCGCCCAAGGCTCTCTTCTTGATTGCTGGCGCAGCGTTGCTGCTGGTCATCGCTAGAGAGCCCAAATTTCTTCTCGAGCCCCGTATATGGGGCGAAGAGGGGACAATTTATATTCAGCAGTTTCTAAGTAACGGTTGG
The DNA here is from genome assembly GCA_033721235.1 of Pseudohongiellaceae bacterium. GTDB lineage: Bacteria > Pseudomonadota > Gammaproteobacteria > Pseudomonadales > Pseudohongiellaceae > UBA5078. The sequence continues at coordinate 33,521 of JAWWAY010000014.1, read as the reverse complement.
TTGTCGGGACTATTCTCGCCCGCACTTGGCTACTATTCCCTAGTAGCTAACTTCTCGGCCGTTTTCTCCGTTGCCCTGGTGGGCCTGCAGTGGGCGGCATTCGTGACTACCGCCATCTCTCTCACGCTGTATTTGATCTGTATTCTAGCGCCATTGTTCCTGCGCTCTGTCTACTGGTCCGGTCTTGGTGCAAGGGCGACTCTTATTGCCTTCACCATCATTGTCAGTAGCCCCGAGATTTGGCTCAACACCATCAATGTGCACTTCTATCTAGGCTTGTTCGCCTGCTATGTACTGTTGTCGGATACGGAGCAGTTGAGCCCCCGGCTATTTATCTTTGTAAGCCTTGTGCTGGCAGTTGGCGCTTTAACAAGTGGCACAACGGTGATATTGGCGCCCCTATTTATTGCCAAATTCTTGTACGCAAAGAGGCAGGGATGGTGCGAGCGAGCAGTGCAGCGTAATTTTCTGCAGGCCGTAATTCTAAGTCTGGGCCTAGGCATTCAAGTGCTCGCCAAGATTTTCTCTGTTGATGACGAGCTTCCTCGGCTTTCTATCGATTATTTCCAATATTTGCCACTCGGTTTGATGCGCACGTTCTTCTATGGCTTCTCCGAAAACCCAAACACCATCAGCATGGTATTTTCTGTGTTAACGGCTGTCGCTGCATGTTCAGCCTTTGTGGTCTTAAAAAGAGCAAGAGCAGTATTACTTTTGGCTCTTTATGTGGGGGTAGTGTATACACTCCTATCGCTCGGCATGATGGGAGGAGGGCGTTACGCTTTTATACCGACTGTGCTTCTTGTTCTGTATGGCGTAAATCTGTTCGCCAACCTTCCATGGCCCTTGGCGCGCTACACTCTGGTAGCCGCCGGCGCTGCCTTCTTTATCTATCGAACGCCTTTGTATTTTGATACCCAACGCTTCTATCAAGACGACTGGCTATCTTTTTCTGAAGAGTATGCTAGGGCGCTCGAATCGGGTGAGAGTGAGGTGAGGGTGTTTCCTCAGTGGCAAGAAATAGACTGGCGAATAAGCCTGCCCGAACAGAGCGCTAGTAAATAGAAGTATCGCCACAATTGTCGAAGCAAATGTGTCAAAATGCTTCTTTTCAATACTTTGTTAATGATGTTTTTGAGTGAAATACTTTAGTTAAAAGCGTCCGCGCATTAAGCCCAAGAGTAGTTAATAACAGTGAAACATATTCATATAGTAGGGTGTCCGCGTAGTGGCACAACCTTGATGATGGAATTGATGAGCGCTTGTTTTGCTCACGATGAATGTTGCGATCATGAGATCAGTATTTTTGAGCCCGTTCCACAGGGCATCGATCTCTATATCAGCAAAAAGCCAACGGATATTTTGCATATCAAGCATATATTTGAAAAAGATCCCGAGCTGTTTGTGATTAACGTAGTGCGTGATCCGCGCGCCGTATTTACGAGCAAGCACCACTCTAATCGTGATATCTATTTTTGTAATTATAAGATATGGAAGAAGTGTGATCTTGCCGCACAGAGTTTTGAGAATCATGAACGCTTCTTAACGATTCGCTATGAAGATCTCGTCGATCAGCCAGATGCTTGTCAGGATCTGATCGCTAATAAGTTTCCTTTTTTGCAGAAAAAGCATCCGTTCTCGCAATACCATAAGGTGGCTGCGCCGCCCGAAAATGCACTCAAAGCGATGGAAGGTTTGCGTCCGGTAAACTCGACAAGTCTAGACAAATGGAAGCAACACCTGCCGAGAGTAAAAGAGCAACTACAACGCAACCCCTCCTTAACTACCGATCTTATCAGGCGGGATTACGAGTCTTCCACGGAGTGGGAAGAAGTGCTTCATGGCGCCAAAGCGCAGCGGCTCCCTTGTCGTTACCCTGAGCAGGACAGCTGGTTAAAAGAAACAGAAAAAGCGATCCGCATGTGGTGGCGCTCTAAACGTTATATTCGACAACGCGGGCTGTAAGTGTAGGAGGCTCGCTGCGAAAGTTTGCTAATCCTCAGTCCTAAGATCACTTAAACAAAAGGTAAGCACTATGAGTCAACGAGCCGAGATTACTACCACTGTGGCGATGCTGGTGTCCGTGTTTGGGGAGCCACTTCACGCAGATAGCGAGGCCAATATGTACGAGTGGAGTATTGAATTTCCCGATGGTGCAAAAGCCCTGATACGAAACTTGGATAAACAGGACAGCGCAGGGCGTGTTCAGCGATGGGAAATTATTAGTGATTCCGATTCGGCAATTGAGCAGTGCAATGAGAAGCTGGACGAAGGGAAAAACTACTACGAAGGCACTCTTCACCCGGAGCTGTTTATTAAGCGGAAAAAGTAAAATTGTTAGCTTGAAACAAAAAAGCCCCTTCGCTTGAAAAAACGAAGGGGCTTTTTATTATCGCCTAGTCGCGATTGAACTTAGATAGGACTCCTACGGTAGTTGATACAGGGCTTGCCTGTCTCCATTGGGGAACACCATCCACTGGTCATTGACCCCGTCGCCATTTAGATCGCCGGCATCCAAGAAGTTTACTTGGCCGGTCGTTGCCTGATCTTCAAAGCCTCTTAGCACGAGATAATCAGCAATCGCTCTGACAGTCGTCTCATTATCTTGGTAGGAGACGATTCCCTGTAGGTCGATTCTGGGGTTACCCAGACCCTGTTCTAGCAGCGATGCTTTTAGTAGAGGCCAATCGACAGGCTGGGTAAACAGTACCTGCTCTAGCTTGTCTTCATGACCGTTAGCCAAAACTTGGTAATACTGCACGGTGCCGAGTAGAAGAGAGCTGTTGCGGCTATGTATGCCAACAGCAGTATCGCTAGATAGCGCTAAAGTGTCGGGACGCACTAAGAAGTATGCCCCGGCATCTTCTGGCGTAGTTGTAATAAGAACATTGGCTCGCTCATCGTAGGACATTGCCAAGGCAAGATTTCCTAAAGAGAGACCAAAGTCGGAAGATTCTTGTAAGCTCACTAGGCTGGTGACTGAACGACCATTGCCGGTGATCAATTCAATATCGCCATCGTCATTGATGTAGAGTCCAGGGGCCTCCGAGGCCTCTGCCATGGCAACGCGCACGGGAATCAGATTAGCGCGTATGCCAGCAAGCTCCAGAATAAAGTCCCCGCTAGCTTCTTGCGAAGCATCTACGCCCAAGCCAAGTAGAAGTGATTGTAGCTCACTCAATAAGCTGGAGGTGGAGACGATATCGCCACTAAGATCGATCACTTCACGTTGGTCACCGCCTTCCCATATGACGGTGGCGAGTGCGGCTGTGATATCGGTGCCAGCTGGAATATTTTCATCACTTTCAAATCGAACATTACTGCCAATAGTAATGCCTGGGTCCAGCACCGCATTAGCACCAATGATGACGTTCTCTAAATGTGTGCCACTCGCAATGCTAAGATTGTCGATGTTCGCTGGGTCGTTTGCATCCCCTATGATGTCGCCGCTTAGCATCCCGCCCGAAACCATCGCGCCAGCAGCGAGGCTGACGCCGTTAATGAGACCACTATTGCGGATTACACCACTGAGTGTGCCACCACTAATGGAGGCACCGGTCGCGATAGTTGGGCTGTCTAAATTGCCAGAGTTTATTGTGGCATCGGTGATAGATAGGGTGGCCTCTGCTAGAAGAGTGACTTCGCCCGGCTCTTTTACAATAGATAGGCTTAGGCCAGGTATGTCAGGCAGGTCTAAGCTGCGGTCAGTGAGGTTCCCTGCGTAGCTCATCAAGGTATATGTGCCCGCTGCGAGATTATTAGCATTGGCTATAGTGAGTCTGCCATTTAGAACGAGGTTGCCGCTAACATTAATAAGATCATTATTGCTGCCATCGGAAGACTCTGGAGATTGAAGCTCAAACTCCAACTCGCTAAAGCTCGTTAGCAGTAGGTCAGCGACGTTCAGGGTGCCGATACCATCGCCTGGTGCGACTGTTCCACTTTGCGCGCTAACATCTTCAAGCTGTCCATTACCACTTAGTTTACCGCCAGCCACAATGGTATTGCTCGCGACTGATCCGTTAATCACTAGCTCGCCTAGTTCAACACGCGTGGTTCCGGTGTAGCTGTTATTTCCACTCATAATCAAAGTGCCGCTGCCCAATTTACTTAAACTCCCGATGCCGGAAATATCATTAGCAAACTCCGCGCTCATGCCTTGGGTATTAGCTTCAAATTCAAATTCGAAAGCGGCGGGACCATCGATTGCTCTTCCCACATTGATGAGGCCGCGTCCTGTGATTGGCGAGAGCACTTCATCGGTGCCGTTTTCGGCAGTGGTCAGAATTGTGCTGACAATTTGACTGCCGGTCATCCAGGGGAATTGCTCCAGCAATAAAGCGCCTAGCCCCGTAACCACGGGGGCCGCGGCAGACGTTCCCCCAAATGGGCCAATCTCTAAAGGGTTGGGGGCTAAAGACGAGTAGTTAGCACTGGGGCGGCCATGACCTGGTGCAGAGACACACCAGCTTGCGGCTATTCCGCAGCGATTGCTGCTTGTATAGATTTCGCCATTTTCGTCAAGATTAGCTACGCCGATCATGACGGGGGGAAGTTCAGGATAGAAGTGAGGAAGCGCTGCGAGGATGCTGGCATGGTCGTAGCTATTGTTGCCTAAGCTATTGACCATGATCACGTCATCTTCCATTGCTGCTCGGAATGCAGCAACGATGCTAAGCCAACCAGGGTTCAAAAAAGCTTCCAGCGTGTCGCTATTGGAGTTTTCTATGTCAGGCAGCTGGAGGGTGCCGAAACCCCAACTATTGTTGACGATTCGTACACCGTGTTCTCGCATATGGTTTATAGACGTAACTTGCGCAGAACTGTTAATGTTGCTACCAACGAAGCCAGAGGCAAAATTAATGTCTGCCTCATAGGCTACCCCGTGCATGCCGTAGCCGTTACGGCGACCAGCAATTATTCCTGCTACCTGGGTGCCGTGTGGATTTCTGTTGGCGGTAAGATTAGCGGTGTCGTCATAGTAATTGTAGCCCGTAATATTCGCAGCCTTGAGCTCTACTGAATCTCTGTAGAGGCCAGTATCGATAATGCCTACTGTGACCCCTTTGCCAGTTAAGCCTCGCTCATAAGCAGGCTCCGCGTTAACTAAGGGCAGTGAGCCGCCGTATAGATATTCTTCATCAAGTTGGAATGGAATAGTTTGCTCGCTGACAAATGCTAAGTCTATTTCGCAGTGAGACAAAACCGGTGCAGTGGTGAGCGTATAGCTAGTTCCACCGTCCCCTAAGCTTAGACTGGGACTGCAGTCGCCAGCGACTATGGCGTCAAGGTCAGACTGTGCCGCCACACTAACCGTAAATGATTCACCAGAGGCAATAGTGTAATCAGACTCTGAACCTAAAGAGTCTCGTCCATCCACCGTGCGGATGACTATGTCATAGGCGCTAAGATTTACACCAAAGGTTAATTCAGGCGATATGTCTGGGGTTAATACGGCATCGAAATTGTCAGACATATCGCGCAAGCTACTATTGCTTCCTAGCACTAAGCCGTTGATGCTTACGGGAGACTCACTTTCGTGTTGGTCAGTTTCTGTCACTACGTATTCAAAATAGTAGTTCTTTGGCCCTATTGAGTAAGGTGTCGCAAGGACGGTGCCTGAGTCCAGAACTAGCTCTAAGAATACCTCGCCGGTAAGTAACACCGCTTGATCAAACTCAATAGCGTAATAAAGTGTATCGCCTGTCACAAAGCTGCTTGAATGCGGTTCGCTTATACGAACAATCTCTGGTGGCGGGAGTACGGATACTCGTTTAATGCTATTTTCTTCGGTGGACGCGAAAGTGATATAAGGTGATTGATTATCATCTAGCTCGAGAGACAGATGAGACAAAAAGCCGCTGTTACTTTTTGTGTCAATGACATCGACTCGACTCCAGCTGGGGGACTCACTTTTGCAAGCGTCCGTGCAATAGGATAGCGATACGGTTGAGGAAGCGTAGTACCTCAAAAAGCTTAATATCGGCCTGTCTTGTTCGTTAAGCTGAAGAGAGCTATAGCTTTGAGTTCTAGCGTAATCCACGGTTGTAAGAGTCCACTGAGCTATGCTGCTGTCGGTACAGTCGCTTGTGCAGCTAGCAAGCCTCAATAGGCCATTGCTATGGTCATGATAGGAAATCACTGGCTTTCCAGTGGAGTCCAGCTTCATGTCTATCATGGTGCCGACATAAGAATTTGCGTCGCTAGGTTCGATGACGCTTCTATCCCAAACAGGCGATGAGCTCGTGCAATTCTCGCTACAAGAGGCAAACCAAAGCTGGCCATGGGTATGCTCGTAGTAGGCAATCATCGGTCTATCTTGCGAGTCGAGCTGAAGTGCCGAGTACAAGCCGGTGCCAGATGTGTCATCGACAACCACCGCTTCCCAGGTGGGACTCGCACTCTGGCAATCACTTAGGCATGTCACCATTTTAAGCGCTTCAAGAGAGTTGCTGTAGTGAGAGATGACAGGTCTGTCTTGGGAATCCAATTGTAGCGACGGCCTCCAGCCCGTGTAGAGGTCGCTACTGTCTTCCCCATCGGCAGTGACTATTTGCCAAACTGGAGACGCGCTTTCGCATAAGTCTAAACACGTGGCCAGTTTTAAATTTGCGTTGTCGTAATCATAGTAAGCGATAACGGGGCGGCCGTTGCTGTCTACTTTTACTGAAGGGGTCCGGCCAACAAGGCCGTCATTGTCGACAGTAACCACTTGCCAGACGGGACTCTCACCGTTGCAGTCTTCCAGACAGGTCGCCATCTTCAAGCTGGTTTCAGAAGCGTCGAAATAAGCTTGAATACGGCCCCCGTCTGTCGACGAAAGGTATTCGCCAACCCCTTCCCCCTCATCAATCGTGCTCTCAACAATTGCCGCTAATGCGGAGTTGGAGAAGAAGCATAAAGTCAGAGCGAGAGGGAAAGCTCTCGAAGTAAAGAGGTGACGGAACATGGCGTTAGTCCTTTAGATGTATTATCACTTTCGGTTGGCAGTATCCGCTGCTTTTACTAGCGAGGTGTATAGAGTGCTTATACCTTATACATTAGCGCGCTAATCTGAGCAATCGGAACGCATCGTTCATACTGGAACCCTAGGGTACTTGAATTGAGATTTCGAGAGCTTCGAGCGTTGCGGCAGTGGGTGCAAATATGAGAGGGAATACTAGTGGTAACAGAAACGGAGAGGGAGCTTATTCGGGCAAAATTGCGGAATGTGTAAACGCGTCGATGAGCGTTAGCAATGGCTACCAGTCTATGTTCGACTATTAGCGTCGAACATAGGGCAGCCAGTATTGCGCTAAAGTTTTGTATGCGATTAAAAGCGGATCGTATAGCGGAATTTAATGCTCAAATCGGAATAGGCGGCTTCGAAATTATTGTCCTTATCTTTATCCTGCATATTGTAATTCAGCACAATAAAGCCTTCTTGGCCAGCGCGGGGAATCCACTGTAGGCGAGTGTTAATACCTAAATCTTCAGACAAATTGTCGTATTGAATAAGGTTTATCCAGTACAAAGTAGAGGAGAAAGCCACCTGAGTAGACAGGGTGCTAAGACGGGTAATGAAGTCTCCCTGCGGCAGGGAAATGTCGTTCCAGTCGTAGCTCATGCTCATGGCAAAGTTTCGTGATTGGTTCCAAGTGAAAGAGCCTGACATATTGGTGCGGCTGCCGTTATAGAAATCGCCGGTGAGGTAGCTGAAATCACCGGAGAACTCACGTTGCCCGCCAGTGCTGATGCGTATTTCTTTCTCGTTGAAGCTGTAACTTCCCGCTTGAATGGCAACTTGTTTTCCCGGCTCCGAATAGAGGGTGAAAGGCCTCAGGACGACTTCTTTATTGGTCTTATATGAAAGCCTGAGATTGTCGTTCTGTGTTGTTCGTAGATCCATAAGTTGATAAGCAACGGTTTGGCTTTGGAGCCCGCCGTCAATCACATCAACACGCTGGGCATCAACACCGGCAAATACGCTTTGTAGCTTATCGCTGCGAAAGTAGTGGGTGTAACCAAAGTCAGCGGTATAGTCTTGAATATTGGAACGGTTCACATAGCCTATTGCAGGGTTAAAGTTTTGTTGAACCTCTTTATAGCCGGCCCGCGCCCTAAAGCCTGTATTAGAAGGCAGCCTGACTCCGAAACCGAAGGAGGCATCATCGCCATCAAGACCAGGGGTATCAGACTTTTGATACCAGGCATCGGCTTCGAATATGCGCTCGCCCATAAAATTATTATTCACATACTGAAAGTCAGTGCCCATCACGCTGTTGTCGAGGTTGGACGTCGGGTCACCATCGGTATAGATAAAGCCAACCGAAGAGTCCTCTAGGACATTGGCGGAGATTCGACTGATAAGCAGGTCCGTGGCATCTACAGCGCCGGAACTGTCTTGATGTATCGCTAGAGTGCCGACGTTCCAGCGACCAATACGTCCACTGATACGGCCACCATACTTAATATCCACCGGCTCGCCTGTAGCGCTTAGGCCCAGTTTTCGAGAGAAGTAGGGTCTCGCATTCTCTCTTGACCCACCCGAGGTGGCGGTGTTGCCGCGAGACATTCCGCTAATATTACCGAACTGGAATAGGTCGGAGTCCTTTAGGAAGAAATCACGTTTCTCGGGGAAGAACAGATTGAAGCGGCTAAGATTCACTTGCCGATTATCTACTTCCGTGGCGGAAAAATCGGTGTTCACGGTCAGCGCAGCATTCAGCGTAGGAGTGAGTCGATAGAAGGCGTCTAGTGAAGGTTCGATGCTGCTATCACTGTCGCTTGGCGAGAAATCGCGGCGCCTGTTGAGTGACAAGGATGGAACGATGTCGAGTCCCACTCCGCTATCCATACCCGAAAGCCCTGTAATCTGCCCAGAGAAGCCGGGGTTATAAGTACGGTTTTGGGATACCCAGGCCATCTCTTCGCCCCGTCGTCTAATTCCACGGCCAAAATTGAAGCCCCAAGTCTCTAATGCCGGGTCAAAGGGGATGGACTTGAATGGAATCTCCATCTCTGCCACCCAGCTATTACCGTCAACGCTCGCCTGTACGTCCCATATGGTATTCCAGTCAAGGGAAAAGCGGCTGACAGTTTGATACAGGGCGTCATGACGCACGCCATTTAAATTGGTTTCAAACCGATAACCAGTTCTTTGTGAGTTGAAAGGGTCTAGGATGACAACTAGGCGGTCATCATTGGGAAGCCCCTGTCCGTGGCGGATGGTTGGCGCAGATATCAGATGGGGTTCGCTATCATACATTCGCGCCGCAATGTAAATGGCGTCATCGTCATAGACCACATAGAGTTCTGTCGGCTCGGATGGCTCAGTCCCGTCACCGGGGCGAATCTGGTGAAAGTCTGTCACCACCTCGGCTTCTTGCCACACCGCATCATCAAGCTTGCCGTCAATCGTAGGGGGAGTCTCCACCCTTACTGCCCTGAACTGCTTAATAAGCGAAGTGGGCGAATTGAGTCCAGCATTCGGCGCTTCCTGCGCATAGCTCAGGGACACAGAGGAGAGCAGGTAGCTAAGAATAGCAGTGCGCAACAATGTTTTGCGCTTAGGTAGGACGAACACTGATAGGGCTCCAAGGGTAGTTACAAAAGGCGAATTATAGCAAGCTCACTAGGGCGTACACTAAACGAGCTCTTGCTAGCAAAAGAGCGACCTAAGCCCAAATTTCTTTCAAAAAAATCAAAGGGGTCAGAACAACTTGATCCACCCAACCCCCTCCCCAAACTCCCGCTCAGCCCTAAAGCCTATAATTTTCAGATTTGCGATCACCACCCCTAGGCAATGGCGGTAGCGGGTACCCAAGCTGAGATTCCACTCTCTCTTTGAAAACACTGCAGCCCAATACCCAAGATTTATTGCAGGAATCGCGAATTTCTTTCAGCTTTGCTGTTGAAATACCGCTATCAAAGAGCGCTAGGTAGGCGGCTTGACGGTCACTTTGACTTTGACCAAGCCCAGTATAGACGGGGTGCTCGGTGATTAATTTAGATTCTAACCCGAGTGCATTGTGCCTGAAGCTAGACCACTGATAGTCAGCAGGCTCCTCAACCATATGGGCTCTGACCGGATTGAGTTCAATGTAGCGACTAACAGTAAGCAAATAGTTTTCGGAGTCCACTAGGCAGGCTTTGAATCGTCCCTCCCAAAGTGTTCCTGTGCGCTCGTAGCAGCTATTGAAGTAGCGTACATAGTAACGCCCCAACGCTTGCATCATTAGGCTAATTCCAGTGGCATCAGCCGGAGTCGCTAGCAGGTGAACATGGTTACTCATCAGGACGAAACTATGAATGGCGACATTGTACTCTTGCGCATGTTCGTGCAGCTTACCGAGGTAAACGATATAGTCCCGCTCTGAGCAGAAGCAAGGCATTTTGTTATTGCCGCGTTGAATGATGTGGAGAGGGGTGTTGGCTAGAAACGCGCGGGTGGGTCTTGGCATTGGTCTGGGCTCCTAAGCTAAAGGGTTACCTTTAAGCTTAGGAGTAGATTTGAAATCTCGCCAGATTCGGTTGTTGGATCGCCTTGATCTGACCCCTTTGATTTATTGGTTGGAGGACATTTTTCCTGAGTGGGTCATGTTCATAGCGTCGCGTGAGCGATTGCGTTCGGAGCGGGTTAGTTCACCCACTGCAGGACCGCCTTGGTCATAGATGCCGCCGCGTAGTGCGAATAACAAATAGTCTCTTGAGCGAGGAGCCGCTTCTTCTTTGTTCGTAAACAGAGCAACAGCAGCGTCCATTTTCTCTTGAATATCTTTCTCGTTAGGGTAGGCCAAGATGTCGGCTAATACCGTCTCCAGAATATTCAAGTTGTCCAGAATTATAGCCGCCTGTGGTGACTGGCTGTAAAGATCAGGTGCAATTGCAGGCGCCATAGGAAGTTCGCTAGGTGCTGGGAACATGCTCATGCCTGAGTCTGTTCCAATTTTATTCCAAAAGCGCTCTAAGGTCGTATCAACACTATTGTGAAATTGAGGATCCAGCGTTTCTAGGATAACGGCTTCCAGCGAGGCAAGTTGCAACCACTGCTGTGTCCATAATAGGCCACTTAACTGAGGATACGCAGACTTAAAACCAGTGGCTTGTTCATGATCTACTAGGAATTCACTTTCTTTAGGAATAGGAGGAACCGAGTGGCGTTCGTCGCTTAGGTAGTCAGCTATTGCCGCTTCCACTGCCGCCACCTTGTCATCGATGCTATCGTCTATGTAAATTTCGAAAAGCCTAGTTTCAAACCTTCTACCTTGGCGTATTACTTCCGCAGCGTGGCGGTTGATAACGGGGCTGTCAGAAAAGGCATCGTGAGCTTGTTCGTCGGAGTGCTTTGCGCGCATTTCTTTAATTAGATCCATGCGAGCCTGCATTTCCATGTCTGCATAGGGGCTGTGTTGATGGGTATGAACCATGCCGCTGTGGTTCATCATGCCGCTCGCCATCATCTCGCTCATGGTCATGTTTTTCATCATTTCCATATGCATTCGCAGTTCTTTGCGATCGTCCGCGTATCTCGCTTCTGAGTTGATGGTGTTAATAGCTTCAAATGTTTGGGCTTGCGTCACATCGAAGGCATTAAAAAGATCAGCGAGCTCTGGGTATTGTTCGCGTATTTTATCGCCAGCCTGAGCAAATACTGCTTGCGAGGAAAGAGTAACAACTGCCGTGCAAGCAATTGCCTGAATAAGTTTTTTTGCTGGTTTTTTCCAAGCTTTTGGTTTGTGTATCATTTGCCCTATCTCCTAGTGCTTAGTGTCAGCACTGAATTCTGTAACGGCTGTGTTTGTCCTGCCGTGTTCCCCGAGAGGTATTACTAGTGCCTGCTATCATTCGCCTGTGGTGAGATGTTGATTAACGTTAGAGCGTGGAGAGAGCTGACTACTATCTTGCTGAGAATGCTTTGAGTCTTTCCAGAAGAGAACAAGAAGTCCCAGGCCTAACCGGCTGGCCCAGGACTCTTGCCTACTGGAGGTACTATTTAGTTACCTTCACAGGTACGTATGCGTTTGACCAGCAGCACTGGTTGTCAAATTGACTATCAGGTGCCGAGAAGTTGTCTACACGTAGGCGCACTACATAATCGCCTGGCTCAGAGAACGTGGCATTAGTCACAACTTTAGTCCAATCGCCGCTACCGCTCATGCTGCGCTGTTCAGTCTCGCCTCGGTCACGTCCTGAAATCTTAGGCGTGTCGAAGTCGATAGTGGCGCCAACTGGGCCTTGGTGCATGATCCATTCTGTGCCTACTGGGAAGTATGGAGTCTCTACCTCAAAGCCTCGGCGGTCACCGCGATCTTGGGCGTAAGCCATAAGTTGTACAGGCTCGCCAGCTTTGGCTGTAACAGGAGCAGCAAAGATGCCCTCGCGGCTAGTAGACTCTTTGCCATTCATATCGAAGCGAATGGCTGGGTTTACCGATCCCATTGCCGCTGGGTCATTACTCATCTCATAAGCGGTAGACGTGGCACGTCCTGGAACAGAGTAGCTGTGCCCGGCGTGGTTCAGCGTCCACACCACTTCAGTGCCAGCCATATCCGCTGGAACTGTTACAGCAAATGCTCCGCGCTCTTGAATGCCTACGAATCCGCGACGGCTATACACAGGGAAGTGTGTTGGTTGAACCCCATCGAACTGTGCAGGTTCAATTTTATTATTATCCCCTAGTGGTATATCCACAATTTGCTCACGGTTACGGTTAGCAAAACCGAAGATCATCGTGACAGAGCCATCGTCATTCTTGATCCAGCCGTTGAACATCGGGCCAACTACATCGCCTTTTGCCTTGCGAGGCGCCAATTGGTAGTTGCGCAGATGCTCTGGCAGTTGTGCCTGTAGCGTAGGTGCTACTGTCATTGCGATTGCTGCCGCAGCCAGAGTCGTTCCTGCTAGTCGTTTGATATTTCTCATTGTGCACCTCCAGCTGAAGCCATAGCACGGTTGTCACGCTCTTTTCTGTCTGCAAGCATTTTCTCGTAGCCTTCATCGTCTAGGTGAGTCACCGCGATCCAAGCATGAGACATCTCATCAGTCGTTCTTTGACCAGCACCTACCCATTGATCAGGGTCAGGGTTGCGTGGGTTATTGGCCGTGTTATCAAACCAAGAGGTCAAGATGATTGTTGCGCCTGCTGGTATTAGTGGTTGGTAACCATCTTCATACGTATGGCTATGGTTCCAACCCGCATTCCAGTTAGAGGCTTGGCTGATAGTCTCGCGTCGGCCCGTATCTGGGTAGAAGACTTCCATCGACATTGCAACACCGCGTAAATGCAAGTGTGGCTGCCAGCTGTCGATACGAACTGGATGATCGAAAGAGTGCATACCTTGCGTCATCAATGTGCCGTGAGGAGGAATCAAGTAGTCACCGCCACCATCTAGCATGTAAAGACGTAGGTCTTGGTTGTATGCAGTTTTTTCGTCGAAGTTATCTTCTTCGTCGTAGTACCAGATACCAACAGTTACTTGGTCATCCTCTACTGCTTTACCGTCTGGGTAGTAGTGAATACTCCACTCTACTTTAGAGTTAGCAGGTGCTCTACGACATGCGCCTTCTGGTGTTTTCTCACCAAGTTTGCCGTAGGCATACTCAGATAGTCGGCCGTAAGTTACCCACTCGCCTTCTTCGTTCTGCACTAAGAAGTGAGAGTTGGCGTGGTGAGTTGAGCCGTGAGCTGCCGCTGATGGTAGTGTTTCAACAGCTTTGATGCAGCGTGTCTCTGTAATATTGGAGTCAACTGCAGGTTCCCACCAAAGGTCCTGACCATTGGCTGGTACATCCCAAGGAGTCGATTTGATTAGGTGATCGGGTGGACCAAGCTCCGCCGCTAGTCGCCACTCGCCCACTTTAGGGAATTCTTTGGCGGCAGGCAGGTCTTCAGGGTTACCCAATGGGGCACCGGCGTTTACCCACGCATCGATAGTGGCGATGTCGTCTTCAGAAAGACGCCAGTCGTTTTTCAAGTGCTGCACACCAATATCGTTATCGTATTGATAAGGAGGCATCTCACGTTGATTGACGCGCATTTGAATCAGCGGCGCCCAAGGACGTACTTCCTCATAAGATGTGAAAGACATAGGGCCAATTTGTCCTGGTTGGTGACAGATTTGGCAGTTGTCTTGAATGATTCGTGATACTTCTTTGGCATATGTAGGATGCTCGGCTGCACCAGCGATTGCCGGTAGTAGAGCCAACGCTGAACATAGTCCAATCGCTCTGCTTGTTTTCATGCTTTCTCTCCAGTTATTGGTAAATGGCCAGCTTGTGGCACATTTGAACAATGGCCTATACAGGCTTTTGTATCGTTACGGGAGTGAGTTTAGCTAGCTTAGCGGGGCGGATATTGATTTAAATCAAGATATGTCGAGGTAGAGTTAAGCAAATTGAAACAAAGTTTTACAGTTGTGTTTTTTATATTTATTTCAATAGGTTAGAGGGTGTCTTTGGACCCCCCTTTAAAGGGTCTAATGGCACTTATCGTTCAATTATTGGCCTTTCCTAAGGTGGTTTTTAGCAGCAAAAGCCAATCGAGGGGGGGATTTTTTGTTTTAACTGAAGCACAAACACGTTCGTGTAGAGGCTATTGGCCAATACAAGCCATAAAGGGGCTTGTCTGTTGTGCGCCTCCTGCAGGTCACAGGGAAGAGAATATGGCCCCAAGGCTAGTCGTGAATGGCACAGTGAGTGCCGGCGAGCTCACTTAATGCCAGCATATTGGTAATTTCCACTTGGCGTTGGGTCACGCTGATGGCACCGGTTTTTTGCAGGCGGTTGAGTAAGCGACTCACTGTTTCCACCGTCAGACCCAAATAGTTTGCAATATCCCCACGTGACATGGACAAGTGGAATTGGCTTGCCGAGTAGCCTCGCTGAGAATAGCGGCTGGATAAGTTAATTAAGAATGCTGCCATGCGCATCTCGGCTGACCGCTTGCCCAACAGCAATAGAATCTCGTTCTCTTGCTGAATTTCCTCAGAGAATATGGAATACACATGCCGCTGCAATGCGGGAATTCTTTGGGCTAGAGACTCAAGCTGATCGAATGGGAGCGCGCACACGCTGCTGGTCTCCAAGGCCTCGGCATAGCTAGTATGGGATTTGCCTTTATAAGCATCGAGCCCCAGAATCTCGCCAGGAAAGGTGAAGCTGGTAATCTGGGAGTCACCATTAGCGGCCACCACTACGGATTTGAAGCTACCCGAGCGCACCGCATAGAGACCAGAGAACGAGTCACCGGCCTTGTATAGATACTCTTTGGTATTGAGCTGTCGCTTTTGCTCGGCGACCTCTTCCATTTTACCGATCTCGCTATCAGAGAGGCCGGTAGGTAGGCAGAGTTTGGCGACGGCACAATTGCCGCAGCGAATTTGACGATCAGCTGACATACGCAAGTCCTGAGTTATTCTGGTAATTATGCAAGCATTCTAGAATGTTTTGGAATAGATCGCATTATTTTGATCCGCAGACAAGTATTTATCAAATACAGTTGCGACCTGCCGGTTAAACCAGTGGCCTTTTTCGGTGATTTGTATGCTTGTCTTGTTGATAAGGACGAGGCCGTCCTCAACGAGGGGGGTTAATCGCTCTATTTCAGTGGCAAAATAGCCATCAAAATCGATATTGAAGTTAGCGCTTACTTCGTCTTTATCTAGCTTCTGGGAGCACATTAGATCCATTATTACCCGCTGGCGTACCTTGTCATCTTCAGTAAGTAGTCTCATGCGTTCAACTGCGCAGCTCGAAGAGTCCAGGGCTTTATAGTACGCAGGCAAACGGCGGTGATTCTGCCAATATCCAGCCCCCGTATAGCTTATTGCCGAGGCTCCTATGCCTATTAGGGCGTCTGCCGGCAGCGTGGTATAGCCTTGGAAGTTTCGATGAAGCTGACCGCTATTGGCGGCTTTAGCCAAGGAGTCATCGGGTAGGGCAAAGTGATCCATGCCAATGGACTGGTATCCCGCCTTATCCAGCTGCTCTACCGCGGCGCTCATCATTAATATTTTCTCGGTAGTGTTAGGCACTATGTTCGCTTCAATAAGCCTTTGCGCTTTGAAGCGTTGGGGGAGGTGAGCATAGTGATAAAGGGCGATTCTATCTGGCTTCATCCCTATGACTTCTTCGATAGTGTGTTTAAGGGTTTCGAGTGTTTGCAGCGGAAGCCCTAAGATGAGGTCGAAAGATATGGATTCGAAACCAAGTTTACGAGCGGCTTTAACCAAGGTGTCTAGCTGTTCCTTGGAGCAGATGCGATTGACCGCATGTTGTACATCATCGTTAAAGTCTTGCACGCCGAAACTAAGACGATTGAAGCCCAGTTCTCTAAGAGTCTCTAGGGTGTCTATTTCTAATCCACGAGGATCGAGTTCAATACTGTAGTCTCGCTGGCCAACATTTTTTAGGTCGAAGACCTCATCGAGCGCACCCACTAAACGACTCAAGTCCTCATTACGGAGGAAGTTGGGTGTACCCCCACCTATATGGAACTGAGTAACCGTGGCGTTGTGTAGTCTATCCTTGTAGAGCTTTGCTTCTTTTATCACGTACTCTAAGTAGTTTGCCGCCAGAGCATACTCGCGAGTCACCACTTTGTTGCATGCACAGAAATAGCAAAGTGAACGGCAAAAGGGTAAGTGCACATATAGCGAAAGGTCGCGTACCGACGCTAGGTTCTCCCACGGCTTGTCCAGCGAAGGGTCAAGGTCGTGAAAACGATCCGCTGTTGGGTATGAGGTATAGCGCGGGCATGCAGCCTGATAGCGTCTAAGCAGTTCGGCGCTTAAGCCTGCAGTATTAGGGATATCTTCTAGTATTAGTGGGCTGACAGCAGACATAACTCAGTACTATTAGTGAATGTGATGGTCACTTTATCACCGGCATAAGTCGACGATTTTGATTTAAATCAACCAAGGAAGACAATGTGACTTGTACTGCAATTGCTAAATACTAGAAAGGTTTAACAACTTACACGAGTTTACAATACTAAGCCGGTAGCTACCCTGTTAAAGTCGCATTACGAGGAAGAGTCATGGGAGAAAAGCATGTTGTCGTTTAGGGCTCAGTCCATACGTCAGCTAACGACTATAGGTTTTATTGCAGTCGCGACATTGCTCATAGCGGCCTTATTTATTACGGCTAGGCAGCTTGATGGTCTTGGCACTCAGGCTCAGGGGGCAGTTACTGACGCCGCGACGGCAATGAGCTCTGGTCGCCGACTAATAGAGCAGTCATTAGCTATGGAGCGCAATGCTTTACAGTATGTTGTGCTTCAAGATGAGGGCTTATATCAGCTCTATATAGATAGGCGCGAAGAGTTGCGGTCGGCGGTTAGTCATCTGCAAGAGCGTGCGGACAGTGATGCTCTTCAAGCGCTTACATCTGAGTTGCTGGAGTTGGAGGGTTCGGCGTTTGTAGTGTTGGGCAGTACTGAGGACAGAGAAGCCATTGCGCGCTTGTACGCTCAGCTTTCTCGTAAGTCGTATGAGGTCTCCGATGCTATTGAATCATGGATCGCGCAGCAACAAAGCCAGTTACGGCAACGTAGCGAGGCAACTAAACGAACGCTCACAGCCCAAGCCTTGTTGTTTATAGCGGCTGCTTTCGGTCTTGCGACGGTATTTATCTATTTAATTACCCGTCCTTTAAAGCAGATCGATAGCGCAATAAACCGTCTTGGAAGTGGCGCGTACGAAGAAAAAATTGAAATATATGGCCCACACGATCTGCAATCACTCGGCTCTCGACTCGAATGGCTGAGAGAGAGGCTTTGTGAGCTTGAGCAACATCGTGTTTCTTTTTTGCGACATGTGTCCCATGAGCTAAAAACGCCTTTGGCCTCCATGCAAGAGGGGGCGGCTTTATTGCATGATGGCGTAGTAGGGCCATTAACTGGCGAGCAGCGCGAAATCAGTCACATCATTGTGAATAATTGCGAAAGATTGCAGAAGCTCATAGAAGGTTTGCTACGACATAACTCACAGAATTTTGATGTTTTGAGTGCAGCGCCGCAAATGATTGAGTTTGAGAAATTGATCAATCAAGTGATAGACGCGCATCAGCTCGCTGTTAGTTCAATAGCCATCTCTTTGCAGCGACAGTTTGACAAAAATATCCAAGTGGAAGCGGATGCTGAAAGGCTGCGAGTCATTATTGATAATCTGTTTACTAACGCTTTGAAGTTTTCGCCGCAAAATGGAGTGATAGTGCTGCGAATGTTCGCGCAAGAAAATTCGGTAGTGTTTGAAATTCTAGACCAAGGCCCTGGTGTACCCAAAGCAGAGGCGCAGAAGATATTTTCAGCCTTCTATCAAGGCAGTTCTCGCCCAGCGCGTGACTATGGAGGTACCGGTTTAGGTTTAGCCATTGCGCAAGAGTACGCAATTTCCCACGGTGGCAGTATAGAGATTCTTGAGCAAAGTGAAGGCGCTTGTTTTCGACTAACGATGCCCGCTAGCTATGAGAATAAGCAGAAATAACCGAGCAAAGGACGTTTATGTGAACAGAGTCGTGTTTTATATATTGATAATTGGTATTACTAGCCTTCCTGCTTGTACCAGTAGTTTTATACAGGCTGTGGGGGTAGCTGCGCCGAAGGACTATGACCCGATAGCGTATTACAGTTGGGTTTCTATGGCCTCGTCAGAACTTAAACAGCAGGAAAAAGAGCGACTGCAAGCGCGAATTTCGCATCAAGACGTGGCTAGCGAAGCCTACGTTCAACTGGCGCTGCTTACAGCGCAAGGGGCTACTCAAACATCTGAGCTTCATAGTGCAATTGATTTGTTGGAGCGCTTTGAAGCCAATATTGGCTCGTCTTCAGTGCGCAGCGACTACGAAATATTTGCCGATGTATTAAATGAGTCTCTTCGGCACAGCTTGAGCGCGCGTACTGCAAGCGCGCGAGTTAAGCTTTTAGAGCAAGAACGAGAATCTCTTCGTGAACAAATAGAAGCATTAACAAACATTGAGCAGCAAATAAACCTTCGAGAAACAGCAAGAGATGTGCCCAGCGATGTATCACAGCAGTAAAAATAACCGAAAGAAAAGTCAATTGCAGATAGAGGCATACTCATGAAGAGCGACTATAGAATTCTGCTAGTCGACGACGATGCCGATCTCTTGCACTTGATTAGTCTCCGCTTGAAGGCCAATGGTTTTGATGTGAATGCGGTCAATTGCGCGGAGAATGCATTGGTTTGTCTGTCAACTTTTCGCCCTCATATAGTCATCACTGATCTGCGCATGCCGGGAATGAGTGGCATGGCACTATTCGAGCAGATTCAACAACGAAATCTCCGCTTACCGGTCATTATGTTGACAGCTCATGGCACTATTCCTGAGGCGGTTGCCGCGACGCAGAAAGGCGTATTTAGCTATCTGGTGAAGCCATTCGATGCGCATGTACTCTTGGATCATGTGCAAAAGGCATTACTGCAAAGTGGTGAAATGGACTTGTCAGAAAACGACGGCAAGAGTCAAGAATGGCGATCTGAAATAGTAAGCTGTAGCCACACGATGGAGACCCTTCTTCAGCAAACGCGCGCAGCGGCGGTTACAGATGTTAGCGTGTTAATTCAAAGTGAAACAGGTACAGGCAAAGAACTGTTGGCTGGAGCTATTCATAAAGCCAGTGCTAGGCGTGATAAACCGTTCATGGCGCTCAACTGTGCGGCAATGCCAGAGGCGCTCCTAGAGTCGGAGTTGTTTGGTCATGTTGCTGGATCATTTACTGGGGCCAATAAATCGAATAAGGGGCTTTTTCAGGCAGCAGACAAAGGTACTGTGTTTCTCGACGAGATTGGCGATATGCCAGTGTCGGCCCAAGCTAAACTACTGCGTGTGCTAGAACAACACGAAGTACGCCCAGTGGGAGCAACTCAAACCATTCCCGTTGATGTGCGTATTATCGCGGCGACCCATCAGGATTTAAACGGAAAAGTAGCACTAGGCACGTTCAGAGAGGATCTGTTCTATAGGCTTAATGTTATTACTCTAGAACTTCCCCCACTTTCTAAGCGCCGTGAGGATATATCTTTACTGGCTAACCACTTCTGCAAAACTCTAGCTCAGCGGCATAATAAAGACTCAATACGCTTTGCGCCTGAGGCAATGGAGTTGTTGGTCGGTGCGCCTTGGCCAGGTAATGTTCGACAGTTGTTGAATATCGTTGAACAATGCGTGGTTCTTTCGCCAACGTCACTGATCTCGCGCGCGCTAGTAGCGCGAGCATTGCAATTTAAGCCAGAGCGCCTACTTAGTTTGAATCAAGCACGTGAGCAGTTCGAGCACGAGTATTTGATTCGCTTATTGAATATGACAGAGGGCAATATCGCTCTTGCGGCTAGGTTGTCAGAGCGCAACCGTAGCGAGTTCTATAAGTTATTGAAAAGACACAGCTTAGACCCGGCACAGTTTCGTAAAGTCGCAGATTAATTCTTTGCTAAAGCCCCCAATAGTCATGCTGTTGCTCCAGCCCAACACTCATTTCTTTCCAATTCAATCGCTTATAGTAAGCGGGGGTGAAAGTGTTGCTAGCGCCCGACACTGTGGCGGGTAATTTGTGCCTAGTAATTCTGTAAGGTATTGAAATCAATAGCTAATAATAGATTGGCTCAAGTATTGCTATCTCCAATGTATGCGCACTTATTCTGAGTTCGCGGACAGTTAGTAACAAGAACTAAGGAGAGACGAATGACTAGAGCCTATCAGTTTAATAGCGCCGTTAGAGCATTTATTGCCGGTGTAGAACACACGGGACAATTGCCAAATTTACCGCTGAAAACATCGGAAGAACAACCTGTTGTACGGCAGCAGGTGAAAGAGTTCCTATTGCAATCGCGCTATACCAGTGAAATGGATTTTGCTAGGCGTCGAAGATAGGACAGACCTTGAGAAAAAATTGTATGCGACTGTGGTTTTGCTACGGCGTGCTGGTGTCAAGGAGAGACGCCAGCAGTGCCTTCCAATCCGTATGCACTAAGCCCCAACGAGTAAACGGTACTTAATCGCATACCTAATAGAAAATGTACCGACGTCCGATGCCTCCTAAAAAAAGGGGACATGTTTCTTCAAATAATTTCCGTAAAAGTCTTGTCTTCATGTCTATCCGTAGCTTAGCGACTACATCATAGGGGGGCAGGTCAACTACTATGTTAAATTGCCTTTTTTCTGTGGTGTGTGGCTATCAATACACTTTAGCTCAATGAAATCAATGTGTTGCTGATAGTCGTGTTGTTGTGCGGCTGCTGCCCAACACTGTCGCAGACTCTAAATACAGTAGAAAATTCTAAGCTGTTGTTTTTGCTTAATAAAATATCTTGGCATGACGGTTGCTATATGAGGCTTGCACGAGATTGGAAATTATTTGCTAGGAACTCTAAAAGGAGAAATACAATGAAAAAGATAATTATATTAGCGACTGCAGTTGCACTGATTGTACCCAATTTGGTATTTGCTCAGGAATCAATAGCCCCAGACTTTTCTGTGGCTGATGCGAATGCAGATGGGATCTTGAACACTAAAGAGGCTAATGTTGCATTGCCAGCATTGGGACTAGATGACGAGAATAGGGACGGTATTATTAGTAAATCGGACGTAAAGAGGGCGCTTCCTAGTATCGACTTTAGTAATGACGACGAGAGCGCAATAGGTCCAATGGAGTACCAGAAGATTGTACAGGTAATGCGTAAAATGCTGGAGAATGCATAGTGGTTTCACGATCTCTTGCTAGGGATGGGGAGGGATCGTTTTTTGTCAATATATAACTGTGGCGGGAGGGGATTATGTACCTAGGATGAGTTTATATACTGGAACGAACGAGACATAAATCATATTGGTCTTATCTTGGGTCGTGGTGTTGAAGTTGCGTTCGTTATCAAGTAGGGTGAAATTGAGATCTCGGTTAATCAAAGGCATTTGGCCTTTTAAATTCTAGATTATGATAAAGGAATGTTTATGCGATTTTTTTCTCTAGTACTGTTTGTGAGTCTAGCGAGTTTAAGTGCCTGTGGCGAAGGCCCGGCAGAAGAGATGGGTAGCAATATTGATGACGCCCTTACAGAGACAGGTAATAGATTGGAAGATGCTTGTGAGGACGTGCGTGAGGCCGTGGACGCTTCCGATACAAACTGCTAGTTGTTGATTTTTTATTATTGGGGTCGGAGAAGCACGCTATGGGCGGTTTTCTCCGGCCTTTTTATTTGTTCATCAATTCAGTTTCTCAGGGATTTATTTTAACCTGCCGTTAGAGGCTCCGCTTGAGCTTGTTCATTCTTGGAGCAGTAGCTTAAGCAATAGTAATATACCGGCAGAGAGTGTTATGAATCGTCTCAAAGCGCTGTTTTTTCTGCCTAGGATAATGTGGCATCCGTACCGATTAATACTATTTCGGATTACGCTCCCATAAGCGCGTCTATACGACTGCAAGAGGGGGTAGGGTAGTTACGCCGGAGTAGATGGGAATGATTGCCGAGGCGGTGACTCCGCGCTCTAGGCGGCTACAGAGTATATTCAATACAGTTAAAGGTGATTGCTTAATCGAGCGCTTCTCGTTAATCTGAGTTCTTCTAATAGTGGTTTGACCATGTATACCTTATTTATAAAGGTGCTGTTGCAACGGATTGCTTATTCTTAGTCGAGTTAGTCGGCTGATTCTTTATTGACGCAATTGCCTTATATGAAATTTGAAGAACTAAAATTATTGCCTGGTACGCCGCTACAGCTTCAGTTCCACCACGCCCCGGATACTCGAGAGCGCTCGCTCTTGGTAGGTTATCTTAAAAATAAAGGTCTAGTGATTTCGACGCCGATGGTTAAGGGATCGCCGAGACCCGTGAAGGTAGGGCAGAAGCTGAATGTGCGATTTTTCTCCAGTGAGTCTGGTTCTGCGGTTGCATTTAGCTCGCAAGCCATACACGTCACGGTAGCTCCTTTCCCGCAAGTTTATCTGGCCTACCCCAGTGAGATTGCCACAGGCGAAGTGCGCAAGGCTGTACGAGTAGCCACGGACTTAATTGCGACGGTGAAGATAGGGGGAGGCGATAGTCTGTCGATGAGTATTGTCGACCTAAGTACCTCCGGCTGTCGTGTAGAGTCTGCTAGGTCGCTAGGCACAGCGGGCGATCGCATTATCTTACTCACTAAGGTAGAGGCGGCAGGTAGTCAGCATATTCTGCAATTGCCTAGCGTTATAAAGATAGTGATGGATGATGAATCGAGTGCCGGTGTGCGCAGCTATGGTCTTGCGTTCGAAGACTTAAGCGCGGAGGTAAATCTGATTCTTCATGCCTATGTGTATTATCACTTAGGCCATGTTTAAATTTTTACTAAGCCAATAAAAAAGCATCAAAGGTTGTAAGCCCTTGATGCTATATGATGTCGGCTAAGCGTTTTACTGGTTTTGTTGGTCTACTAGAGAGATATTATGCTCTAGCAGTTCTTTCACGTCTTTCTTATTACCGGCTTGATCAAGCGCTTTTTCATAGTCTTGCTTCGCACCTGCCATATTGCCCGCTAGATAACGCGCGGTACCGCGATTATTCCACGCCGACCAATGGCTAGGAATTAGTTCTACGGCACGAGTGCACTCTTCCTCTGCCTTGGCGCTTTCCCTAGCATGGGTATAGGCCACGCAAAGGGCGTTGTACGCAAAGTAGCGGCTCGGCAAGTCTCTGGTGTTTTTCTCAACGTTCTCGACATAGGACTTGGCAAGCTCAAGGGCCTCATCCACACTGCCGTTGGATAGAAGTCGCCTGATATTGATAAACTCTTCAGGCTCCTCAAACTGAATTACCTTCACCGAGCTTGTGTTCCCCGAGGATTCTATTCGCGTTGCGGTAGACCCCGATTGGGCTTGGGCGGCGATTGTCGAGAACGTCACCCCTGCGCCGATGGCAATTAGGAATAATTGCTTTAATACAGCTTTCACATCTTTAGTCATCATAAACTACTCCAAGTATATAGAGCACAGAAATTAGGGGGCGAAGAGGCTAATAATGCACCAGCGACCCTTACAAACAAGAACCGGTTTCGAGCGCAAAATCGTTCAACTGCTTACAATATAAGACCCCATAGCCGCGAAAAGCAATAGCGCGTAAACGGCCCCTTACAAAGGCGTGATTGGCTAAGCTTTAACAGGCGCTAATCCTTAGCGGGCGATCACCTCGATAGCATTACCAGCGGGGTCTTTGGCAATGATGATGTTCAGGCTATCGTCTGGAGTTTCGACCGTGTAGTAGCCATAAGCTTCTTGATCAAGCCGCCGCTTTACTTCATCCATTTGGCTGGTAAAAAAGGTACTTGATGGAAACGCGCTTTTGCTAAGTGGCTTTTCTGCCAGGGGTTGGAAAAGCGCTAGCCACGTACCGCCTTCGGTGAAGTTCATCAGGACCTCGTCATAAACACCGGCAGAAGCAAACAGTTGGCCGGAGCGGGCATTAAATACTCGTTGATAAAAGGCCTCTGCTTTTTTTCGATCATCGACGATAAGCTTTGAGCCGCCTACCGCATACTCTCCGCTGGTACCGTATATCTCCACTGCATTTCCGCTAGGGTCGCGTGCAATTACCACTTTGGGCCCAGAAGCCCCTGTGGGAACTATAGAGTAAGAAACGTCCATGGTATCTAGGCGTTCCAGTATAGCCTCGAACTCGGGTGTATAGATGAGCACCACAGGGAACCGACTTTTGGTCAGTGGTTTCTCGACCTTGTCATTAGGGGCTAAGAGCGCGAGCGTAGTGCCAGAGCCGAAGGACAAAATTGTTTCTTCATAGGTGTCCAGATCATGGTCAATGCGCATCACTTCTTGTAAACCAAACAGGCTTTGGTAAAACTGCTGAGTTTCGGCTAAGTCGTCCACAATAAGCTTTGCGATGCCGATGGTCGCCAGTGGTGCATCCTCTTGCGCCGTTGCAGCCATTGAGACGCTAATGCTTAGCAAAAAAGCCATCGTTAATCGAAGTATGATGCTCACAGAACTCTCCTTGTGTAATGGATACGCTATGGAGAGTGTACTAAGCAATCGGTTGATAGGCGTGTGTGTTGGTCGTGCCGAATAGGGCAAGCAGCGCAAACGCTAGCCCAATTCAGCATACAGCATCTCGAATTTGCTTAAGGTGTCGGTTTTTTTTGTTGCCCTCTTTTAAGCTGACCCTAAAAGATCGGCGAGGCTATTGTTTGGGGGAGTGTAGACTATGCCTAGCTTTAAGCTTTTACATTGCTTTTGCAATTGGGCGCTCAAACTCGATAAACCGCTTCTGCTCGTAAGCCCCCTGTCCCTGAGGGCTTAATGCACTCAAATCAGTTTACTAAGCATTGAGTATTTGCAAATTCTGTTCTAAATCGCTTTGTAGGGTATTAGAAGACTCGTACAAGAAATTGATATGGCCCATCTTGCGGCCGTCTCGAAGAGTTTTATTATACCAATGCAAGTGTGCGTTCGATTGCGTTGCCAGTTCTTCTGGAGCGTTGCAGCCCAGAAGATTAATCATGGCGCTATGCCCAAGGCTTGTTGTTGCCCCTAAGGGCTTGCCGCATATTGCCCGCAGATGGTTCTCAAACTGACTGCATATTGCGCCATCCTGCGTCCAATGTCCGCTGTTGTGCACCCTAGGAGCTAGTTCGTTAACGATAATCTTTCCATCTACTATGAAACACTCAATTGCGAGCACGCCTACGTAGTCGAAGGCTGTTACCAGCGTATTGGCAATGTCTTTTAGCTTGTCGTGTAGCTCCTCGTTTAAAGAAGAACTCGGGGTCACCGACACCGCTAATGTGCCTTTCTCGTGGCGGTTCTCGCTAGGAGTATAGCTTGATACTTCTCCCTTGGCGTTGCGTGCGACAATTATTGAAGCTTCAAACGAAAAGTTCACGAGTTTCTCTACCACGGCATCGGCTAGCTTGTCCTCACCGTCTATGAACGCCTGTGCATCCGCCTCGCTGTGAATGCGCCACTGATGCATGCCATCGTAGCCCTCTTCACTGGACTTTATAACGACGGGGTAGCCCACGCTTTTGGCTGCTTCCAGCAACTGCTGTTTACCGCTAATCTCCACGAATGGAGCCGTAGGGATATTGTGTTGGTGTAAAAAGGTTTTCTGACGTCCTCTGTGTTGAATGGTCCATAGTGCCTTTGGGTTTGGCGCTACAGTAGTGAATTGACTAAGCTCCTCTAGCAGCTTGGTGTCCACAGCTTCCTTCTCAACGGTAATGACATCGGGCTTTTCTAGCTCTTCGAACAGTTGTTGTGGGGATTGCCCATCGCGAAGCCGCGTTATTTTCCCTAGCCCATTCACACAGCGAGTATCGTCATTGGCCCCGGCGATAAAGCTAAATTCAATACCCATGGGCCAGCCTGCTAGTGCAAGCATTCTTGCTAGTTGGCCACATCCAAAAATAGCGACGTGCATTACTTGATCTCCTCCACAACGCTGTCTGTTTGCTTGCTGCGCCAAGCGATCAATCGCTCCTGCAGCTCAGCATCGTGGAGGCTAAGGATTTGTGCAGCGAGTAAGCCGGCATTAAACGCTCCGGCAGCTCCGATAGCCTGAGTCGCTACTGCGACACCGCGCGGCATTTGTGCAATGGAAAGTAAGCTATCCATGCCTTTTAAGTGCTTGCTTTGCACCGGCACGCCAATAACGGGCAGGGGAGTAAGAGCTGCCACCATGCCGGGAAGATGCGCCGCGCCACCGGCACCCGCGATAATGATTTTAGTGCCGTTTACGTGAGCATTAGAGGCAAATTCAAACATTCTCTTGGGCGTGCGGTGAGCCGAAACCACTCGAGTGTTATAGGGGACGTTCAAGGCGTCGAGAACGGTACAGGCTTCTTGCATTACCTCCCAATCCGACTGTGATCCCATAATAATTTCGATCTGGCTTGCATTCATGTTTTGCTCCTTAAGGCATTTTTCAGGCCGTAGAATAGGCTAATGATGTTTAGTTGGCAAAGCGCACGATTGGCGACGCCTGCAGGCAGGTGCCAACCACAACATCAATTGGGAAAGTGAGCGCCAAAGATACCGTAATGGAAGGCTTTGGTTTGCTCTAGGAATTGCCACCGCCAGGGCAGTTGGGGCGGCAATATAGGAGGCTCTTGCACCCAAGGTTGCCAATAATACTATACCGCCCATGGGGAGGTCGATGCTTATGCCAGCAAACTTAGGGATGATGGGGGTGTTTTTGTGCTCACTTGCTCAGCATTACCTAATGCTATGTTTCGGTCTTTGTCGGCCTAGCTAGGTAGTCACTATGTTTAAATACCTCCGCCATTATGGCCTGCTCCACTATTCCACGTTGCCCTGACTTTACTGGTACTCGCACAATCAAGTGGACTTCACCTGCTGTCGGGACCTGCATGGTGACTCTGGGGTCGACTGAGGGGGACTCCAGGCCTTGGGAAATGCTCAAGCGATTCATATAGAGACGCACCTCTTCCAAGAACGGGGAACACTGTTTTACTGCTGCATCCAGTATTGCCTTCTGAGCGCCGCGCCAGTCGTCTTCCCGTTTGAAAGGGACAGTGAACACGTGCAATAAGAAGTCATGAGTAAAGCTCTCGTTGATGACAGGCTCGGAGACAAATATGGCGTTGGGAATGACTGCCATGCGGCCGGTGCGCTGATGGGTTAATTTGCCCGGACCCACTTCTAAGATGGTGGTCGCCAATAGGTTTTGGTCGATGACATCGCCGCGAAGGTCCTTGACCTGAATGCGATCTCCCACGCTAAAAGAGCCAGCGCCGGTTTTGAGAATGGACCCGGTAATACACATGATCAACTCTTTAGTGGCAACCACGAATGCGACGGCAATGGCGACAATAGAGAGTGCTAATGTGCGCAGCTCCTCACCCCAAATGATTAGCAAGCCCAGCAGCATGAGCAAGAGTAAACCATTGCGAGATTGAACGAGCCAGCGTCTTCGTAGCTCGGGCGATTCAACTTTTTGCTTGATAAAGCGAGCGACAAGGGCGCGAGCAATCAAGATGCTTATTACCAGCAGTGCTGTACTGATAAGTAGGCGAAAAATTGAATCCGTGACGTCAAAATTAGCCAGTGAGTCTTGCAGGTCTTCGGTCATAGTAAACGTCCTTCAGGCTCTTCGCGGCGAGGTATGAGCACAATGAGAGCAATGCGCTTGGGGGCCTCGATCATCCGAGTAAAACACAATAGTAGTTTGAAGTCGCTTGGCTTGTATACCGCGATTTGCCTACTGACTACTTTGCGCTTTTCGCGCCCGGTTGGCAGCCGCTTTAGCTCGGTTTCCGCAAATTGCCATGCTACACCAGCGGCGTTTGTGAGCCTTGGTTCGATCATGGAAATACAGAATGCAGTTGTGAGCTTCGCACTGTTTGATGAGCTCGGGGTCTACATGGCAAATTAAATCGGCGATCGCGTTAATTATGGGTTGTAGTAAAGACTCGGGGGACTGCCAGCGCCGCCGATTGCTAATCGTATAATCTCCTTCAATCTGTGCATAACAGCTATCTTTGCTCAATAAGCTGTTGATGAATTGGATATCCGCGTCTATATGCTCAGCCTTATTGCCTGCTACTAGGCGCGAAACAAAGCCCTCCAGCCAATTGCGCAGCTCCTTAGCTTGTTCTACTAATAGTTGGCGTTGCTGTTGGTTCAATTTAACTGCGGCAAGAATGCTCTCATCGGCAATATTGACTTTTAATAGCCAGTCCAGAAAGTTCTGATCTCCGTCTAGCCAATCGGCAAATTCCTTGTTTCCGCTTACTCGGCTATTAAGAAAATCCAACGCTAAATGATCGCCTATCAATGTAGGTTGTGCTTCTGAGTGAGACACCGTCTTCTCCATAAATTCCTATGAAATACTTATAACCGGTAAAAAAGCATTTTACAAGTTATAATAATAACCAGTATAGTTTTGTTTTAGCGGTTATGTGGGCGGGTGGTTCACATTTCAATTTACATTGGGGGAATACCTGACGTCCCTCAAAACTTAAGGAGCACATTATGATTCACTATCGCACACTCGATCTTGGTAAACACACGGTCTTCTACCGTGAGGCTGGCAATGCTGATGCACCTGTACTGCTATTACTTCATGGCTTTCCTACGTCTTCACATATGTTCCGAAACCTGATTCCGATTTTAATGGAGCACTACCGCATTATTGCCCCAGATTTGCCTGGGTTTGGTTTTACAAAATCGCCGCAGCGAGGCGAGTTCGATTACAGCTTCGATAAT
The DNA here is from genome assembly GCA_033721235.1 of Pseudohongiellaceae bacterium. Lineage (GTDB taxonomy): Bacteria > Pseudomonadota > Gammaproteobacteria > Pseudomonadales > Pseudohongiellaceae > UBA5078. Next base: position 4,321 of record JAWWAY010000014.1, on the reverse strand, counting down.
CTTGCCGCGGTTATGGAGGAGTTTGTGCAAGCCTTGGAGATTGCGCGCTTTGCAATGTATGTTTTTGACTATGGTGCTCCGGTGGGCTTTCGTTTGGCTCTACGTCACCCAGACAAAATTAGCGCTATCATCTCGCAAAACGGGAATGCCTATGAAGAGGGGCTAAGTGAGGGCTGGAATCCTATTCAAGCCTACTGGCGTGAACCTAGTGACGAGAATCGCGCGGCCTTACGTGACTTTCTTAGCCTAGACACCACTCGCTGGCAGTATACACACGGTGTGCAGGATGAAAGCTTGGTGGCGCCCGAGTCCTATGTGCTCGACTCGCTACTCATGCAGCGGCCAGGCAATGATGAAATTCAATTAGACCTGTTCTTGGACTATGCCACTAATGTTCGTATGTATCCCGATTTTCAAGAGTACTTCCGTACACAACAGCCGCCTATGCTGGCGATATGGGGAGAGCAGGATCCTTTCTTCTTGCCTCCGGGTGCTGAGGCATTCAAACGCGACAATCCGAAAGCCCAGGTGCAGTTTGTCGACAGCGGTCACTTCGCATTGGAAACCCATGCGAAGGAAATTGCCGCTGCTATTCATAATTTTCTTATGTAAGACCTTGGGGAATTTAGCTCACCAGACTAAAAGGGATGCATAATAGTTTTTTGATCCGAAAGGAAAGCCTCAGAGGCGAATAGCCTTTTGCTAGAAAAAATGACCCTCTAGCAGTGGTTTCGTTTCGCAACCGAACGTAGATCAATCCTTTGATCTACGTTCGGCTTTAATCGAATTTGCTACAACTTAACGATTAGTTTTCCGCGATTGCCGCCGCTGACAAACAGGTTCAAACCATCGATAGCCGACTCTAAACCTTCCAATATGTGTGTGCGGTATTTGATCTTGCCGCTCATGACATAAGGCGTGAGTTTCTCGCTTAGCTGCGCAGCGTCACCTAGATGGTCTGGCATTGCGAAACCTCGAATAGTTATGCGCTTTTTAACCAAGGGAATCCAGTTAGGGCCCGGTGCAGGTGTGGCGCTGGTATAGTCCGCAATCATGCCGCAAACTACTATGCGTCCATGGGTGTTCATTTTTGCAAACACGTGATGTTGTATGGGGCCGCCGGTGTTCTCGAAATAGATATCTACTCCATTAGGTGCCAGCTCTTCCAGTTTAGCGGCGATGTCATCGCTCTTATAGTTGATTGCGCCGTCGAACCCTAGTTCGTCTCGAATCCACGCGCATTTCTCGTCGTCACCGGCAACGCCAATGACATTGAGTCCGTCAGCTTTTGCAAGCTGGCCGACGATGGAGCCTACCGATCCTGCGGCGCCGCTAACCACAATAGTCTCGCCAGCTTTGGGATCGCCAAAACCGAAGAGGCCTTGTGTTGCCGTGAGGCCGGGTAGGGCGAATACCGCTAAAAGCATCTCTGGGTCTACATTGGCGGGCGCCTTTCCTATGCCATTGCCATTGCTGACTAGGTATTCAGTCCAGCCGAACATGCCACGTACCTTTTCGCCCACGCTAAAGTCCGGGTGGTTGCTTGCCACCACCTCGCCGACACCGGAGGAGCGCATTACTTCGCCAAGGCCAACCGGAGGAATATAGCTCTCGGTGTCGGGGCTCATCCAGCCAATCATGGCGGGGTCTAGCGACATATGCGTCTGCTTGATCAGGATCTCTCCTGGCCCCGGAGTGGGAATGTCTTGCCGAACAATTTCGAATAGCTCTGGTTTAATGGGGCCTGGCTCTGGTCTGGCGACAAGTTTGATGCTGGTATAGAGGCTCATGTTCTCTCTCCTGAAATGGATTTGAATGCATGAGCGCATTATTGCTATCTATTATTGATAGTTAAATGGGGTGATTTGCGTTAGTTTATTGTCTTAAAGACAATAGTGTGGGCATAAACTGCCGTTTAGGGTTTCTATGGATCAGCTAAGAGCGTTGCGTTATTTCTGCAAAGTGGCAGAGACAGGAAGCTTCACGAAGGCTGCTGCTGCGTTTTCTGTGCCGCCTTCTTCGCTCTCGAGGCGTGTTGCAGCATTGGAGGATAGCTTGGGCGCAACGCTTCTCAAGCGCAGCACAAGGGCGGTGCAGCTAACCGAAATCGGCCAACTCTATTTTCAGCAGGTGGCAGACATTCTCTATCGGCTAGAGCAAAGCGATGAAGCCGTGCGTAGTTATCAAGCCAAACCCATGGGGCAGCTGCATATCAGCGTCATGACCGGTTTTGGTGAGCGCATGCTATTGCCGCTGCTAGATGAATTTAAAGCTCTCTATCCTGAGATTACCCTTGATCTTAGCCTTAGCGACACGGTGTCCAATCTCGGACGCGACGAAGTCGACATCGCCATTCGCGGCGGTTACGCACCTAATGAGCGAGTGCAAGCCGTGCGGCTCATGGATAATGAATTTATTCCTGTGGCATCCCCTGCCTATCTGCAAGAAATGGGCGTACCAACAAGTGCGCTGGAGTTGACCCGACACCGGGGGCTGTTCTATCGCACTCCAATGGGGCCGTCCCCTTGGCTATGTGAAATAGGCGGTCAATGGCACGATGTGGCGGGCATCCCTACTGCCGTATCCAACCATGGGAAGTGGTTGGCACAATTGGCGATAGAAGGGCGCGGCATCATGATGGCCCCACGCTGGTCATTGGTGGACTATCTAGCCAGCGGAAAATTGAGGGAGCTGCATTTCGATACGCCTGTTCGCGTCAGCCAAAATGCGGAAATGGCGATCTATTTGCTATACCAGAAGCAGCAATACACAGTGCCGAAGGTGAAAGCGGCGGTGGATTTTTTGGTGGCACGCTTGCGAGAGGGCTGAGTCGAACATATTTATTGTGTGAACTGCTGGCGTTGGCCTAATTGTCTTTTTATGAATATTTCCACCGCAATAAATGCAAATGGGATGACTGATGCGATGGCAAGTAGTAGCCACACAGTTAATGACCACGCCTGCCTATAAGAGGCTATAAGTGAACTTGCTAGGTACAGCATAAATAGCACACCGTGCGCCATTCCGAGGAAGAAAACATACTCTCTACTAATAAGGCCTAGGGTCACACATAAAATGAGTAGGTACGAAATGCCTTCTATTGCGCTAATTAATCTAAATGCATTCAACATAATTGTTTCTCTTACTTTTGTAAGGGGCACATTTTAGTCTCTGTGCAAGAGATTGTCTTGTATTGCTTGGCTCGAGCATTTTTCTAAGGCAGGTCATTTTTATCTTAGTCATGATGTAAAAGCTGCGCAGGAGCTTAACTCAAAAATTATAAATGAGGAGTCAACACGCGGCAGATAAGTTAGCGGTAGCTTGGTTTGACACTTACTTGAATGCTGAGTTAAGGTTTGTTATTCCAATCAAACGAATCGTGCCTAGGGATCATACAATGAAAAAACTATTAGCGTTCGCTAGCCTATGTCTTTGTCTTACCAGTGTGCAAACAACCATTGCTGCGGAGTCTGAAACCTATTACGACCCAGTAAGAGGAGTATTGGTTATACCTCATCTAGTGCTCGGTTCTAATGTATTTCATGTCACCTTCAGTTTAGATAATCCAGAGACTCTTTCTTTCGTTCTTGATGCGCAGTCTATAGCAGATATTACTCCTACAGAGGAGAGTTTGGGCGTTTCTGCTGATGCGATTATCGGAACTTGGACCGGTGATAATGGCGACACCTCGACAACGCTAGAGTTTAGGTCGGATGGTAGCTATACATTAGATAATGTCCTAAACGGAGAAGACGATAGCTGTCAAACTGGCACTGAGACCGGTACTTATACCTGGGAGCCAAGCACGAGTGTGTTGGTTGTAAAAGTAGAAACCGATACTAATCTTCAATGCGGTCTATCGCACCCTGATGCAGGTGGCGAAACCGGCGGTGTTTTCCGAGCGCCAATAAGCGGCGACACTCTTTTGATTGGTGAAGTGACAAGCAGTGAAACGGCTACCCTGACTAGGGCAGCGCTGTAATCAAAGGGGTCAGATCAGTTTGATTTTCTAAGTAGCTTACAACAGTGGACTACGACTTAAATCAAACTGTTCTGACCCCTTTGATTCGAATATTGCGCTTTGGCGCGTTAGTTTTCCAATGTCACAATTACTCTAAGCTGTAGCGCAAACTTATCGCACCTCGAACATCTCCTTCACTGTAGCCCGTCGCCAAATCGTTCGGGTAGTGTTGCTTCAATGCAGCGCTGACCAGGGGGGACAGATTCGTGCCATGACAGTTAAGGCACAGCGGCATCGTTATCTGGGCGTGCATATACCTGTACTCACCTTCGACTATGGCAGATTGAGTCATCGGAGAAT
>JAWWAY010000013.1:0-81573 GCA_033721235.1 Pseudohongiellaceae bacterium | reverse complement strand
TCGCCATTTAAAGTGGTACGCGAGCTGGGTTTAGAACGTCGTGAGACAGTTCGGTCCCTATCTGCCGTGGGCGTTGGAGATTTGAGAAGAGTTGTTCCTAGTACGAGAGGACCGGAATGAACGAACCTCTGGTGTTCGGGTTGTCATGCCAATGGCATTGCCCGGTAGCTATGTTCGGACAGGATAACCGCTGAAAGCATCTAAGCGGGAAGCCCCCTTCAAGACGAGATCTCCCTGAGGACTTGATCCTCCTAAAGTGCCGTTGAAGACTACGACGTTGATAGGCTGGGTGTGTAAGCACTGTGAGGTGTTGAGCTAACCAGTACTAATTGCACGTGAGGCTTGACCATATAATCACAGGCTTTTCTCTAAGCCACGATTGTAAGATCTTAAATATTGTAAACATCAGATTCTTTATTCATCAGATTGTTATGCCGTTCATAGGATGTGCGCCCATAGGGCGAGCGTCCAACCGAATTGCCTGACGACCATAGCGAGTGTGAACCACCTGATCCCATCTCGAACTCAGAAGTGAAAGTGCTCAGCGCCGATGGTAGTGTGGGGTTTCCCCATGTGAGAGTAGGTCATCGTCAGGCTCCAAACAAAAGACCCCCGAGGAAGTCCCTCGGGGGTTTTTTTTTACCCTTACGAAAGGGCCATACACTGCCAGCATGCTGTGAGAGAGTGCGGCAGTTTTTTTCTTGTGTAAAACTGCCCTCCCACTGTTATATTAATTTATATCCTCGTTTGTTCATTTTGTTGTGTAGCCAAGCATTGAATCTTAGTCTCAAAGCTTTTGTCCCACAGCCCGATTCTTCTCATAGTCAGTGCCAAGTGCTTAATGCTTAATTGCCCCAATAATTGTTGCTGACGTTGATGCTTATAAGTATGTAGACGAAAGTTATGCTCATGCCAATGTAAGGTCCTTGCTACTCGTGCAGCCCAATCTGAATTACGCCCTAGAGACAAAGCGGAATCGATGAGATAGTTGCCTATTTTAAGTTGCTCCTTTTTTGACATCGAAGCTACTTGTTCTTTTAGCATTTCGGTTCCGAAGCCTACATGACGGGCCTCATCTCGTAATATATAACTCATGGCTTCGCTTAAAATAGTGTGTGTGGAGTGTTTTCGTAGCTGCTGAAACTTCGCCATGGCGAGGCTCTCGATCAGAGCGTGGCAGGTCAGATACTTTTTGAACCAATTACTAGACGACAGGCAGTTATCCACCAAGTTCTTCAGTGTCGGCGACGGAGCCGAGATGTTGCCAATGTACTGGGATATATACCTAGAGAAAAAATCCACATGTCTGGCCTCCTCATAAACTTGGGAGCTTAAGAATAGTTTTGCTTGAGTGGATGGGGAGAACTCTATGAGCTGCGCGGAAATAAGCAGGGCAGCCTGTTCCCCAAGTAATATATCACTGAGCTCTACACCGAACGCAAGCCAACAGTGTTGGGCTTTCTGCTCAGTAGATAAATTCTCATACTCTTCAAAACCCCGCAAAGGATTAGTATCTATTTCGAAAGGAAAGGTGGGGCGCTCACTTTCTCTCTCCCAGGCAATGTCTGTGCTGCAATTCCATGATTTAGCCTTAGCGACTTCATATAGGGATAGATATCGATCATTCTGTTTTGTGTTGTCCTTTTTAGTTTCAAGTTTCATCACAGCCTCCATTGCTTTCTATTAATAGAGACTAGCTCATTATTCATAATATGCGAGCTTATTTGACAGCTCGCAATGCTGCTCTATATTCAAATAAGCAATGAGTGTAGAAGTCGCATAAATGTAAATGGATTCTTACAGCGAGAAAGACATGAAAGGGAAACAGCTAACGGCTCCTAAGAAAAGGGCCGACAGTTTGATCGAGCTATTAGAGTTGCAGTCTATAAAGTACGGACACTCGCCTGTGTACTCTTTGTTGGGTCGAGGCAGTCTGGGTGAGCTTTGTGTATCCAATGCCCTCAGCTTCTCAGAGCTGGAGAAGCAGGCAAAAGGGCTTGCTGCGCACTTACAGAGTTGCCAAGGCCAAGGAAGTGTTGTGCTTCTGTGCTTTCCTTTCGGGCTCGAATTTACCATCGCATTTTGGGGCTGCATTATGGCGGGAGTTGTCCCCATTCCCCTGAGCCGCCCCAAAGGGAATGATTGGCGACCTATATTGGAAATAGCTTTTTTTACCCAAGCAAATACTTTACTGACTCACTCTTGCTTAAGGGCAACTGCTTGCGATATTGTTTCCCTAGGCTCTCCGTTGCAGATTGTGGAGCTAGACAAACTAAAAGGCGACTTTAGTCGCTGGAAAAGGCCGAAGCTTCAGCGGGACGACCTAGCATTTGTTCAGTTTACCTCGGGCTCAACTTCTTCCCCTAAAGGCGTTAGCGTCAGTCATGCGAATATTCTCGCTAATCTAGAGAGTATTGAACATGCATTCTCATGCAGCGATAGGGATATCACAGTCTCGTGGCTACCTTTCTATCATGATATGGGCTTGGTCGGTCATATTATGCAGCCAGTTTACAGTGGCATGCATAATTATTTCTTAGCACCTATGCTCTTTATGTCGAGACCGTCTCTTTGGTTGCAAGCAGTTTCTCAGTACGGCGCGACTATTAGCGGTGCTCCCAACTTTGCCTATGATCTGTGTAATCAGAAAGTCGAGGAGGCGCAGCTACGAGACTTGGACTTTTCTCGCTGGAGAATCGCTTACTGTGGTTCGGAGCCTATAGCGGAGGTCGTAGCTACAGCCTTTTCACATAAGTTAAAGCCTCGAGGATTTTTAGCTGAAGCCTTCACCCCCTGCTATGGTCTGGCCGAGTCGACTCTATTTGTGTGTTCTCATTCTGGTTTAAAGAGTGCTCACAATAAAGACAAGTCTGATCGCTATGTTTGCTTAGGTAAGCCTAGGTTCGGTGAATTAAAAATTGTGCGGGATCAAGACTTACGCGAGTGCGAGGAAGGGGAAGTGGGAGAGATATGGCTGCGCTCTCAGTCCGTAGTTAAAACATACTATAAAGACCCTGAGCGTACCCGCGCTGTTTTAAGAGCGCATAAAGGTGAAGGCGGTATTTATTTGCGCACAGGAGATCTCGGCTTTCTGCTGGAAAATGAACTGTATGTTGTAGGCCGTATTAAGAATCTCATAAAGCGGAGAGGCAAAAGTTTTCACTGTGAGGATGTAGAACGTTCTTTGTCTGCTTATCTTAAGGAATTTCCTATCTCTCGCTGCGTACTGCTGGATACAGAGTACCCATCAGGCCTAATTGTTTTGGTTCTTGAGAGCAAAGGGCGCTTGAAGAATGGGGCTTGCTACGACTACGAGCACACAAAGTTTAGAACACACGTGCTAAGAGAGTTTGGCTTGCTGATTGATCGAATAGTCGAAGTACGCCGAGGAACTCTCCCGCTGACAACTAGTGGGAAAATAAAAAGACATGAATGCATAGAGATTGTTAAAGGATTATTAACAAACAAGGAAGGTAAGCATGGAAAGGGAAATCCAAAGCACCGTTATTCAGCTTCTACGTAGCGCCTGTAAGGACTCAAACTCCTATCACGGCAGTATCATCCCAGAGCTAACTCTAGAGCAGTTAGGTATGGACTCCTTGAAACTGGTAGAAGTGATCTATGAGCTAGAAAGAAGCTTTGGTTTGCAGGTGGCAGAAGAAGAAATTCTTGAGCTGCAGTATGTTTCCGATCTTATAGCCTTAGTTGATCCTTCTTATCGTCGAAATAGGGAAGCTATTTAGTGACTGATCTTGATCGAGCCTTAGCTCAGAGCAAGGCATTGTCCTGCAATGGTGACTATGCTGCGTCAGCGCGTGCTCTGTTGAGGCCAGTTAGTCTCCTCCTTAATTCCAGGTCCAGGCTTGGCGTAAGTATGCTTCACCGGCAATGCCGCTGGCCCTTAAGTAATGTGCGTGTATGTCTTAATTTACTTGAGATTAAACTGGAGACGATCCGTGAGGACTTTCAAAAGGAAGAGGTCGCTGCCTTAGAGCAATACTGCCGCTTTCTGATGTCGAAAGAGTTGAGCACTGTTGAAAAAGTTACGGTGGCAATAGAGCGGCTGTTTGTTAAATATTGTCGAGGCTCGAACTCCGAGCGATATGGAGTGTTCTTGTCGAAAATAGTGGGATACTCCGTATGGCTGCTGTACCGACTTGATCCTTATTTTAAACAGGAGCTTCATCGCAGAGCGCTTTCCATAAGTTATTTTTTTAAAGAGCCCGAGAAAAAAGCGCTAGGGCTTCTGCAACGCCAGCACCTTAATCGTTATAGGCAGGTGCTTAGCAGAGAGCGCTTGTACTCTGGAGGAGTTGCTCAGGGGGCGGGCTACGCATGGCCAGAAAGGGAGGCCTATCGGCGATACATTAAGGGGTCGGAACAGTCTCGAATTCTACTTGGCGTGCACCTAGGTGATTTCATTGACGCCTATCTGCACATAGGTCGAGAGTCTCACGAAAATTGGAGTGTGCTTGTTCCTAGGCGTGAAGAGGCGGATGGTGATGCATTGGCTAACACGGCGCTGAGCAGTAACTTAACACTACTACATGCTAATAAATATTCGCCTGCAGCTATGGCTACGCGCCTTCGAAATGGACGTCATACGCTTGCGATCATGGCGGACCTACACTCTGGTTTTGGTGAGACAGTTCCGGTGAGGTTTCTTGGGCAATCTGCTCGCTTTGTGAAGGGACCAGCTTGCATCGCTCTGTTAAGTGCATGCCCTGTGATTCCTTTTGTTAGCTTTCATCAAGATAAACAAAATCATATTGTGATGAGTGAAGTCATCCACCCCACAGTGCACTCGGGTGAAACGTTCTCGGATGCAGTGTCGAGACTTACCCAGAAGTTCGCCACATTCTGTGAGCATTGGGTAAAACGCTACCCTGAGCAATGGAAATTCCTAGCGGAAGCTAATTTGTTTTTAGATAAGAGCCTTATGCGCTCTAAGCCTGCAAAGGGAGGTGAGTGCTAATGCAGACATCACTTTATAGGGAGCAATTCTTAAGGGCTGTTGGGAAAAGTGGATTTGGCCCTCCTGTCGTATACCAGCCCATAAAGCTACAAACCTTCAGCTTCTTTCTAATTGCTGTGTCGGCCTTGCTTGTGGCAGTCGTTGTTTGGGTTCCTCTCAATGACATAGAGAGCGTGAACGGACAATTGGAGTTGCAAGGAGGATCTGCAGCAGTGATTAGTCCACGGCGTGGAGTGCTCACTGAACTACTGGTCGCCAATGGTCAGTTTGTTAGGAAGGGCGATGTACTGGCGCGGGCTAGTAGCACTGAGTATGACCAGTTCGGAGGCAGTAGTGTGGGCTCTCAATTAACAGTGCTCGATCAGCAATTGAGCACAATGGCTCAGCGCAGATCCTTAGTACATTTAAGCGAAACTTCGCAGTCTGCCTTGAACGAGAACATGATCGTTATTCTAGAGCGTGAGCTAGAGGCGTTGCTGGCACAGAAAAACGTATACGAAGAGAAACTGAGCCTTGCGGTAAATAATCTTTCGCGAGACGAGGATCTCTTGGTTAGAGATATGCTGCCGTTGACTAGCGTAGAGCGCAGTTCCGATGCTGTCATGTCAGCCAAAATTCTTCTCAAAGACATCGAGCTTAAAATATACGCTCAGCGCAAGTCTTTACTGGATATGAGGGCGATGCTCGAACTGTACCCAATCCAGCATCAACAGGAGCTGCTAGAGATACGAAATGAAGAGCTGCGGCTACAGTCTCTCAAACAGGAACTCATGGTGCAGTCGTCATTTTCCTTAACAGCTCAACGAGAAGGGTTTATCGACAATCTATTTTTCAAAGTAGGTGATCAGCTTGATTCAAGAAACCCTGTAATGCATATCGTATCTCCAGCCAATGCCTTTGGGGCGAAACTCTATGTTCCTAGTCGTGGAGTCGCTGACTTGAAGATTGGGCAGCTGGTACGAGTCAGTATCGAGGCACTGCCCAGTGAAAAGTATGGGTACTTCTCCGGCGTAATAGAGACGATCTCTCAAGAGAGTGTTCAGATTACAGATAATACACATGGCTTATCGAAGAGTGAGGACGTCTATGTGTTAGGTGTCGCTCTTTCGCGTGAGCAGTTCTCTTCGAGTGTGTTTAATAGCTTACGCTCCGGCATGGGCTTGAGGGCGGAGATTGTCACGGGTAAGCGCACGATTTTGGATAGGCTATTGAAGCCTATCCAATCCTTAGGAGGCCGGCTGTGATCCAACAATTGTTTGCTAAACGCGCGGCTAGCACTCCTATGATCTACCAAGCCGAGTCCTGCGAATGTGGGCTAGCATGTATTGCTATGGTTTCGAGTTTTTTTGGAAGACGGATCGACCTCAATACTTTGAGAAGAGATTTCTTGTTTTCTAATAGGGGAGTAGTGCTAAAAGAACTGCTGACGATATCGAGCAAGCTAGACCTCAGTACAAGAGCCGTCCGTATAGAGCTGGAAGATCTTAGCGTACTGAGCCTTCCTGCGGTACTTCACTGGGATACTAATCACTATGTAGTCCTAACGGAAGTGAAAAAGGATTCGATAAGGATTCATGATCCCGCAGTAGGTCGAAGGCTTTACGGACTAAGGGAGGCTGGCAATCATATTACAGGTATTGCGGTTGAGTTCTCGCCGACAAAGAGCTTCGCAAAGGAGTCACGTAGTTACCGAACGAAGCTGCGTGAACTCTTTACCGTCTATCCTGGTTTTTGGCTCGCTGTATGTCAGTTGTTGGGGCTTTCTCTATTGCTGCAGCTGGCGACAATCGGGGCGGCATTTTATCTGCAAATAGTTATAGATGAGGGACTTTCAAAATTTGATGCTGATTTTTTATTATTAGCGGCTATGGGTTTTGGGGGGCTTGCTCTTCTTTCTGTCGCGATGAGCTATGCTCGCTCTACCATTCAGCTGTATTTTTCGAATCAACTGGGGTTTCAAATGGTGGGGAATGTGTTTTCTCACCTGATGAGGCTGCCCACAAGCTTCTTCGAGAGGCGCCACGTGGGAGACCTGGTGTCCAGATTCTCTGCAATTCGCGATATAAGAAATATTGTCACGGAAAATATGATGACCGTTGTTCTGGACGGAGCCCTAGCCTCGCTAAGCCTTGGAGTATTGTTCTATATGAATTCCTCGCTTGCATGGGCTCTTCTAGGCTTCGTTGTGTTGGCCAGCGCTGTCAAGGTGATTGCACTTCCTCACATGCGTGATCTAGCAGAGCAGCGAGTTGTTGCCGAGGCGAAAACTAGTTCTTCTTTGATGGAGAATATGCGAGCGATTGAGGTAATAAAATTTTATTGTAGAGAGCTGCCTCGGCTAAATCTGTGGCGAGATACTTACGCCGAGCAAGTGAATGCTAATGTCTCCTTTACTCGGTTTTCTATCTCTTTAGAGACTGTTTTCTCATTGATATTCAGTGTGGAGAATATACTGCTCATCTACTTAGCCGCGGTGCAGGTGTTGGATGGCACAATGAGTTTGGGCTTGCTAACCGCTTTTGTGGCAATAAAATCAAATTTCACTAATTCTATTAAGTCCTTCCTCGATAAGGTGGTTCAGATACGATTTTTAAAACTGCATCTTGAGAGGGTTTCGGACATCACCTGTACTGAATCGGAATTTCAAGATTTCTACATTCCTTCTTTAAAGCGTGGGGTTGTTGGGAGGCTTGAGGCAAGGGGGATATCCTATTGTTATCCGGGCACGAACACTGCAGTAGTGTGCGATGTCTCCTTAAGCGTAAAGCCTGGAGAGGTGCTTGTTATCACCGGGCCATCGGGCTCTGGAAAATCGACCCTAGTAAAATTACTTGCGGGCTTGTTGGAGCCGGAAAGTGGCGAACTACACATCGATGGCATTAGCATTCACGAGATCGGTGCCCGGATGTATAGAGATGAGTGCGCGGGAGTACTACAAACAGAGCAGTTATTATCCGGAAGCTTGATCGATAATATATGTCTTTTCGATGAGGACGTAGATAGCGACAGGCTACATTATGCCGCGAAACAAGCGTGCATTGATGAGTTTATTCAGTCTTTGCCGATGGGCTTTAACAGCCTAGTGGGAGACATGGGGGCTATGATGTCGGCGGGTCAAGCGCAAAGAATATTGCTCGCTCGTGTTTTTTACAGTCAAGCTAGTATTGTCTTCTTGGATGAAGCTACCGCAAATCTAGATATCGAAACGGAGGAAAAAGTTTTACAAAACCTAAAGGAGTCGGGTGTAACGATAGTAATGGTGTCTCATCGGCCTGCCGCATTGGAAATTGCCGACAAAGTATACCGTTGCAAGAAAGGGAGATTGCAAGAGTCAGTTGATCGAAGTGCGTTAATACACTCGAACTAAGATGGCAAGACTGAAATCCCTGTTTCGCACTTTTACTGCCGCCGAAAGAGATGTTTTAGGGGGTGTTCTTAGGCTGGTGTCAGCTCTGCATCGGGATATTGGGCGTATTTTCTTACTCCTCACGATTTGTGAGCCATTAGTGTTGCATCCGGTGTTGGGTCCGACAAAGGCTTGTTGGACACTAGTGGGTCTCAAAGAATTACAACTACAGATTACATCCATTGATGGAAATAATTGGGTGAAATTATATGAGGAAATGGCGGAAGAGGCAGGAGTCGAACCCACCAGACATGCTGTAAGCCTGCCTCACCGAGTTTGAAGCCCGGGCACCCCACCGGGGATGGTGCTCTTCCGGGCTCAAGTCTACCATGTGTTCTTAGTCTTTTGCTTCTTCTACGATTGTGGTGACGTGATCTCGATCAAGAATCTGCTTTAGTGCGCCTGTGGCAATATTGTAATGAAGGCCTGTGAGTTTTAGCTTGCCTTCATCTACGCGGCTCTTGATCCATGGGTAAGTCATTAAGTTCTCTAGCGAGAAGCTAATAGCGGCCTGTTCACAGCGGTCAAAGGTAGCGGGATCGTCTAGCTTGCTGGGATCGACTAACTCTGCAATTGGAGAAGCTATAGACATCCATCGGGAGATAAAGCTTTCTTCTGGTAATTTGTTTGCTGCAGTCACTAGAGAGTGTATGCCGCCGCAACGCGTATGGCCGAGAACCACAATTTCTGGCACCTCTAGTGCCGTTATGGCGAACTCTAGAGCCGCGCTAGTACCGTGGTAGGAGCCGCCAATCTCGTTTGGGGGAACCAAGTTCGCTACGTTGCGAATAACGAATAGGTCGCCTGGCTCGCTATCAAAGATTAGAGCGGGCTCCATACGTGCATCGCAGCAGGTAATAAGCACGTATTTAGGCTTTTGTTGCTCCGCAAGCTGCTTTAGTCGGTTTCTATTGTCGGCGAAATAGCCATTCTTAAAGCGCTGATAACCAGCAAACAAATCGTCGCTCATAAAATATCCTAATTATTTGAAAAATAAGGGTAAAAAGGTTTGTGCAAAAGGGGAGGCTTCGTCGCCTATGCGCAATTATAACAAACTTGACGCTAATATCTGCACTCTAGCTTGAGGTATCTGCTGCTAAAGGCTTCCTCTCAAGTAGCGCACATTGCCTCTGCGCCGCGTTAGTCCATGTCGGTCAAAAAATTCTAGAATTTCGATACATAGATTGCGCCCAATTCCCGATTTGTCTCGAAACTCTATAACGCTCAGTCCTGTGTATCCGCTTTCATGGATCAGACCTTCAATGAAGGCTTCAAGTGCTCGGACGGTTTCAGGCAGGTAGAAACGGTTTCGGCTCACTTGCACGAGTTTGCCCGCATGCACATTTGCCCGCAGTCTTTCCTCCAGAATTGATTGAGGCAGTTTGGTTAGATCGATCAATTCGAAGACGCGCGGGGGCACGAAGCCTGCTTCTTGCAGGTGAGGCTTGATGCTGTGCAGTAGCTCGATAGCGTTCTTATCGATAGTGGGTTGATGTTCGGGTAAGTGGTAGAGGGCGCCGCTGCGAGCGAGCGCTTTTTGAGTCATCATTTGACTGCAAATTGCATTAAACAGCGCTGGCTTGCCGCTGAAATTGGTAGCGCTCATCAGCTGCACGGTATTGAGGCCAGCGCGCATTGGCATGTTCTCGTGGTCGCTAGCTAAGGCTTTAACAATATTTGCGCTGTGTCTACTATAAAACGTATTGCTGAGTATGGTGGGCAAGGGGATGCCGACCGAGTTTTTCGACCCAATATTGAAAAATTCGAACTTAGGGGCTGTGCGAACCAAAGAGTTAAGATGCTTTTCTACTAAGGCGGGGTGCACATTGCGTGCAATCGTGAACTTCTCGATAGACACACCATACTCAGAAATTTCTATCAGTTTAGCCAAGGCTTCTCTGTCGGAATTGTCTAATGCCTCAAGTGTCATTAAGTGTATCGGTGCGGTAGGCTTCTTGCGAGGAGCGAAGGGGTCGATTACGTAGCCGCCAGCTAGCGTCTTTTGCATGTCAGCATTGCGAATAATCACGCGATCACCATAGCAAACGAATAGGTCTTCGTTACTACGCAGTTGAACTAAGTAAGAGTCATGGGCGGCGCTTAGAAGCCTAGCCTGCACCAGAGTATGTCTGCTGCCGACGTATAAATGTAGATAACAGTTCTTGCCCCTCTTTTGCAGCTCTTCAATTTGGGCGTTTGGAGCGAGCCTGATGCGACATGCTAGTACCCTTGATGGGACTGCCAATGAAGGTTTGCAAAGATAGTCACCCCGATGGACTTCCTCGACATTTACGTTTATGGCAAGTGCGACGCGATCCCCTTGAATGGCTCTCTCCACTGAATCACTATCTTGGTGAATGCTTTTTACGCGAACTTTCTTACCATTCTTCGCTAATACCAGTTGAGAATCACGCGTTACACTGCCCGCTAACACTGTTCCCGTTATGACTGTGCCAACACCCTTGAGAGTGAAGCGTCTATCGATGGTGAATCGAAAGTAACGGTCCTGAAAACTAAAGTTAGGCAACTGGTTAATTCTTAGGGTTTTTAAATATGCTGTTAGTGAGGAGATTCCAAGATTGTGCGTTGCAGAGACTGGTAGGATGGGGGCGCTTCGCAAGCTAGAGCTAGCGCTAAGCGTTAGTACTTGCTGCTCTATATCTGCCAGTTTTTCTTGGCTAACTTTGTCTGCAAAGGTGAGAGCGATTATGCCCTTCTTAATATCGAGCAGGTCGAGGATGTGTAAGTGTTCTACTGTTTGGGGTTTTATTCCTTCTACCGCAGAGACGACAAGTAGTGCTGCCGATGCCTGGTTAACGCCTGTAAGCATGTTGTTAATATAATCAACGTGACCTGGCACATCTACAAAGCTTATTGTTTCTTCCCTTGAGCCGCCGGCGTTAAAGTGCAGGTATGCGTATCCGAGCTCAATGCTCAGGCCGCGTTCCTTCTCTACGCTTAAACGATCAGTGCTTCGGCCAGTCAGCGCTTGTACCAGGGTGCTCTTGCCGTGGTCGACGTGGCCTGCTGTGACAACAATCATGTGACTCCGTGGTGTAACGAGGCTCGCCTCAGTTCGCTTCTACGATCGCTGTGGGCGTCTTCTATCTTGTTTTAAAAATGCCCGACTCCTGTCAGTGCATTGTTTTTTGTTATTGTTCTAGAATTAGTTTCTTTATACCGTTACCTTCTGTCGCTACATAGATGTATCCGTCTGGGCCTTGCTTAATATTTCGAACACGGCCGATTCCTTGAAAGGTATTGCTAAAAGAGACGAGTTCTTTTCCATCGAACACCATGTGAACGATATAGGAAAACTTGAGTGAGCCAACAAGAAGATGTTGGAAACCTTGTAAGTCACCGTATTTGTCGCTGGTCACAAATGCCATTCCGGAGGGTGCGATAGATGGGTCCCAATAATGAATCGGTTGTTCCATGCCGTCCCTGTGTGTGGCTTCCGCCAATGGCTCTCCGTTGTAATCAATACCGTAACCGATAATAGGCCAACCGTAGTTTTTTCCGGCTTCAATAACATTGATCTCGTCGCCACCGCGTGGGCCGTGTTCGTGTTCCCATATATCACCTGTTACCGGGTTCAAGATTAAGCCCTGAGGGTTACGATGCCCATAGGAGTATATTCCAGGCTTGGCATCGGGAGAGTCGACAAAGGGGTTGTCGGCAGGAATGCTGCCATCGTCATTGAGGCGGTAAATTTTGCCACCATCCCTATTAAGCTGTTGGGCGTTCTCGAAGTGAGCGCCGCGATCGCCTATTGAGAAGAACAAATAACCGTCTCTGTCAAAGGCGATACGGCTGCCATAGTGCTGTCCTCTATCGGTATTTCCCTCGCCCTTGTACAGCATCTGCTGATCGCTCAGAGAGTTACCATTTAGTTTGGCTCGCATTATTGCGGTGTGACTGCCCGCGCCAGAGCCTTCCGGGCTAGAGTAACTAAAGTACAGCCAGCCATTGTTCTCATAGTTAGGGTGGGCTGCGATATCGAGTAGGCCGCCTTGGCCATTAACGTGAATATCGGGTAGGCCTTGGATGGGGGCACTTACTTCTCCGTCGCTGACTCGATAAAGTTGCCCGTTTCGATTGGTCACGAGCATGTCGCCGTTTGGAAGCCAAGTCATTCCCCATGGAATGGGAATATTATCTACTACGGTTTCGATCGTATATCCAGGCTGAAGCTGAGCGTGAACACTGCCTACTAAGCAATAGAAGCACAGTAATTTGATAGTTATTGTTCTGGCTAAATTCATAGTACTTTCCTGTCTGCATAATATATGTGACATGGGGGACGTTTAGTATAGCCGCTGAAAATAGGCAGGGCTATTCGTCATCTCTTGGGTCAGCGCATATTAGGCTAGTGTAGGTCGCTTTCATCCAGTTGGCTTATAAAAACAATGGCTCTGAGTATGTATGTGGTGGTTTACTAACCGCTTGCGCCTATTTATTAATGGGTTTTACGGCTGAGCGCCTAAGCTGGACCAGTGTCCCATGGGAGGGACTAATGATGCTAGTCATCGCGTCTTGTTGTCATTGCGGCTTTCCAGCAAAATGCTCGATATAAACTAGGGCCTAAGGAACAGCATGCAGATGAAGAAGGAAGAGTTGAGTAATCGAGAACTGAGTTATTTATATTCTCGTTTACCATCCGTAGACAAGGTGCTCAATAATGCATCCCTTACCGATCTCTTGAAGAGCTTTGGGCATGTGGCGGTGCGTGATTGTGCTAGGACGGTGATGCAGCGGTTAAGGGAGCAAGCCGCTGCTGGTGAGCTCAGTGCTAGGAAGTTTTTACTGCAAGATAATATTGTAGAGGCCGTTTGTGTCCAGATAAGGCGGGAGTTGGACGCGAGCGCATCGCGGCCCTTGCGTAAAGTGCTCAATCTGACAGGCATTGTCCTCCACAGTAATCTGGGACGTAGCTTATTGTCGGAGCAGGCAATATCGGCAATGACATTGGCCGCTAGGCACAATACTGATTTAGAGTTCGACTTGGGCGCAGGAAAACGCGGCGAGCGAGAATCATATTTAGAGCGCTTATTGTGTGAGTTAACCGGCGCAGAGGCCGCTACAGTCGTCAATAATAACGCGGCAGCAGTGGTCTTAACCCTGCAGGCTTTGGCTCGTGGGCAAGAGGTATTGCTCTCCCGTGGGGAGCTCGTTGAGATTGGCGCATCGTTCAGAATTCCAGAGGTAATGGAGAGTGCCGGCTGCCAACTGCGAGAGGTCGGCAGTAGCAATCGAACTCATTTAAGCGACTACGCTAACGCAATATGTGCGGATACGGCAGTTCTCATGCAAGTGCATACGAGCAACTACTGTGTTGCTGGTTTTGCCTCAAGCGTTAGTACTCAGGAGCTCTCAGCTCTAGCCCAGGCACATGATCTCCCACTGGTTCATGACTTAGGCAGCGGGACATTGCTTGATCTTAGTGAGTTTGGGGTGGCCAAAGAACCTACAGTAAAGGAGCTGCTTTGCGCTGGAGCTGATGTGCTGACCTTTAGCGGAGACAAACTGCTTGGTGGCCCTCAGGCGGGCCTTATTGTAGGCAAAAAGAAGTACATCGATATTATACGGCGTCATCCTCTTAAGCGAGCTCTGCGAATGGATAAACTGGGGATTGCGGCTCTTGAGCAGGTGCTGATGGCCTATCGATCCCCCGGCGAGTTGGCAGCGACTCTGCCAAACTTTAGGTTCTTAACACGGCCAAAGGCTCAGATTGAAGAGCAGGCGCGAAGGCTTCTCCCAGCTTTTGATAGTTTCCTAGGGGGGCAGTTCGAGGTTAGCGTTGAAGATTGTGAAAGCGAAGTGGGGAGTGGAGCGCTGCCTGGTAATGCAATTCCTAGCGCTTGTATTGCCATAAGCCCGCGCGACTGTTTTAGTAAAGAGAAGCTCCTCCAGAATTTGAGCGCCGAATTGCGGCGCACGCAAGTGCCTGTTATTGGGCGCTTAAAGCAGGCCAAACTATTACTGGATTTAAGGTGTTTAGAGAATGAAGCGGAACTCATTGCCCAGCTGGAGCAACTGAATTTGTCTTCACTGGCATCTTAAGCTGCGCTTAAGCTTGAGGGTGCTATATTCGCGATTATAGCAGAGCAGGCTGTGACACATTCGCTCATTTAATCGTAGGTCTATATAGCGCGTTTGGTATATTCTAAGAGTATATCGATAGATAAACTGACTTTGGGTCGGGGAGACAGAAATGCAAAAACGAAACTTGCTACAGTTGGTGCTTATGGCCTTTTTGGCGATATGCGTTCAAAGCGGTGCTTATGCCCATAGCGCGCTGAAGAGCTCGTCACCGGAAAAAGGGTCCACTGTGTCATCGCCATCCATGTTGATGCTTACCTTTAACGATGCTGTTAGGTTGGTCAAGTTTGAATTGAAGGGCGACGCAGGCGCTGTGGATACTGGATTTGCGGCCAAGCCAGCGGCTAATACGATGTTTCACATCCCCGTGCCAGCTCTAAGCGCGGGCGCATATGAAGTGACTTGGAGCATTCTAGGGGGTGATGGCCACGCGGTGTCGGAGAGTTTCGGTTTTAATGTAGACCCGAATGCGCCTGCGGCAGTGATGAATCATGGCGACGCGTCTACTAATTCTGCCATGCCAATGAACCATGGCTCTGCGATGGGCGATTGCGGCGCAATGAATCATGACGGCCACAGTGGCATGGATCATGGAAACCATGGGCAAGGAAATAATATGAACCATGGCGCTCAAGGCTCCGGTGGCAGTATGCATCAAGGTGGCCAAGGCGGATGTGGCATGATGCAAGGCCAGGGCGGCGGTAACCATCAGCACTAATGGCTTATGATGTCGATACTTGGTTAGTAGCAATGCTGCTGACCAAGTGCTTGAGCTATATATGCTTTGTGTCTTTGGCGGGGGGGATTTACGCCCTTGGTTTAGATAATTTTGTGGCTAAACGTCACAGTGACTTTGCAGCCCTTCAATCGCTCTTCCCATTTAAACTATTTCTCTTTGTGCTTGCTTGTTTTGGCTTGCTGTTGAGCGCTGCTGCCTTACTCCTTCAGGTTGGAGCCATCAATCAAAACGGCGTGCGTGGCATGTTTGACTGGCTGATGGTGCAGCTTCTCGCGCAGTCAAATATCGGTGGGGGCAACGGCTTGCGAGCTTTAGCCTTTGTATTACTGGGCGTAGTCAGTCTCAGTCCCGCGACAAATAAGAGGGCGCTGGGCTTTCCTCGTATCTCAACTGCTTTGTATCTACTCGGTTTGCTTTGCTTCGCAAGCTCCTTTGCTTATCTAGGGCATGTTGCAACTCAAAGTTCTCTAGCCAGAGTCGCAATTGTTTTGCACATAGGGGCGGTTGGCTTATGGCTCGGAGCATTACTACCGCTATGGATACTGTGCTGGCGCCAAGAGGCAGGCTACCTGCTTCCCCTCATGCGAGCGTTTGGCGACTATGGTTGGTGGATTATTGCGACCTTGGTTTTGGCCGGTGGGTATTTAGTGACCGTCTTAATTACTAGCCCAAGTCATTTATTCTCCTCGCTCTATGGTTTAATGCTTGGCACTAAGCTATTGCTTGTCATGTGCCTTTTGGCCTTGGCTGCAAGCAATAAGTTTATATTGGTCAAGCGTTTAAACGAAGGTCGAGTCTTGGGCCTAAGGCGTTCGATTGGTGTCGAAATGATTCTTGCTCTCATTATCATGCTGGTGACCGCGGCGCTAACCACATTTACGGGGCCTATGGAGATGGCTGCGTAAAGTTTAGTTTTTTGTGTAATAGTGTTGTAAAGCAATTGTAATATTGTGTCGGTTTGAATAGACTTCGCGGCAATGAATTATTTTGAAATCGCATATACCGCTTTTGGGGGCTTGGGACTCTTTTTTATAGGGTTAAAGTTCCTATCAGAAGGTCTTCAGTCTGGTAGCACAGAAGCCATTCAGCGCATTCTGGCAACCCTCACTAAGAACCGTGTTCTGGCCGTCTTGGCCGGTGTTGGAATCACGGCATTCGTTCAATCCAGTAGTATCTCGACGGTGATGACCGTGAGCCTCGTCAATGCAGGCTTAATGGAGCTCAAGCAAGCGATTGGCGTTATTCTTGGTGCGAATATTGGTACCACGCTTACGGGTTGGATTCTCTCCGTTAAGGTAGGCAAGTACGGCTTGTTGTTCATTGGTCTTGGCATCTTCCCCATGATTGCCAGTAAGTCCAGTCGAGCGAGTGCTATCGGCAAGACGCTTGTGGCCCTGGGGCTTATCTTTGTCGGTCTACAGTTTATGAGCGGTGCATTCACGCCATTGCGTACCGACGCTAACTTTATCTCCTATCTCCATCTATTCGATGCGCGCAGCATCTTTAGCCTCTTGGCTTGTGTTGCGATTGGTTGTTTTCTTACGGTTATTATCCAAAGTAGCTCGGCGATGCTGGGTATCACTATCACCCTGGCGGCAACGGGCGTAATCGATTTTCATACAGCCGTAGGCCTTATCATCGGTGAAAACATTGGTACTACCATTACTGCCCAGCTGGCAGCAATTGGGGCGAATACATCAGCGGTGCGTACGGCTAGGGCTCACGCTATTTTTAATATGCTGGGCGCTGTTATCTTCATTGCCATATTCCCGTATTACGTTCAATTTATCGATAGCATTGTGCCGGGTGATGTGAACCTATTGGCTGAGGATGGCTCTAGACCTAATATTTCTTGGCACATCGCAATCGCTCACACGATGTTCAATGTCCTGAACGTGCTTATCTGGATTCCATTTATTGATCAACTAGTGAAGTTTGTTGTGTGGAGCATTCCTCAGAAAGAGGGAAAAGAGATTCACAAACTCAAATACCTAGGCAATCGCTCTACTATGGCCCCAGAGGTTGCTCTGCAGCAGGCTGATTTAGAGATGGATAATCTTATCGAGATTACCCAAGAGATGTTTGTCCTTACTAAGGGCTATACGATTGCTGAAAAGAACGATAAAGAAGTCTTTGATCGCATTAATCACCTTGAAGATATTACCGACAATATCGAAGAGGAGATGATTAAATTTATTACGACAGTGTTGACTGACTCGGTAACGCCTGGGCAGTCAGCCCGAGCTTATAGCCTGATTCGCTTGGCAGATGAGATCGAAAGCATCGCTGACGGTTTGCAATCTTTCAGCTTCTATCGCGCTAGGCTGTACAAGATGAAGGAATCTTTGAGCGAAGAAGCTTGGAATGATCTCATGGAGTTCTTTGGCGAAGTCGATAGTTTCGTTGCTCGTGTTATGCAGGCTCGCAAGGCGCGCGCTGACTCCACTCGAATCACATCCCTGCTGGAAGAGTCTAAACGCTTGAATAAAGTTGCCAATGGTATGCGTGATAGGCACTTAGAAAGACTTAAGGCAGGCAGCTGCATGTCTATTCCTGCGCAGACTTACAGCGATATGTTCGTGTCTCTAAGACACATCAAGAACCACGCCCTCAATATGCTAGAGACTTATTCCAACTAGTCTCTAGCTTCTTCTTTGCCTCTGATGTTTAAGCTCACTGATCAGGGGCATCTCCGACTCGCGTAAAGCTCAAATAGGATAGTAGTGACGCTCCTAGCATTAGAAGGAGCATAGGATATACCGTGCCATTAAAGATGAGCGCCACGGTCTGCGCTGCTATGGCCGCAAAAGACATCTGCATAAAACCCGTTAAGCCCGAAGCACTTCCTGCCATCTCTGGTGCGGTATTAATTGCGCCTGCTTGCGCGTTGGGTAAGCTAATGCCATTGCCGAATACGGCAAGAGCTACTGGCAGAAACAATGCGGCTGGGTGGTGAATACCGGCTAGCTGAAGCCCTAGGGCTAGCACGATGCCAAAGATAGAAATCTTAGCCCCGATATTAATCATCTTGTGAATACCCGCCTTTAAACCAAAGTGGCGCGTCACGTAATTGCCGCTCATGAAACCGAATGGAATGATAATGAAGTAATAGCCATATTCCGTCGCAGGGCGCTCCAGAACGCTCACCATGATCTCCGGTGCCGCCGATATAAAGCTGAAGAAAACGACAGAAATAAACGCCACGCTAAAGGCGTAGCCGCGGAAAACGGGTATCGCCATCAGTTTGCCGTAGGTGCCAAGCATCTGGCCAACGCCGCTGAAACGAACGGGTTTGGCGAGAGTTTCGGGTAGCGCGTATATCAGGCAGCCCAAAAGAAGTGCACTGATGATTGCGACTAAATAGAAAACGGAGTGCCAGTCGTATCGCACCATCAGCTCGCCGCCTAGGGCGGGTGATAGCATGGGCATAACCACCATCACCATGACGAGCGTGGCAATTACCGAAGCGGCTTGCCTGGCATCATAGACGTCTCTCACAATTGCTCGGGCCACCACTAGTCCAACCGCGCCACCGGCTGCTTGAACCACTCTCCCTGCAATAAGGGTTTCGATGGTAGGTGCCACGATGCATAACACGGAGCCAATGATGGTGATGATAATGCCACATATGAGTGTCTTGCGCCGACCAAACTGGTCGGAAAGGGGGCCGTAAAAGAGTGTCGCTACGGCGATAGATGCCATCGACAGGCTCAGTGTCAGCTGCGCGACAGCCGTACTAACTTGAAAGCTTTCCTTCAGGATGGGAACGCCAGGTAGCAATATTTGCATAGCCACGGGGCCAAGCGCAGACACCATCGCCAAAAGAGTAATTAATCCTTTGGAGAGGGACGTGATAGGTGTAGACATGTTTATCTCGTAAGATTAGAAGCGCGCTCGGCCTGGGCGTCCAGCCGCTCTTGAGAGGCCACCACGGCGCTATTCCCTCGCAGGGCCATGCGAAGAGTTGGGCTGATCTCAATGCCTGGTCCAAACGTTTGGGTATGAAAATTCTGTGCAATTTGCTGCACAGCGCTGAGCGGTATTGTCTCATTTAACTCTATCGCATGCACACAGGAAAGAGGAATGTTGCGCCGCGATAGTAAACAAATTTGCGGCGTATTAGTGCTCGATACCTGAACCTCAAAACCCCGTTCATCTTTTTTGAATCGAGGTGAGTTCGCCAAGAGTTTTCCAATCTCAATCGAGTCGGGATCGCTGCTAGTCGACAAGTTGATGGGGAGTGCCAGCCCTAGGCGACGAATGCTGCTAGGGTCCCATTGTAATGCCATTTCGTAATAGGCTAGAGACTGCTCAACCTGTCCTAGTTTCCATGTGGCATCAGCCGCTCTGCTGGCAATACGAGCCTTCAATAGCACCTCTTCTTCAGGCAGTTGTGCGAGGGCCAACTCTGCCAGCTCAGCAACTTCTGAGTGCTTGTTACTCAGTGCAGCGATTTCAGACTTATAACTGAAGTAATAGCCCTCATTGAGTGCAAAGGCGCCATTTGTGCGCGCTTGCTCTAATATTTGCGCGCTAACACCAGGGCCCATGATGGCGATAATTTCAGGTTCTATCCACTCGGGAATATAGACATCCAATGGCGCATAGGGACGTAGGCGATTCTGTAAGACCTGTGCGTCTGCAAACAAAGAGGCAGCATGCCTAGAGGAGCGCCATGCACGCAGGCGGTGCGCCAAGGCTTTGCTGATAGAAGAGATTTTTTGTCGCAAGGGCAAAAGTGCTGCTTGTTCCATTGCCAATTCATAAGCGCTTTGGTGGGCTACCGCATTGGTCAGCGCGGCGACAGAGTCTTTTTGTTCTTCGTCCGCACTATAGGAGCCAGTTCTATCAGGTTGATTAAGCGCGTTTGTGCTGAGGGTGATAGCGTCCTCAGCATAACCAGTTAGTAACAGAAAATTTGCTGCAGCTAGAAAGTGCTCGGCTTGATTCATGATGGAGACGATGGGTTCTTGGCTGTCTCGCCAAACCAGCATATTGTCTAAAGCGAAGCGCGCGTCGTCAAAGCGACCTTGACTCATATACAGATTGAGAATGTTTATCCATGGGTCTCCTACGCTATTGGGGTTGATGACTCTGGCCGCACGATCTAAGAACCGCTCGGCCTCTTGCATTCTAAGCATACTAAGGGCGACTTCGGCAGCGTTGAGCAGATAGACGGTGCCTTGTATTCCATCGGCTGCAGCCTCGTCTTCGGACAGGGATTTGTCGCAGGCCTCTAATGATTCGGCCGGTCTAAGCTGAGCCAGTTCGACAGCACAGAGAGTGTTCCAGGCGCGGCTACGCTCTCTGGGGTTATTGCTGGAGCGAAGGACCTTGTTAGCGCTTTCTCGTGCTAGCTCCCACTCTTGCAGCTTAATAAGGGGCCAGCCTCTGAGCGACTCTACATCTTGGCCATATATATTGGCTATTTTGTCTAAGTACTCTAAGGAGGCCAATTGATTGCCCATCAATTGATGTACATAGGAGAGTTCTGATAGAGCTAAATAGTGCCACTGCGCATTGCCTGCAGCTAGAGCCCGCCCTAAGGAAGAGTAATTGGTTAGCTCTTCGGCCCGATTTAAGTGAAACACTGCGCGGGCGAGATTGCCTTCAACGCGAATCAGAATTTCCGCTAGAGCAAACTGTGCCGCTGGTGATTGCGGCTCAGCCCTTATCCATTGTTGGGCTAGCTCTCTGGCGCGCACGTTTTCATCCAGCGCAAGCGCATCACATATCGCCAAGGCCTCTGGCTCAGTGATGTCTAGCATGCCAAAGCAAGTCGTTTGTAAGCCCGGCAGCTCGAAGCTGTCCAAGTCTTGAGCTTGCGCGAAAGAGCAAGCACAAAGCAGTAGTCCAAGGCCAAGTAGGGGCTGTGTGAACCGGCGTAATTTCACATTACATCCTATCGAAGGAGGGAGCGAGCGAGTTGTTCCATCGGTTCCTTCATACAGTCTCCGAGCACTCTGTTGAAATCAGATACACCCGGCGCTAGTTCAACCCTGTGCTCGAGGACCCGTGGAAGCAACGTTTCTAAATCGTCGCAGTTCACATAATCGCGCTCGTTTAGCGCCGCGTGTACTTGCAGAGCCGGCAATAGCAGAACCATGCTGCGAGTGGAGTTTCCTTGTAGTACTCGCTCATCGGCGCGAATACTTCGTGAAATGTCGACCAATGCTGTCTTGATGCTATCTGCAATATTGACCTTCTCATCGATAATTCTTCGAGCATCGAGTACTTCGTCTCGCGACACAAGGCTGCTTGCTTTGCCGGCTGTGCTTCGCCTTTCTTTGTAGGTGTTTAGCACATCAAGTTCCGCATCTCTCTCAATATGGCTCATGGTGATTTTAAATAAAAATCGATCCAATTGCGGGGTAGGTAGGGGGTAGGTGCCTGCAAGGTCCAAGGGGTTTTGTGTGGCAATAACGAAGAACAAATCGTCAAGCGCATAGGTGGTGTTGTCGACAGTAACCTGTTTCTCGCCCATGGCCTCCAGCATAGCGGATTGCACCTTGGGCGAAGTGCGATTAATTTCGTCAGCCAGAACTACGTGGGCAAAAATAGGCCCTGGACGGAAATGAAAACTATTGCTCTGAGTATCAAAGACCGAACCGCCGGTGACATCGGAAGGTAGAAGGTCTGGCGTAAACTGAATGCGCCTGAAGGCTTGAATGTATTGATTACCAGGGATCTCGGGGTTGGAGATGGCCTCCCCTAAGGCTTTGGCTAATGTTGTTTTGCCCGAACCGGGATGGTCCTCAAGCAAGACGTGGCCGTCTGCCATCAAGGCGATAATCACGAGCTCTATAATATTGTCGCGCCCTATGACTTGATCTTTTATGGCAGCGCGAAGGCGATGCAAGA
This sequence comes from Pseudohongiellaceae bacterium, assembly GCA_033721235.1. Taxonomy (GTDB): domain Bacteria; phylum Pseudomonadota; class Gammaproteobacteria; order Pseudomonadales; family Pseudohongiellaceae; genus UBA5078. The sequence continues at coordinate 59,490 of JAWWAY010000013.1, read as the reverse complement.
CACTTATCGCATTTTGCAGCGACTGAGAGTGACTGGCAGCAGCTGCGCTGCTGTCTGAGGTTTCTTTTGTCTGCACTTCCATCGTCATTCTCTCTCCCGGTGGTTCATGTCTAAAATTTAGCTAAAAGATAGATAAAGCTTACGCTAATCAGTGTGTGCGCAGCCAACTAAACGGATTCAGTATTGCAATAGCTCGGCGCCATATGGGCAGGCGCTTGAGCTCGAGCCTTATGTTCTGACCAAGTGTTAGCTCATTTGAGGCAAGCTCGTACGAATCTTTTTGCGCTAGAGCGTAAGCAATGTGTTGATTGCTAAGGGCGGCAAAACTAGGACTTAAACTACCCACGCGCCGAGCAAATTGTTCTCGACTTTCACCATAGCGACGCGTAATTCCTAAACTGCTTAATGTATCGAGACTCGCCCGGTACATTAGACGCTGCGTATTAGAGCCTTTGCTCCAATAAGGAATGCGAAGACGATAAATCTTTACGGCGTAGGCAAGCAAAACTAGAGCAAGCAAAATGCTGGCAATTGCGCGCGCTACCATCGCAAACGGGAAGCTCGAACTTCCTTGTTCACTTAGAAACTCTTCGAAGCTAGCCTCGTCGCGAAGCATATCGCCTAGTAGCTGTTGCAGGTCATTCTGCGGAGCAACAGACATATCCACCAAAGTTTGCGCTGGCGATGGGTCGACTATGACCCATCCTATTCCCTCTAGGTAAATCTCGGGCCATGCATGCCCATTGATCGCTTGAATCAATAGGGAAGAGCCACCGGCACGGTTTTGAGCGGGTACGAGATACCCTAGCCCCACGCGCGAGGGAATGCCTATGCTGCGCAGCATATAGGTGGCGGCGAAAGAGAAATGCACGCAATAACCTGTTAAGTCACCAAAAAGAAACGAGGCTGCCGGATCAGTCGCATAGGCGTGTTCATTTTTAAGGCTATAGATGCCGTTTTGATCTAGATAGTTCTTGATTGCCAATGCTTTAGCATAGGGATCATCGGCAAACTCTGGACGCAGTTCGGCTACTATGTCTTTCGCTAGTTTTTGGTAGCGAGGGTCATCAGGCAGCTCCAAATAGGACTCTCTTTGCTCTTGATTCCAATCTGGGTGCCCACTGGAGCGACCGATGAGATCTGGGAACTCATACTCCGGTACCATTGAGTAGGCATCATAGGTACGTTTGAATCTAAGCGAATTTGGGTTGGGGGTGTTTTCATAAGCGACAGGCGAGTCGAGCCCAAAAGGGCTCTTGTGGGGAGCAAGCAAACCAATGGTGGTTCTCACATTCTTGCGTAAGTGCTGTGCAGGAAGTGGCTCTGCAATCTCTGCTCGGCTTGGTGTAAAGCGCCGAATTAAGTCGATATCCAAGTCCTGCCGATCCGTGATTGCCAGCATTGAGCCGTTGAACTCTGTATAAGCTGATTCGCGGAAATAATACATTCCTTCGGCTGGTTCATAGTCATCGCGAAACAGCACCACAGCAACAGGGGATTGTTTGTCGCTGGTTTCATTTTCACTGTCTTTAAATGGATTGTCGTCTTTCGAGGAGCGCGACTCCTCACTCTGTCCAGTTAGGCCCATGCCGTCGGTAAGCGCCGGTGTCGGAAGACCGTATAGCCGTACATAGATGAGTAAGCTGAAGCACAGAAGCCCTAAGAGGGTGAAGTGGTAAGGCAGGCGTCGATGATTACCTTCGGCAATCAATAGACCCGCCAAGGATAAGACGGCCACGCAGCCGAGGGCCATTAGAATAGAGCTCGGGTCGATGCCGCGGCTCAGTGCGAAGTCGCCTATGAAAAATGGCCGATGAATCATTCCCTGTCTGTGGGCGGCAAGAGTGATCACAAAAGCCGCCGCGACAAAGACAATTTCTACCACCCGACCGTAGCTAGTTCTGTGGGCAAGACTGCGAAGCATGATGGTGAAAGCGAAGGCTATTAACGCCCACCTCACGGCCTCTCCAGTCTCATAAGCAGCAATAGGTCCGAGCAATGCAGCAAACAAGGGGAAAGAGCTAATAGCTTGGCTAAATAACAGGCCGCATACTAAGAGTCCTAAGGCGAACATGGCGATGCTGGAGTAGCGCAGGCGCTGCAGAGAGGGCTTCTGGGATAAGGCATCGACGACAAGGCAGCTGATCAGGCAGCCCAAGAAGGCCGCCCCTGAGCCGATCGGACTCGTAAGGGAGATACTCAGAATCCAGTAGCTAGAGGCTACTATCACTGCCCGCATGCTGGAGGGCAAAATATGATTGATATGGCTGGTAGTCGTCATGGGTGATGGTCTATAGCCGCCTCATTTGTCTGTCAAAGCAATGTCCAGTGACTCGATCAACAATAATTATGGATTCTACAAGGTGACCGACTTCGGTCAATAATCGACTCAATTGTTCTCTAGTTGTTTGTTTGACAATACCCGCATGCTTCGTTGGCCGGTACCACAGCTTATGCCATAAAGACGCTGCTTGCTCGTCACTTATTCCGTCCGTAGCGAGTACCAATGTGATTTTATAGTGTTGCGCACGAGTGCTAGCCTCAAGTTGTGGAACTAGGTGGCCGAAGTCTGCTCCCGCGAATACCACACAGTGACCTGCACCTTGCTTATGGTGTTTTTGGAGAAAATGCCCGAGGCCCATTGGATGTTCGGTGCCACTCTGACGTGACCCCGCAATAAGTGCTAATGCGCTATTTACTTGTGTGCTGGACTCGGTGCTGCCGTCGGCGCCCAATACCCAGTCGTCTCCAAGAGCGCCAATCTCCACTGCAACTCTCGCCGCTGCCGCTGCCGCCTCATCTTGATCGCTACTAATTAAATAGGCGAGGGTGCGATGGTTGTGGAATACGCTCCGTTCGGGGAGTCTCACATTTAAATCGCGAGTTTTAGCATAGGCACTCCACATAATATTGCGCACAGAGTCTCCTGGCGCATAGGGGCGAGTCTCCATTCTGTCGCCTTCTGGATTTCCTGAGGGGTCTGGTATCCCATCCTCTGCACTAAGGGATCGTAATATGGGTAGTTGGGTAAGATTGCTTCTTTTAGGAAGGACTGTCAGTGACATTTCCTGTGTGAAACGCCAAGAGAACTGACAGAAGCCTAATACATCTCGTATGGTGAAACGGCGGGTAATCGTCTGGGTTCTGCAGCGCCTTAGAGGGAGTATTTCCTCTTCCCAGTGTTCCTCATCTCTCGACAGCTTGTTTCTTGTTTCGATGGCATTAGGGCTGACGATTTCCCAGTGCACGCTCACTAGTGGCAACCAAGCCATGGTGTCGAGCGTGAAGCCGGTCTCATTGGGGTAGCCAGCCTCAACCTTAGCCCGTGTTGGGGCCTTAGATAATAGTTGGCGCATTTCCAGTTGGTGAATGATGCGATGCCTAAGTATTAGGCCGCCCAATACTACGGTGATGAAAGTAAAGCCGATAATGGCAAGAGCACAAATGGCTATAGCGAATACGACTAAGTCCATACGTGCGAAACCAAATACGCGTAAAGCGATGATAGCGACCAGCAGAACACTTAGGCCTTGGGTGGTGAAGGGAAGCTTCTCGATAATTCTTTGGGCTGCAGAACGACTCCAACGCGAGATGTTTAGGCTCGGTCTTTCTTTCGGCGGAACATGGTTTTTAGCATAAAGCATCTGTCAGCCTCTGTTGGGTTATTAGGCTTTTAACCGATGAGCTAAGAGGTCAGTCTCAACTGGTAGGCCAGATATAGAGCATATAGGCAATATAGCCCGCTAGCAAAATACTGCCTTCGACCCTGTCGAGCTTGCGACTGGTCCACGCCATGGGTAATAAAATAGCGGCAAATCCAACCATGACCACGAAATCAAAATGCGAGAAGCTTTCCGCCGAGAGTGGATGGATGGTGGACGCAATGCCGAGAATAGCCAGCATATTAAAGACATTGGAGCCGACAATATTACCAATGGCGATATCAGACTCGCCGCGTACCGCAGCCACAATAGACGTCGCGAGTTCAGGCATACTGGTGCCAAAAGCGACGATGGTTAGACCAATAATGGCCTCATCAACCGAGAAAATACGGGCCATGGTGACAGCGCTATCGACTAGCAGCATACCACCACCAACGAGCCCTGCTAGACCCGCAGCAATTAGGAGTACACAAGCAAGCGTACGATTCTTTAGGGTGACGGCTTCGTCAGGAATCACCTCGATGGTTTCCGGTTCCTCTTCGGTGCTAGTGCGACGATAGTTGTAAAACAGATAGGCTACTAGGCCTGCCACCAAAGTGATGCCGTCGAATAAGCTTAGAGTTTTGTCTAATGCCAACAACCACAAGCCTAGAGAGATAACGATCATAATAGGCATTTGCCGGCTAAGAATCGTCTTCTCTACTTGCATTGGCCGGATGATAGCTGTCAGACCCAGAATTAAGCCGATATTGGCGATATTGGAGCCAATGACATTGCCTATAGCAATAGAGCTACTGCCGCTGAGTGCGGATTCGACGCTCACTGCCAGCTCAGGGCTGCTAGTGCCGAATGCGACGACAGTTAGACCAATGACCAGGGGAGTTACGCCTAAACGCAAAGACAGAGCGGAGCTGCCTCTCACTAGGGATTCAGCGCCTGCGACGAGAATCGCGAGTCCACACAAGAAATAAACTACAACTATAAACACTCTTTAAAGCCTTAACCCTTAATAGACTTGCTACTGAAACTGGCGTCTTCAAATGCGCCGAGCTCGGCATCCTATCATGAGCCCATGGGGTCTATGGAAGGGAATTTCGGACTCTATCTAGAGATTGTTGCATGACCCTTATGTTATAGGCGTGAACAATATGAGCAATATTAAGCATTTGCGGTATTTCAACGATGAAATTAGCCAAGAGAATGCTCGCTGCAATCGTTGGGCTATTCATGGAAAACAGCAAGTAAAGGGCGATGCAAGTGGTACTTAGGCTAATACTGCCCCTAAGCCAGCGCTTTAAATAAAAGTGGTGGGAGCCCAATAAGCATAGGATATTAAGCTTACCGTAAGTGCTGGGTGATTTTTGGCCAGCATTTATAAGTGCTTGATATTCTTGCCGGGCAGCATCAGGTAGCTCATTCACTTGTTCGCGAATGACAGACTCTTCCAGGTTGAGCTCTTTCTCTGAAAACATAGCCGTTAGCCAGTTTAGTTTGAGTACGGTGTTTTGTTGCTTACGCGCTAGTGCGCTTCTGCCATAGTATAACGCCCAACAGAATTGCTGCACCTAATGCATGATAGCTTATGGGCAATGGAGTCCACATGAGCAAGAAGGCACTTATTGCCAAAAGAGCAGCGCTAATAGCGTTCAAAGGCTTATCTAGGCGCCATTGCAGAAGCCCTGCAAAGGCGTAAAGCCCCATTGCTGCCCATACAAATACTTCTAGTCGCTCAGGCCATGTGCCAGAGATGAGCGGCGAGTAAGCGAACATGAAGGGGATTAGGTATAGCCCCTTGGCTAGCTTCCATGAGGTCATGCCCGTAGGAATGGGTTTGGTTCCGGCTACGCCGGCCGCAGCAAACGCCGCCAAGCACACGGGAGGGGTTACATTGCTATCCTGGGATAGCCAAAAAATGATGAGATGGGCACTTAGTAGCATGCCAGCGAGAATCTCAGGATCTAGCAGATTGGTGCGAATAATTTGCCGCATTTCCAAGGGCATTTCCCTAAGAGCCACCAGTGGATCGCCACCAAACAAGTTAAGAGTAGCTTGGACGCTGGTAGGCAGGTTATCGGCCTGAAGTGCTTCGAGCAAATAGCTTTGAGCAATTAAGTCGTATATGACCGGCGCCGAAAGGGTCGCCAAGACAATATAAGAGGCGGTCACGGGAAGCCCCATACCCAGTATTAGCGATGCTAAGGCCACCAAAATAATGGTGATAAATAGGCTGCCCTGAGCCCAGTCGACAATCATCAATGAGAAGGCATTACCTACCCCAGTCGTACTAACCACATTGATAACGAGGCCTACGGCTACCAGCAGGAGTGCCGTAGAGGTCATATTGCGGACGGCATCAACCGAGGCATCAAAACATTCTTGCCATTTCATAGGGGTAGGGGATAACCAAGAGGCGACAATGGTGGCTGCAATGGCAAAGATAGCCGCTAGGATTGCCGTATAGCCGATGAGCAAGGACGCAACTAGTACGCCAAGCGGTAGCAGGAAGTGCCAGCCCTCTTTTAAAACCGTGCTGATGCTTTCCGCACCCTCTACATTTTCCGGGTGCAAGTTTAGGCGTTTAGCCTCTATACGAACAAAGTAGGCTACAGTCAAAAAGTATAGAATAGCGGGTAATACTGATACCGCTATGATTTGAGTGTAGGGCAGCTGGGTGTAACCAGCCATAACAAATGCCCCGGCTCCCATAATAGGGGGCATAAGCGCACCCCCTGTTGATGCCGCCGCCTCAACGCCGGCGGAAAACTTTGCTGGGAAACCAGAACGTTTCATCATTGGAATAGTAATAACACCAGTCGAAACAGTGTTGGCAACGGCCGACCCAGAGACTGAACCCATAAGCCCAGATCCCACAATCGCGACCATGCCTGCTCCGCCAGTGAAACGTCCGGCTAGGCAGCGTGCAAGGCGAACGATGAATTCTCCTGCGCCGGACTTAAGTAAGAATGCGCCGAACAAGATGAACATAAACACATAGGTGGTGGATATGTTAGCTGTGCTACCAAACATCCCCTCTGAACTGAAAAAGCTTCGATACAAGACTGTTTCTGCACTTAGGCCAGGGAAGGAGAAAACACCTGTGATATATCGGCCTAAGAAGAGGATGTAGCACAAGGAAATAGTGATAAGCACGGGTGTAAACCAGCCCGTGGTGCGTCGCGTAAACTCTAGAGCCAATAAGATGGCTACAGCCGATACTAAATAGTCGCTGGCAATAAATTCCGCTTCACGATCGTAAAGGGCATTCTCGAAGAGCATGAGGTATATGGGCACGCAAACTGCCACCAGTGCTAGGGCAATATTGAACCAGTAGCGTAGGCGTTGCTGCTCGTCTTTTAGTTTCTCATTGGCTGCTAGCGCGCATAAAGCACAGAATCCACCAAAATGAATAGCGGAAAACCAAAGCTCGGAAAGCGATGCGAACAAGTTAGTGTAGACATGGAAAACAGCAAATAAAAAGGCTGTCCAGCGTAAAGCAGGGGATTTCATTGCTCAGATTTACTCCAGCAGCAGGTGTGGCGGAATGTCTAGTCCTACTTCGCGGTAATAGCGAAGGGCGCCAGGGTGAAGAGGCGCCGCAAGACCTTTTAGTGCTGCCTCCAGTTTCATATCTTTGGTCGCACCGTGGATGTCATGAAGGGTGCCTAGGTTTTCCCAGATCATCTTGGTTATTTGGTATACGTGTTCCTCGGGAACATCGTCTCGGACGACAAGAACGTTGGGAGAGGCAATCGACATTATGGCCTCTTCTTGGTTCGGGTAAGTATTGGGGGCAAACTCGTACCAATCCCATAGGGGGTAACGGCTGTTCAGCTTATTTAATTCTTCCTGTGAGAATGTCAGTAGCGTCACATCATCACCCATTTGTGCCATGGCCTGAGTGATTGCACTTGCCGGTGCACCGGCAGGAATATTTGCGCCTACCACATTGCCATCTTGCAGGGCCTTCGAGGCGGACTCGTATCCCATATAGGCAAAGTTCATGCTGGCTTCGTAATCAATGCCCAGTAACTCAAGAATATAGCGACCCGTTTTCTCCGCGCCAGAGTTGCGTGCACCAAGAACGAAACGCTCTCCGCCAATATCGCTGAGATCGCTGAGTGTACCGGTCTCAACTAGGTCTGAGCGAAGAATGAAATGCTCAACGTTGAACCACATGGCACCCACACTGCGCATACCCTTTTGGGGGTTGCGAATAGGGCCTTCTCCGCTCCAAGCCCACGCTGCAAAAACGCCTTGAATGATGCCGAACTGGGCTTCGTTGTCGCGCAATAATTTAACGTTTTCAAGGGAGCCAGCGGAGCTAATGGCCGCGAGTGAAATATTATGCTCATCTTGCAACTGTGACTTTGAGATGGTTGCGACCGCAACTCCTATTGGGTAGAAGGCCCCGCCCACCGTGGCGGTAGTCAACACGTAGGGGCGGTTTTGACGAAGCTCGTCTGAGCAGGCGCTAATAAGTGTCGCTATAGTGAGGGCTGCGGCTAGTGGTTTCAGTAACTTCCACAATACGCTGCTAGTTGTTCTAGATTGATTCTTATAATGCCGCATGCTGTTTGTTCTATTATTGATCTAATGGTTTTTGAGGCCTTGATTGGCGGGCTCTAAGCGCCCAAGATGAAAACACAAATTCCATGAAAGCACAAACCCGTACGGGACAAATAAGCTCTCTCTTAAGAGCAGTGGAGTCTCTGGTGTTAGGTGTCGCTTTAGGCCTAAGCGAAGAACCAATAGCAGGCGAAAATAGCGCTCACTATTCCCGCAAAATCGGCGATGAGGCCGCAAGCAATGGCGTGGCGTGATTTGCGAATGCCAACGCTACCGAAATAGACGGCAAGCACATAGAAAGTGGTTTCCGTGCTGCCTTGGACTGTTGCGCTTAGTCGGCCAGCAAAGGAATCTACACCGTAGGTGCTCATGGTCTCGAGCATCATGGCGCGGGAGCCGCTGCCGCTCAGGGGCTTCATTAATGCGGTGGGCATAGCCTCCACGAATTGCGTATCCAGGCCAAGGCTTAGCGCCGACCAACGAATACCTTCCAGCAGTATGTCTAGACAACCACTTGCCCTGAAAACGCCAATACCGACCAGCATAGCCAGTAAAAATGGAATGATCTTTATTGCTATATAAAAACCTTCCTTGGCGCCATCAATAAAGTGCTCGTAGCAGTCTAGCTTGCGCCGTACTCCGCTGACCAAGAAGAGGATTATGATGCTAAATAGCAGTAGGTTGCCTAACCTAGCGGAGCTGTCGGCTAACTGCTCTGGAGGCAGGCTAATAATCCAACTAAGAAGGGCTGCCACTGCCGTGGCGAAACCAGCAAACCATGTCAATAAGACGGGGTCATTTAGTCGAATCTTCTGTACCCAGGAAACGCTCAGAATACCCGCAAGAGTCGATGCCGTAGTGGCGCAGAGTATGGGAAGGAATACATCAGCAGGAGAGGCTGCCCCTTGTTGTGCGCGGTAGAGAAAAATGGTGACAGGCAGCAGTGTGACCGACGAGGTGTTGAGGACTAGAAATAGTATCTGAGCATTGCTCGCCGTGTCTTTGCTTGGGTTAAGCGTTTGCAGTTGCTCCATGGCTTTTAGGCCCATGGGCGTCGCTGCATTGTCTAGGCCAAGAAAGTTAGCGGCTAAATTCATGGTCATACTAGCTAAAGCAGGATGACCGGGGGGCACTTCAGGCATCAGGCGGCGAAATAGCGGAGTCATCAAACGGGATATACCGGCTATGAGCCCGCTTTGCTCCGCAATTCTAAAAAGGCCTAACCAGAGCGCCATCACGCCTATTAAGCCAAGAGCAATCTCGACTGCCATTGATGCCATATCGAAAGTGGAGGCGATAATGGCATTAAATGCATCGGGGTTACTGCCGGAGACTGTTTGCCAAATGGCTGCCACAGCCGCCAGCAGAAAAAAGCTAAGCCAGAGGATATTAAGCATGGTGGGCACATCATAAGCGCAAGTCCCCCGCAAGACAAAACTAAGTTCGTAATGCCTAGGGTCAGATTGACTAAGTATTGGTGAAAGCTACTAGGCACTAAGACTGACTGACACTGGCCCGATCAAATATGGCGACATATCAGAGGCTTAGTTGTTTGCTAATGCTTGGAACGAAACCTGCAATGTAATGGTAAGAGACCGACCTCTTTGGCTTTCTGGCTTAAAATCGGGCGATTGAATGCCTTGGGTTAAGGGGATCGGTCTCTTTCTTTTACTAATTGTAATAAAGTGTGAGATTTGGAGCTTTTTCATAGTTGGGTAGGTAGAATTGTCCTTTTTAGTAGTATTAAAAGTTCTAACAAGGAGGCAATTTGTTTGACTCATACAGGTATCTTCTTCAGGAAAGAAGAGCGCGCAAGAATGGAGTCATTATCAAAGGGCTGGAGCGTTTTACAAGGCGCTCTAAACTAGTTATTGAAAGGCATGGTCGCTTGCGGGACGTTGAGGTTCAGCTTGGTGGTCAAAACGATGTGCTCCATATCGGTGCTTACAGCTATGTGCGCACGGGCAGTCGTCTCAAATTTGTTGATTCAATAGGCCGCTTCTGTAGCATCGGCCGTAACGTTACTATTGGAGAAACTCCCCGAAATCATCCTGTGCAATGGATCTCAAGTAGCCTAGCGGTCAGCAGCCGTTATATTGCCCGTCACAATAATGTCAGTATCGGGCATGATGTATGGATAGGGCATGGAGCCGTCATTATGGCGGGCTTAAAAATCGGGGATGGCGCCGTGATTGGTCGCAACTCTGTAGTAACCAAAGATGTGGAGCCTTATCAGATTGTCGCAGGCAACCCAGCCCGGCCCATTCGCTATCGCTTTGAGCCAGAGCAGCGCAAATCCTTGATGGCCAGTCAGTGGTGGGACTATGAACTTGGAGGAGTTAAAGAGTTGTCTTGCGACGACATCGACAGATTCTTGCAGGAAGTCTCCGAGCTGAAAACCAAAGCGCAGTATAGTCGCATTGCCGTTCAAAACAGGCGCGTACGGCCTGTTTGATAAAGACAGGCTAGGCGCGAGCCCAGCCTGTAATATCTGACTTCTTATGCCAGCGCCGTTTCAAATAATGCTAGCAATCTTGCCCAAGCCCTCTCGGCTTGCTCTTCGTGGTAGACCCTAGAGTCGGGTACGGTCCAGCCATGATTGGCGCCCGCATAAACTTCGATTTCGGCATTGATGCCTGCCGCCTCTGCTGCCTCGCGTAAAGTATTCTTTGATTCTGGATCTCTCTCATCATCGTTTGCGGCAATCGCAATAAGCAAATCTGCGTTCATATCAGGAAAGCCTAAATGAGGGCTATCGTCGCTGCTAGTAGCAAGGCCGCCACCATGGAAGGAGGCTCCAGCGCCAATGCGTTGGGCTTGAGAAGAGGCTGTTCTCATCACCATCGGACCGCCCATACAGTAACCGGTAGTACCAATTTTACGGCTGGTATCGACAGAGGGTTGTTGGTCCAACCACTCTACGAATGTCTTCGCATCGCTGATATGGGTTTGGGCATTGAGCTGCCCAGCTAGAGCGCGCACCTTGGCACCCACTTCAGGATCACTAAAACTAGCCCCTTCTCCTACTACAGGCGCTTTTTCACTGCGGTAGAACGGGTTCACTACGAGTACCGAGTAGCCTGCTTGGGCAAGGCGCTTGCCCATTGCACGAAACGCCGGTCTTAGGCCCAAGATATCTGGCCACACTAGCACAGCAGCGTGGCTGCCTGTAGTTGGGTGCACAAAATAGCAGTCTGCTGTGCCATCGGGTGTTGCAATATTCACGTCCATTTCCATCACGTCTTGGGCGTTAAGGACTGGGGGCAACATCATCATCATCGCCGCGCCAGCGCTGAGTTTGCCGAACTGGCGACGGCTAATGCCTTTGGGGGTTTTAAAGTACCGTTCGTTATCGCTTTCGGTGAAATCATCGCACATAGTGCTGTCTCCTTCTTATTGGGTCTATTGTGTATACCGGACTTGGGCTTAGTTTATTTCTATTCTCAATATTTCATTCCACAAATGTAGCGTAATAGAGTACAGCGAAAAAAGACTGCTTGACACTACAAGTTACAGGGCTAGAATCAAAGTTTGGAAAATTTAGAAAATTCTATATTTTCCTCATTGTCCTGATCCAATAAAAATAAATAGGCAGGTGTAAAATGAAGCTCGCTCGACTGATGACATCAGTTTCTATCCTTATTAGTGGTTTATCCCTAGTTTCTCCAGCGCTTAGCTCTGAGCAGCAAGCTATCCAATTAGACGATTCGGTTACTGTAGCTGTTCGTCGCTTAACCGAGTCCCAATATAGACACACTATTCGTGATGTTTTTGGAGCGGACATTCAGATAAACGCTCGTTTTGAGCCTGAACAGCGTGAAGCTGGGCTGCTCGCCATTGGCAGCGCCATGCTCTCGCTGACTTCATCGGGTTTCGAGCAGTATTTTACCTTGGGTCAGTCCATTTCTAGCCAAGTATTCTCAGACGACAATATTGCCACTGTTGCGCCTTGTTTGATCGAAAACACGGGTGCTTATATGGCAGATTGTGCCGCTGATTTTTTAAGCAATTACGGTGAAAAATTATTCCGGCGACCGCTAACAGAAGCGGAGCTCGATGCGCGTCTTGATACCGTAGAAGAAGGCGTGAGCAGAACGCAAGATATGGTGCAAGGCATGCAACTAGCTCTCACTAGCCTGCTCGTCGCCCCGGAGTTCTTGTTTCGTATTGAAACGGCAGAGCCGGATCCAGCTGCCGCTGGTGAATATCGCTTAGATGCATATACCAAGGCGTCAAGATTATCTTTTATGTTTTGGGATACAGCGCCAGATGCACAATTATTGAACGCCGCTGCGAGCGGAGCGATCCACTCACAAGAGGGCTTGCAAGAACAGTTGCAGCGTTTAATTGACTCGCCGCAAATGGAGGCTGGTGCTAGAGCGTTTTTCGCGGACATGATGCAGATCGATGGATTCGCCAATATGGTGAAAGACCCTGAAATCTATCCAAAGTTTAATCAAACAATCGCTGATAGTGCGAAAGAACAAATGCTCAAGACCATTGTCGATTTGCTAATGGATCAAGAGCGAGACTATAGAGAGCTCTTCACATCGAATGAGACTTTCATTAACCGCGCACTGGCGTCAGTCTACAAAGTTCCTTACTTGTCGGACGAAGAGTGGACTCGTTACGAGTTTGACGATGACTCGGAACGAGCAGGTATTCTGACTCAAGTTGGGTTCTTATCACTTTGGGCGCACCCAGGCACATCTTCACCTACACGTCGTGGTATCAAGATTCATGAAATCTTTATGTGTGAACCTACTCCCGATCCGCCCTCGGATGTGGATTTTTCTTCCGTTCAAGCCAGTATGGCGGGAACCGTAAGAGGAAGGCTGCTAGATCATATGCAGAATGATGGCTGTATCGTCTGTCATCAACGTAGTGACCCACCGGGCTTAGCATTAGAGCATTTTGACGGGCTTGGTCAGTTAAGAAAATTCGAAAATGGCCAGCTTATCGATGTTAGTGCTGATCTTTTTGGCAAGAAGTTTGAGGGGGCTCAGGGCTTAGGTCAGCTACTGTACGACGACCCGAGAATTCCGTCTTGTTTGGTAAGAAACGTCTATGCCTATGGCGTCGCTAAACCGTTCGATTATCGAATGCGAGATTACTTTGAGCAGCAGGTTCGATTTTTCTCCGAGAACGACTACAGCGTTCCTGCGCTGTTTAAACAAATTGCCCTTACTCCAGAGTTTTTCGCGGTTACGCTACCTGAAACCATTGAGTCTGAAACGCTAGCGGCTAACGACTCCGCGCGATAGTAAAAGAATAATAAAGGAGATTACTCTCATGAGCTCACGTTTTGATCGCAGGTCTATGTTGAAAGGAATGCTTGGTGGAGCCGCCGTTAGTTTGGGGGTGCCGCTTCTGGATATGTTTCTCAACGATAATGGGACAGCATATGCAGATGGTTCCGGTGTGCCCGTACGATTTGGCACCTATTTCTGGGGCTTGGGGCTCACGGATACGCCCGCCGGTGGAACTCGTTGGGTTCCAAAAAAAATAGGGGCCGATTATGACGTGCCGCCTGAGTTGCAGCCTTTTGCTGCATTAAAAAATAAAGTGTCGGTGTTTTCTGGGTTTCGCGCCATTCCCGATAGTTCGCCAAATCTAGTGCACTGGAGTGGACATGCTTCGATCTTATCGGGCACGGCCCCAAAGGCGAGTTCTCGTTTCGATGCGGCTTCCTTCGACACCAAGGTAGCTGATGCCATTGGCGGTGCGACTCGCTTCAAGTCATTGGATATCGATGCTTCGGTGTCTCGTCGTCCAGTGAGTTACTCAACTCGCACGGGCTCTACATTTGCCTCACCAGATGCCAGTGCTTTGGAGCTTTATCGCCGCTTGTTTGGTGAAGGCTTTCAAGACCCTAATAGTGATAACTGGAGCCCTGACCCGAGTATCATGCTCCGACAAAGTGTGCTCTCAGCTGTAACAGATCAGCGTAAGGCGCTGATGAAGAGCGTTGGCAGAGAAGATCAGATAAAGCTAGATCAATACTTTAGCTCTGTAAGAGACATGGAGAACCAGTTAGCGATTCAGTTGCAACGTCCGGAGCCCAGAGAGGCTTGCGTGATAGTTCCAGAGCCAGGTGAACCACTAAAGTCAGCATCCATTGAGGTCGTGAATGAGAACACGAAGATCATGGCCAGACTGTTGGCGATGGGGCTCGCTTGTGATCAAAGTAGAGTGTTTAATTTTGTACACACGGCGGGTACTTCCGAAACCTTTATTGGTGGGCAAAGTAAGATCTACCATCAAATTACGCACGATGAGCCCACTGATAGTGCTTTAGGTTATCAACCCCAGACCAGCAAGCTGGCAGGACTAGTGATGGATGGCTTCGGGGCGTTCTTGAAGGAACTTGATGCCGTAAAAGAGGGTGATGGCACCTTGCTTGATAACAGCTTGATCATGGCATTTAGCGATACAGGTTATGCCAAGATTCACTCCATTGAAAATATTCCCATGTTTCTAGCAGGGGGGGCTTCAGGGCGTCATAAGGCTGGGCAACATATCCATGAGCCTGGAGAGTCTGTGACTCGGGTTTCTCTAACCGCCATGCAGATGGCAGGGGCACCTGTTGGTGAGTTTGGCACTGGGTCTATGCGCACTACACGTGTCATTAGCGATGTGATGGCATAAGGGAGGCCGACAAATGCTAAAATTATTAACTAAAATAACACTTGTAGCAGGAATACTGATTCCGCTCGCTGCATCGGCGCAGTGGAGTAAGTCCTGGGTCATAGAATGGAACGAAGCGGCTCATTACTTTGGTGGCGAGCAGGGAGTTATTGACCCTGGTACCGATTGTCCTGCAGGCACTAACCCGGAATTAGATTGGGTCGAGGTCTTGGTCAAAGCTGGCTACACCAGAGAAGAGGCCGAGTGGTTGCGCAACCCTGCAAACCCTACAAGAAGCCCAGTACACGGTCAGAATCAAATGGCTTTTCGAGGAGAAGGACGGGCCAATGTCTATGTCAACCCAACTTCATACCCCGACCCGGGCTTGACCGGCGTAAGCGGGTCGATTGGAGAGGGCATTGATCTTGATGGCAATGATGACACTGGTTTTGTTAGCCCGAATGGAGAAGCGGGAATAGACAATACTTTCTACAAAACCTTGGGTTGCTGGAAAACATATCGAGGGCCAGAGAGGCTGTCGAGCGGGGCGTTGCAGTTTAACGATAGTATGCGCAATGGATCGTGGACAATGGTGATTGTCGCCGAGGGGCAGGGGAATGACCCTATGAATGACGACGATATATTGGTCGGATTTTATATGAGTAAAGACCCGATGGTGAAAGGGGGAAATGGAGAAATCTCTGCGGATTATACATATCGCATCGAACCCCATGCCAAATATGAAGGTATCTTTCCAGCTCGCTCCGTAGATGGAAAAATTACGTCCACACGCCCTGTGGAGGCGACTCTTAGGAATCCAGGCTATACCAGGGACTTGGAGCTTCTTGAGGCGCAAATCAAGCTGCAGATCAATGAAGACGGCTCACTAGAAGGTTACGTAGGGGGCTATAGACCGTGGGAGCCCGAGTACTTTGGCTGGGTGAATGCGCGCGGTCCGGTTATTGAATCTCTAACCTGGGTTGAGCTTCCTGCTGTGTATTATGCATTGCGCCGCAACGCGGATTACAGCCCAGAGGGAGCTAACGGAGAGAAAACGCATATTTCATTTGCGCTAAGAGTGGACGCCCTGCCAGCTTACGTAGTGGAGCCAGATGCATCTATTTTGGTAACAAGTGTTAAATCCTATAAAGACATGGTTCCACCTGCTGATGATAGCCCAAGAGGACTTTTCTCTCGGATTCGCATCGTAGACGGTTTGGTTATAGACCCCAGTGCTGAATATCAGGCGGGCCCTAATGCAGTCATTCTTCCTCAAGACAGATAATGCGAGAGTCAAACAATAATGAAAAAATCAAAGTTTGAATGTATTCGAGTAATCATTGCTGCCTATATGTTGTTTATGGCGGGGATTGTAAGCTCAGATGATGCTCTCCCAGCTCTTAGCGAAGAGCAGCGTCCAATCCGTATCTCGGGCGTAGGAATTAGGGTCAGCGATTTAGAGACATCGCTGAAATTCTATACCGAGGTGCTGGGCCTGAAAGTGGGAGCTCGAATCCCGAGAGAAGGGCCCGCTCATGAATACTTGTTAAGCGCCACCGGAAGTGTGCGAGATGCCACGCTAGTGGTAATTCGTGAAGGCGAAGTAGTGCCCGGCGCCAGTGAATTTGGTAATATCGTGATTGTGGTCCCAAATGGAAAGGCAATGGCCGAACGCGTTGCTGCCGCCGGTTATACTCCTGATAAAATTGTAGAGGGAACCAATTTTATTCGCGATCCTGACGGATATAAAATTGAGCTGTACCAAAGACCTTAGCTTACGATTCAGTCACAAAAACGCATCAAGGCGCACTGTCAATGATACCAACCAATATAGTTCCTTTGCCAAAGGCTACGCTCGTCAGTAGCCTTGAATCTAAGAGCGATCCAGAATTAGCTTTTAGCATTGTAGAGGCGTTTTCTCGTCGCGCAAAGACTAGCGGAATAAGAGATATCTCCATGGCTGATCTAGCCTCGGACCTGCGCATGAGCACCAAGACTTTGTATAAGGTCTTTGCTAATAAGAGAGAGTTGGTGCAAGAGCTGGTCATCCGTTGGGAGATGCGGATACGCAAGCCTATAGAAAAGTATAAGGGCGACTTGCTAACGGTTCTGCGATACTGGGTAAAGGTTTGGGTAGATAATGACGCGCAGTTCTCAACTCAGTTTTGGGTCGATCTAAAATCCGACTTTCCTGATCTTTACCAAGTGTATGTGAGCTCTCTATATAATCGTATGGGAGCCATGAAAGAGCGTCTATCTCCGTATCTTAAAAGCGATGTGAATGCAGAGTTCGCTTGGTCGAGTTATTTCATTCTGATGACGGCCTCAGCGCAGGCCAAAACCTATGAAAAAATTGGCATGACAAAAGAACAGTGTGTTTTTGCGGCTTTTGATTTTTGGATGAGGGCCGCCATCGATATGGAAAGCTTAGCGAAAGGTTCGGATACGAATATTCAAGCCATATAGTTTGGGCGCAAGGTTTGCGCTCTCATCAAGCCCTATAGTAGCGTAATCTCCTGTCCTTCTTGCCATTGTGGATATTTCTTCATTATGGCTAGAAAGTCCTCGCTTTGCAGCCAGTGCGTCAACCATCGCTTCAAGGCTGTGTATTGACTGTCTTCGAACCACTTCATATCCACCATCGCAAATTGCCTAACAAAAGGCATGATGGCAATGTCTGCTAAGGAACTGTCAGCGGCTAACAAATATTTTTGGCATTGCAGACGCGCCTCAAGGCGCGCCAGATACTTCTCTCCCTCTTCGCGGTAGTGCTCTATGGGGTATTGTGGGTGCCTATCGGCATATTTGTATTTATCCAGCCACTGCTTGAAGTCGTAATCGCAGTCGTGAATAAGCGCCTTGCATTCATCAATAGCGTCTTGTTTGGGAATAAGGCTAAGAGGGTCGCTTGTCTCTAATGCCCAATAGGCGACTTCTATACTCTCATCAATGACCCTGCCGTCGAGTAATTGCATCACCGGCACCGTTCCCTTGGGGCTTATTTGAATCAGCTGGGCCGGTTTGTCCTTGAGTATGACCTCGCGTAGTTCGACTGTAATGCCTGCGAAACGCAGGGCCAGCCGAGCGCGCATTGCATAAGGGCAGCGACGAAACGAGTATAGTATTGGGTGGCAGCTAGTACGCATAGAGGCAAAATTATAATCTATATAGCTTGCAATGGCGATTCACACACTCTTCTTGCATTGCCGAATTTGTCTATTGAATACGTTGCTAGCGATCTATATTTGATGTGTTTATAGTACATGTATTGAGTGAAAATATTTTTAGAGTATCTAAATATTTTTTCGTACTCTGTGACTTAAAGCAGGTCATTTCTGCTGGCTAGTGCACTGAAATGGATCTTCTTAAGGCTGCGGTCGTAGAAAGATTGTATTTGCCCCCTTTTCGAAATACTCATCTTATTGATTCCCTTGCTATTTTGCTGGGCCTCTGTAATTGGCCTAGTTCCTGCTAACTAGTTCGCCCATAGGATCTATAAGTCAATGCGGACTGGATGCCGCTCTACCTATGGGAGTAAGAAAGTGCGGCTGAAAAGCGAAGAGATGTCCTTGTCTCGCAGTGAAAGAAATTGGTTAAACTGGTTCGGAGTTAATGGCAAGATCAAAATGGCTTGGTCCTGTTGGTTGAATAAGTCACGCTATCCTATCGTTGAAAAAGCCTTCGAAAGCATTGCTAACACAAGGATGAAGATTCTACAGCAATGGACCAACTCTCTATGGGAGTCTTTGGATACTCTCGCATCTCAACTAAAACAGAATCGCTACTTAGACGCCAAGGTTCTAGAGAATCAACTTCGCCGCTCACTGGATGTGTCTGAGTATTTTATTATCGATGCCGATGGCATGGTGTTGGAAACGACTTATAGTGGTCGAAAGGGGGCTCGAGATCTTAACCCAAAGGCTGTTAGCGAAGGCTTAAAGGAAGCCTTTCTTCACGGTCCCTACGTTGATCCACAGACCCTGGCCATAGGCCCCTCTAGCTCTAAGTTTCACGATGAAGTAACCCTGATGTTCTATCTCCCATTAGACTTACCTCAAGGCGGAAAAGGATGTCTATGTGCACGTGTTCCCAACGACGTGATAGGTGATCTTATTCAGCGAGAAGCAGGGCATATATATACAGAGTCAGGCGATAATTATATTTTTATGGTCGAGCCACGGTTTGATCCATCAATTAGTGTAGGGGCCGCGTTGTCGCGTTCACGTTTCGAGGACAATACCTTTTCGCATGGGGAGAATCTAAAGAGCGGTATTCACACTGATTGGGGTGTTGTGAGAGTGCAGCGTCATACAGAGTTTGAAGTTAGGTTTACCGACCCCGCGACCTCTCGTTTGCACCCTGGTGTGAGAGAGACTATCTCCAAGGGCAGTAATCTATTTGTGACCTATCCGGGCTACTCTGACTACCGCCATATACCGGTTATTGGAAAGGGGGTTACCTTCACCCTAAAAGGCTCTAGGGATCGATGGGGCATGATGTGTGAGGGCGATTTAGAAGAGGTGTACCGGTTTCGCTCTATCAGCCTGAAGATGATGGCACTTTATTTCTTAACCGTATTTACGGTTATCGGCGCAAACGCTGCTATGCATCTATTCACGAGTCTTCCTTTGTGGGTGACGCAATTTAGTACCTTATCAATGTTCGGCTTGGGCGCCTTGATGTTTCGCCACTATGGCCCGCGAAAATTGTCTAGACGATTAGAAAAAATGACGGAGATTATTCACGCAGTTGCTGAGGGTGGGGGTAATTTACGTCAACGTTTAGACGTCACAAAGTTAAAGCCAGACGAGACTGGAGAGCTTGGACGTTGGACGAATAGTTTTATCGACAATTTAGATACTGTAATAGGCGAAGTGGTAAGAGCGGCGGATGAAGTTAAAGTTAATAGTGAGCAAATGATGGATAGGAATCACGACGCGAACGCTACGACCGAGCAGGTGGCTGCTGCAATGGAGCAAATGCTGAACCTTATGGAGAGCCAATTGAACGAAATAGGGACAGCCTCTGGGACTGCCACTAAGATGAAGGACGTTATGGAGAGTGTTGTAAGGGATGCTAGAAATCAGTTTGAATCTGTGAGTAGTGGCACTCAATCTATTAGAGACGTAGTTGAGAAGACGGCGGCTACTATCCAAACGCTCAATGTCAGTACGTCGGAAATTGGCGGTATGGTGTCCCTAATATCGAATATTACTAGCCAGACAAATTTGCTTGCACTTAATGCTGCCATCGAGGCGGCTAGAGCCGGTGAGCACGGTAGAGGGTTCTCTGTGGTCGCAGAAGAAGTGAGGGATCTGGCCGCTCGCACTGCTCAAGCGGCACAAGAGATTGGTGATAAGGTAGAAAGCATTCAATTGGAGGCTAAGCAGGCTGCAGACTTTATGGAATCCAGTGTTCAAGATGTGGATAGAGGGCTAAAGCTGGCGGAAGAGGCAAGCTCCGATAACTCTGGTTTGCACGAAGTGGTTGCCAGAATGTTCGACGCTATTCAGCAGATAGAGCAAAGTAGTCAGCAGCATGGGCACCATGTACGAGAAGTTGCACAAGCTTCAGGTGAGATGCAGAATGTGATTCGGGCGCTCTATACAAGCTCCGATAGGTTGAAGAGCACATCTACGAGCCTGCACCGATTAGCCGGCGGTTTTCAGGTCAGCGCTGTTGCTCATTCTTAAGATACAACACAAAGCCATAAGCCCCGCCTTGGAGCTTATGGCTATCATGATAGAACATGGCCGTTCTTATCTTTTGGCCGCATCCTGTCCCTTTCGCCGATTGTCCAATTTGGCAAATATTTAGAAGTAGTGTACTTTCAGAGTGCTCTGTCGTTTTAACTGCTGTCTCGTATTAGACGGCGATACTCCATTAAGTGGGAGCCCCGCTCGCGGTTTGCGTGGCAGAGTGTCTTTAAAAATGGCACTTTCCTCGCAAATATTGTTTCTTGAGTTGTCATTTGCCGGTAGTGTTCGGGAGCCTAGTTCGGCATTTTGTGCCATAGCGTAAGGGTAAACAGATGCATAGATATCTGACGCAATCACAACTGAAACATCGTTTCAGTAAGACACGGGAAGAGTCAAAATTGTGAAACAAAGTTTTCCGCTCGATCAGCAGTTACTACTGCAACAAATCCCTGGGCTGGTGTATCGGTGTAAGATCGATCCGGCCTGGACAATGCTTTATCTCAGTGATGCCTGTGAAGCGCTAACGGGCTACCCAGCACTAGATCTTCTGGAGAACTCTAAGCTCTCTTACGCATCCATTATCCTTCCGGAAGATCGAAGCATGGTTCAACAGCTGGTAGCTAAAGCTGTTAGAGCAAAGAAGGACTTTCGTTGTACCTACAGAATTAAGACTAAGAGCGGCACAATAAAGTGGGTACGCGAGATCGGTGAGGCGATCACGCTAGAGGGGGAGTCCTCGAAGGTATTACAAGGGTATATTGCTGATATTACCCGGGAAAAAATCAACGAAGAAGCACTGGCAAAGAGCCAGCAGAATTTTGATCTGTTGGCCGACGCTATGCCTCTTATTGTATGGACTGCCGATGCGGATGGCATTACCGACTATACTAGTGCTAGTTTCTTCAGCTATACCGGCCTAAGTGAAGACACCGACCTGATTCTCTCAGAATGCTGGAGAGTGGCCATTCACGCGGCAGATAGGAATATGGTGTCTGCGGCTTGGCGCGTGGCCAATCAAACCGCGAGCGAATACGTACGGGAGTATCGCCTACTCAATAAGGACGGCTCTTATCGCTGGCATCTTAGCCAAGCGCGTCCTCTGTTGGATAAAAATGGCGATATCATTAAATGGTATGGAGCGACCATCGATATCCACCATCAAAGAATGCTATTGCAGGATGCTAGAAGGCTTGCGAACCGTCTTGTTGATACACTTGAGAGCATTACCGATGCGTTCATGACGGTCGATCACGACTGGCGCGTAACCTATTTAAATGGTACCGCTGAATCTTTGCTAAACATTCAACGAGATCACTTGATAGGTAAGAACTTTCTCGAAGAATTTCCCGAGGCGAGTGAATTTGTTGCCAGCTTCAAGAAGGCGGTGGAAGATCAAACGACGCAACTAATATCGGCTGAATACAAGCCATTGCATAAGTGGTTTGACGCGCGGGCATTCCCTTCGGCAGATGGTCTCGCTATCTATTTTCGCGATGCAACCCAGCAAAGAGCAATGGACAATAGGCTAAAGGAGACACAGCACTTCGAGGCCCTAGGACAGCTAACGGGCGGTGTGGCCCATGATTTTAATAATTTGCTCACGGTAATCGTTGGCAATGCGGAGGTGCTAAACGAGGGCCTGAGCAGTCAGCCCGAGCTGCAGGGCTTGGCGAGAATGGTTCAGGCTGCCGCGGACAGGGGAGCGGAGCTAACCCGCCGCCTGTTAGCGTTTGCGCGTAAGCAGGCATTAGAGCCTCAGGTAACAAGAGTTTCTGAGCTCGTAAAAGGCATGGAAAACCTGATGCGTCAGGCCCTCACTGATGATATCGAGTTAAAGTTTACGCTTAACACCGATGCGGCAGCGCTCATTGACCCCGTTCAGTTGGAGTCTGCATTGCTGTGTATCTGTGCCAATTCCCGCGATGCAATGCCCAACGGCGGTACTTTAACCGTCGAGACGAGTACCCGGGCCCTAGATGAAGAGTACGCGGATTCTCGCTCTGAAGTTTCGCCTGGGGAGTATGTGGTATTGAGCCTTTCCGATAGCGGCAGCGGAATACCAAGTACTCTAATTGCTAAAGTGTTCGATCCATTCTTTACGACTAAAGGGCCAGCAAAGGGCAGTGGCCTAGGTTTGAGCATGGTATATGGCTTTGTTAAGCAGTCTAACGGCCATATCAGCCTTTATTCCGAGATTGATGAAGGGACTACGGTCACTCTCTACCTCCCCCTAAGTACGGATGTCGAGCAAGAACGCCCACGAGAGATGCCCAAAGTCGTCGGTGGTACTGAGACCGTATTGCTGGTAGAGGACGATGATTTGGTGCGTGAGTATGCCAAACTAATGTTGGCTCAACTGGGCTACAAAGTATTAGATGCGCCTGATGGTATAGCGGCAATGGAAATAGTAAATAGTGGGCAAGAGTTTGACCTGCTTCTTACCGATGTCATTATGCCAGGCGGTATGAATGGTGCTCAGTTAGCGGAAGCGGTATTAGACTCTCGACCCAATATGAAAGTATTGTTTATGTCCGGCTATACCGAGCAGGCGGTGTTAAATTCTGGGCGCTTGCAGCAGGGTGTTACACTATTAAGCAAGCCTTTTCAGCGAGCAGAGCTGGCTGCGAAAATACGCGAGGTATTAGACCACTAGAAGCTATGTAGTAGGCTGACACCGAGCTGATTATTGCTGTAGTCCACCCCTTGTCTGGCAATGATTTGTTGTCGTGAGGCGAGCAGTGTCAGTGATGAATCAACGCCAATCGGAATGCTCCAATTCACACTCAATATATGGGCTCTGGTTTTTATCGAATAGGCAACCTGATTCAAACCGCTGGCTTGTTCAATTGCGGGGTCTAGTGTGAGCGCTCGGGAAATCGCTAGTAGCTGTGGGTTCGGTGCCAGTGCACTGGATATCGTGTAACCATCCTGCAAGGCATATTCCACCCCTAGGGTGCTAAAATTACTGAAACCGTACTCCAAAGCTAGAAACAGCGATTGTTGATCGAAGTCGTAAATATCGTTTTCAGAACTATAGTGACTTTGGTAACGCCAGCCGTCATGAATACCTTCGATTATCTCTTTACTGGCACCAGCCTGGAACATCCACTGTGGGCTCAAGCGCTTGCGCAGTTTTAACTCTAGGGTATTGATGTGTCGATCACGAGTCTTGCCCGTATTGTCTACATATTCCCAGCTAGCGGTGGCATTGAAAACAGTGGCGTAGGCGCCGAGGCCAAATTTACGCTGAAAAGACGTGCCTAACACTAAGGACTGAGAATCTAATCCTTCGAGCTTGTTGAAAGCTTGCCCCTTGATATCAGCAAAGAGTGTGAGCGTGTCATTGCTGGGAAGAAGAAATAAATGCCCTGCACTTATACCAAGTTGGGCGCTGGTGTCACTGTAGGTGTCAGAGCTCAGAAAGCCCTTAGTGATATTGTCATCGTGCACAATGCTTAACGCTGTTTCTGCAAATTGTTGTGCGTAGCTTGCTTGTGCGAGCACTGCGAAGACAGCTGTCGTCACCGTGTTTCGAACACGACGCTGCCGTGCTGAATGATGACCATTGTGCATGTGCTTATCTCCAAGACCGTTACTCTGGCGTATTAGTCTACTTTGCCCTAATTACCGGTACAAGCGAGGTGACTAATCTTCTGTGGAATTCCATTGCTTGTCGGGGTCTTCGCTTTCCAGAAAGCCTAGCAAGGCGGCTGCGCCAGCGAAGATCATGCTAATAAAACAGATGCCGACAATGAGCGCTATGCGAAAAAGAGGGGCGATAGTGACATCGCTAAAATAGGCAACTAGCCATGCCACTGCGTTAACCAAAACGATGCTAGTGAAAAACGTCCAGAGAAATATCTTCTTCATAATAGGCCTGTTTTGGAAGTCGCGTGGTAGTTGATCCGATCGCTTAGCGCAACTCTAGCGCGATAGCAGCAGCACTCCTTTGATCTCGTCGTTAGATCGCTCTAAAAATACAAAAATGTCGTTGCGTTGGTCCTTGTTCAATTGAAGAGCGCTGATATCTCCATTGCGCATTGTGCTGGGCATTGTCAGTTCAAAGTCTTTCGCTTTGTCGGCTAAGTCATTCAAGCCATACTGATCTTCAATCTCGACGTTCTCAATCAACTCTTGCAGGTCAATTTCGTAGTTGTCTCGATTGCGGCTATAGTTTAGCGAGGCCAGAAAACGATCTTCGCTAGCCTGTGTTGGGGGCTCGATGGCATCGAGAAAAACTTGGATGCGATCCTCCAGCAACACGATGAAATCGTTTTCGATCTCATCGTCTAAACTCGCGACAGTATTAGGCGTACTGGCGTTTTCACTGGCGGCCTCCCGTTGATCTCTAAATTCCATCACGGTGTTAATAGCGCGGACAACCGAGGGAAACTTAAGGGTAACGGTGACTTGTCTTGTGGGGCGTCTAGCGAAACGCTCTCCCTCATTTGGATAGACAAAGGCTTCTACATCGATACTGCCTGAGATAGCTAGCCAAAGGAAAATGTCTCCCACGGAAATGGGTTCGATGCGCCAGAGCCAAAGGTCTTTGCGACCATCCTCGTTTTCATCATACAGGAAGCTACTGAGGACGTTTCCTCCCGAGCGCAGAATCTGTACGGGTTGCGATAGATCCATGCCGTTGCTCAGGCCTTTAAACAGGGACACCTTGCTTCCTTCGCGCAGAACGAAGTCGTCTATACCGTCACCGTTCACGTCATCGAGAATCTCCTCATGGGTGAGCGATAGCATGCCAGTGAGATTGGCGAAGTCGATCTGGTCCACGTCAAACTCCCCTAGGCGCTCTTGAATGGCTAGTAAATCTAGGGAGTAGCTCGGTGTAGGGTTGAAGTAGCGCTGGCTCTGGGCTTGGGCTAGAAACACGTCAAAGCGCTCTTCGGTGCGAGAAATGATATCTTCACTGCCGTCATTATTGACGTCGCGCAGTTCTATCTGCGGAATGACTACCGACTGTCCTACATCGCGCTCTAGAGTTTGCTGTAAAGATAGACGCGTTGTGATGCGCATATCGCTCATAATAACAAGGGGGACTTGATAGCTGCCGTCCTCATTGCGAATGTGTAACTCCAATGACCCGGCGCTAGGGACGATCAGGTCATCCAAACCATCAAGATTGATGTCTTGGGAGAAGCGCTGCTGATTAATTCCTGCTCCAACAAAGCCGTTCAGTCCGTCCAATAGGACCCTAGCTTGTGCCAATGTTTGTCCATCAAACGACTGCTCAACAATTCGCTGACCGTCGATAAAGAGCAGGATACTCAGCGACTGGCTAGCACTCTGTGTGGAGTAATTGCCACTGACTTGCCATGCGATGTTTTGCCCCTGCAGTGGTATCGACACATCTGCTTTGGCAAAATCGAACGCCGCTCTAGTTCCGTCAGCTTCGCGCTGGAAGTAGACATCCATTTGCTCCTTGGTGATGCCGATAACATCCACTAGGGCATCATTGTCTAGATCGACGCTTACTATTTGCTGGGTGTCCGCAGTAAGAGTGAATTCGATAGCGTCATAGTCAGGAAGGCCAGCTTGCGCGTGGGCTAGAGCTGGCAACGCATATAGACAGATTGGACTGAGGTACCTTTTGAAGTAAGTCATGGGGTAGAGACCAGAAGACTAATCGCATTGGAGTGATAAAGAATAAAGTCAGGCACTTCATCATCATTGAGTTGAGCAGTGGCGAACCGCACAATGGAGCGGCTGGGAACATACTGCCAAAACGCCTCATCTGAAATCTCTAGCTCATCGTTAATGCTCTTGGCCTCTAGCGCACCAGTCTCTGTGATATAGAGAGCGTCGTTGCGTCCGTCGCCATCGAGGTCGGAATCGATCTGCATGGCTGAACTCAATCCACGCACTTGTTCGGCTGAAAAACTCTCGTCTAGCCTGAAGTTTGGTCTCGTGCTGAAGATAGGTGAGCTTTGATCAGATAGCTCGTACATAAGCTGTGTGCGAACAATGCTTGCGTTGCGAATAGCGCTAACAACCGGAATAGTATAATACTGCACAGATAAAAAGACTGAGGCGTCTTGCGCGATCTTAGTTGTTTTTACCTCTACATCGTAGCCCGAGAATCGCATGACCTGATCGGCCTTGTCGAAATTAAAGCTACCGTCCCGATTTGTGTAAAAGTAAACATCCCACTCGTTGGAATTATTCACCAAGCGAATAATATCGCTGCTGCCATCACCGTTGAAATCCAATAATTGTATTTCACCGCTAGTGTCGATGGGGCCTTTCCAGGTAGCTTTCTCGGCGAACTGGCCACTTTCGCTTTGTACTAAAACATTAATTTGACCGTAGAGATCATTGCCGATATTCATGTAGACGAAATCGGCTCTACTATCATTATTCATTTGGCTAATTAGCGCGCTTGGTCGCCATAGCTCAGTTGCTAGCATATCGTCGCTTTCATCATTGCTGTTTGCTTGGCTTAGAAAGTCATCGAATGCCGATCTATTCGGCAGTGTCACTTTAAAGACTAATCCGTCCTTTTCATTAATGCTGAGCTGTGTGCTGGCGCGGCCGTTGCCATTAGGCAGGTCCGAGGGGGAGAGCTCCGTGTTGACGGTGTCGAACTGATGCGCCAATGAAAAGGTATCATTGCCCAGATTTTGAAAGTAGCCGTAAGCTTCGCGGCCAGGAAGCAGCAGGTCCTCCAAACCATCGTTATTAATATCCTGAACTCCTGCAAAATGCAGGACTTGCTTGCGCTCTGGTGCGCTGGCGACAAAGTTCCACTCAAACAGTGGCGCCAAATTGCCACTATAACTTTCAATAGCGCTGGATAAGCTGAACACATTGCTGTCGGTAATTAAGATGAGTTCCTTGCCGGGTGCAGGCCTCGTATCCGCGAAGGCGAAAGCGATAATTTCTGGCTTTATTTCGACGCGACGAGAAGGCTGAGGAGCGTAAGTCCCATTGCTACTTTGCAAGTAAATATGTAACTCTCGCCCAGTATTTTGGCTCCAATGGGGGAGGATAATATCGACCAGTGAATCACCGTCCATGTCCTGATAATACACTGGTGCAAAGCTCTCGCTCGAAAGCTCCGAGCTAATATGCTGTGCCTGTCCCGATGCATGAGAGGAGCAAGCAATCGCAATAAGGGGGCCTAAAGTAAAGCCTAGATGCTTGAGCAGTGCAATCAAGGGCTTGCATCCTCGACCAGTTCGCCATAGCCGCTGGAGAAGCGGAAAAACTCGAACAGAGTATACTGCTTTTCTCCTTCGATATGGCTGTAGTCAAATAGCGAGAATAGCCAAAAGTCGCCAATACTCAATTGGGTTCTAGCAGAACCTATATCCTGGGAATACTGCAGTAGAGGACCAAGTGAAATATCGCTGATTCGTCGTTTCGGGCTCCATAATTTTACATTTTTTTCTAGCATGCTTGAGCCGCTGGAGGTGTTACGAATAAAGCCGAGCTCTACGGAGTCGCCTAGCTCATACTCCCCGTTGATAGTCGTAATGAGATCCTGCGCAGACTCTAATGGGCGCTTATCGATGCGGATAATAATATCGTTAATCTCTATGCCAGCCTCTCGCAGTGGCGATTTGTCGAAGAATTCGACGACCTTAGCGCCGGTCTCAAACTGGCCCATATCGGCATCGACTAGCTGTGTAACATAGCCGGCACGTGTGGCTATGGGGTCGGATCGGTAAAGCTCCACTGGGGTGAATTGCTCCGGGTTTAACCTACGGGCTGTCAGCTGTGTTTCGAACACACTGGTATTACGTCTGGCGATAAAGCGAAAACGTTTCTCATCCTCACCGGCTTGTGTCGCTATAGCACTGAGAGTGTCCGGTTGGTTAATCTTCTTACCGTCGACTTCCAGAATGATGTCGCCTACGCGAATTCCGCTCCGCGCCGCCGGCGAGTTGTCAGCAACGGATCGCACTCTTACACCGGGTAGTATTTCTAAGTTGGTGAGAGAGTCACTCTCATTGACAGAGACGGTAAGCCCGAAGTCATACCCGTCCTGTGCACTGCGTGTGCTGTTATAACTGACTGTTTCACCGGACATGGCGATACTAGGAACCACGCTGGTCGGTTGAGAACCGATGCACGCTGCAAGCCCTGCACAAAGTAACGCTACGACTAGGCTTTTTAGTTTTTGTAAGAGGGGTGTGTTAGTCATAAAACCAAGCATCCTGCTCATAGTTTTCTAAACCGTACCACGACTAATGCTGCTGCAATAAAAACGAGCATTTGCGGCAGCGGTATCCATTGATTAAGTGATAGCATTTGAGTGTCCACCATCACGTCTGAATAGCCTCTAACCAACCGGCCGACATCGCTTAGGTAGGAGCGGTCTACTAAGGAAGGTTGAAAGCTTGCGTATATATAATACGCATAGGATCCCAAAACAGACTTAAAAATATCAACGGCAAGTGTAATGCCTAGCGCCGTAGTAATCGCCTGCGTGGCAGATTGCGTACTCACCGATACTAAAACACCAAAAGCCAATGCTGTTGGAATTGGTAGAATTGCCAAGCCCAAGCCCAATGCCACTTCTTGGCGAATCTCGGCGCTACTTATGAGCTCGTAGCCGTCTTCTACAATGGGGCCAAAGTCCCATAGAATGGCAGTAATTAAGGCGCTGCCAATACCTAGTAAGATAAGAGTGGCCAAGGCAAGCAAAAACACGTTTGCAAACTTTGCCAATACGATTCCCATGCGGTTGGTCGTGCGTATGACCACATGGCGAAGGGCGCCATTGTCACGGTCACTGGAAAAGCTCCAAGCGGCATAGGCGACTAAGCTTAAGCTCAGAAGGGTCAAGCCAATGGAGAGGCTATCAACTAAATGTCCCCAGGCATTTGAACTCGCTATGTCTTCGAAAGAGCGGCCACCGCTAAGGCTTTGTTGTGCTTGACGAGCATTGTCGCTGAGCTTAACCGCTATCGCCCTAATAATGACTGCGATTGCTGGCATTACCAATAAAAACCTAGCCGCATTATTGTGGAGCATGACAAAAAGTTCTGCTCGAAACGCCGCTTTAAACCCGTTCATATTTCCACCTCCAGCGCGGGAAGCGGGTCGGTAGCAACCACTGCTTGAAAAAGGGTTTCTAATGAGGGTTTCTCTCTAACGAGCTCGTGTATCGCGATACCTTTCTCTACTAACTTTTGATTAATCAGTGCGGGGTTTACGCCATCAAGCTGCAGAGTAAGCAAGCCCGGGTAGCTATTGTCTTCGATCTCAACGCCGGGCATGCCTTGGACAATGGCACAGGCTCTAACCACATCGTCGCAGTGCACCAGTAGTCGGCTGTGCTGGGCATTGAATAGGCGGCTTACGTGGCCGCTCACGGCAATGCGGCCGCGATGTAGTACGGAAATATGGGAGCAAATTTTTTCTAAGTAAGGCAGCTGATGACTGGAGAGTAGGAAGGAGGTTCCTTCTTCGCGGTTAAGACGACTAATAAGATTGAGTAGGTCGTCAACGCCTCCAGCATCTAGCCCATTGAATGGCTCGTCTAAGATAATGAATTCGGGGCGCCCTAGCAGCGCCTGAGCGATAGACGTGCGCCGCCTATTGCCCAGCGATAGATGCTTTATTTTGTATTGACTGTACTGAGAGATGCCAAGCATTGCCTCCACTTGGGTGGGTGTCCGCGCGGGGCGCTCACATAATAGGCAGGCATGCTCTAAGGTTTGTTTTACGGTTAACTGCGGGTGCAAGCTCGGGCTGTCGAACACACTCACCACTTTGCCCGCATGCTTATACAGCTGCTCGGGCTTTAGCCCCATGATGCTAATCTTGCCAGCATGATAAGGCTGCATGCCCAGTAGGCATTCCATAGTGGTGGTTTTGCCCGAGCCGTTCAAGCCAACAAGGCCATGAACGGCACCGGTCTCAACCGTAAGATTAAGCTCCTTCAATACTGGCGTATCGCCGAAGCTCTTACTGAGTTTTTCTACACGCAGTGGTGTAGGGTCCAACGCTTTCTCTTTCGACACTGCTGCATCCTTCTAGTCGACAAATATATCGTCGACTTGCACCTGTTTTACTTGTCCGTATTCGGACAATGCATCGGCGTTGATAAGCGATACATCACCGACTATTGAGATTAGCCTTGGTTTGCCTGCTATATTGCTGCGCTGGAAATTTACCATGTCTTCTAGGCCGGTTTCCTGTAACTCGGCAAAGCGACGCTGACGTGGGTCGCCCTCCAAGCCTAAGTCTTCCCATGATCTCACGGTACTCAAAATTCTGCGGAATCCAATAGTCGAGGTGCGATAACGGTTTTCCATGGAGTTTTTCGCTTCACTAAAGCGCTCCTCAGAGACTGGCATATTATCGTATAAGTCTAAGAAAGCGCCGATGGCCTCAACGGTTTTATCGTTTTGAGAACCGATTACGCCTAAGCCAAGATTCTCCGCATTTAGGCGGCTGCCTTGCACGTATTGTGCTTGTGCCGAGTAGGCCAATGCCCTCGCCTCGCGAAGCTCTTGGAACACAACGCTAGACATGCTGGTACCGAAATAGGTGTTGAACAGGGATACCGGCACCGTAATGCTCTCATCATAAGTGCCATCGGGGAACTCGATACGCACTTGTGACTGCGCCGTTTGTTGGTCAACGACATAAATCTCGTTCTCAGTGATCTCTCTGCTTGTGCGGAAACGATAAGGAGGCGTGTCCATTAGCTGCTCGGGGAGCTGGTATTGTTCACGCAAAATTTCAACTACTCTCTCTATTGGGAGCGAGCCGGTATAGCTGATTGTATGCTTATAGCCTAGTAGTTCGTGTATCAGGCTTTGTATGTCATCTAAAGTGGCGGCGCGAATATCATCGCTACTTAGACCTTGCAGCATAGGCGACTCGTCGCCATAGCGATTATAAAGATACAGGGCACGGCTAATAGCACGCGGATCCTGTTTCTGCTCTTCACGGGCCTTCAGAATGATCGCTTTGAGCTCTTCTAGTGTGGCCTCATCTGCTTGGGGGTTGCGAATGAGATCAAGCATCAAAGCAAGAGTCGCTTCGAACTGCTCGTCTAAGCCAGAGACCCCAATTGTTGATTCATTAGCTCCAGCACCAACACCAAACTCACTGCCTAGGCGATACCATTCTTTCTGCAGTTGTGTGGCAGAGAATGTTTGCGTACCGGACTTCTCTAGCAATGACGTCGCTAAGTTCAAGAGTTCATTCTCTTCTGTGCCAACTTCTACATTAATAGAGAAAGAAAACAAATCATTCAGCGGGTTAGGGGCATAGTATAAGTCCACTCCAGGGGCAAACTCGACGATGCGATAGTCCTCGCCTTCTTGCACATAGGTAGGCTCAATTTCCTCATAGGGCATGGCCAGAATTTGCGCGGCAAACTGGGATTGTCGAGTAGGGTCTATTTGCACAGGGTCAATCTGTGGCTTTTCAACGGTGGGAATATCCTGGGGGCCATCAACGCGGTAGACGGCGGCGTAGTTATTGGAAAAATACTTATTGGCCACAGCTATTACATCTTCTTTGTCCACTTGCTCTAAGCGAGCGATTTCGCCAATGTGAAAATCCCAATCCTGCTCGGCCATAAATGCCTGACGCATGGTCGTGACGCGGGCAGTATTGGATTCTAGGGCTTGTTTTTGAGTTTTCTTAAAATCATTAACAATCGCGGGCAGAATCCACTCGTCGAATTCACCAGCTTTTACTAATTCGATCTGCTCTAGAAGGAGTGCTTCCACTTCTTCAAGAGTTTGGTCTGCCTTAGGAATACCCCATAGACGCTGTGAGCCGTAATCGTTCAGAAACTCTGGTGAGGAGCCTGCGGCTTGCACGGCCTGTGCTTGATTGAGGTTCAAATTGATCAGTCCTGCGGTGCGGTTATCCAGGATCATGTCAACTAACATCAGCGCTTCTTTATCTTCGTGGCCATTGGGAACCGTGCGGAAGGCAATTTGGACTTCTTCTTCACCAGGGTAATTAACCGTTACGCGTTCTGCTCCTTGCAGGGGCTCTTCAACCCAAGGGCCAACCTCAGGCACTGGTTTCTCTTCCCACTTGCCAAAGGCATCGCTGATCACAGAAATCGTCTCGTCTATGTCGATATCGCCACTGATAAATATGGCCATATTATTGGGGACATAATAGGTGTCGAAATACTCGTGAATATAAACAAGCGATGGGTTCTTTAAGTGCTCCGCGGAACCAATGGTTGTTTGCTGACCATATGGGTGCACTTTGTAAAGCAGGTCGCCCAAGGCGTAATAGGAGACACGGCCGCGATTATCCATGCTGCGATTCTTCTCTTCATATACCGTTTCTAGCTCCGTATGGAATAGACGGAACACAGGGTCGATGAAGCGATTGGACTCTACAGCCGCCCATTGCTCTAGTCGGTTAGACGGTAGGCCCACTTTATACACCGTCTCTTCATGCCAAGTATGCGCATTCAGACCTGTGGCGCCCATGCTATTGTAGAGTTTATCGATCTCATTGGGGACAGCGTATTGAGCCGCCTGCCCCGCCAATTCATTTATCTGAGCATAGATATCGGCCCTAACTTCTGGGTCAGTTTCGTTGAAGTGTTGCTCATAAAGCTCGCTGATTTGGTCTAAATAGGGTTTTTCAGCCGCATAATCTAGGGTGCCCAATGACTGATTACCCTTGAACAGCAAATGCTCCAGATAATGGGCTAAACCGGTGGCATCGGCTGGGTCGTGTTTGCTGCCTGCCTTGACGGCAATCTCTGCGTAGAAACGAGGCTCTTCGTGGTTCTCGGTGAGATAAACCTGAAGACCATTGTCCAATTCAAAGATATGAGCATCGAGAGGGTCGTTGGGATTAGGCGTGTTAATGCGCTTATAGGGCAATGCTTCGGGCGTAGGCTGCTGCACGCCGGCATTCGAGGTCGGTGCCTCCTGCGGGCTACAGCCAGCAAGGGCAATGGCCCCGGCAAGCACAACTGCTGTTTGGCTAAAAAATTGACTCTTGATTCTCATTATCAGTGTATCGAGCATAGGTCTCTCCGTTAGGCTCACTTCTGGAGTTCGATTTCGTTGTCTAATGTAAAGAATTCTACGCAGAAGTCCACCGTTTAAGCCTAGGTTCGGCCAGTTGTTTGATTAAGCCCATAAGGCGTTGTAAGGCCCTCAAGCTAAGCCTTGCAAGCAATATTCTGGAGCTTGCCAGAACGTATGGCTAAAGGGGGATTCTGTGATGATTAAAGCTCAAGGGTTTAAGTAGGGCTGAGGTGGACGTCGGAGTGTGGGTTTTTAGTCGTAGTCAGATTCTGGCATTGATGTTTTTTTAGGGCTGCACTAAGAGTGCGACATGGCATGAATGTGACAAATTGTGTCTAATTTGTCGAGCAAACGTTCAAATTGTAATATCTGGTTTAGGTTTGGCCGTATAGTTTTGTGTATATATAACAGCCGCTTAGGGTTTTTGTGTCTTCCTTGGGGTTTTTAATTGTGCAGATTCTAATAAGTGACACATGGATTTAAGTTTGCGGTTTTGTGGAAAACTTGTTTAAACTCCAGCGCAGGCAGAAGTACCGAGCGGTACATTGTCGAAGTATTGATAAGCGCAGATCCGTTTGCGCTGTAGTCATCGAGGATGATGTTAGGTTGCTTAGTTTTAGTTCTTTCATTGAAGTCTAATAATAAAAGCCAACCATAATGCGAAAAGCATGGCTAACAATACGGAGAATAATATGCCTCAAATATCTCGGCGTGGGAGACTACGTCAGCTAGTTCACTCCTGTATCGCAGCTTCTCTCACCATACCAATAGTTACACAGGCTCAGGACGACGCTCCCGAAGTCGAAGAGGTTGTCGTAACGGGCTCGTATATCCGCAATAGTGCATTTTCACAAAACTCCCCTGTAGACACTGTTAGTCAAACTGATCTTTTTGAGTCAGGTGCTCCCAGCATGTCTAACTATATTCGAGATCTGACTTACACGCAGAACACTGATGTAGTGGCCAATGTCTTGTCATCTCAAGATGGTGCTCAGGACGCTGTCGGGGCGAGTTTTAACTTGAGAGGCTTGGGCGAGAATTCGACCTTATCCTTGGTGGATGGTACGCGTACGATCTCTGCGGCGCTTTCCGCGACTCTGCCAGAGATAGCAATGGAGCGCTTAGAACTGGTATTGGATGGCGGATCTGCCTTATACGGGTCGGACGCGGTAGCGGGTGTCGTTAACATCATTCCTATTAAGGATTTTGAAGGTTTTAGAGCGCGATCTTACTATCAAGTGACGGACGAGCCGGGCATGGAGGACATCACTGCCTCGGCACTCTGGGGGCGCTCTTTCTCAAATGATATTAGCTATGTTGGGGCTTTCGAGGTGAAAAAGAAAACGCCTCTAATGCAATATGAAAGACCTAGGGAGTGGGCGAAAGATTATGGCACATCGCTTTCCGGTAACCCTGGTAGCTTTAGGGAAATAGCTGGTGCAAATCCTCAGCTTTATACCAAGCATGGCGGTACTCCAGTGGGCAGCATATTGCGTGATCCGTCGTGTGGTACTTTTAATGACGGGTATCCCGCCCATGGCGAAGGTAAATTTAGTATCCCGTCTGGGGTGCCATACGGTAATTACTGTCTGTTTGAATATACAAAACAGTTTGCCTACTCAACCGAAGAGAAAGATTACAATCTTTACAATACGATTAGTTGGGAAGCGACTGACTGGTTGAAATTAAGCGCTACCTTGAATAACCACTATCGAATTACTGTAGGGCGCACGACCTCTACTACGGCAGTTAGTGGTAACAATCGAGAAGTTCTCTTTATTCCTCAAGATCATCCGGCAAACCCCTTCGGTGTAGACTTAGTGCCATGGAGTTGGCGTTTGTTCACCGAGGCTTACACTCATATGCCGAGTCATCTAGAGGGCTCTGGCGGCTCTCGTGCTTTCGAAACCCACTACTCCCTTAACAGAGCGAAGTTGGCGGCTGAGTACGAGCTGGCAGGTTCTTGGAGTGGTTACACCTATTACTCCAAGCAAGAAGCTCGACAAATGAATGACTCCTATTCGATACATTTAGGCCTGTTGCAAGAGGCCCTTCAGGGTAGAGGAGGGCCAAACGGTGATGAATACTGGAACCCCTTTGGTTCTGCGGATCCTCGATCGCCTTATTTCGTGGATGGAGTCACTAGTAATTCAGTAGAGTTGACCAATAGCCTTGTTATCAAAGATAAAAATAGGCTGACCGACCGTGATGAGCTAGAGATATTTGAGACCTTGGTTACGGGTGAGTTGTTTGAGCTGCCCGCAGGTACGGTGCAAACCGCTATTGGTTATCAATGGCGCGATGTTACTGAGAGTGAGTTTGCCAACCCTGTTGATGCTGCGGGTATTGATTACAATACTGTCGTTGGCGCGCCACTGCCTGTGGATACGCGTTATTTTTCAGAGGTGCGAGCGGCATTTGTCGAGTTCCAAGTACCAATTTTTGAGACGGTGGATTTGCAATTGGCGGTGCGCCATGAGCAATTTAAAGACTTTGGTTTAGATGCTACGACTCCTAAGGTTGCTATTCGCTGGGAAGCTCTTCCAGATTTTGCTGTCAGAGCGTCCTGGGGGGAAAGCTTCTTGGCGCCGACTCCGACTCAAGCGAGACCGTTCATACCAAATGAGAACTGCGGCGAACTGTTCAATGGGCTTGATCCGTTAACAAATACTTCGTTGGTTGGCGCGACCACTTGTTCTTCGGGTAATCCGAATCTGTCTCCTGAAACTTCGACTATTAGAAATGTTGGTTTCACTTGGGAGCCTTCGGGTGAAATGGAAGGTTTAAGCGTATCGATGGACTATCAAGAGATCGAGTATGTTGATCGTATTCGTTCATTAACTAGCCAAGATACCGCTGCGTTCCAGTTCCAGCAGTTCCTTTCTCAGTCGGGTTACACTGAGGCGAACTATGATCCGACGCCAGGCTCTGCGAGCCGCAACGCGGCTGATGCTTACCTAGCAAGCATTAGAACCAATCCTGGTAATCCCATTGAGCGCTATCCAGATAATACCGTGAAGACGGTGTATACCCAGGCGTCTAATATTAGCTCCGTGTGGATTAATCTCGTGGACTTCAAGGCGCGCTACACTTTCGATACCAACGATTGGGGGAGTTTTGGCGCCACCTTGCAAACGACTTATTACACCGACTATGAGTACCAAGATCTATTTGGCGGTGTGAAAGACGCTTTAGGTTACCAGAATGCCAATACTGGTATTGTGCCGCCTCTGCCCCAGTATCGAACCAACCTAACGTTCAATTGGTTCAGAGGAAATCAAAGCGCATCGATTTCGGCCAACTACTGGGACAGCGTGAAGTTTGACGACAGGGTGCGTGACCTTTACGGACAAGGTTGGGTGGCACCGAATGAAATAGATGGTGAAATGCGTGTGAATGCTCGCTATGCGATTGTGCTAGATGACTATCTTGATAGCGAGTTTCTCATTAGCGCCGGTATCAATAATGTATTCGACGTGAGACCACAACGTATGGGCATTTTAGGTGGCTTTGAATCTAGGCTCTCAACCCCTTGGGGACGACAGTTCTGGGTATCTCTGGAATGGACTCCAGGGGCATAAGAGCAATGTGCTTAGAGCACCCCTAATCCTCTGAGCATTGAGCAAAAAAAGGCCGGCACTAATTCTCTGTGCCGGCCTTTTCTATGTTCGATAGGTCACTAAAGCTACAACTACCAGTAACTCTCATGGGTAATATGGCCTTTTTGCTCAGGGCCGTTAAGTGTAAAGCCTTTTTCTTCTAGTACTGCTACAGCGTCTTGTACCATCCCTGGATTACCGCAGAGCATGAGCTGTGAGTCATCGTGGGATAATTCGATACCGGCCATACGCTCTAATGAGCCATTTGAAAGGCTGGCCGGTATATGGCCATGAATGGTGTTATCCACTTTCTCGCGACTGACGAAGGGAACAAACTTAAACTGCTCAGGGTGCTCTGTCAGCCATTGCTGGATAAGCGGCTCATAGCCTAAGTCTTCCCATAGCCTTACCGCATAAACCAGGACGATGCGCTCAAATCGCTTCCAAACGTCGCCTTGCTGCAAGATTGAAAGAAACGGCGCGACGCCTGTGCCGGTGGCCAGTAACCATAAGTCCTTGCAAGAGGGAACGGCGTCTAGCGTAAAACCACCTTCGGCTTGCGCCTTTACAGTGGCGTGGTCGCCAGGCTGCAATTCGCCAAGCAGACTTGATAGCTCACCATCCAGATTTGTGTAGAGGAAGAACTCTAAGGGAGATTGCCCGGGAGCGCTAAGAATCGAATAGGGCTGCTCAATGAGATTGCCATCCACCTTTAGTCCGATCGAGATGTACTGACCGGCTTTGAAGTCGGCAATAGGGGCATCTAGGCGCAGGGAAAACAGATTGTTTGTCCTGTGCACCTTACTTACTACCGTTGCCTTAAGCCATTGATCTTGGGCCTGAGTCATGCCTGATTTCCTAGTTTGAATCGGGTCGTCTTTCTAATCGGGCGCGCATTGTCGCATATTTAAAAATATTTATCCCTGTATGGCGCAGAGCCAGCAGGGATAGCATCGCCAGCGCTTTTTCTATAGGCTCTAGGCTCGGCCCATAAGGAATAATTAGAATTTGAGGAATCAAACAATGTGGCAGACCTGGTTTAGCATAGATCTTTGGAAGCGTATTTTGGTAGCGCTATTACTTGGCATTGTCGTAGGGGCTGTCTGGGGTGAAGGCGCTGCGTCTATTCGCTGGGTGGGCGATCTTTTCATGCGCTCGATCAATATGGTTGTCGTGCCCCTAGTATTCTTTACTCTAGTGTCGGGCATTATTGCCATGGGCGACCCTAAGAAACTGGGCAGTCTTGGTGCGAAAACTCTTGCCCTATATATGTTTACCACCGTCTGCGCTATCACCATTGGCTTGAGCCTGGCGGTAATCACCAAGCCGGGAGTGGGCATAGATCTATCTGGTGCTGTGCCAGGGGTGGTGCAAGAAGCCATGCCTCTTAGCGAACGCCTTATTAGTATTGTCCCTCGTAATCCAGTGGCTGCTTTAGCGGAAGGTAATATTTTGGCAATTATCTTCTTTGCGCTGATGTTTGGCGTGGCCACTATGGTGTCTGGAGAGAAGGCCAGGCCTGTGGCGACTTTGATGCATGCGGGCTCAGAAGTGATGCTAAAGATTACTGGCTGGGTGATGGAGATTGCCCCCTTCGGCGTCTTTGCATTGATTGCGTGGGTGTCCGGCACGCAAGGGGTGGCCGCGCTTTTGGACGTCGTAGGCTTGGCGCTGACGGTCCTATTGGGCTGTGTCCTGCACGTGGTCATTACCCATGGAGCCATCATGAAGTTCTTGGTCAAAGTGCCCCCATTGCGTTTCTTAAGTGGTGCAAAAGATGCCATGCTGGTGGCATTTTCCACCTCGTCGAGCTCGGCGACCATGCCAGTGACTCTCTCAGTAGCAGAAAAGAATCTAGGGGTTTCCCCTATCGTTGCGACGACGGTCATTCCTTTAGGCGCTACCATCAATATGGATGGGACCGCCCTATATGTAGGTATTGTCACGGTGTTCGCCGCACAGGCATTCGGCATCGACCTAGTAGGCTTGGACTACTTGTTGATAATTGGCGCAACGGCTCTTGTGTCCATCGGTACGGCAGCAGTGCCGGGAGCTTCGGTCTTCTTGATGGCGGCAGTGATGGGGGCTATTGGCTTATCGCCTGAGCAGATTGCCACGGTCGTGGGCTTCATCATTCCTTTCGATCGACCTTTGGATATGACGAGAACATGCGTGAATGTGACGGGTGATCTGGCAGTATCCACTGCAGTAGCGAACTGGGAAGGAGACTTGGATAAGGAAGTTTTAGTGGGGCCAAACCCCGTTTAGAGGAGATAAGAGCCCGCCTGCTGGCGGGCCTCAGCACGATTGGGCTCTTCTAAAGGCCGCAGCGATAAATGCCAAAGGACTGTGTCCCTTCGCTAATAGGGGACTCAATAACGATACGGTTGCCACCCATGTCGCCAGCTTCGTTTCTGGCTAGGTTGATAAGCTCTTCTTGCAGCTTATTGCCGCTTCTGTCGATGAAGCCAATTTTATCCAAGGCATTGGAAGTGCTGCTGCCTATGCGAGTGCAATTGCTCACTTCGCTAGGGCTAGCCACGCTAACATTTTGTCCAGCAGAAGTGACTTGTACCCAGCTGCCGCATGCAGTCAATAAAGAGGCGATAATAGTAAGGCTAAAAAGCTTGGGCATAGAGGGTCTCCAAAGATAAGTTGACGCGCACAAGATGCCAGTTTACGCCCCTGTGGTAAAGAGGCTTTCGGGGTATCTGTGATACTATTTGCAGCTGCTGATAAAACTGAACGAGAAAGACAAATACAACGTACAAGAGAGCGAGAGAATGAATACGAGTTTAGCGGGTAAGAATGTAGTAGTAATTGGGGGAACCTCAGGTATTGGCTTGGCAACGGCGAAGGCCGCCAGCGAGCTTGGCGCAACGGTTTGGGCTGCAGGGCGTTCAGAGGCTCATATTAATGCGGCGAAACAAGCACTGGGCGACAAGGTCAAAGTCGTTCAACTTGATACCCATGATGAGCCCGCGCTCACTGCATTGTTCAAAGAGATAGGCACTATCGATCACTTGGTGTCTGCGGCCACAGGTGGAACGAGAACAATGAAGCCTGTTATTGAGCAAACTGATGAGCAGTTTCAAGCGGCCTTTGGAAAGCTTTGGGGCTATGCCAAAGTTGCTAGAAACGGCGCTCCTTTTGTCGCTAAAGACGGTTCAATCTGTTTCGTTAGCGGCGCGCCAGCGCGCAAGCTTAAAGCCAATAGTGCGGCTCTAAGCTGCGTCGGCGGAGCGGTTGAAAATATGGTGCGATGCTTGGCTATCGAGCTAGCTCCCATTCGAGTGAATGTTGTCTCTCCGGGCATTATCGATACGGCGCTATTCGACTGGATGGGAGATAAACGCGATGCGGCCGTCGCGGGCATGGTACAGGGACAGCTCATAGAGCGCGTAGGTAAGCCGGAAGAAGTTGCCAGCGCTTTGATTTATTTAATGTTAAATGGCTATGCTACAGGCACCACTGTAGATGTAGACGGCGGCCAACTATTGAAATAGTAATGGCGTCTTTAGTGAGGATGTAAGATGAGCTTTAAGCCAGTAATTTTAGTTTACGACCTAGATAATAAACTAGTGGACGAGATTGCCGCAGAGATTGGCGCTACGGGTTTGTATACCAGCATTAACACCTATAACGAGTCCAATGCCATGGACGTTATTAGGCAGTATGATCGTGGTTTTGGCTTACTCACCAATAAGCTTTCTTGCATTATTACGGGCTGGAATAATCACAAAAAGCCGCGCGATCAGTTTTTGTATCGGCTCCGCGAGTTGGAGCGCAAGCAACCGCTGCGCTCTGAAACGCCTGTGATTATTGTGACAGAGGATCACCGCGAAGATTTAAAAAAGCGCGCTTTAGAGCCTAAAGATGGGGCGGTCTGCGGTTATTTGCATAGCGACACCTTTCGTGATGAATTAGCCGAGATGCTGCATCAAATTGTGTTTCAGCAAAAGGCCGCCGAAGTCAGTAAAGCTAGCTATCAGGCCTTTCTTAACGCTCAGCTAGAGGAAGACGAAGCCGAATAGCGTTTGTGTGGGCACCCTCATTAAGGGTGCCCGTCCTACCCCTTATTTTTTTCAGCCTTGATTTGTTTGTACCGGTAGCAAGTACTGACATGATCATTGACCATGCCGGTGGCCTGCATATGAGCGTACACAATTGTGGAGCCCACAAACTTAAAGCCACGTTTTTTCAAATCTTTAGATAAAGCATCACTCTCGGGGGTGGTTGCGGGTACGTCTGCTTTTGTTTTGCGCTTACTATCAATGGGCTTGCCACCTACAAAGCTCCAAATATAGGCGTTAAAACTGCCGAACTCTTCTTGAACTTCTAGAAACCTAATGGCGTTATTGCGTATAGCGAATAGCTTTAGGCGGTTGCGAATGAGGCCCTTGTCTAATAGCAATTTTTCTATGGCCTTGTCCGTCATCTTTGCCACTTTCACCGGATCGAAATTGTGGAACTTCTTGCGGTAGTGTTCGCGTTTTCTGAGTACCGTTATCCAGCTTAGCCCTGCTTGCTGCGTTTCTAAGCAAAGGAATTCGAATTGAGTTTGTTCATCGGTAACAGGTACGCCCCACTCTTTGTCGTGATAGTCGATATAAAGCGGGTCTTCCCCCGGCCACCAGCAGCGGTTTGTCATATTGAACTCCTTTTCCACAGGGTTTTTGATTAGTATAGTGAAAGCATAGCGTAGAATTTTTATTTTGTCTGAACACAAGTGCTAAGCGACAAGGTTTAGTCTAATGCAAAGTATGGAGCATCAATATGAAGACCAGTAATAGGGCAGTCATGCAGCGCTTCGGGGCGATTGTGGTGCTGGGCTTGAGCTTAGCATCCTGTGTCGTTAATCCCGTCACAGGGCAGCGCGAATTGGGTCTGGTGTCCGAGGCTCAGGAGCTCAATATAGGCGCACAGCAATATTCGCCCTCCCAGCAAAGCCAAGGGGGGCTCTACAAAGTGGACCCAGAGCTTACTGACTATGTGCAACAAGTGGGGCAGCGTTTAGCGCGAGTGAGCGATAGAGACTTGCCTTACGAGTTTGTGGTGCTCAATAGCTCTGTGCCCAATGCGTGGGCT
Organism: Pseudohongiellaceae bacterium; assembly: GCA_033721235.1. Classification (GTDB taxonomy): domain Bacteria; phylum Pseudomonadota; class Gammaproteobacteria; order Pseudomonadales; family Pseudohongiellaceae; genus UBA5078. The sequence goes on along the minus strand of JAWWAY010000013.1, from coordinate 17,263 downwards.
TTGCCGGGCGGCAAGATCGCGATCAACCGCGGTCTTCTTACCGAGCTAAACAATGAAGCCGAATTGGCCGCCGTACTGGGCCATGAAATCGTTCATGCTGCTGCCCGTCATGGTGCCAGAGCCATGGAGCGGGGAATACTCATGCAGGGTGCTATGGTAGTAGGCGCAGTAGCCGCTCAAGGCAATGAGTATCAAGACTATATAGTGGGCGGCGCTCAGTTGGGTGCGCAGCTGCTCACTCAGCATTATGGGCGCGATGCAGAACGCGAGTCCGACACCTATGGCATACGCTACATGGCCGCCGCTGGCTATGACCCAGCCGCAGCGGTTAGCTTGCAGCAGACCTTTGTGCGCTTGAATGAGGGTAGGGCGCAAGGCTTTATCGATGGCTTATTCTCCAGTCATCCACCATCGCAAGAGCGTGTACAGAACAATAGGGCGCTAGTAGCACAATTACGTGCTGAAGGAATTAGCGCAGGAGAGTTGGGTACTCAGCGCTACCAACAGGCTCTCGCTTTTTTACGGGAAAACGCCGAGGCATATGAAGCGTTTGATGAAGCACAGGAGCTTATTGCACAGGATAAACTAGAGGAGGCTAATAGGCGAATCGATCAGGCCATTTCAATGTTGCCTAATGAGGCCCGCTTTCATGGTTTAAAGGGCGATATCATGATGTATCAGCGTCGCTACTCGGCGGCAGTAGAATTCTACGACAATGCTATCGCTAGGGACTCAGAGTATTTTGATTATTACTTGGGTAGAGGCGTTGCATTTGCTCGGCAAGGCAATACAAACAGAGCGAATGCCGACCTGCAAGCCAGTGTAAACCTATTGCCCACTGCCATGGCTATGAACGAGCTTGGCACTATGGCCCTTAATGCGAATGATAGAGCCGCAGCCAAACAATACTTCCAAACCGCGATGGGGGCTCAGGGAGCAGTTGGTGAGCAAGCTAGCGCCGCATTCTATCGCTTGGATGTTAGCGATAATCCGGCTAACTACATAGCTGTTCAAGCCTATGTGGGGGATAACAATGAGCTCTTTGCTAGAGTGGAAAACCGCTCTCCTGTACAGCTAAGTGATGTGGCAATCGAATTCCACGCGGTGATAAATGGCGAGCTGGTGAACCGAACGGTTCAAATCGGGACAATGCAAGGCGGTCAAAGCGGTGCTTTAAACTCTCGAATTCGTTTCCCAAGTGAGACAGTTGTCACTCAAGAGCAGATGAGTGCCACTGTGCGCTCTGTAAATGTGGATTAGAATGAGGAGTAAAAACTATAAGAGTCTATAAGGGTTTTAAAATGAAAAAAATAATCGCTTTTTTAATGCTGCTTACAGTGTCTGTGCTGGCACAAGCTCAAGAGCCTAAATCGGCCACCTTTCAAACGTCCGATGGCGTGAAGATTCACTATCTCACCTTAGGGGATTCCGGCAGTTGGGTAGTGCTCATTCACGGCTATACCGATAGCGCTCGGCGCATGTACTTTTCCACTGGCATTGCGCAAGAGCTAGCGAAGAACCACCGCGTTGTAGCTATCGATAACCGTAACCATGGACAGAGTGAAGTCGTTCAAGAAAATGGCATAGGCCTAGCCTCAGACACGGTAGAGCTAATGGCCCACTTAGGTATTGAAAAGGCACATATTCACGGCTATTCAATGGGCGGAAGCATTACTGGTCAGCTGCTTAGAACCAACCCCGAGCTATTTATAACGGCCTCCTTTGGTGGCTCTGGCATTAGGGAGTCTGACCCAGAATTGGCCGAATTCGCTCAGAATCTGGACCCTGTAGCGCCAGAACCCACTGGCACCGAAGCCGCAGCGTTTAGAAACTTAAGAGCAGCAGCGGCAAGTAGAGCAGGCGCATCAGCAAGACCAGCCATTCGCACAGGAGCTGAGTTCGACCTATCGACTATCGAGTTCCCAGTACTGGCCATCAATGGCGAGTACGATCGTCCTTACTCGAAAGTACAGAAAATGGTGCGCGAGTTGCGTAATTTTCAAAACGTCATTCTGCCCGAAAAGTCTCATATGACCGCGATCGCTGTGGGCGCCCCAATGCCACAGCTCTACATCGATGCATTGGCCACTTTCATCAACGCCAACGATATGTAAAATCCGCTGGGCTTAGCGGTGTGTTAAAAGGCTGTAATACACAGCTGAGCCCAGAAACTTAGTTTAAACTTTCCTCTTCGCGAAGCGTCAATACTTCAAAGCCCGTAGCCGTCACTGCGATGGTATGTTCCCATTGTGCCGATAGCTTCTTGTCACTCGTCACGACAGTCCAGCCGTCTTTCTTGGTTTTTACTTTGGCCTTGCCTTGGTTGATCATAGGCTCGATAGTGAAGGTCATGCCTTCTTGCAACACCAAGCCTTTACCCGCTCGGCCAAAGTGCAAGACTTGCGGATCCTCATGCATTTGGCGGCCGATGCCGTGACCACAGTATTCCTTCACCACTGAGTAGCCGTTCTTCTGCGCATGGGACTGTATAGCATGTCCAATATCTCCGAGTGTGGCACCGGGTTTTACAGCGCGAATACCTTCCCAGAGCGCTTCGTAGGTCTTATCCACTAAACGCTTTGCAATTGGTGAGACTTCGCCAATTAAATACATCTTGCTAGAGTCTGCAATAAAGCCATTCTTTTCTAAGGTAATATCAAAATTGACGATGTCGCCTGACTTTAGAATCTGCTTATGAGAGGGGACGCCGTGGCACACCACATGGTTAAGGGAAGAGTTCAGGCTGAATTGATAGCCGTATTGCCCTTTGCTCGCCGGCCTTGCCTGGAGTTGCTCTACGATATAGCGCTCTGCTATATCGTTGATCTCCATGGTGGAAACGCCTTCTTTGACGTGCTGATCGAGATGCTTGAAAACCAAAGCGAGAAGCCGACCAGCCTCACGCATGAGCGCCAGCTCCGCACTGGACTTAAGCTTTACCTCAGCCACTGGCAATTTTCCTATCGTCGATGTCCGCTATCTTCATCTGCTCACGAACAATCTCCGCATAGGACATGGTCGGATTAGCCTCGGCTAGCATCCCGATTTTCATCCAATACTCCGCCTGCGCATTAATAGAGCGCACCATCACCGAGCTGGCCTTACGAATGTCCTCGTGCAGCTCTTCACTAATTTTCACTATACCCATATAGAGTCTCAATATACATTTTGTATACGAATCGTATATTGAAGAAAGGGAGATCGCAAGACTTTCGTTTAAGTGCAGGCCCTTAGTGGTGGACTAATTTCCTATAGCCTAGTGCTTACACCACAAGCACCAATATAAGAGTGACCCCACACCAAGACTTCTATATAATTTCGCCCGCACGCACCCGTAGCTCAGCTGGATAGAGTAGGTGGCTTCGAACCACTTGGTCGGGAGTTCGAATCTCTCCGGGTGCGCCAAACTAAAAAGCCCTCTTTAGAGGGCTTTTTAGTTTGGCTTTACCCAGCCGAGATTAACTCCTAGTTCGATAAAACGCGTAGCGTTTTAGACAGCCATAGGCTGCCCCGTAGGGGTGAGGAATTCGGCTTAGCCGAATTTCGAATCAATCTCTCCCCTTAAAGAAACTGCGAGCCTTCAAGGCAGCGCAGAGTCTATTGGGTAGCGCAGACCCAGCCGAGATTAACTCCTAGTTCGATAAAACGCGTAGCGTTTTAGACAGCCACAGGCTGCCCCGTAGGGGTGAGGAATTCGGCTAAGCCGAATTTCGAATCAATCTCTCTCCCTAAAGAAACTGCGAGTCTTCAAGGCAGCGCAGAGTCTATTAGGTAGCGCAGACCCAGTCGAGATTAACTCCTAGTTCGATAAAACGCGTAGCGTTTTAGACAGTTACAGGCTGTCACTTCAACGTGGATTTGCTCAACAACACCACCGCTGATAGCGTCTAGGTACACATTATTGAGGGGCTGCACGGCACCTCTAATGGATATGACATCATCGAGTTGTCCATTTTGGACGAGGCTTATTGTTGTTTGGGATTTTGGAACGCTAACCGTGCTAAAGGCTTCCTGCAAATTGCCTTGCAAGAAAATAACTAACGCGATGCTTATGGTTGCAGCGGCGACGATAGCCGGCTTTTTCCAAGCGCGGTTCGTTTTTTTGATTGGGCGGTCCATTGCTAGTTCAGTCCTTCGAACGTAAGTAAGGAAACGAAATTGAATTAAAAGGATTGTCCAGTAATAATTGTGGGGGCACGCTTTTAAGAGGTGAGACGATATGCCGAAGGGGAAATTGGTGTTTTTCTGCGGAAAAATGGGCGCAGGTAAGACGACAAAAGCAAAGGAGTTAGCAAAGCAAGACAATGCAGTTCTGCTTAGCGAAGACGAGTGGTTGGCGTCTTTATACCCCAATCAAATCGGTACGGTGGAAGATTACATCAAGTATTCCAATCAGCTGAAGCCACAGATGAAGAAACTGGTTCAATCTATTTTGAACACAGGGAGCAATGTGGTGATGGACTTTCCCGCTAATACTGTCGCTCAACGAGATTGGTTTCGTAGTATTTTCGCGTCCATTGGCGCCGATCATCAGATGATTTACTTAGAAGAGCCAGATGAGGTGTGTATCGAGCGGGTACTGAAAAGAGCCGTTGAGCAACCCGAGAGGGCGGCGACAGATACGGAGGGTATGTTTAAGGCGGTAACGAAGCACTTTGTTGCCCCCACCGCCGCGGAAGGTTTTAATATTACGACTAGGTAAAGAATCTTAAGTAAGAGCTAGGCAATAGTCAGGGCGGCGGGTTTAAGGCGCAGGCACAAAGAGGAAACTGGAGGCCCGTAACACATGCTTAATCGGTGGGTAGTCGGCTTTTTGCTACAAGCCCTATTGGCACTCCCGCTTATTTTGCTGTCAAATGCGGTTTTTGCCGAACCCGAGTACGCCACCGTCGATATGGAAATAGATGTGGACAAACCTGCCGCTGAGGTATGGGAAAAGGTCGGAGACTATTGTCATATCGCAGATTGGTTGAATATCGACTGCACCATCACGTCTGGTGACGGTGGTATCGGCACTGTTCGTGTATTGGCCGGTGGCCGGGTGATCGAGGTGTTAACTGCCATAACGCCACTTTCCTATGGCTATACTCAGCCTGCGGTGGAAGGACAATTTTATAATTTGTATCACGGCTTCCTAGAAGCGCGCCCTACGGGTGAGAACAGCACAAAACTAATCTATACCTTGATGCTTGATGTCTCTAATTTAGCGGATCAAGCTGCCAAAGACGCTGACTTAAACCGCCGTCGCGGGATGTTCGAAGCGGCACTAGGCCGCATGAAGGCAATAGCGGAAGAGTAGAAGATTGGTGAGCTTGTGCTTGGGCCCTACAATTTAGGGGCCAAGCACAGCGCAATCTATATAGCAGAGCCAGAAAGCAGGGATGACTGCTGAGAAGATTCCTGAGTTTGTTCTTGAGCGGCTTTAGGGTTTAGGTGTACACAGTTGCGGCCTGCGGACTTGGCCGTGTAAAGGGCTTCATCCGCTTCTTTGAGCAAATCGTCAATGTCCAACTTATGCTCTCGAGTGCTTATCCCTGCACTGATAGTGGCTCGCACTGACTGTTCGGACACCTCGATAGCTAAGTTCTCCACATTTTTTCGTATTATTTCAGCAAGCCTAGCTGCCTGTTTTGCTTCGACATTAAATAGGATGATGACGAATTCTTCACCGCCAAAACGACAAACTATGTCTTCTTCGCGTCTATTGCGCTGTAGTACTTCGCTGATGGATTTAAGCACCGAGTCGCCAGCATCGTGGCCCATGGAATCGTTTATTTTCTTGAAATAGTCGATATCGATAGATATGGCACTTATTGGCGTGCCGGCCCTCAGTGAGGGAATTGAGCTAAGCCACTTATTGATAAGGCCTCGACGATTTAGCGTATTGGTAAGAGGGTCTCGCAGTGCGAGAGACTCTAGCAGGTGATGTTCTCTAATTAGAAGTGATGAAATAAAGCCAATGCCAATCAGAAGATACCGCGCAGAAGAGTTCACAAGCCCTACAGCGAAAGCCAAGAAGGGCTGCGCACCCTGTGCGGCGATGGCAATTTGCGCGACAGCGGCAATAAGCGACATGGCAATGGCGAAGGCGATCATGGACTCGCCTAAATTATTGCTATTCTTAGCCTTATCAAAGGCATAGTAGGCAATAATGGCATAGCTGATAAGGCCAAATACCGACACCATGATAATTTGCTGGACGAAAGTCTCTAGCATCCAGCCAGATAGAGTGATGCAAAGTGATGACAGGAGCATTGCCACATGAACGGCCTTGGGGGCTCGGCCTTGGGCAATGGCCAAGAACAATAAATAGGCCGTTAGCGAATAAAACACCACATCGACAGAGATGCTTACCGTCGGCTGTGAGCCTTTGGTAAGCCCGCTAAGCACCCATCCAATAAGCCCGCACATGAAATATAGGGTAAAGGATTTGACCCTGGCCGTTAGGACATTGCTGTTTTGCAGATGAAACAAAACAACGATTATCGAAATCACTACCACTACCATGAGAGTGAATAGGGCTATGGGGTAAACATTAAGATCTATTTCAACCATAAGCTTTGCCTTGCTACCCAGCGTAATTAGTCGCAATACACCGAGCTAATAAGGTGTGAGGTTATTTTAAGTGGCTTGAGTATAGCGCGTGTCTGCTGTACAAGAAACATACAAGGTGGCATTGCTTAGTCGTGACCCATAAGTTGTTGTTAAATATAGGCTTTAGGGTGCGTTAGCGCGGTGAGACGCATCTATTAATAGACGTGCTAGTATTAGGCGATTGATTATGTGTTGGTAACAAAAGGGACTGGGGGCTGATATGAGTAAGGGTTTATTTGATTTAAGCGGAAAAGTCGCACTTATCACCGGAGGCAATGGTGGTATTGGGCTTGGTTTTGCTCAGGGTATTGCAAAGCAAGGGGGCGAAGTCTGCATCTGGGGGCGCAATGAGCAGAAAAACCAAAAAGCCATAAAGCACTTGGAAACATTTGGAACAAAAGTCCATATGATTACCTGCGATGTAGTGGATGAGTCAGAAGTCGACAGCGCGTTCGAGGAGACTTTGTCCGTATTCGGCAGAGTTGATGGCTGTTTTGCGAACGCTGGCGTTGGTGGTGGTGGTAAGTTTGACGAGTTAAGCGCCGAGCAGTGGCGACGCGTCATGGCTGTAAACCTAGACGGCCTATTCTTCACCTTACGAGCGGCAGCCCGTCATATGAAAGCGCGGGCCGAAGCGGGTGATATGGGCGGTCGTCTAGTAGGAACCTCTTCTATAGGCGCTAAACTAGGCATGGTAGGAGGAGAGGCGTACGCTGGAAGCAAAGGCGCTGTATTGTCAATCATAAAGGGGCTTGCGGCTGAATACGCTCGCTACGGAGTTACTGCCAACTCTATACTTCCTGGCCATATCGAAACTGCTATGACGACAGCCAATTATCAACGTGAAAAGTTTGCAAGCGCTATCATGCCGCGTATTCCTTTGCGGCGTTGGGGGAGTCCGGAGGACTTCGAAGGAATCGCCGCCTATATCATGAGTGATGCAAGCCGCTATCACACCGGTGACGGGTTTGTCATAGATGGGGGCTTTATCATCTAGTGCTTAGCCTTGAGTGGGGTTTCCTAGGCTTTAAAGGCATTCGACTTGCGGCCAAAAACGGCGTTAAATTCGCTTGCCTTAACGGGCTTTCCGAACAGCCAGCCTTGAGCAAGCTCCACTCCATTGTCGCGCAGGAAATCAGATTGATTCTGGGTTTCGACTCCCTCCGCAACAATTTTTAGCTTAAGTGTTTTAGCCATTTCAATGATATGGAGTACCACGCGGCTGGTGGCAGCCTCTGTGTCGATGGCTTCGACGAATAGACGGTCAATCTTAAGCGTGTCGAATTGCAGCATCTCCAAGTAGGAAAGGCTACTATACCCCGTGCCAAAGTCGTCTACGGCGACTTCTATTCCTGCGTCGCTATAGGCCCTAATACACTCTCTAGTCGGAGTAGGGTCAAGCATAACTCTTTCCGTTAGTTCTACACTAAGACGGGCTCCGCTATGGGCTTTGAAGTCTTTCAGCTGTTCTAATATTTCCGGCGACAATAGGTCGCTAGCAGAAAGATTTATGGAGATAGTAAAGCTTTGCCTGCCAGCACAAATGGTGCTGGCGTCCTTCTTGGCTAAGCTGATGATATGCCGGGTAAGCAGTCCAATTAAGCTGCTGGACTCCGCGGCGCCAATGAACTCATCGGGCGCTATTATATGATTATTGTGGCTCCACCTGACGAGGGCCTCCGCACCGACATATTCACCGGACTTGAGGTCCATTATGGGTTGGTATACCAAGAAAAACTCATTGCGTTTGATGCCGGTTTTTATATCGGAAGCAATTGAAAAACTTTGACGAGCGAGAAAGAGTACTAAGCCTGTTAGTAATGCCGCTGCCAGTAAACCGGTAGGCAGAAGGAAGAGAGTGAACTCTCTAATGCGAGCGTTGAGATTGTCAGTAGAGATAGCAGCAATGGCCCCAGTCAACTGAACCTGTTGCGAGCGCGCGATACTTACAATATAGCCATCGGCGATAAATGTGGTTTCGTCTTGATCGCCCAGCCGGTCTATCCAAGCGGGGTTAATATTTGCTGTGGCCCCGCGCAACTCTCCCGTCGTTGGAGTAAAAGTACCGACTATAACGTCTTCTCGGACGGTTGTTGGGGCTATGGCTTCGTTTCGGTAGGCAATGGCTATTACGCCGTTTCTCTCCAAACCAATGTATTCAATATCTGGTGCAGATGGGAGGGTAATGATTGGGCGTAGCAGTCCGTTTCTAAGTGTAACTATCTCGGTGGGACCTAGCTCTATCGGTGGGGTGTGAATACCTTGCGACGAGCAGATCATCTGTGTGCCACGCATAATGCCGATAACTTCAACATTGTCGAGCAGAAGGTTGGCGGCTCTCATATTGTCGATATTTTCTGCGCTGCACTCAGCTTGAGAACTAATTATCTCAATAGCGCGCTGCATTTGAGCAACGCTTCGGTCGGATCGGTAGAGGAGGTCTTGTACGTAGCCGTTGACTCGGGCTTGCTCGAAGGCAATGCCTTGTTCCCGTGCATAGAAAAATGCCAATGCAACAGGAATTACTGTTGTAAGCACGGCCATAACTGCGGTTAGTTTGAATGTTCGCGATCGACGCATACAGCGGAAAGCTCAAATTTTCTTATTATATGGTGCGGCCTATGGTAGAACTTTGAGACAGGCGTGGGAAGCCCTTTAATGTATCGCTTGGCTATTTTGGGCTTTGATTTGTAGTGGACAACAGCTGCTCAGATTGCTCTTGGCTAAGGTTGAGAGCAGTAATGGGAAATGGAATCACTATGCCTTCTAGCTGGAACCGTTTGTGCAGAGCTTTAATAAAAGCGGACTTCACAAAAAAGCGGTTAGCATACTCTTGAGCTCTCAGCATCACAGTGAAATTAATGCTGGAATTATCGAAGGTGTGAAACAGAACGAAGGTGTCGTATTCGGGCACGGCCCACTTGTGATGAGTGAGAATGTCTTTAGCAACTTCGATGGTGACGCGCTCTACATGGTCTAGGTCGGAGTCGTAGTGAACGCCCACTTCAACCGGAACCGAAAGTTCTTTGCTAGGGTAGAAGTAGTTGATGAGCTTTGACTGAGATAGAGCGCTATTGGGCATGATGACCATATTGTTTGGCAGCATTCTCACCCAGGTAGAGCGCCAGCCTATTTTTTCCACAAAGCCTTGTTCGCCAGAGTCGAGCTCAATGTAGTCGCCTACGCGTATAGGCTTGTCGATGATGAGTTGTAGGCCAGAGAAAAAGTTTTCTAGTGTGGGCTGTAGTGCAAGCGCAACGGCCAAAGAGCCGATTCCCAATGATGCGACCAGTGGCGTAATAGGAATGCCAACAGTGCTCAGGAGTATTAAGGCGCCGATGCCGTAGATGGCCCCGCGGATAATGCCCTTTATGATGCTTTGGCTATTGCGAATTTGGCTCGATGCTGCGTAGTTGCTAATGGCTCCGGTGGTGAAAGTGTCGGCAAAGCGCAGTAGCGCAATGATGAGCAGTAATTGTGCACCGTGCTCAAAATAACCATCGTATGGTGCAGTGTCGACATCTAAATAGAGCAACACCTGCTTCAGAACGATTAGATTGATGGCAATAATAACGATGCTTAGCGGCGAACGAATAGCCTTTAATACGAGCGTATCGAAGCGAAAGCTGGATCGATCAACCCAGCCTTGAACCTTGCGTAAAATGAGCCTCTCTAGCACCAGCATAAGCAGTGTTGAGCAGAGCATAAAGCTCAGGCCTATAAGCCATGCTGGAAACTGAATATTCGCTACTGTCATTGTCGCATCTCTAATGGAGTCGCCATGGCCACTAGGATAACTACGCAAGGTTTATGCCCACTTAAACAAAATAGTTTTCTGCTGGCCATGCTTTTTAGTGTGAACAAGTAACTGTTTCCTGAGATTAAGTTCGACATTTCCACTAGCAAAGAAAGCGAGCTGATCATGGGGCATTGCAATGGGACTTGAAAAGCCCGCCGTATAGGGTAAAGATGCCAGTCGAATTTGCCGTTCCAATAAACAGAGACCCGCTTATGACTTCAGCACCTTCGCAAAGCTCCGACATTTTGGTAGAGCAGTCCAATTTCATTCTTACAATTACTTTAAATCGGCCAGAGCGATTGAACGCTATCAGTGGTGATATGCTGAACGACTTGGCATCGACTCTTAAGGCAGCTAACTCAAACCCCGATGTACGAGTGATTATTATCACAGGTGCAGGAAAAGGGTTTTGCTCGGGCCTAGATCTTAAAGATACACAGAAAAAGCTCGCCGCTGGAGAAGGGGTTGGCTTGACCCGCAAAGCCACCCAGCTCTTTAATCTTGATCAAAGTCCTATTACCGCTCTGTGGGAAATGGATAAGCCAGTTATTGCCGCCATAAACGGCGCTGCAGCGGGTTTTGGGATGGATATGGCCTTGTTGGCAGATATGCGAATTATGTCAGAAAATGCCAAGCTGGCGGCAACAATGGTAAAGCGCAATGTGGTGCCGGAGAGCGGAGGAACTTGGTTGTTACCCAGACTTATTGGCTGGGGCAAAGCGGCTGAAATCTTCTACAGAGGCTTAAATTTAGGGGCGCAAGAATGTGCGCAATTGAACCTAGCTAATGCCGTAGTGCCTGCCGATAAACTCATGGAAACTGCGGTAAATTGGGCGCAGGAAATTGCAGCGAACGGGCCGCTGGCAGTGCAGACAACTAAACGCATGATGCGCTTAGGTATGGATCAAACCTTTGAAGGCACTGTTGATCATTTGCTCATGCACTTTACGGCATTAACGAAGACAGATGATTTTAAAGAGGCTTTGTTGGCTTTCAACGAAAAACGCGCCCCCAATTTTAAGGGCAGTTAGCGACCTAGCGCTCTCAGCAGTTTTCTAGCCACTCGCCTAAGAGGGTGGCTAGATTTTCCTTGCAGTTGCTCTTTAAGCTCTAATTCTATGCGTTGCTGTAGCTCCAAGCGGCTCAGGCCCGAGCCCGTCCCCTCTCGACCTAAGCTTATGTAAAATTCATTTTCTTTGGTGTTGGTAAAACCAATCTCTTTAATTTGAATGAGGCCCAAGTTGTTGAGGTCATCAATTAATAGGCGAAACGAATGCGGGACGAAGCACCAGGCGTGCACGTCGGTATAGCTTTCTTGTTTAGAGTCTTGCGTTATAAAGCTCCTCGCCTGATCGATCGAGTGCACAAAACTGTATTGGCCTTGACTTCCCGAGTCCCAAGCACCTTGTTCGTTTAAGTGCACTACATTGAGGAAGTAATCCGTTAGGGTGCCTGAAGTATGCTGTACCCTTTTTTGTACGTGGGCGTCTATTACTTGGCCAAGGCTGCTTAGAGGGCGAAAGTGGTCAAAGCAGTAGCGTTTATCGGGAATGACTAGGCTTAGTACGCCATCGTCTTTCAGTACCTCGGCGCAACCGTTTAAGAACTCTATGAGGTCAGGCGTGTGCTCTATAAGGTGCGAGGCGATAACCCAGTCATAGTGTTTGGTTTTGCCTGTGAGTTCAGAGTAGGTTTCTCCATTCCAGACATAGTCCACTGATTCAATCCTGTCGAGCCGTAGCTTGTGGTCGCGATACTTCTCTAACAACTCCTCTTGGCTTAAGTGGTCAATAATTTCGACCCGAAAACCCTCTCTTTTAGGCGCTACAGGGTTATGGCTAGGGCCTATCTCTAGGCCTAAACCATCGCTGTCGAGGAATTGCATAACTGTGTCGCGTCTACTCAAAATGTTTCCTGGTACTCTTAGCTAGTGAGAGGCTTCCCTTGTTGCTTTTTAGCCTGCTTGTGTCGATCGTTTGTCGATTAAGGTAATCTTAGAGGGTTTAAGTCTAATCGATGTTTGAGGAATAAGCATGAGCGTTACCATTTTTCATAATCCCCGCTGCAGTAAGTCGCGCCAGACTCTTGAGCTAATTCGTGAGGCGGGTATCGAACCGAATGTGGTGGAATACCTAAAGACTCCTCTCTCGGCTCAAGCCATAGAAGAGCTCGTTGCGCTCATGGGCTGTCCTGTCATTGATATTTGCAGGACTAACGAGTCAGAGTTTAAGGAGCGAGAGCTTAGTAAGAGTAGTTCCAATGCCGAGCTGATTGCCGCTATGGTCGCAAGTCCCATTATCATGAATCGGCCTATTGTCCAGAGCGATAAAGGCGCGGTTTTATGTAGACCGCCTGAGCTGGTGAAAAACGTGCTCCCTTAGGGGCTTGCTTTGCGACCCCTTGTATTTCAATGGCAGCATAGTCGGGGGCAGGCGGCAGTAAGTAAGTGTTTACTGCTGCCTTAGATCTTTTATGTACCTACATTTTACATAGGAGAGTATTGGTTTTTTCATCTCCTTACGTGCTTGAGGACGTGCGCGGTTTGCGTGAATGCCAGACTACTTAAATAAGCTGCACAAACGAGCATTCGCCCGCCTTGTCTAATTGTGAAAAATTGTAGCTTAGTATCGAAAACATTGGCCATGGCGCGTAAATTTCTACTATGATGCCGTCCTCAGATTTGTTCCTTGGGCAAATCTGCAGCTCAGATTTTCAACTGTGAAGCGTTTTTAAGAGCAAAGAGTCGGAGGGCTTGCTTAAATTTTTTGTTTCTAGGGTGTTGAAATTTATAGCTTTTTGGTGGCGGCCGTAGTGCTTGCCCAAATGAGATTTACAGGTTTTAAGGAATGTACTTATGACTTCAAGTTATGGACAGGCTTTTCTAAAGAGCTTTTTAGGCCCGTCGCCAGATTGGTATAAGCTAACGATTGTCGGCTTTCTAATTCTTAACCCACTGCTGTTTTTCTTCGTGGGACACTTCGTTGCCGGTTGGGTGCTCATTCTTGAGTTTATCTTTACTTTGGCGATGGCCCTCAAGTGCTATCCGCTGCAGCCAGGAGGCTTACTCGCTTTTGAGGCCGTCGTAATTGGCATGGCCTCCCCCGAAACCGTATACGATGAAGCGCTTCACAACTTCCCGGTTATTTTGCTATTGATCTTCATGGTTGCGGGTATCTCCTTCTTGAAAGAGATGCTGCTGTTCACCTTCACCAAGATTCTCCTGCGGGTTAAGTCAAAAACAGCGCTTTCTGTTCTGTTCGCATTAGTGGCAGCCGTTTTGTCTGCCTTCTTGGACGCGTTAACCGTGACGGCCGTTGTTATTGCCGTTGCCTCTGGTTTCTATTCGGTTTACCACAAGGTGGCCTCTGGTCTTCACCATGAGGATAGTAGCGATATTAATGATGACCAGAACGTTCAAGCACACCGCCGAGACGACTTAGAAAACTTCCGTGCCTTCTTGCGTAATATCATGATGCACGCCGCGGTCGGTACTGCTCTGGGTGGCGTCGCCACTATCGTGGGCGAGCCTCAGAACTTGCTAATTGGCCACATTATGGGGTGGGATTTCGTAGAGTTTTACGTGCGGGTGGCACCGGTTTCGATTCCCGTTCTCATCGTCGGCTTACTAACCACCGTTATCGTAGAGAAGTTCAAAATTGTTGGTTATGGTGTTGAGCTGCCTCCGAGTGTGCGCAAAATCTTAGAAGATTATGACGCCGAGAAGACGAGCAAGATGACCAAGGATGATATTATGACTCTGTGGCTTCAGGCCGCAGTTGCCGTGTTCCTGGTGGCTTGCCTAGCACTTCATTTGGCCGAAGTGGGTCTAATTGGTTTGGCGGTGATCGTACTTGCCACTTCGTTGACCGGTATTACCGACGAGCACCGACTCGGGCACGCCTTCGAAGAAGCGCTACCCTTTACTTCTCTATTGGTTGTGTTCTTTGCTGTAGTCGGGGTTATCCACGAGCTGCATCTATTCAAGCCGGTTATTGACTACGTGCTAGCCCTTGAAGGGCATACGCAGCTTTCTGCTTTCTATTTGGCGAATGGTTTCTTGTCCATGGTATCCGATAACGTATTCGTTGCAACCGTGTATATCTCGGAAGTTCAAGCCGCCTTCCAGAATGGCGTTATTGATCGCGAGCAGTTCGAGTTATTGGCTGTTGCTATTAACACGGGTACTAATATTCCATCGGTAGCAACACCGAACGGTCAGGCAGCGTTCCTATTCTTGCTAACATCGGCAGTGGCTCCGCTTATTCGCTTGTCGTATGGGCGCATGGTGATATTGGCCTTGCCTTATACTATCGCTTTGTCTGTTACAGGCCTTTTGGCAACAATCTACATTTTGTAGCTGTAAGAGACCTTGCTAAAAAGCCTGCGTCTGTACGCGGGCTTTTTTTTACCTGTAGTTTTTATGCAAGAGGCAGTGCGCAGTAATAGGCGATGCACGAACATGAGTTGTTGCTGGGTTAAATATTGCCTATCATCCTATGCGCTGCCATACGATGCAGTATTATCATCTAGGGGGAAGTTCAATGGCGCAATACGAGAATGTTCTGGTAGCGATAGACGGGTCTACAGAGTCCCAGAAAATTATACAAAAGGCTTTGGATGTAGTGGCCGGTACATCGGCAAAAGTAAGCGTAGTGGTGGTATTCGAGGACTTATTGAATACCTATACTTATGAGTTGAATATGGGTGATTTTGAAAAAGCCCAAAAGGAATTTCAAAGCGCTTATACCGTGCAGGTCAAAGCGATGATTGATGAGAAATTCCCGAGCATAGGTGCTGAAGCCGTTCACTTCTTACATGGTAAAGCTGGGGATGAAATTAAGAAACTGGCCAAAGACTCCGGAGCAGACTTAATCGTTTTGGGGAGTCACGGGCAGGGTGCTATCAAGTCGGCACTGTTAGGCTCTACAGCAAACGCAGTGCTGCATGGTAGTCACTGTGATGTGTTTACTGTTCGAGTTTAAGTAGGCTTAATTGGCTGGCGCAGAACTAAATACAATATCCGCATACCATGCGGTGGCAAATTGGCCCGTATTGTCTGTGTCAGTCATTATTGCTACACCATCGATATGATCGATCTCTTCGCCAAAAGCTTTTAACCAGTCTACACGTACATCTCTGGTGTGAGACTGCCAATCTCCGGCGCCTTCTGAGCCGCTGTTCAAAGACCACATTTTGACATTGCCCTGGCCAAAGGCATTATTCCATCGAGCGCCTTGCTCTTGCCCGCTAGTCCACACATAGTTTAGCGCTTTGCTGCGCCAAAATGCTAAACCGCCACTTTGAATAACGTAAATACGCGCAACATAGTCGTCGCCCGCCTTGGTTTGCTCGTTGAGTACGCCATCGAGAGTTTCCTCAATTAGCCAGCGCCAGCTTAGGTAAGGGGTCTTGGTCAGATCGATCTCTATCTCTTGGTAAAGGGCGCTAGCGCTCGCTCTGGCCTCAGCACGAAGGACGCGCTCGTCATCCAAAATAACGCTTCGATAACGCGTAGAGCCTTTAAAGATACGTTCTTCCCAGCGCATCATATCGATTGCAACTAGTTCAGATGCACCATTATTTTGAGCCAATGCAGGCCAAGCCATTAGGGCTGGTAGAAAGCCCAAGCTTAAGCGTAAAGTGATAGCTTTAATGAATGGCATCATTTAACTCGCCAACTGACCATGCAATTTTCTGGTGCCAAACAGTAGCAGTATTGACGGCTGAAGCATAGTTCCCGTTTGTGCTTTCGATAATCACTTTAAAGTGTGCAGTCGATCAGGCAAGCTAGTTACTCTTGTAAAAACAATGAGATGCCCCTTTTTAGCAATGGGAGCAAAAAGCCAAACAAACGAACGCTGAGAGATGAAAAATGACGAAGTCGAAAGCGAATTTACTAGACAGTTCTCTCCTACGCCATCAGTGCTTAATTGCAGGGGAATGGCAAAACGCGAAGGACGGAAAATACTTGGATGTCAATAATCCCGCTACGGGTGAGATGCTGGGACGAGTGCCTTCGCTAGGGCGGCAGGAAACATCAGAGGCCATCGATGCCGCCTATGCTGCACTGCCGCAGTGGAGGGAAAGAACAGCAAAAGATAGGGCCGTTATTCTGCGTCGTTGGTTTGATCTCATGATGGAGCACCAGGAAGACTTGGCCGCCATCATGAGCGCCGAGCAAGGAAAACCAATCGCCGAAGCGAAAGGGGAAATTGCTTACGCTGCCTCGTTTGTTGAATGGTTTGCCGAGGAAGGAAAACGCGCCTATGGGGACACTATCCCTACTCATCAAAACGACCGAAGATTAGTAACCATTAAACAAGGCGTTGGTGTAACTGCCGCCATAACTCCATGGAATTTTCCCGCCGCGATGGCGACGCGTAAGGCCGCTCCCGCATTGGCGGCAGGTTGCACGATGGTGTTAAAGCCCGCGTCACAAACACCCTTTACCGCTCTAGCGCTAGGAGAACTGGCGCAACGCGCAGGCATTCCTGCAGGGGTTTTGAATATTGTGACAGGAAGTCCAAAAGAGATTGCCGAGGAGTTAACGCAAAACAGTAAGGTTAGAAAACTTTCCTTTACCGGTTCAACGGATGTCGGGCGGAAGCTAATGGCAGCCTGCGCCAATGATATTAAGAATCTGTCGCTGGAGTTGGGAGGGAATGCACCTTTTATTGTGTTTGCAGACGCCGACATCGACGCGGCCGTCGCTGGGGCCGTGCAGGCGAAGTTTCGCAATAATGGGCAAACCTGTGTCTGTGCTAATCGTATTTATGTCCATGACAGTGTGTATATGCGTTTTTCTGAGCTGCTGTGCAAGGCGGTCAGTGAGCTCAAGGTGGGTGTTGGGACTCAGGAGGGTGTTGATCT
>JAWWAY010000012.1:0-98936 GCA_033721235.1 Pseudohongiellaceae bacterium | reverse complement strand
TAGATTTTACCGAGCTACTCAACAAAATGAACGATGAGCTCCAATCACCGTTCATCAAACTGTCTATTACACACCCTGCTGCTCCTGAGATAAATCATTCATCAACATCCATAATGGAGTTTAGTCCCGTATTTGAGCAACACATTCAACTCGACATGAACCAGTACACATGGGACCTACACTGGCAATTTTCCGAACAATATGGGGCGAAAGTAAACTACTCCATGGCGTATCTCGTTTTTTTTACCGGCTTAGCATTCACTGGCCTAGTCGCACTTTATGTAAGAATTATCCTGCAGCAAAAAAGCAGCATCCAAATGCAAGTGGAACAAAAGTCCTCAGAGCTTGAGCAAGCACACCATCAAATGATTCAACAGGGAAAAATGGCCGCGTTAGGCGGCATGGTTGCCGGAATATCCCATGAATTAAATACGCCCATTGGCAATGGCCTAATGGCAGCCTCAGTGCTTGAGTCCCAGACCAAAGAACTTAACGATAGTATAAACACTAACTCTCTGACTCAAACTCAACTTCGCGACTTTATGGAATCGGCAACAGAGAGTACCAAGGTTATTGAAAACAATATGCGTAAAGCCGCCGACTTAGTCGCGAGCTTCAAACAAGTTGCCGTCGACCAAACGAGTGAGAGAAGACGTAATTTTAATCTGTCTGTAATGCTCCAGGAGCTGAAGACCACTTTACAACCGCAACTTAAAAGAACGCCCCATCGCCTAATGATAGACTGCCCCAAGCATTTACCGGTTCAGAGTTACCCTGGGCCACTGGGTCAAGTCCTGACCAATCTCATTATGAATTCATTGCAACACGCTTTCCCCAATAATAGACAAGGGACAATAAGCATAGTTGTGATGCAGGTCTCACCCGATAGATTCACCATCACTTATACTGACGACGGGGTTGGTATACCAGCGGATATCATCGACAAGGTTTTCGACCCCTTCTTCACAACCCAGTTAGGCAGTGGTGGCACTGGCTTAGGCCTCAATATAGTGTGGAACCTAGTGACCGAGATACTAGGTGGAGAAATCAGCATTGCCTCTCCAGAGAGCTCTGGAGCACAATTCGAAATTAGTCTCCCGATAATCGCCCCGTAAAATCGAAATTTACAGCCGAGGTAGATATGGATGTTGAAAGCAAAGTCATATTCGCGCCCGAAGTACCAAATGTATATCCAGAGAGCGACGAGAATTTCAAGTGGCGCATACTCGTGGTTGATGACGATGAAGAGGTTCATCAGGTTACTCAACTCGCCATTGCACGCCTTAGAATCAATAATATTGGCCTTCAACTACACCATGTTCATTCTGCGAAGGAATGCATTGAGTTTCTTAAGGAGTATCGTGATGTAGCCGTCTTATTACTAGATGTCGTCATGGAAACCCCTACGGCAGGTTTAGACTGTATTCCGCAAATTCGTCAAGAACTTGGCCTTAGCGAAATGCGTATTGTATTGCGCACTGGCCAACCTGGTTATGCGCCGGAAGAAAAAGTGATTCGTGATTACGACATCAATGATTATCGCGCAAAAACAGAGTTAAACCACAATAATTTTCGCACGCTGATTACCTCTGCAGTTCGCTCCTACCAACAGATTCGCAATATCAATCAGAATCGATTAGGTCTGCAAAAAATCATCAATGCCGGCACCAATCTCTTAGAACAAAACACTCTAAGAGATTTCGCAGACGGTGTCATTACACAAATCGCTGCCTTACTCGATCTAAAACCAGAGGGGGTAGTTTGTTCTTCATCCTACAGTTCAGATAAGACAGTAAAAGAAGCATTCGTCGTGGGCGCAGGAGGAAAGTACGCACAATATATTCGAAGCCCTCTTACTGATTTAGACGACAAAACTGTACAACGACTTATCAATCTATGCCTAGAGCAAGAGCATCATCTCTATACTGACAAAGCGACTATTCTGTATCTAGCCGATGCTAAGGAACCTGCTGCGGTATACTTGCAAACGGCAAGGGAAATTGCGGAAAGCGACAAACAATTACTCAATGTTTTCGTTAAAAATATTTCCGCTAGCTTCGAGAACGTTAAGCTTTTTCAGTCCTTACGACACATCGCCTATATTGACCCACTAACGCAGCTGCCAAATCGCAATGAGTTCACCAGAGCACTAGAGCAAGTAAGCGACAACCCTGACGTCAACCACGTCGCTCTGCTCATTGATATTGATCATTTCTCCGATATCAACAGTGGTCTTGGACACGAGATTGGTAATGAACTACTCATAGCCGTAGCAAACCGCTTGAAAATGTCCTTTGGAGATGACGGCATTGTTGCCCGAGTAGATGCCGATGTATTTGGAGTGATCGGTGAAGAATACGCCCTCACTCCACAGAAAGCCTTGGCCGTTTTTGAGTCGCCTTTCAATGCGGAAGAACAGGTATTGACGCTTAACGCCACCGTGGGCATAGGCCGAGTAACAAGTCTCGGTGAACATGGTATTGATAAATTAAAACGACTCTATAT
This sequence comes from Pseudohongiellaceae bacterium, assembly GCA_033721235.1. Classification (GTDB taxonomy): domain Bacteria; phylum Pseudomonadota; class Gammaproteobacteria; order Pseudomonadales; family Pseudohongiellaceae; genus UBA5078. Next base: position 96,431 of record JAWWAY010000012.1, on the reverse strand, counting down.
TGCACTCAATAGTGCCAAGAAACTACCTAGTCGCAGCTTTGACTACTATTCCGACTCCATGGAGCAAGAGACAGAGAAAAGACTTCAGCTAATTCGCCAATTAAGAGTCGACTTCGCTCTGCAGAAACTGCGTATTTGGTATCAGCCCCAGTACGATATTGAAACACGTAAGATAGTTAGCCTAGAGGCCTTGTTAAGATGGCCACAGGACGATAATAGTTTTATCCCGCCTAATGTGTTCATCCCTATAGCAGAATATTCAGGATTAATTGTGTCAATTGGCGCCTGGGTGCTAGAACAGGCTTGCGCGCAACTGGCGCAGTTTCGATCAGCAAACATAGGAGGCATAAGTATCGCCGTCAATGTCTCTATGCCTCAGTTTCGCAGCCCACTATTTTTGCCTCAGGTAGCGGGCGCTCTTAAACGCTACAATATAAAACCCGGTGAGCTTGAACTTGAGATTACAGAGTCCATTTTGATGGACGAACCAGAGATCGTAATCAATTGCCTAAACAAATTAAAAACTCTCGGCGTGCATATCTCGATTGACGATTTTGGGACAGGCTATTCTTCACTAAACTACTTACGCAGACTCCCTCTGGATAAAATAAAAGTCGATCGGAGTTTTGTTAAAGACCTACACACCCCAGGCGGGGCAGCGGTAGCCGAAACCATCGTACACTTAGGCACGCAGCTTGGTCTGTTAACAATCGCAGAAGGAATTGAGACCGAAGAACAGGAAGCAGCCCTTGCGCGCATGGGCTGCGTAGAAGCTCAAGGATATCTATTTGCTAAACCCATGCCGCTGGAGGAGCTTTCCAATATTCTTCTAAAGAAGTCACCTGATCACAAAGATTAACTATTTAAACACAACAGTCTTATTGCCATTGACAATTATGCGGTGCTCGCAGTGCCATTTTACGGCCCTAGCGAAGGCCGCGCATTCGGCATCTCGCCCAATTTGCACTAAGGCATCGATATCGAAATTGTGATCGATTTTCTCCACCGCTTGCTCGATGATTGGACCTTCATCTAAATCAGTGGTCACATAATGCGCTGTGGCACCAATAATTTTCACGCCGCGCATATACGCTTGGCGGTAAGGATTAGCTCCCTTAAAACCAGGCAAGAAGGAGTGATGAATATTAATAGCCCTGCCCGCCATCGCTTCACACATTTTAGGCGAAAGTATTTGCATATACCGCGCCAAAGCTAAGAGGTCCACTTTGAACTCATCGATAATCCGCAGGATCTCATCCTCCTGCTGCTCTTTAGACTCCGCATCCACAGGCAGATAGTGGTATGGAATACCGTGCCACTCAGTGATACCTCGCATATCCTCATGATTAGAGACAACGCCAACAATCTCGGCGGGAAGCGCGCCTGCCCGCCACCGATGCAGAATATCGTTTAGGCAGTGACCATGCTTAGACACCGCAAGGAGTACACGCGGTTTTATAGACAGATCAAAGAAATGCCACTCCATATCGAATCGAGTCGCAATGGCCTGAAAATCGCCCGTTAAGGCTTCACAACCAGGAATGTCCGCCTCTACCTCTTCAAACTCCACTCGCATAAAAAAGCGATCCATTATGGGGTCTCGGTGTTGAGCTGCATCACTAATCGTGGCGCCGCGCTTAAAGAGAAAATCACTGACCGCATGGACAATGCCATTGGCTTCTGGACAGGAGACTGTTAATACATATTTCTTCGGTTCTGCAATAGTCATGGACGAACTCTTACCCAATTACTCGTTTAGCGGCGCCGATTCAGACTCGGCAAATATTTAACAGAGCGCAATATTAGCATTATTTGCCACTCAGGTAGCCCCTATTTACAATCAAGCCTATCGGCGCCTATTTGGTTTACAATAGGCTTTTGCCACACCATCACAATAAATGACGATAAGGGATCTACCATGAAGACTCGCGCAGCTGTTGCCTTTGGGGCCGGTCAACCACTGGAAATCGCAGATGTTGAGCTCGAAGGCCCACGCGCTGGCGAAGTGCTCGTCGAGATCAAAGCCACCGGTGTTTGCCATACCGATGCCTTTACCCTCTCTGGCGACGACCCTGAGGGCGCGTTCCCTGCCATTTTAGGTCATGAAGGCGCAGGCGTCGTCGTAGAAGTGGGCGCGGGCGTAAAATCCCTCAAGGCCGGCGATACGGTTATCCCTCTCTATACTCCCGAATGCCGAGAATGCGAGTACTGCCTTCATCCAAAAACCAATCTTTGCCAGGCTATTCGCAGCACTCAGGGCCAAGGCCTTATGCCAGACGGCACCAGCCGGTTTTCCTTAGATGGAAAACCCATTTTGCACTATATGGGGTGCTCAACGTTCTCTAACTACACCGTACTCCCTGAGATTGCCTTAGCGAAGATTCGTAGCGATGCCCCCTACGACAAGGTCTGCTATATAGGCTGCGGGGTAACGACAGGAATAGGCGCGGTAGCATTTGATGCGAAAGTCGAACCCGGCAGTACTGTAGCGGTATTTGGCTTAGGCGGTATCGGGCTCAATGTCATTCAAGGTGCCCGTATGGTGGGTGCCAACCGAATAATCGGCATCGATACCAACCCTGACAAGGCCGACCTAGCTCGACAGTTCGGCATGACCGATTTTATCAACCCTAACGAGGTCGACAATATTACTGACCATGTCATTGAAATCACCCGCGGCGGCGTTGACTACTCTTTTGAGTGTATAGGCAATGTCAACACTATGCGCCAGGCACTTGAATGCTCTCATAAGGGCTGGGGCGAATCCTTTATTATCGGTGTCGCTGGAGCTGGCCAGGAAATCTCTACTAGGCCTTTTCAATTAGTGACCGGCAGATCCTGGCGCGGTAGCGCCTTCGGTGGCGCCAGAGGTCGTACGGATGTCCCCAAAATTGTCGACTGGTACATGGAAGGCAAAATTAGCATCGACCCCCTAATCACGCATACCATGCCGCTCAAGGACATCAACAAAGCCTTTGAGCTAATGCATCAAGGCAAGAGCATACGCTCAGTTGTGACCTTCTAAACCAGAGGCTGATTAATGCGAAACCCCATGAATTAAATGTGACTCTTAGCCCGTGCTAGCCAAAAACACAGACACTTCTGATAGTACCCGCAGCATCGTGCTGTGCATGGTATTGCTCAATGCCTTTGCCACACCATTAATGCTATCGGCCACAAATGTGGCCCTACCCGCTATGGCCCAGGACCTACACCTTAGCGCTATCGAGCTAAGCTGGGTGCCGATGGCTTATTTGATGGCCTGTGCCATGTCGGTGCTCTTATTCGGCAATCTGGCCGATCGCTTCGGACGCAAACGTATATTCCTTATTGGCACCGCCGCCGTCATCGTGACCTCTACCATAGGCGCTTTTTCTATTAACGGCACAATGCTCATAGCCGCTCGCTTTTTCCAAGGTATCGCCTCTGCGATGCTCTATGCCACACAGATAGCGATAGTAACCTCGGCCTACCCTGCCCATAAACGAGGCAAGGTACTGGGTATTGTAGTCTCTATTATTTATGTTGGCCTTTCCGTCGGGCCGCTTGTTGGCGGCTATTTAATCGACATCTTCGGTTGGCAGGCCAGCTTCTTGATGCAGGTGCCTCTTGCCCTAGTGGTCTTGTTTATGGGCGTATTCATGGTGCATGTGGAGTGGCGCTCTGACAAAGAAACCTCTTTCGATTTCTTTGGCGCCATTTGCTTTAGCATTGGCATTTGTTTGTTCTGTCTCGCTGTATCACAAATACCTCAGCCAAGAGGGCTCGGGCTTTTATTGGTTTCTTTTGTGGTCATGGCTTGGTTTGTGCGCCATTCCCTCAAGACGCAAAACCCTTTCTGGGACGTAGGATTGTTCTTTAGCAATAGAGTTTTTGCGTTTTCAAATGGCGCCTCTTTGATCATGTACTGTGCCACATATTCCAATATTGTATTGCTCAGCTTGTACTTACAGTACTTGAAAGGCCTGCCCGCCACCACGACGGGGCTGCTCTTAATGGTACAGCCTTTGTTCATGGCTATTCTGGCCCCTTTCACCGGAAGGATGTCGGATCGCATGGAGCCCAGGCTACTTTCCTCTAGTGGAATGGCGGTTACCGCTGTCGGTTTATTCCTTATGGCGACACTAAACCAAGAGAGCTCAACGGCCATTATCATTGTGACACTCGCAATTACTGGCACTGGCTTCAGCCTGTTTACACCCCCCAATGTGAACGCCATCATGGGCTCCGTTGACTCTAAAGATGCAGGCAGTGCATCAAGCGCTATGTCGACCATTCGACTGATTGGTCAGCTTAGCAGCATGGTCATCGTATCCTTGATGCTCAGCGTTTTTGTTGGCGCCAGTGTCATTGACGAGAGCAATCTGGACTCCTTAGAACATGCTATTCGAAACAGTTTCTTGCTAGCGACAATTCTTTGCATTCCCGGAGTCGCTCTTTCTCTTGCCCGTGGCAGCATTCATCGCAAATAATTTTATTCCACTTTTCACATGGGCAAATCTGCGGCAGAATATTGACAGTACCTAGTCATTTGATTTTTCGCCCCCTGATCAGGGGGTGTTGGTGTTACGGTCAATACACTACCCTTTATCGGCAAAATGCTTGGTGCTTTATTGGTCATCTCAAGCGCAGACCCTGTTCACAAAAAAACCAGATTGGAGCATTGCTTTCATGAAAATCTCTTCGCACACTGTGAGAAACACATTCGCCTGTGCTGCCCTTTTAACGGGCAGCCTATTTTCTGCAAACCTTTTGGCACAGACTGAAGAACCCGCTGAAATTCCTACGTCACTGCAGGGCACCTATGAGTTGACGTTTGCCTATGAGCAGAATGGTTCTCCAATTGCCAATGGGACAACTCTAGAGTTTGTATTTGCCCCAGGCAACTACGTCTGTGTGGCAGGCGCTGTCATCGGCGACCCTGTACTTCGCAACGGCAACGCTCACGAAGCGACCTGGACAGTGGAAGCACTTGATCTTGAAATTGCACTCTCTAGCCTGGTAAGTGGCTTCAACGAGGTCAATATCGGCGGCATTGGTGGCTCCCCATTCTACGGTCAGTTCCAAGGCTCGAAAACAAGCAATGCCACGGATTGCGAAGGTTTGGAGCCAGAACCAGACCTAACGGCTATCAACACTCTATTTGACTTAGCCGCCGAGAAATTTGCTGCTCTATTTGGTCAAGATTCGGGCGTAGTCAATCAAGAAATCGAAGGATATATCTACCGTTACTACCCCACTACGGGCTTCTACTTAGCGGTGAAGGACAATCAAGTGCATATTCTAGGTGGTGACTATACTGACATTACCACTCTAGGAACTGTGGCGAGCATCACTGAAGCGCTAGAAGCAATTGTGGTGGACGTTGTGATTCCAGAAGGAGACGCAACTCTTGTACTAACAGGTACGGTATCAGTCAATGGACTTACTACTGCCATTCCTCAGATCACCATCGAAGACATTCCAATGCCTAGCGCAAGTGATGTAGACGATGTTAGGGACGCCGTGCTTGAGCAATACGCCGACGTAGGAATCACTGGTTCTATCTCGGTCGAACTAATTAGCGAGAGCTCAAACTCTATTGTGTTCAATATTCAGTTCTCTGCTTCGCAAGCAGCAGGGCCGATTACAGTGACTTCCGCTTACGACATCACTTATACGTATACGGCCAACTAATTACCGGACGTTGATGAACAAAGGGGGCAAGGCTATAGGCCTTGCCCCCTTTTTTATGCATGAAAATGAGTACTGCGGGCAGCCCTAAACAAAAAAGATAGCCAACCAAATAGTCGTCGCCTGCGGATCTGTCCATGCTACTCGGTGACGCTTGAGCGCCGGAATAAACACATAGTCGCCGGCTTGCAAGGCTGTTTCACTGCCATCCTCCCAAGCCAGTCGCGCACTCCCTTGCACCAACAGCACCCACTCATTGCGCTCCTGCTCATACCAGAAGCCTTCTTCCGAGCACTGGCCGGTAGACACAATGCGCTCTACAGTAATGCCCTGTTGCTGCAGTAGCGTCTCGATCACCTCTGAATCGCCCCTTGGGGGCAAATGCGCTAATAAGTTACCCAGTTGCGATACCGCCTCTTTCACTGCAGATTCCTCCTAATTTACCGTGCCCCTAGTGTCACGAAGCTTTATAATACGCGCACATTCTAACCAAGAGCCAAGATAATGGGTTTAGTTTCGAAAAGCACGGCGCTTGCTGTTCTATTACTATGCGCAAGCACTACATCGTTCGCTGTAGAGCTGGAAGAACTCACGGGCACCTGGCGCGGGTCCTACAATATCAATATCGGCGGAGATCGCGAGGTAGTGCTCATCCTCAGCCAGAATGGCGATACGATCAGCGGTCACTTTGAAGACCCTAGCAATGGCGTATTCGGTATAGCGGTAGAGACAATTAGCGTCGAGAACGATGAGATTCGCTTTGCCATCCCAAGAATTGATGGCAACTACTATGGCACTATTCACGCCGACAGGGCCGCCGATGGGCACCCGGTGCGTATCGACGGAGACTGGAGCCAGGTAGGCGAGTTCATGCCTATCACCCTGTATCGCGATATCGCCCCGTAAACGAAGCAGTTAAGGAGAAAGCAATGAAGTATTTGCACACCATGGTACGCGTCAGCAATCTCGAAGACTCACTCGATTTTTACTGCAATAAACTGGGCTTAGTCGAGCTGAACCGAAAAGAGAGCGAGCAGGGTCGATTCACGCTAGTTTTTCTGGCCGCTCCTGGCGATGAACAAGCCCAAGTCGAGCTCACATACAACTGGGATCCGGAACAATACAGCGAGGGACGCAATTTCGGCCACCTTGCCTATTGCGTCAAAGACATTTACTCATTTTGCGAGAAGTTGCAGGCTAGCGGCGTGACTATTAACCGCCCTCCTCGCGACGGCCGCATGGCCTTTGTTCGCTCTCCCGATAATATCTCTATCGAGCTATTGCAAGAGGGCGAGCCGCTTCCAGCAAAAGAGCCTTGGCTGAGCATGGCCAATACTGGCTCATGGTAGTCGCCACAACAGTTTTTCATTACGTAAGATAGGAACTCATCATGCAATTACTAGACGGCAAACAAACCTCGGAGCAAATCAAAGCGGAAATCGCGGAGCAAGTTAGCCAGATTAAATCCTCTGGCGGCAAGATCCCTCACCTAGCGGCAGTGCTAGTAGGCAACGATGGTGCCAGCGAGACCTATGTAAAGAACAAAGTGCTCGCTTGTGAACGTGTGGGTTTCAAGTCCACTCTCGTTCGTTTGGATGCCAGCATTAGCGAAGACGAATTGCTAGCGAAAGTAGATGAGTTAAACAAAGACGATGACATCGACGGCTTTATTGTGCAGGTCCCCCTGCCCAAGCACATCGACGAAATCAAGGTGACTCTTGCCATCGACCCGCTAAAGGACGTGGACGGTTTTCACCCCGCCAACGTTGGCAAACTATGCCTTGGGCTGCCTACTTTCATTTCGGCGACACCAAACGGCATTATGGAGCTTCTGGCGCGTTACAATATCGAGACAGAAGGCAAACATTGCGTCGTCGTCGGCCGCAGCAATATCGTGGGTACCCCGATGTCGCTACTGATGTCGCGTAATACCAAGCCCGGCAATAGCACGGTCACTATGGTGCATAGTCGTACCAAGAACATGGCGGAAATTTGTCGCTCGGCTGATATTTTGATCGTGGCGATAGGCAAGGCTAATTTCGTGGGCGCAGACATGGTTAAAGAAGGCGCTGTGGTAATTGATGTGGGTATTACCCGCTTAGAAGACAGCTCTAGGCCTTCAGGCTTCAAGCTAGCGGGTGATGTAGACTTTGAAGCGGTCAAAGACCAATGTTCCTTCATCACACCTGTTCCTGGTGGCGTTGGCCCCATGACGATTGCCTCATTGCTACAAAACACCTTGAAGGCGCAGACACTAAAATAAAATTTATTGGGCTATAAGGCCAAACAAACGCAGGACAGGAGCTTTTGCGATGTTTCAACAATTAACGCCACTTCCGGCCGATCCCATTCTTGGCTTGATGGCTGCCTTTCGAGCAGACACAAACCCCAATAAGATCGATTTGGGGGTGGGAGTCTATAAAGATGCTAACGGTGACACACCGGTAATGCGCGCCGTGAAAGTGGCTGAGCAACAAATACTCAATCAGCAGAGCTCTAAGAGTTACGTCGGCCCTGCCGGTGCAGCCGGCTATAATGAACTTCTAGCGCAGCTAGTACTGGGAAAAGACTTAGCCGAAAAACTTGAGCAGCGTCGTTGTACTTTTCAGACACCAGGTGGTTGCGGTGGCCTAAGGCTAGCCGCTGAGTTTATCGATAAGACAAAACCCGGCGCACAAATATATGTTAGCGACCCTACGTGGGCCAACCATATCCCGCTATTGGGCGATGCAGGGCTACAGATCAGCACCTACCCTTACTACGACTACGACACTCATAGCATCAAGTTTGACGAAATGATGTCGAGCTTAGAGCAGGCAGGTGTCGGCGACTTAGTCTTATTACATGGCTGTTGCCACAACCCATGCGGCGCTGACTTGAGCCAAGAACAATGGCAAGCGGTTCGCGACCTGGCATTGAAAAAGGGCTTTACCCCCTTTATCGACTTGGCCTATCAAGGCTTGGGCGATGGACTCGACGAGGACTGCTATGGCGTTCGTCTACTGGCAGAGTCACTACCCGAGTTAATTATCGTCAGTTCCTGCTCCAAAAACTTTGGCCTGTACCGAGAGCGCACGGGTGCCCTGACGGTGATTTGCGAAAACGCCGAATCGAAGGCGGCCACTGCTAGTCTTATCGCCTCAACGGCCCGTGGAATTTACTCCATGCCGCCCGATCATGGCGCAACAGTGGTAGAAACCATTCTCTCAGATGCCAGCTTGCGAGCCGACTGGGATAATGAGCTGACCCAGATGCGCGAACGCATTAATAGCCTGCGAGGCTTGCTGGTAAACAGCTTGGCCTCCGCTGGAGTAGACAGAGACTTTGGTTTTATTCAGCACGAGAAAGGAATGTTCTCTTTTCTAGGCGTTTCTGTTGAGCAAATCCAACGCTTAGTAAACGACTATAGTATTTATTTAGTGAACTCTAGCCGCATCAATGTGGCTGGCATAAACGATAAGAATATTGATTACTTAGTCGATAGCCTTAAAGCCGTATTGAAGTAGCCTTTATTAGCGTTGCCGAGCAATATTCGGCAACGCTAATCGCTTTATTTCCGTTTCGGAAGAATATCTTTTAGCCTGTGAGCCATTTCTCTCAGTGCAAGCTCAGTATTTTCCCAATTGATGCAGGCATCCGTAATCGAAACGCCGTAACGAATCTCCTCTAAGTCGTCTGGTATGGGCTGATTGCCCTCACACAGATTGCTCTCAAGCATTACGCCGATTATTGACTTATTGCCTTGCTCAATTTGCTCAGTCACGCTTTCGAGAACACCCAATTGCTTGCTGTGATCCTTCATAGAATTACCATGGCTGCAATCCACCATAATATTCTCTGCCAAGCCTGCCTTACGTAGTTCTGCCTCACAGGCGGCCACAAACTCGGGGGCATAATTTGGCGATTTACCACCACGCAAGATAACGTGACAATGGGGATTACCCGAACTACGAAATGCTGCTACCTGTCCCTCTTCAGTAACACTGATAAAAGAGTTGGCAGCGGATGCCGAGCGAATGGCATTCACCGCCACCGTCAAGCTGCCGTCAACATTGTTCTTAAAACCTACAGCAGAGGAAATACCACTGGAAAGCTTTCGGTGCGTAGGCGACTCAGTCGTACGGGCGCCAATGGCCGTCCATGACACTAAGTCTTGCAAATATTGGGGCGAGATCAGGTCTAGCGCCTCGATGGCAATAGGCAAACCAATCTCATTAATATCGAGCATTAGCTTTCGCCCGATTCTAAGCCCATGCTCGATCCGGTGAGATCCATCCAAGTGAGGATCATATATAAGTCCCTCCCAGCCCACCGTAGTCCGAGGCTTTTCAAAGTAGACACGCATAAGAATCAAGAGTGTGTCGCTTAGCTCATCAGCTAGAGGCTTCAACAAACGTGCATAGTCCAATGCTTCCTCTACGCTGTGTATAGAGCAAGGCCCAACGACAACGATCAGGCGCGGGTCTTCGCCATCGAGAATACCTTTGACTCCCTTGTGCCCAGCAAGAACTGTCTCTAGAGCCTTACCCGATAAAGGCATTGCCTCTTTCAAAGTCTTTGGGCTTGGCAAGAGTTCTTCCAAAGTTATATGAAGATTGTCGTTCGTTTTCTGTTCCATCATTACCTACACTCTATAATCTGCTCAAAAATAGTCGTCGCAATATAGCAAAGATATGCGTGCAAACCCTCGCTTAACCTGAAACCTGCTTGCACCGCGATCTCAAAGCGCGCACTCGATACAAAACCGATGCTAAACAATGACATAGTCAGGGACGGTTAGTAAAAGGCTTTTTATCTATCATCATCATTGGTTTTATAGTTCAGAGTGTTTGTGAACAGCAGTTTATTTGTGCTCCAGTAATTCTCTAAAGCGCAAACCAGCCAAGTACAGCACAGCAAGGTAGATTCCCAAACCGCCCAGACACAAAAGACATAGTTGACCGATTCGCGTCCACACTCCCCAGTCCAACCACTCTTGCCAAGCACTCGCGGTAAACACTAGAAAGCAAACCATCAGCGCATTCGCCAAGACTAGTCTCAATAAAAATACTAGCCAGCCGCTTTGAAAACGAAATACGCCCTGACGCAATAGGCCTCGCAGTAATAAACCCGCGTTTATGAAAGCGGCAACAGAGGTAGCGAGAGCCAAGCCGGTATGAGCAAGATTAAAACCAAAAACAAAAATGGCGTTCAAACCCATATTGGCGAGCATCGCGATCACACCAATTTTTACAGGAGTCTTAGTGTCCTGCCGTGAATAGTAGCCCGGCGCAAACACCTTTATCGACATAAAGGCGAGTAAACCGAAGGTATAGGCTTGCAAGCTGCTAGTCACTTTTATCACATCGTCTACAGAGAAATTCTGCCCTTGGAAAAGAGTGATAATTAGTGGTTCAGCCAGTACTATCAAGGCAAGGCTCGCGGGCACCGCAATGATGAGTATCATGCGAAATGCCCAATCCAAAGTTGCTGCAAATTCCTCTTTAAATTCACTGGCATGTTTACGCGACAAACTTGGCAGGACTACCGTCGCAATAGCTATGCCAAATATTCCCAGGGGCAACTCGACTAGGCGGTCTGAAAAGTATAGCCATGACACACTGCCAGACACTAAGAGCGACGCAATAAAAGTATCGAATAATAGATTAATCTGACTAACAGATACGCCAAATAGCGCCGGCACCATAAGTGTCATAATGCGCTGAACTCCCTCGTGCTTGGAGTTAAATCGTGGAATAGGGAGAAGCCGCATTCGAGCCAACAGCGGCAGTTGAAACATCAGCTGCGCGACGCCCGCAATAAAAACGCCGATCGCCAGCGCTATTTCCGGCCTCTCCATATAGGGGCTCAGAAAAACCGCAGAAGCGATCAAAGCAATATTCAATAAACTAGGAGTCACCGCCGGTACGGCGAATTTATCGTAGCTATTGAGAATGGCGCTCACAAAGGCCGCCATGGAAATTAGAAAAAGATAAGGAAAAGTGATCTGCAGCATATCAACAAACAGAGCAAACTTATCCGCGTTCTCTCTAAAACCATAAGCGATTGGAATAGAGATCAATGGGGCTGCGAGTATAACAAAAGCACTAAGCAGCAAAAGGACAGTGCCGAGCCTAGCTGCGACACTGGCAATTAAACCTCTAACCTCGTCGTGGGAACGAGTACTTCTATACTCCGATAGAACAGGCACAAAGGCCTGGTTAAACGCTCCTTCAGCGAAAAGGCGACGAAGAAAATTCGGAATTTTAAAGGCCAGAAAGAAAGCGTCCGCGCCATCTCCGGGACCAAAGAATTTGGCGATGACTATATCGCGGACGAGCCCTAAGACTCTAGAGACCATTGTCATGCTGCCAGTAATAGCGCTCGAACGCAAAAGGCCGCCCCTTTTGCGAGACGGCCCTTCATTCTGACTATTAGAACTGTGACGTGGTACTTCACTCATTGGCTAGCGCCTAATTGTAGAGCTTAAAAAGCCTCGGCTGCTAAATGCGACTTTCCGCCACAGCACCTTATGTGTTTACTTATTAAGAACGCGTAGCATCCACGCAGTCTTTTCGTGAATTCGCATTCGGTCAGAGGCAAGTGCTACGGTTGACTCATCCTCACCAGCCTGCGCCAGCTTCAGTACTTCACGACAAGTCTTTACTACTTGCTCGTGTCCTTGGGTTAGAATATCAACCATCTCTGTACCACTGGGAACGCCATCGACTTCCTTAATCGAACTGAGTTCTACGAACTCCTTATAGGTACCAGGAGCGGCCACATCGAGAGTACGAATTCTTTCTGCAATATCATCAACAGCTACCGCAAGCTCTGTGTAGTGTTCCTCGAACATTAAATGTAGTTCACGAAAATGTGGCCCCGTAACATTCCAATGAAAGTTATGGGTCTGGAGATAGAGCGTGTAAGAGTCTGCCAATAATCTCTTTAGTCCATTAGCAATGCTAGTACGGTCATCTTGAGAAATTCCAATATCAATCTTACCCATTCTTATACTCTCCTTTTTTCATTAAATTCGCTTATTATGATTACAAACTTAGAAAAAAATATCCACCGAATAAGAAAAACCCGTCATGAAAACAATCAATTAACACGATAGAAACACTTTAAGTGCCATGTTTGACTTTTATTACTAGGCAAGCCCAGCATAGACAGTTTGCACATCATCGTCTTCGTCAATTGCACTCAAAAACTCCTCTACTTCCTCGAGCGCTTCGGCACTTAGTGTGACCGGGTTTTTAGGGCGATAACCTAGTTTTGCTGTCTCAACCTTATAACCGTAATTGGGCAATGCTTTACATACCGCATCTAGGTCAGTAGGGTCGGTATAGAACATGGTTTGTCCTTCATCCGCGGCTTCCAAGTCTTGCGCGCCCGCCTCGATAGCCGCCAAATCTGGATCCGCATCGTCTGCGACCGGGCTTGCCTCAATCATACCAAGGTAGTCGAAATCCCAAGATACCGAGCCTGAATTACCCAACTGTCCTTTTCGAAACAAGACCCGCATGCTTGAGTAAGTTCGATTAGCATTATCTGTTAGACACTCCACAATCACGGGCACTTGATTAGGGGCGAAGCCTTCATAGGTCAACTTTTCATAGTTCACTACCTCATCTAGCAGGCCGGCACCCTTTTTAATCGCTCTCTCAAGAGTCTCTTTAGTCATAGAGGCTTTTTTCGCCTGCTCGACGGCCAAACGAAGTCGCGGATTCATATCGGGGTCTGCGCCATTACGGGCCGCCACCATGATTTCCTTCGTTAATTTGGTAAAAATTTTACCTTTGGCATTAGCCGCGATTTCTTTGTGTTTTGCTTTCCACTGTGCGCCCATTAAATAAATCTCTCTTAATACTGTTTTATTGGTTCTACCCGCTAGTGATCTCTTCCAAGTTAACGGTAGTAGCGATCACACGGCTCTAGCCATGACAAACGGCCCTATGCTATCGAAAACGCATCCATACAGCTCTTCATGCAGGTCGAATGAGAGCTATATTTTAGCAGCAAAGCGCGATTTCGTATGCTCTTGTGAGCACAGAACAATAGCAGTTTGCTAGCGCAGGATAAACCTAGGCTCAATCGTGTAACTAGACTAAAAGTAGCGAGGAAGAGAGCGTGTTCGCCAGCAAGCTCAGGTATCGGCACTGGCGAACACGCTAAGAAATGACTATTTTGCCAGCCAAGCCTCAGCCTGAGCCCCAGCGAGCTCTACCAAGTCTCCCATGGCAACGTGCATATCAATCAAATGCAGCCCCCAGGAATCGCTAGGGCCATTGGGAGTCATGACATCCCCTTCAATCTTGTCCGCTCTCGGGTCTGAAGGGTCCGCATGGACGGTAATCTCTAGGTAAGACATGCGATCATTAAGCACGCACTCGCCTGTTATTAGCCCAGGCAGGCTTACGAACGGAGTATCGATAGACTTACCCTCAACAAATGGCGACGGAGCGGCACTATCGCTCACTGGATTGCTCAAATGCGAATGCAGTACTGTCGAGCCTCTGAGCAATTGAGCAGGATTTGTACAGGCTGCCAAGGTAGTCTCTGTACCACGACCAAAGGATGCGGTTGCGGCCGGCGGCACGGTATCGCGGAAAGCGGAGTATGCCACCACGCATCCAGTCTGATCCGCTGCCTCACAGAGTGGCATAGACTTAAGTGTGCCACCTACAGTTTTGCCATCCGGCACTTGTAGAGGCATCCCAATAATATGCGCAGCTATGATTTGATCCTGTATTTCCTTTCCATCGATCTCTGCGGCCAGCAGTCTCATTAGCACACCAGAACCCTGTGAGTGCCCAACGAGCACAACTCCTCGACCGTTATTATAATGGTCCATGTAGTGGTTCCAGGCATTCAAGACATCGTTGTAGCCTCGGTTCCGATCAATTGGTGCTCGATCTGTACCTGCCAGCCCACCGCGCAGCGCCGTCAAGGTGAACTGACGGTAAAGGGGAGCGAAGAACCTGCACTCAGAGCCATAACGGGCGAACTGCGCTTGAACCACACTCAATTCTTCGTCACCGGGGATCATATCGCTATTGGCGGATTGGTCAAGTGAGACCGTCGGATATACGTAGAAGCAGTCCACTGCCGCATCTTTATTTGCCGTGAACGCTTCTCGCGTCAAACTCCCATCGGCTGCCACCACTGTCGTCGTTAGATCCGCCTCGCAGGCAGCGTTATTCTCAGGGCTGCATAACCAAGACGCCGGATCGGCGTAATCAACTTCGTCAGTCATAGATTGCGCATAGCCAACACTGGCCATGCCCGTACCGATCAGGAATCCGGCGGCGACGTGAAAGGCCTTGTACCACTTAGCTTGTGAAATAGTGCTATTTTTATTCATATTTTAGCTGCCCCCTTTTTGGCATTAGCGGTAATACTGCGGAATCTTTTGAGAATTCAAACTACTACAGGCAATAAGGCCTGTCACTGCAGCTAAGCGCATGAAACCATAAGTTAATCTATATAAAACGGATGCAGCATCACATCGTGCTCAGCATTCCATACTTCTCGCTCTGCGAGCATTTCTAGCGCTTCTTGAGCGCTTATTTCGACTACATCTTTAGCGCCGAATTCATCAATGTAAAAGCCTAAGCTACCCTCATTTATTTGCTTGGACAGATACTCGCACAACCAGGACTGAAGCGATGCCTCCTCCTCTTCAGGTAGATACCGCCGTAAAGCTCGCAGAATTTCCGCCACGGAAGCCTCGTCCTCTATATCAGTCTCTACCCGTGCTTCTTTTGAAAAAGTGTTACTCATTATTAATTGTATCCCCACGTATGAATGCATTTGGAAGCTACAGCCTTTTTAACAAGTTTGCTATGCTGTGAACCAAGACATGGATAGAGCCGGAGTAAGCGCCCTAGCTTGAGGCAAGTACTAAATAGAATAATTACCGCTGACAGGCCCCATCATGACAGATACCTCTCACGACCAGAAATCTGCCAACACTCTACGACAAGAGTATCCGCTAGGAAAGCAGATAGCCCAAGAGCCTATTGTGCAGGTCATAGACGACTATCTCAATGACGATGAGATCGCCACACTAATCGCTGCTGGGGAAGATAAACTAGAACCAGCGAAAGTGAGTTCAGCCACAGGGGGCATCACGAGCAAGGGGCGAAGCGGTCGCAATTTCTGGCTTCCTCATGGTCATAACGAAACCGTCAAGGCTTTGTGCCTCCGCCTCGCCGAACTCGTGCAATTGCCCTTGAATCAGGCAGAGTCCCTCCAGCTCATTCACTACTTCGAATCCCAAGAATACGCCCCCCACTTCGATGCCTGGGACGCAAATACCGAGGCGGGCCAACGGTGCATGAAACGAGGGGGCCAGCGCTTAATAACTTGTCTGCTCTATCTCAATGACGTAGACGAGGGCGGTGGCACTATTTTCCCCAAGCTCAAGCAACAAGTAGAGGCTAAGAAAGGCCGACTCGTCATCTTCCACAGTTGCTACCCCGGCACTACCATTCGCCACCCTCACAGTTTGCATGGCGGCATGCCTGTAATACGTGGCGAAAAATGGGCCTGTAATTTATGGTTTCGTGAGCGCGACTATTACTAGAGCGCTTCTATCTTGAGTCTGCACTTAGCCAGCTATATGATGCGTGCACTGCAATGATGTGCAATCAAATTGATGACCATGGAAGCAAAGCTAATGAACTCTAGACTACGCGCGCTTGGCCCCGGCTTAGTTATGTCTTCTGCCGCCGTTGGCGGCTCACATCTTGTGGCCTCGACTCAGGCAGGAGCCCTGTTTGGTTGGCAGTTACTGTGGTTAATTCTGCTAGTAAACCTGCTCAAGTACCCCTTCTTTCGCTTTGGGGTACAGTACACCATCCACCACGGTGAAAGCCTCGTAAGCGGCTATTTTCGTAAGGGACGCAATACACTGCTCGCCTTCACCCTACTCAACATCATTGCTGCCGTTGTGAATACCGCTGGCGTCTTAATTCTCAGTGCAAGCCTACTGCAGTATTTCCTACCTTGGGAATTGTCCCTCACAACCCTGTGTTGGACTCTGTTATTGATATGTTTAAGTATTTTATTGGCGGGCCACTACAGATTACTAGACACTCTCTCTAAAGTGTTGATGCTCGTCTTAACTCTTACAACTGTGGCAGCGGTGGTCATTGCCTGGACTAAAGGCGCCGCGACACCGACAAATTTTACTAGCCCGTCCCCTTGGGAACTTTCATCTCTCGCTTTCCTGGTTGCCATGATTGGATGGATGCCAGTCCCCATCGAGATATCCGCTATTAGTTCTCTCTGGACTCGGTCGAAACAACACCTGACCCAAGTGAACCTAAAAGATGCATTATTTGACTTTAACTTCGGCTATGGCGTGGCGGTTTTTTTGGCAGTGACTTTCCTTGCATTGGGAGCGCTGATCCAGCACGGCTCCGACCAAGAAATTGCCCTTGCCAGCGCGGCTTTCGCAGAACAATTGGTCTCCATGTATTCAACGACCATAGGCGAGTGGGCACGCCTTATGGTGGCTGGAATTGCGTTCATGTGTATGTTTGGCACAACTCTCGCTGTAATGGATGGCTATGCGAGAACTCTTCATGAATCCGTGCGCTTACTCAGCAATAGCGAGACTCCCGAGAAGCCACTTCCTTTAAGCGCGTGGATTATCATACAGGCCCTGTGTGGCATGGCGGTCATCCTCTTCTTTCAAAGCGCTCTCGGCCCTATGCTCTCCTTCGCAATGACACTGGCATTTATTACTACACCATTCTTCGCCTGGTTGAACTTAGACTTAGCTCGTGACTTAGAATCGAAAAAATCCATTAGAGTTTTAGCCTGGGTCGGCCTTGTCTATCTTAGCGCTTTCAGCGTGTTCTATGTTGTTTGGTGGCTATTCTTTTAGGGGCCTCTATGAGCCGGACGTGAATAATCTACGCTCGATGTTTTTTCCCAATAAACGAGCAGACCAGCTGAAACTACTTACAATCGACACGAAAACTGCCGCCCCATAAGGCACAGATTGAACCACTAAGGCTAGTATCCACACTAGCAGATCCGGGCTACCATATTCACGCGGCAACACAAACAGAACCGTAGCGGCACTCAACAGTGCCAAGAATAGGAAAAGCTCTTGCTTGACGGCAGAAAATGCCTGTCCCAGAGCAGAACGCTTGGCGCATTTTGGCGTTCTAAAAAACGGCATATCCTTGACTAATAAGCCTTTAATAATTGCCAAGCCTACCGTGTGAGAAAGAGACAGGCCTGCAACTGCAGCTGCAAGCGTCTGCCTCACGCTTGCCTTAATTCGTCTTCTATATAAATAAATTACCTTCGTTAACTTAAAGCCAAAGAGAACGATTGGCAGCAGTGAAAACATGATCAACGGCGGATCAAAGCTATCGGGTGCCAATATCATAGCGAGCGACCAGCCAAGCGCGAGACAATTAAACATAAGGCATAAACCGTCCGCCACCCAGGGAAACCATCCGGCTAGAAAGTGATAGCGTTGCCCTCTAGTCAAGGAGAGTGACTGAGAGCTAAACAGCTCGCGAGCATGGCGACGCATGATCTGCATAGCTCCAAATGCCCAACGAAAGCGTTGTTTTTTATAGTCGATAAACGTATCGGGCATAAGCCCACGACCATAGCTATAAGGAAGATAGCTCGCCTCATACCCTGCCTCGAAAATTCGCAGGCCAAGTTCAGCATCCTCGGTTATGCACCACTCGCCCCAGCCACCTAGCTCTTCAAGCACCGACCTCCTAACAAGTGTCATGGTGCCATGTTGAATAATGGCGTTGCGCTCGTTTCGAGTCTGCATTCCTATTTCAAAGAAACCTCGATACTCGGAAAAACACATCGACTTGAAAGCACTATCAGCGGCATCCCGATAGTCTTGGGGAGCTTGTACTATTGCCAGTTTTGGATCAACGAAGGCCCCCAGTAAGTCGCGCAGCCAATTGCGTTCCACTTGATAGTCCGAATCTATAGCCGCAATGATACTGGCATTCTCACTCGTTTTTTCTAGTGCATAATTAAGAGCACCCGCCTTAAAACCTGCCAGTGGCGCGACATGAAAAAACTGGAAACGTGGCCCCAATGAACGACAGTGATTTTGCACCGGCAACCATACAGACTCATCTTGCGTATTGTTATCGACCACGATGACTTCAAAATTCGGGTAGTCTAAACGGGCAAGCGCATTCAGTGTTTCAATCAACATCGCGGGAGGTTCGTTATAGCTTGGCACATGTATAGAAACTTTAGGGGCATCGTCACTCAGTTTCAGCGGGACGGGCCCCTGACACCTGCGCCTATCACGGAACCAGTGAGCCTCTGCCCACTCATGGGCTTCTGTCAGCAATAACACCATAACGCTTAGTACAGCGAGCAATAAGAAAATCCCGACAATGATAGAAGTAAAATTGAGATACTTTTGCGAGTATTCGTAGAGAATCCAAACTGTTGCCGTACCCGCTACGGAGGCAATCAAGGCAATAAGGCTATGGCCTCGCGCTTTTAATAAAACACTATTGAAGACAAAAAAAGCGAGCAATAAAATAGAGACGAAAATAGAAATCACGGCCAGAACGGGCCAATCCTGCACTCTTACAATTGGTTCATTGAATGAGAATTTAGCTCGCCGGTTCACATCATAGACCCCCCAGTAGGCGCCAACCCCTCCTTCACTTTGCGCTTTCCACGGCTGATCAAATGCTTCCATCAAGAAATAGTCGTAGCCTTCGCTTTGGGCTAAAGCAAGAAAGCGACGCAGAAACAAGGCTTCGTTGGCCGTATTGGCAACCGCAGAGCCTCGAGTCCGTCCGTCTGAAGGCCAACCCACCTCGCCAATAAGAATCGGTTTCTCGGGAAACTGCGCCTTTAATTGGGACATCTTTAATTTGATGTATTCCATTCCAGCGTCAACATGCACGCCTTCCCAATAAGGCAGCAGGTGTACCGTTATAAAATCCACATGCTGCACAAGTTCGGGATGACTTAACCATACATGCCAAGGTTCCGCCGTACTGACTGGCTGTTCCACTTGCTCGCGAACCGAGTCAAGTAGCGCACCCAGTTCACTTACCGCGAAATCTCCCCTCAGAATGCTTTCATTGCCCACCATTACGCGCGTGACGCTATCATGAAGATTGGCTAGCGAAATTCCAGAGGATAGCTCTTCAGCGTTATTCTCCATGTTTGTGTCTAACCAGATACCTAAGTTCACATCCATATCAAACTGCTTCGCAGCGACCGGAACACTGGCGAGACTCTTGCGACTCGAATAGGTTCGTAACTCTCTTGCACTTTCAGACAATAGGCGGACATCCTCCACTATCTGAGCCTCTGAGGGCATATTATCGATCAGCGCATCCTGCCCATTTCTGAAGGGCGAAAAAGCATAGCCCTTGACCCACTGCGGCCAAACAGGAACGTCGGTCGGGCGATTACTTAAACTCCATAAAGCAAAGCTGAGCACTGCAAATACTAAGGCCACTAGGACACTGGATAGGCGCATGATTGATGTTCTGAAATTGATTTTAGGAAGTGCACGTTCTACTGCATAAGACAATATCATACGCATACGCTTGTCACACGCATAGCCATTGAGAGACTCTTTTATTCCCTTGCCCCGTTAAGGGGCGTACTATTACTTCAGCCACAAAATCCCCTCTCAACAAGGCTTATACCGCATATGATTAAAGCAACTAGCGTCGTCTTTCTTAGCCTATTAGCGACTGTCCATGTCTTTGCTCAAACAGAACAACTGCGCGTTGAACTCGCCGATGGCAAAAGCATTGCGAGCTTCCTATTAGTTCCAGAGTCAGCTACTCCCGCTTATTTAATGGTGCTCATGCCACCAGGCGATGGAAGCGGAGCGCTTGCCTATGATGTCCAAGCGAGCCTTGGGGAGGAAATGCGAGAGCGTGGTTGGGCGGTTTCGGTTCCGGCATCGCCCAATAATGCATCGTTTCGCAATAGCAATAATGCGCTCGTCATTGGTTTAATTGACGAATTACAAAAAGACCCACGCATTGCCACGGGCAAGGTGATTCTGGCGGGGATATCCAACGGGGGAATATCGGCGATCGAAATTGCAAGTCACTACCCGGACCGGGTCAAAGCGGTGCTCGGCGTGCCCGCTATTGTGTCGTCGAATACTGATTTAGACGCTCTAAACGGAATGCCCATTTACCTACGTATTGGCGATCAAGACGAGTATATGTGGATGAACCGATATGATGAGACGAAAAAGCAACTGGAGGAGGCGGGCGTTCAGTTAGACGCCGATTTATTGTTTATGTCTCCACATACTTTTGGCATGGACTGGGAAAACCTAGATCCGTGGCTAAGCAATATTAAAGAACAATTAGAAGCAAAGTGAGCATCGCCTAGGACGATGCCCACACTAACATCGAGATTAAATCTCTCTTACGAGAGGAGTCGTTTCGGCGTCGTAGTCCACACCGTCGAAACCAAAGCCGAACAGTTTTAAGAAGTTGGCGTTATAGCCTTCAAAGTCTGTCAACTCAAGCAGGTTTTCTTCAGTCACCTGCGGCCAAATAGCCTCCACCTTCGCCTGAATAGCAGGGTCGAGTTCTTTCTCGTCTACACGGAAGCGATTGGCCTCATCCAGCCTCGGCGAGTCACTATACAAGCATTCGGTAAACAAGCGTTGCAGTTGCTCTATACACCCTTCTTCACAGCCCTCTTCTTTCATTACCTTGATCAAAATGGACAAGTATAAAGGCATCACGGGGATGGCTGAGCTCGCCTGCGTTACTAGTGCCTTGAGGACCGCAACACGCGCACTGCCGCCCAAGGGTTCAAGTTCGCGGCTGATAGCCACTGCGGCTCGGTCGAGGTCTTCCTTCGCCTTACCAATAGTGGCATGACCATAAATCGGCCACGTGAGCTTGTCTCCGCGATATGTATAGGCGACCGTCTGACAAGACTCCTCTAGTAGGTCTGCGTCCTTAAGCGCCTTAATCCAAAGCTCCCAGTCCTCTCCGCCCATGACCTTTACCGTTCCCTCAATCTCTTCCTCAGTAGCTGCCTCTACAGTGACATCAGAGATCTTGCGAGTATCCGTATTCAGGTTCTTAGCCGTATAGGCATTACCGATAGGTTTAAGGACAGAAGAGTAGACCTCGCCGGTCTCTGGGTCAGTTCGGCGCGGTGCAGCCAAGCTGTAAACCACTAGGTCTACCTTACCCATGCCGTTTTTGAGCAGATCAATGACTTGCTCTTTACACTCGGTGGAGAAGGCATCCCCATTGATCGTTTTCGCATAGAGGCCAGCTTCCTCTGCGGCATCATGGAATGCAGCGGTATTGTAGTAACCAGCAGATGCCGTCTTACGCTCTGTAGGCGGCTTCTCGAAGCACACGCCCAGCGTTTGGGCAGAGCTACCAAAAGCGGCGGTAATCCGTGAGGCGAGGCCATATCCGGTAGAACAACCCAATACCAGTACCTTCTTTGGGCCTCCTTCAATAACGCCTTGTGCTTTCGTGTAAGCAATTTGCTCTTGAACATTGGCCGCACAACCTTGAGGATGTGCATTAATACAGATAAATCCGCGAACTTTTGGCTTAATAATCATGAAACGCCCTGTTTCTATACATATTGAGGAAATAGACAGAGCCTTGCCCTGCTAAGTTTTCAGTACGGGGCATTATAGTGCCGCAGGCGCCTTGTGCAACATAGACGTGTGGACAATAGTTATTGCAGCCTCTTCGATTGACCATGGATTCGCCGATTTCACTCTGTCACTTGAGTTTGTACTGCTATTTATGGCCCTTTTAGCAGGATCTATCCTTGACAAGGTGGATCGATAACGGCATAGTACCGCGTCTTAAATTCGGCTATGAGTAGCTTGGCTTTGCAAACGCCTAATAGCTGCAATACTTGATTCGAAGTGGCCGAGAACAGTTTTTTTACATTGATATGAATTTTTAAGGAGCACCAGTTGGCTAACTCTGCACAAGCTCGAAAGCGCGCCCGTCAAGGCGAGGTCCGTCGTCGTCACAACGCGAGCTTTCGCTCAATGGCTCGTACTTACCTCAAGAAAGTAAACGCTGCTATCGCTACTGGCGATTATGACGCCGCTACTACTGCTTATAACGCTGCGGTACCTGTCATCGACAGTCTTGCGGATAAGGGCATCATTCACAAAAATAAGGCTGCTCGTCACAAGAGCCGTCTGAATGCCTCTATCCTAGCGCTTAAAGCTGCCTAAGATAGCGCTGGCCGCAGCCTCTGCGGCGGCTAGAATTCACACAATAAAAAACCGGCCCTAAAGCCGGTTTTTTATTTGCTCAATTTTTTGCGCCAAGAACTCCCTCACCGGGGAGAAGCCTTACGTAATGACGAGATTATCTCGGTGAATGATCTCCTGATCTCCCGAATACCCCAGCACTTGCTCAATCTTGTCGCCAGCACAGCGCAATAAACGAGCAGCCTCGTCGCTATCGTAATTCACTAAGCCACGGGCCACTTCTTGACCCTGCTCATCAACACAGGTCACCATATCACCGCGCTTGAAACGCCCCGAACAGGCAATAACACCGATGGGCAATAAGCTACGACCAGAGTTTTGTAAGACCTTCGCGGCGCCCGCGTCAATCACTAACTGGCCCTTCGCCTTCAACTGACCCGCGAGCCACTGCTTTCGAGCAGCTACAGGCTGGCTCTCGGGTAGCAGCAAGGTACCCAGCTCCTCGCCCTTGACCAAGCGCACCAATACGTCTGGCTCACGCCCATTAGCGATGACCGTACAGGCACCCGAGCGCGCGGCTAATTTAGCGGCCGACACCTTAGTGATCATACCTCCCCTGCCGACATTATTACTGCCACCAGCCATTTTCGCCAAACGGGCATCACTTGCCATGGCCGTGTGAATGACGGGGGCATCGGGATTCTCTCTAGGGTCAGACTCATGGAGTCCGTGCTGATCGGTGAGAATAATCAGCGCATCGGCATTCACTAGATTAGCAACCAGTGCGCCAAGCGTGTCGTTGTCGCCAAAACACAGCTCGGCAGTCGCGACCGTGTCATTCTCATTGATCACAGGAAGCACCTCTAGATCGATCAAAGTCGTTAGAGTACTTCTAGCATTGAGATAGCGGGTTCTATTGGACAGGTCTTCATGGGTTAGCAGTATTTGAGCCGTATGCACACCATATTGCATGAAACAGCTCTCATAAGTTTGGGCCAATCCCATTTGCCCTACCGCTGCCGCGGCCTGCTGCAGATGAATCTCTTTGGGACGCTTATCTAACCCCAGGCGAGCAACACCTTCCGCTACGGCGCCAGAGGAAACCAACACCAATTGCACACCTTGCTTCTTAAGGGCTACTAGCTGCCCTACCCAGGCAGAAATCGCTTCTTTATCGAGCCCCAGGCCATTATTGGTAATCAAAGAACTGCCGATCTTGACAACCCAACAGCGTGTTTTTAATAAGTCACTACGCATAGCGCTTGAACTCTTCTCGTAAATTAAACCAGTGCGCGCTGCGCATTACTCGACGTATTCAAAGTCCGCTTCTTCATCATCTAAATCGTCAAATTCGTCTACAGACTCATTCGCCGCGAGTTTCTGCTTACGCAACTCACGGCTGTATTCAATGCTCTTACGAATTTCGTATTCCATTTCCCGATCGAATTCCGCCTGAGCCTCTTGGTAGTCTTCGTCCTCTACCATAAGCACTCTATGCTCTTCTACCGACGCCATGATGGCATGGCAAAGCTCATCGCATCCCTCGCCATTAATTGCACTAATGACAAATATACGATCGTTCCAATCTATCTCGGATTTGAGCCGGCTAATTAACGCCTCTCTATCTTCTTCTGGCACTAGGTCTAGTTTGTTCAGCACCAACCAGCGCTCTTTCTTAGACATGGTGGGGCTGAACTTCGCTAGCTCATCTGCGATCTGTCTGGCGTGCTCTACTGGATCCGAACCATCAAGTGGCGCCACATCCAGCATATGCAGCATTAGCCTGGTTCTTGAAAGGTGTTTCAAGAAGCGGAAGCCTAAGCCAGCACCCTCAGATGCTCCCTCGATCACACCGGGAATATCAGCCATAACGAAACTACGCTCAGGACCTACGCTAACAACCCCTAAATTGGGCACTAGGGTCGTGAACGGATAATCAGCCACCTTAGGTTTAGCAGACGATACCTGACGAATCAGCGTGGACTTGCCAGCATTAGGCATACCAAGAAGACCTACATCCGCCAAGACCTTAAGCTGTAGCTGCAGAATACGGGCTTCACCGGGAGTGCCGTTGGTCGTTTTAGTGGGTGTCCTATTGGTGCTGGATTTGAAGCGAGTGTTGCCAAGACCGTGAAAACCGCCTTTGGCCACCAGGACTCTCTGGCCCGGTATGGATATGTCAGCTATCAACTCTTCGGTATGCTTATCGACAACACTGGTACCAACGGGAACGCCTACCACTAGGTCTTCACCGCTGCGGCCAGTACAGTTTTTGCTCATCCCGTTTTGACCAGACTGAGCCTTATACTGGGGCTGATAACGAAAGTCCACCAGCGTGTTTAGCCCAGTATCGCCAACTAGGTAAATGCTTCCGCCGTCACCACCGTCGCCGCCATTAGGGCCGCCTTTGGCAATATATTTCTCTCTGCGAAAGGCAAGACAGCCATTTCCGCCTTTTCCGGCTTCAACAGAAATCTCGGCTTCATCTACGAATTTCATGACACACCTACTAGTGACGAGACTAAAGGATAGCCTCTATTGTATGACCTAGAATAGGCCACAAACCGCATATAAAAAAGCCCCGTCACTTGACGAGGCTTCCTAAGCTTCTTCTTACGCTCAGAAGCCTGAGCGACAGAGATCGCGTAAAAGGGCTATTAGGCAGGAACGATACTAATGAACTTTCTGCTTTTCGGGCCTTTTACTTCAAACTTTACTGTGCCTGCTGATGTAGCGAAGATCGTGTGATCTTTGCCCAAACCAACGTTTTCACCGGGGTGGAAGTGTGTGCCACGCTGACGAACAATAATGTTGCCAGGCACTACGTTTTCACCACCAAACTTCTTAACACCAAGGCGTTTCGACTGCGAGTCGCGACCGTTATTGGTACTACCGCCTGCTTTTTTATGAGCCATTTGTTTACTCCTGCCAGCTTAATTCCGACTTAGGCTGAAATGCCTGTGATTTTAACTTCAGTAAACCACTGTCTGTGGCCCTGCTGCTTCATGTGGTGCTTACGGCGACGGAACTTGATGATCGACACTTTCTTCGCACGACCTTGAGAAACCACCTCAGCAGTCACTTTGCTGCCTTCAACATAAGGAGCGCCAATCTTTACAGATTCGCCTTCACCAACCATTAGCACTTTATCAAAACTGATTTCTTCACCTGCACCGGCTTCCAGTTTCTCTAGCTTGAGGACTTCGCCCTCTTCCACTCGGTGTTGCTTACCACCACTCTCAATTACCGCGTACATATTTAACTCCACAATAGGGCATAGCATCGAATTCGTTGTGTACCCATCCGGTTGGCCTATACAACGGTCTTAATAAAGACCCTTGTCTATTGCGAATAGTTCTAGTGAACCTTATCGTCACCGGCAGTACCTATAGGGGCGGGCATTTTACGGGAACATATCCCTATAGGCAAGCACCAAATCACAAATTACTCATCCCTGTGCTGCCAATACCTGTCGAGGCCTGTCCTATTGCCAAAAACACCGAAAACGAGGCCATACCATGACCGCTAAGCGACAGTTTTTCGCCAAGCTTTAGTCGTCACCTTGACACTTTTGAGCCACCGACCTAGCATGCAGGCTCAAATCTTGGCCCCACCCCCTCCTGTAGTGGTATTACGGCGCCATATAGCAGCTAAACAGGTTCGCAATAACTCAATGTACAAACAAATCCGCTCTGTGGTCTCGGCCGATTTTGAAGCCGTCAATCAAACCATTATCGACCAACTTCACTCTAATGTCGGGCTCGTTGAGAGTATCGGCCACTATATCGTCGATGCGGGTGGCAAACGAATGCGACCAGTACTGGTGCTGCTCAGCGCTAATGCCTGCGGCGTCGAGGGCAATAAGCATATTAGCTTAGCGGCAGTTATCGAATTCATCCATACGGCGACACTGCTACACGACGATGTGGTCGATATGTCATCTATGCGTCGCGGCAGGCCAACGGCGAACGAACAATGGAGCAACCCCTCCAGTGTTTTGGTGGGGGATTTCATTTACTCAAGAGCCTTTCAGGTGCTTGTGGACATAGGCAGCATGGATGTCATGCGCATTATGGCCGATACCACTAATAGAATTGCAGAAGGAGAAGTTCTGCAGCTCATCAATCAGCGCAACGTGGCCGCTACGCAAGAAAGCTATATGCGCGTCATTCGCGATAAAACCGCAATTTTGTTCAGCGCTGCCGCCGAATGTGGCGCCATAGTTTCTAATGCCACTAAGGAACAGCAGAAAATTCTAGCCGATGTAGGGATGCATATTGGCATGGCGTTCCAGTTAGTCGACGATGTGCTCGACTATGTTGGCGATGCCGAATCAATGGGCAAGAACGTCGGCGATGATCTGGCCGAAGGCAAGCCAACCCTGCCGCTAATCCACGCCATGCGCCATGCGCCAGAGGCTGATGCGGAGCTAGTTAGGGACAGCATCAAGAACAGCAGTATCGACAAGCTAGACGCAGTCATCAAGATTGTGCAGGCTGCTGGCGGCCTCACTTACACCAAAGATTTAGCACAGAAAGAGGTAGATGCTGCCTGCGCGCTACTGAGCCAACTCCCCCCTTCAGCCTATCGTGACGCTCTCGAAGACATGGCTCGCTTAGCGATTAACAGAACCAGCTAGGACGCGAGCCCAAATGCTTTTGCCAGTAAGGAGTAAGACTGCTTGCGCACTACAAAATCGTGGCAATTACTGATCACGACTAATTCGTCTGCCTGATGTTGCTCTGCGACTTGCTGAAGCCTATCTACCATTGCCTCTGGGGTTCCACACAGGGCGTAACGCCTTCTCGCCCGAAGTAGCTCTGCTTCGGAGGCAGACAATGGATAGTCCCGCGCTTCCTGCACCGATGGAATGGGCCCCGGATTGCCCCGCTCCAAACCGAGCCGCCATACATCCCGAGTTAAAGCCAGATCATCCGCTTGCTCCTGGGTGGGTGCACAAAGGACAAATACCCCCACATTCACTTCCGGTTCCGGTAATGCCTCTGAGGGAACAAAACGAGAACGATACAAGGACGCAAGCTCATGGCTATGCGCGGGATTGAGAAAATTAGCAATGGAATAGCGCATACCCAACTCCCCTGCGTAAATAGCGCTTTGCTCACTGGAGCCTAGCAACCATGTTTGGGGGGCTGGCGAGGCAGCTGGAGTGGCCTTGACCCTAGAAAAGGAATCCGTTTCCGGTCTTGTGCCGTGGAGAAAGGCCTCTAAATCCATAAGCTTATTACGGAAATATTCAACCCCGATGGGAGAGCCGTATGCTAACGCTTGAGCCGTCAGACCATCGCTTCCCGGTGCTCTTCCTACCCCAAGATCCACACGATCTGGAAATAAGGTTTGCAGTAACAAGAAGTTTTCCGCCACTTTGTAGGGACTGTAATGGCATAACATCACCCCGCCCGAACCAATACGGATAGTCGATGTCTTTGCTCCAATTTGTGCAAGCAAAACCTCAGGCGAGCAACCAGCAAAGCTCTTGGAGCCATGGTGCTCCGCGACCCAATACCTGGAGTAACCGAGCCGTTCCGCATGTTGCGCCAACTCAATAGACTCTTGCAGCGCGGTATAAGCCGTACCGCCACTTCTAATAGGGGATTGATCGAGCACACTCAAACGCATAAAACCCTCAAAATAAACTAAAACCTAAGTACAGGAACTAATCGCTGCAATTTCGCATGCCTGCCTTACACAAAGCAATAGCGTCGTCAGTAAAACTAGAGGGGCAAAGCTAGCTCAGCCCAGGCTCTCATTTGATCCCCCCTTCTTCGTGCTCCACCCAATGCAACTAGCCTCGAAGGCCTGGAACATGGTATAAGCTTTGTGCTGAGTCGGCAGGAAGCCTAGTTCGGCGATTCACCAAAAATAAAAGCATATTGGGGGCGACAGCACTGTGATAGATCTGAGTAAAAGACCGTTAGATAATCCACTTTTAGAGAATGTAGCAAGCGTAGAGGTCTTTGAAAGAGCCCCATTATACGAGCAGTTTCCGTGCTCCAATAGCTACGAACTGCTGCAACAAAGCGCCAAAGAATTCGGTGACGACACAGCGATCGAGTTTCTATTTAGCGGCCAAAAAGACGCACCTACACAGAGCATCAGCTTTAGAGAATTAGCGCAAAAAATCACTCAAACAGGCAACCTCCTGCACTCACTAGGCCTAAGCATGGAGGACTCTGTTTCTATCATGCTTCCTATTTTGCCTCAGAGCCACCCCGCCATTTGGGGCAGCCAATCAGCCGCTATCTCAAACCCTATAAACCCTATGCTAGAGCCTGAGCATATCGCAGAGATCATCAGCGCTGCCGAATCTAAAGTCATTATTTGCCTTGCCCCCTCGGAGCACTCGGATATTTGGCAGAAGGTTCAGCAAGTACTACCTAAATTAGACAAAGTTCATACCATTCTCGCCGTTCACCTAACTGGATTGACCCAGGCCTTCGAGGGCGAGAGCAGTATTGGCAATGTAAGAGTGCTAGATTTTGATACATCCATTGCCGATCAAGAGTCATCGAGACTGTTAAGCGGACGTCGCTTCTCCAGTGAACAAGTTGCTGCTTACTTCCATACGGGCGGTACGACAGGTCGACCTAAAATCGCCAAGCTTACCCACGGTAATATGGCATTCATAGGGCAACTCATGCAGGTTTATACGGCCCATATCCCGCGCCATACAGTCTTATGCGGCTTGCCTTTATTCCATATTTACGGCGTCATCATTCAAGGCATTTCCGCCTTTGCTATTGGCGTTAAAGTGGTACTGCTTACTCCTTCAGGCTTCCGTAACCCCGAGGCAATGAAGAACTTCTGGAATCACGTAGAGCGGTTCAAGGTTCGCGCCTTTTCGACCGTCCCCACTGTCCTGACAGCGCTTTCTCAAATACCGGTCGGCGATGCCGACACCAGCAGCCTGCAGACAATCAATTCCGGCGCGGCGCCGCTATCACCGACCTTAGAGCATAGTTTTGAGAAAAAACACAATGTTGAAATCTCCAACGGCTATGGCATGACCGAAACCACGGCATTGATATCTCGCGCTCCCCAATATCAGCCAGAGGGTAGCGTAGGCTTCAGGCTCCCTTATTCGCAAATTCGTATTGTCCACCTCGCAGATAATATTGTGACTCGCGAGTGCGACACAGGAGAAAGCGGTGTAGTCACGGTACGCGGCCCACAGGTTTTTGCAGGCTATAAGGAGGCAAGCGACAATGCCAATGCTTGGGTAGAGGGCGGCTGGTTCAACACCGGCGATATGGGCTTCCTAGACGAGGACGGCTTTCTGCACCTATCAGGGCGAGCCAAAGACTTGATCATTAGAGGCGGCCACAATATAGACCCAGCCATTATTGAGGACACGCTAGATAGTCATGAGAAAGTAGCAAGTGCAGTCGCCGTCGGACAGCCCGATAGCTATGCGGGTGAGCTGCCCATGGCATTCGTTGTACTCAAGCCGGGCGTCGAGTGCACCGTAGAAGAGCTGCGAGCCTATTGCGAAGAACATATAGCCGAAAGAGCGGCAATTCCTCGCCGAATTGAATTCGTGGACGCCATGCCTTTAACGTCTGTAGGCAAGATATTTAAGCCCAAGCTACGCCAAAAGATTAGCGAAATGACTATGTCCGAAGCGCTAGCAGAGAAAAGCATTAAGGCCAAGGTCAGTAGCCGCATAGACAAACGGCACGGCATGGTAGTCATTGTTGAATTAGAAGATAAATCGCAATTGGACGAGGCCAAAACAACACTTGGCGCCTATGCCATTGCGCTGGAAATTTCTTAAGAGAAACGAATACCACGAGAGTTTTCTCTGCTACGAAACTAGAACAGTCACTAAGAAATTTAAAGCAAAAAAAAGCCGACGATTATAACGCCGGCTTTTTTATTTCATCACCCTAACTACATATTAGGGTAGTTAGGACCACCGCCACCCTCAGGCGATACCCACTGAATATTTTGGGCCGGATCCTTAATATCGCAAGTCTTACAGTGCACGCAGTTCTGCGCATTGATCTGGAAACGCTTGGAACCGTCATCTTCCTCCACGATCTCGTAAACCCCAGCAGGACAATAACGCTGCGCAGGCTCATCATACATTGGCAAGTTCTGCTCCAACGGAATACTTGGGTCCTTAAGACGCAAGTGACATGGCTGATCTTCCTCATGGTTTGTATTGGACAAGAACACTGACGATAGCTTATCGAAGCTAATGACTCCATCCGGTTTCGGGTAATCAATTTTAGGACACTGGGACGCAGGCTTTAATTGCTTATAGTCTGGAGTCTCATCTCTAAACGTGAAAGGAAACTTACCTCCAAATATATTTTGCTCAATAAACACGAGCGCACTGCCCAACCAAAAACCAAACTTATGGAAACCAGAGCTGAAGTTACGAGTTTTGTGAAGCTCCTCAAACAGACTAGATGCTTTGAGTTTGTCCGCGTAAGCCACTGGCTCTTTCCCTGCCACAGCACCTTCGCCAGCACTCTGCAGCTCTTCCATTAGTGTTTCAGCTGCCAACATACCTGACTTCATGGCAGTGTGACTGCCTTTAATCTTCGCGGCATTCATCGTGCCAGCGTCACAACCGATGATCAAACCACCTGGGAAGCTCATTTTAGGCAAGGAGTTTAGGCCGCCTTTATTCAAGGCTCGGGCTCCATAGCTCAAACGCTTACCCCCCTCGATATACTGCTTGATGACAGGGTGGTGTTTGAATTTCTGGAACTCGTCGAAGGGGCTTAGATGCGGGTTTTTATACCCCAAGTCGACAATCAGCCCTAAAGATACTTGATTATTTTCGCCGTGATACAGGAAGCCGCCACTGGAGCCCGCAGAGCTAGCACCAATAGTCGGATAACCGGCCGTATGCACAACTAGACCCTCTTTATGTTTAGCAGGGTCAACTTCCCAGACTTCTTTCAAACCAATGCCGTAATGCTGTGGATCTGAATCCTTGTCGAGCTCGAAACGGCTTATTAGCTCTTTACCTAAGTGCCCACGACAACCTTCGGCAAAGACAGTGTATTTGGCGTGAAACTCGAAGCCTGGCTCAAAACTCCCCTTATGCTCCCCTTTTGCATCAACGCCCATGTCTCCAGTAGCAACGCCTTTAACAGAGCCGTCCTCGTTATAGAGAATCTCTGCCGCAGCAAAGCCCGGAAAAATCTCTGCACCTAGCTCAGCCGCTTGCTCACCGAGCCAGCGGCACAAATTACCCAGAGAGATAATATAGTTGCCATCATTATGCATAGGCTTGGGAACGAAAATATTGGGAAAGCGCAGAGATCCTTTATCACTGGAAAGATAGTAAACATCGTCTCCAGTAACGGCGGTATTCAGTGGTGCGCCTCTCTCTTTCCAATCCGGAAAAAGCTCATCGAGCGCTGAGGGCTCGAGTACCGCCCCCGAAAGAATATGCGCACCGATCTCCGAGCCCTTCTCCAAAACGCAAACGCTAATCTCCGTACCTGCCTCTGAAGCAAGTTGTAATAAACGACAAGCGGTAGACAAGCCTGAGGGGCCAGCACCGACGATGACTACATCAACTTCCATTGATTCGCGTTGCATAGTTAAATCTCTCTCAAATCAGCAAAAACGTAAAATTCAGTGACTTACTTTGGAGGGTAATCACCTGACATATAAGGAAAAAAAGCAGCTAGCATTGAGCAATCTACTCAATATCAAATCAGTTGCGCATTATGCTCAATCGAGCCCTAAAGAGCAAAGAAATGCAGATATAACTGAGCGACTTTCACCCCTCGCAAAACGCCCATTTAACTACAAATTAGAGACAATTTCGAGCATTTGCTCGCCATTCCTTGCAATTTGTCACTATAAAAAACTGCGTATTTTCGGTAAGATTAGCCCTTTTTATTCAGTCAAAGCCATGTCGGGCATTGAGCGGAAATAATAACTATAAATATTGACCGACGTTTTTTAGTTAACTTCCGGAGTAGACATGACCTCTAGCCCCAGCGCTAAATCATTTATGAAGTTTGGTATTACATCAGTTCGCCCCTCCATTCTAGCCCTTGCTATCGCTCTCAGTAGCAGCTTCCAAGGAGCAGCCGCACAAGAAGAAAGCGACTCAACAGTCGTCTACCCAGCATCCTACTTCGATCAATACACGCCTGTTTCAGCAAACGATATGGTCACCCGCATTCCCGGTGTCAATGTTCGCGGCAACAGCGGCGGTGGCAGAGGTCTAGGCTCTGGTGGCGACTTGCTAATTGATGGCAAGCGCCTAGCAGGCAAAGATAACTCCGCCACAAGCCAATTATCGCGCATAGCCGCCGATCAAGTTGAGCGCATCGAGCTGATTCGCGGTTCTTCAAGCGAGCTAGATGTGCGCGGCGCCAGCCAAGTCGTCAATGTGGTTTTAAAAGAAGCTAACAGACGCTCTAGCATCTCCGCTGAAGTCGATCTCGAGGCGCACGAAGATGGCACGATCGACGAGGGAGGCTCGTTTTCATACGGCGGTCAAACAGGCGACCTTAACTACCTGTTTAACTTAGAGGCAGAGCCACAGTACAACCACCCTGCTCGACTGGAATACAGCTACGCGCCAGACCTTAGTCTCAACGAGTACTACACCGAGGAGATGATTCGCCCTAAGACTAAATACTCTACCAGTATGAACTTAGGCTATGACATGGAGCGAGACCGCTTCCAGTTCAATGCGCTTATGTCTGAAGAGGGACACCCTGCAGAGCTCAATCGCAATTTCTTCTCGCCTGGCAACCCAATTGCTTATCGTGGCGAGTACGAGGACCGCGAATACGATCGCAGCAACTGGGAAATTGGTGGCAATTACGAGCATAGCTTTGACAATAACAGCCGTTTTCAATTCCTTTTTGTTAGCAATGAAGAGATTCGAGATTCCCTAAATGAGCGCTTTGATATCTCTGGCGGCGTGAGCAGCCAAAATCTTTACCTCGAATCTAACTCACGCACAAGGGAACGCATCGCGCAAACCAATTACAACTGGCGCCTAAGTGATACTCAGGATATGCGAGTTGGACTAGAGCGAGCACAGACGATCTTAGACACGGAGTTATTCATAGGTTCGCCCTCATCCGAAACGGGAGATATAGTCATCAAAGCCACCAACCCAGGCTCTACCGTGGAAGAGATGCGTTATGAAGGTTTTGCGGTCCATAACTGGACTCTTAATGATCGTATGTCACTGGAAAGCACATTACTTTATGAAGTATCCACTATCGAGCAAAGTGGAACAGCGAACCAAAGCCGTGACTTCGACTTTATTCGCCCCAAGCTGGACTATCGTTTCGACATAAATAGCTCTCTCCAGTTGCGTGCCACTATCGAGCGCGTCGTGTCACAGCTTAGCTTTAGCAGCTTTACAGCCTCAACCAATGGTTCGGACAATGACAAAGACACGGAAGCCGGCAATCCAGACCTGTCTCAGGAACTTGAGAATCGTTACGAGATGACACTGGAGTACCGCTTACCAAACGATGGTGGCGTTCTCAGCGCCCGAGCATTCTACCGTGACATCGATAATGTGATCGACAAGATCAATGTCTCCGATGACCCTCTCAAGCCAGAGTCCACAACTGGCAATCTTGGTAACGGTCGACGCTATGGCCTGTACCTAGACGCCAGCACTCGCCTTGGCTTCTTAGGCCTGCCTGATGCTGTATTGACCAGCAGCCTCAATGTGTTCGACTCCTATGTCTATGATCCTATCCTTGGTCAAGACAGACGCTTCAACGGGCGAGGCTATGCCACTATCGATTTCCGCCATGATATAACCTCTATGGGGCTAAGCTATGGCTTCGATATGCGTCAAAACTTCAGTGGCGGAAACAAGTCTGTCGATGTAAACACGCTAAGCACCGACGACGATGGCCTGTGGATGAAGGCTTTTGTCTCTAAGGTCGCGTTTAATAACACCACTTTACGACTCCAAGTAGACAATGTCTTGGGCGTTGAGAATTGTCGCGAAAGAATGCGCTTCGACGGACTTGTAGCTCTTGGCAATATCAACGAAATTGAAGACTCATGCTTCGATGGCGGCGGCCGAAAACTTAAATTGAAGCTTAAGACTACTTTTTAGCCCGCGAGCTGATCCACCCGCAGTCATCAGCGCGTAACAGATGTGAAATTGCATACGGGGTGCGTAACGTTAGCGCCCTTTAGCACTCTCATATAGTGCATACCAAATTCGCCCAATAGGACACTATCTTGCGCTTACTTCACTATAGACACGCTGTTGCACTATGCACTCTTCTTAGCTTTGCCTCTTTCGCTAACGCCATTGACTTCAGCGTTAAAATTATTGATCAAAATGGCAAAGCGGTGAGCAATGCGGCTTTGGAGGTCGATGGCACACCCGCCGCCAGCAATATCACCGAAATTGCCATCATTGACCAAATCAATAAACGTTTCGTGCCGATGGTTATCGCAATCCAGAAAGGTCAGCAAGTCAATTTTCCAAACAATGACAATATTCGCCACCATGTTTACTCCTTCTCCCCGATCAAGCAGTTCTCTACCGAACTCTATGCGGATATCCCCGGTGCCCCAATATTGTTCGACAAGGCCGGTGTAGCCACGCTCGGGTGTAATATTCACGACAGCATGGTTGGTTACATCTTCGTTAGTGAATGGCAAAATGTTGATGTCACAGGTGCAGATGGCCTTGTCGAATTTTCAACGCAACAGACGCCCAATTACATTAATGTGTGGCACCCTTGGTCCACCACGCCCTCTAAGCAACAACGCCTATCGCTGGAGTCTTTGAGTGACGGCGACATCGTCACCATAGAAATCAATATTAACGAGCCGAATCAAAGTTTCGGTTTTAGAGCTCTGCGGGAGCAATAAGAATTCCATCATGACTATAGTTAAGCCGCTCACTGCTGCAACTTTGTTTTTCTCGCTTTGTGTGCAGTCAGCTCTCGCGCAAGATGGACGCATTAAAGGCACTGGCGGAGTAAACTCTATCAGCGGAGCTGGTGGCGGTGGACTCATTCCGTGGGCAACGCTCAGCTCTCACGCCTCGGCGCAGCAAGACGGCGGCACTCTCTTTGCCACTCGCACAAACGTCGACGATTTCTCTTTGGACGTTATTGGTCTTAGTGCCAGTTTTAAAAACCGTTTAGAGTTCTCCCTCGCACGCCAAGAATTCACTATCAAAGCCAATAATGCTCAGATAGAACAGGACATTATCGGGGTAAAGTTACGAGTAGCAGGCGATTTAATTTTCGGTAATACGCCACAGCTGTCCATAGGGGCCGAGCGTCACTCTTTACGCGACCCTGCTACGGCCTTCGCAGTGGGTGCAAGAGAAGATAACGGAACGGATTACTATATTAGCGCCGCTCGCGCTTGGATTAATGGCCCTTTCCACAGAACCACCATGTTGAACATTAATGCTCGCTATTCGCGCGCCAATCAGTATGGAATATTGGGCTATAGCGGAGACGAAAAGGATGGCGCCGTTGCACTCGAGCTTGCTGCGGCAATGTTTATTACTCGAAGCTGGGTGATAGGCGCCGAGTTTCGACAAAAGCCCGATAATCTATCGGCACTCAAAGAAGATAGCGCACGCGATATTTTTGTTGCTTGGCTTCCAAGCAAGCGCTGGTCTGTCACTGCCGCTTATGTAGACTTAGGTGATATCGCTGGCGCCGCCGATCAAACCGGTTACTACCTTTCGCTGCAAGGAACGTTTTAAATGCTACCCTCTCAAGTAAAGCGATTCTCACTTGCCCTTTTTTGCACTGGTGCCATTTTATCGAGCGGATGTGCCACTACTAGCGAGAACGACAGCCTTTATCTAGCCTTAGGAGGCCATGACGGAATCGCCAAGATCACACAGCTATTTGTGATGGAAATCGCTTATGATGATCGCGTTTTTCATCACTTTGCTGATTCCAATGTAGAAAGATTTGCTGAAAAGTTTGCCGAGCATCTATGCACCGTTGTGGACGGACCCTGTCAATACACGGGCGACTCAATGATCGACATCCATACGGGCATGGACGTGACTGAGGGCGGCTTTAACGCGATTGTCGAAGACTTAATGAACGCTATGAACCAGGCGGACATCTCAATAGGCGTTCAAAACCGAGTATTGGCGCGCCTAGCAAAATTCCGTGGAGAAGTAATTAATCTATAGCCTTACTCGGGCTTAGAGAAAATCATCATATGCTGCCAAGGCAGAAAATCTAAAGTATCGTCCCAGTTGAGATTAAAGACACTCATCTCTTTTACCACTTGAAACTCACTCATTTTATGTAGCGGTCTGATTGGGATATTCGGGTCTTCTGCACGATACTCAAGCAGTACTATTCGCCCCCCTGGCTTCAATGCCGACACCATGCTCTCTAACATCTCGTATGGGTGAGAAAACTCGTGATAAGCATCCACCAGCAGGACCAAATCGACAGAGTTTTCGGGCAAATGAGTATCATCAATTTCGCCTAGAATTCCTTCAATATTGCTGACCTTTTCTTCTGCCTTTCTTGCTTCAATCATCTGCAGCATCTCTGGCTGAATATCCACTGCAAACACTTTGCCTTGGGGCACCTGCTCGGCAAGGCGAAAAGAAAAATAGCCCGAACCTGCGCCTATATCGGCGACAACATCATCTTCATCAAGGTTTAAGTTGGCCACTACTTCATCAGGCATCTCTTCGTGGGTTCTTTGAGGACGCTCTAACCAATCTGCTGCCTGATGCCCCATAACGCCAGAGATTTCCCTACCTAAATAAAATTTACCTATACCCCCCTGACTTTGCTGAGGCGCCACCACGTAGCGCTCATCACTCGAGGTTTGGGCCAGAGCAGCGCTGCTCATTAGTAGACTTAGGAATACAGTAGCGACAGCCAAAACTGAAAATCGCATAAGAGGCACCTTTTCTTAGTACGCAAGAACGTATTGAATTTCTGTGGGACGATTGTAGTGCAATAGGAAGGACAATAACAGGAAGGACAATAGGTTTGAGCGAGCCGATCGACTCGCTCAAGAGGCTCTTAAATCAAGCGTAACCAGCGATTACCACTGCCTTTACAACTGGCACACTCCTGTCGCGAAGCGAGCTTACCACTGCCCTGACACGTCAAACACACATCTTGATAGGGCTTGCGCAAGATTCTAAGCAGCTCTTGGTAGGCTTGCGCTGAAACATTTTGTTGTGCATTTAAATTCATGGTGTAGGAACCTCTTCTAGCGAACAGCTTGTGGCAACGTAATTTAGAATGGCGAAAAGACCTTTGATGACTACCGCACCTGCGCTTACCGCTCTTATCAAGGTCTCTTACGCGCTTCATGGTTGCTATTATGCCTTTGCGCCCTAATTCGCGCTGTTAACATGATCACAATTCATTCAGCTTAAGCGGGCTTTTATCCAAGAATTGATTTTCCTTATCCCCCACTTGCCTTGTGCTAGAATCTAGCACTACCTATTTAGAGAAGGCATTGGGGGAGAAAGACAATAAAATGAACCGCGTATTAGAAGGTATCAGAGTACTCGACTTTGGTCGTTACATAGCAGGGCCATTCTGCGCTAGCCTATTGGCAGATTTAGGCGCAGAAGTAATCCGTATTGAGAAGGTCTCAGGCAGCGAAGACCGATTCTTGTCACCGATTACTCCACAAGGCGATGGCGCTTTGTTTATGCAGACCGGCCGCAATAAATTAGGCATGACGCTCAACCCCATGAAGCCCGAGGGCAGAGAGATAGTGAAACGGCTGGTAGCAACCGCCGATGTGGTCGTGGCTAATCTGCCGCCCGATACTCTCAAAGCGATGGGCTTAGATTACGACAGCCTAAAAGCGATCAAGCCCGATATTATTCTGACGCTCATTTCCGCATTTGGCAGTGGCGGCCCCTATAGCAATCGAGTGGGTTTTGACGGACTTGGTCAAGCGATGTCTGGCGCCATGTATATGTCTGGCACGCCCGAACAACCCGTTAAGTCTTATGCTCCGTTCATCGACTTCGGCACAGCCAGCCTCAGCGCATACGGCACTATGGCGGCTTTGTTTGAAAGGCAAAAGAGCGGACGCGGTCAAGTGGTAGAGGGTGCGCTTTTCAATACGGCCCTAACCATGACCAATGGAACGCTAGTGGAGCAAGACGCTATACAGATTAATCGCAAAGCCACGCTCAATCGCTCCCAAACCTCCGGCCCTGCCGATACATTTAGGACTAAGGATGGATGGGTGCTAGTACAAAGCGTAGGCGGCCCGTTATTCGAGCGCTGGGCAAAATTAATGGGAGAGCCACACTGGCTGGAAGACCCTCGTTTTGCCACAGATATCAGCCGAGGCGATAACGGTGAGGTGATCAGCGAACGACTCGCCCGCTGGTGCGCAGAACGCACTTCCGAAGAGGTATTAAACGAAATGGAGGAGGCAAGAATTCCTGCAGGACCAGTGTTGTCGCCTCAACAAGTGATAGACGACCCTCATGTTAAAGCTACCAATTTGCTTAAACGAGTGGACTATCCGGGCCTAGAGAACCCTGCACCCGTTATGCAGCCGCCAATTCGCATGTCGCTCACACCACCGGAAATTCGGCACCGCGCGCCCACACTCGGCGAGCACACGGACAAGATCATGGCAGAACTGGGTTACAGCCCAGACGATATTAGAGAATTAAGAGACGCCAGAGTCATCTAACTACTTCATCGTGAAACCTTGCTCAGCGAGGAACTGCCGCATATGAGGGCGGGCCTTTTCGCTGAGCAGGGTAGACACCTGTTCGCTCCAGCTTATTCCATGACCTCCGCCAGTACGCTGGCGATAATACTCCTGCACCTGCTTATCATACTCAGCGATTCGCTCTTGATCGCCCTCTTCGTTATAGGAGTCCACCTTCATCAGCACTTCCAGCGGTAGCCGAGGCTTAGTCTCTGGGTCTTGGTCGGGGTAACCCAAACAAAGCCCAAAGACTGGGTATACACCTTTCGGTAAACCCAGCAGGTCAGAAACAGAGCGCGGATTATTGCGAATACCGCCGATATAGCAAATGCCCAAGCCTTGAGACTCTGCTGCAACGACGATGTTTTGAGCCATCAGAGCAACATCTACCGTCGCGATAATAAAGTGCTCGACATAATCTCCTTCAAAGGGCTTATCATACTGCTGGCAGCTATTGCCTGGACGCTTAAGGTCCGCGCAGAACACCAAAAACTCAGCGGCCTTTTCAACATAGGGCTGGTTGCCAGCAAAAGCCGCTAGCTTCTGCCTTTTTTCGACGTCTTTCACGCGAATAATTGTCGCACCTTGCAAAAAGCTAGACGTGGCAGCGCACTGGCCGGCGGCAACAATTTTCTTTAGCAAAGCTTCATCGATAGCTTTATCTTGAAACTTTCGAATACTGCGGTGAGAGTTTAGTAGGTCGAGAACGGCATCCATATTTGCACCCCTTATGGGAAAGGTAAATCAAAGCATAAGGCGCTGTGCCGCATGCCAATTATTGAAGTATCGAGTCTAAAAAATGTGGGACTATTTCATTGGCCACTTTGGTTTCAGCGTTAAACAATACTACCATCGCCAAATCACGCTCTGGAATCAATACCAGCTCTGTTCTAAAGCCTCTCACACCTCCGCCATGGTGAACAACCCTTTCTCCAGAATAGTCAAACACTCGCCAACCCAAGCCATACCAGGCCTTCTCTAGGTTCGGCCAGCGATTAAAGTAGTTTCCCCTCGGGGTCTCCACCTGTGGTGTTTGGAGTTGCTCTATCATTTGCGGGCTCAATACATGGGGAGCGGCGCCCAGATTAGCCTGCGCCCAAATGATCATATCTTCGAGATTGGAGTTCACCCCAGCGGCAGGCGCCACCGTGTAATAGGCGGGGTTCATGGAGGAGACACGCCAGTTTTTGCGACCAAACTGGTGCGGGGCGCTAATATTATCCCCCTGAGTGTAGCCCTCAAGACCAACGCTGGATTGGGTCATTCCGAGCGGTTCAAAAATACGCTCTTCGACATAGAGCTCATAGCTCGCGTTATAGCTTTGCACCACAAGATCGGACACAAGAGAGAACACCACATTCTGGTAGCCGTAACAGCGCCCTGGGGGGCAGACCGTAGGTATCTCTTGAAACTTCTGCTGAATCTTTTCGTAGGCAACGCCAGCATCCAGCATATTGGAGTAAGCATGGGGCATAAGGCCAGTGCTATGGCTCATCAAATGACGCAGGCTCATGGCCTTGGTGGAGTCTTGTGTGCCTATGTGAAATTGCGGCAAGGCCTCACTCAAGGGGCTATCCCAAGACTGTTTTCTCTCGCTCACAAGCTGCGCAGAGACGGCGCCAGCGAAAGTCTTAGACACTGACGCGATACGAAAGACTGTTTGCGAGTCCAATAGGTCTGGCTCGCCTAGTTTGCGCACGCCCCAAGTTTGAGAGTGCAGCACCTCACTCGCCGAAGCAATGGCTAGTGCAACGCCTGGAATTTCGTTTTCCTCAATTTGTTCCTCCACCCACTGAAGAAACGGTGCAAAGCCTTTATCACGCGCCGCTTCTAGCGCGACGGCTTTGTTGTCCATCTGCGAGTTCAGTTGCGCATCGCCAAAAGAAGGAGAAAAAACCATGAGCGACACACACAACACTAGCAGTGGTTTGAGGCTACTAGAAAGACTAAATGGCTTTGACAAAACAGGGCTCCGGCGCACGAACACAGATTAAACACAGAGGGGTAATTCGCGCTGAAAAATAACACGATATCAGCCCAATTCAAAGAACTAAGCTTATCTGAGGCGCTGGCAAGTGCGTAAAAAAAAGGCCAATCAAGCTTTCACTTAATTGGCCTAAACGGGCTTACCCTTCCTAGAAGTCTCGTTGAATCATAAGCTTGGACTTAAGAGACAATAATCAGCATTTGGCGATTCTCTCTCACAATGCTTAGTGCAGTCACCGCTTCACTGGCGGCCAACTGCTTATTGAAGTCGCGTAAATTTTTAACGTCTTGCTTGTTCACCTGGTAAATAATGTCCCCCTCACGCAAGCCCGACATATAGGCTGGGCTGCCTTGGGCCACAGTGACAACCTGCACAGCAGTATCAACACCGCTGGTGTTCGCTGTCACTGAGTCCAAGTCGATGCTCCTCAGGGTAGCGCCTAAATAAGCTGGGTCCGCAAGATCGCGTTGAGGGGCCTCCGTTTGACTCGCAACGCTAGTATTCACTCCGCCACCAATGGTCGCTCTTACATCGAGTTTGCGACCATCTCTGTAGAGTGTCAGTTCAATGTCCTTGTTGACACCCAGCAAGCCAATGGCATTACGCAACTCTCGTCCATTGCGCAGGGCCTCACCGTCAATTGCAACTATTACGTCAGAGGCTTGAATACCCGCTTTATCGGCTGCTGAACCCGGCATGACACTAGTCACTAGAGCGCCATCGCCAGCGCCAGTTTTCAGCACCTGCTCCATGGCAGCTGTCAAATCTTGAATCAAAACCCCTAGCTGACCGCGACGGACTTCGCCATCTCGCTCCAGGTGACCGATGACCGCGTCAATCATATCTGCGGGAACTGCGAAGCCAATACCCGCACTGGAGCCGCTACGGCTGATAATGGCAGTATTCATTCCTACCAATTTACCTTCTAGGTCGATCAAGGCCCCTCCAGAGTTACCCATATTGATGGCAGCATCAGTCTGTATGAAGTCTTCATAGTTTTCTCGATTGAGCCCGCCACGGCCAAGCGCGCTCACAATACCAGAAGTGACCGTTTGCCCTACGCCGAAAGGATTCCCTATTGCCAACACATAGTCCCCTACTCGCAAATTATCCACA
Source organism: Pseudohongiellaceae bacterium (assembly GCA_033721235.1). GTDB lineage: Bacteria > Pseudomonadota > Gammaproteobacteria > Pseudomonadales > Pseudohongiellaceae > UBA5078. The sequence goes on along the minus strand of JAWWAY010000012.1, from coordinate 53,775 downwards.
TCAGCAAACTCCAAGGCTTGTAAGTTGTCGGCGTCGATTTGCAATAAGGCCACATCCGTACTTGCATCACTACCAATTAGGGTGGCCTCGTATTCGCGCCCATCTTTCGTGGCCACCTTGATAGTCGAGGCATTCGCGATCACGTGGTGATTAGTTATGACGTAGCCCTCTACAGCATCGACGATAACCCCAGAACCAGTAGCTTGGACCATACTACGCGGGCTTAATTGTGGTTGGCGACCTTCATCGTCTTGGAAAAAACGACGTAGATCATCGCGATCAAAAAACTGTGGAGCGCTTTGCCGGCGCGTCTGCTGTGTTGTGAGAATATTCACTACTGCTGGAGTCACATTCTCTAGCATAGGCGCTAAAGACGGCCTGCTAAACTGCAACTCTGCGGCACTGTTCGCGCTGCTGCCGAAAGCCATTGTAGCGGTACACATGCCGATTACCGTACCTGCCAAAAACTGCTTAATTCTGGTGTTCACTGTGAGCCCTCCTCTTTGAATGACCACTCTCTAAATGTCTTGCTAACTGGCCTTGTGCCGAAAAATCATTAGCTTGGCCAGCAATGTAGCGATTGCCGCCGTTCATTACCTGAGGAAGAAGTGAAATTTATGTCCAGAAAACCTGAATATGGTCCTAGCAGCCCTAAACAGCCTTGCTTCTGGCTCACAAGATTGTGAAAATTTGCCTTGATAGCGAATCTTTTTGCCCCCATAAAGGTCTAAAGTTACAGAGACAACAAATAAGATATACATCTTCAGCTGCGCTCAGACACCGGCTAAAAAACCATGACAGAGATTAGACAGCAACAAGTACATACGACTCACGCCTCAAGTGAGCACCAATCTGTCCAAGATTCATTTGTTTTGGGCAATTGGACGGTAGCGCCACTCAGCAATGAATTACGTCATCGGCACAACCATGAGCGCATAACGCTTGAACCGCGTCTGATGCAGCTACTGTGTATGCTACACAATCAAGCTAACGAGGTCGTAACACGGGATCGACTGAACGACGGTCTCTGGCCCCATGTTATCGTGAATGAAAACTCACTCACTCGAGCAGTCTCCTCTTTACGCCGTAAGCTGAAGCCTCTCCACGGGCCATTAGCGCTTATAGAAACTATTCCGAAGAAAGGTTATCGGCTCAATACTGACGCGCTTCACACCGCGGAGTCGAGCTCAACAAGCGATGTGGAATTGCCCGCAGTGAGCGCCCTAGCAATAGCTAGGAAGCTTTTGGTAAAAAAATGGGCTCAAACATCGGCCATGGCCCTTAGTATGAGCTTAGGGTTTGCCGTTGCCTTGCTAAGTAACTCGGACAATTCAATTGAGTTTGCCGCTCCTGCCTTTTTGGGCGATACGGTGACGACACCCAAACAATTTACGTGGGAAGGGTCGCGTACTCGCGTTGAGAACGCAGTTGCCCAAGACTTAAGCTCAGTATCTAATACTCCGTCAGCCACCGCGTTTTCCCACGATGGCAAATTTTTTGCCTTTATCAAAAGGCAGCAAGAATCGACAGCGATTATGCTAGGCTCGCTTGAAGCGCCAGAGCAGAGCTATGAGGTGTTCTCGACTCAGGACCGCATCGACCATCTGCAATGGGCTCCCACTAAACGAGCGCTATTGTTTGCACAGTCGCCACGCTTCAGCCCTGCAGTACTAAGCGAAGTCAGCGAAGAACCCAGTCTAGTCATGCTCGACTTGGAAACACTTAACACTAAAGTACTAGACGGCCCTGCGATTAATACTAAAGAAAATACGCATAGCAGTGAAGATAATAAGCCCTTCAATCTTACATAGCAGCCTTAAGCGCGCCATGCTGTGAGATTGCCTCAACAACACGCAAAGCACTGTTGACGCCATCTTCATGAAAACCCTTACCCCACCACGCGCCGCAGAACCAACTCTTATTGCGACCATTGATTTCCGACCAACGAGATTGAGCGGCAACCCCTTCTCGCGTGAAAACTGGGTGTGAATAGCGAAACTCTCGATGAACTAGAGCAGGATTCAACTCTTTGGAACTGTTTAGAGTTACCAGAAATTGAGGACAATTTTTCAGGCCCATCAGCCTGTTCATATCGTAGCTGACCATAGGAAGATCGTTTTCACAGCCTTCGCTCAGATTATAATTCCAACTGGCCCACGCTCGTCTATTGCTAGGCATAACGCTTATATCTGAGTGTAGAACGACCTCGTTTTCCTGGTAGCGAATAGCTTGCAAAATTTCTGTCTCGATAGCATCGGCTTCGTTCAGCAAAGCAAGCGCTTGGTCACTGTGACAGGCAAAAATCACCTGATCGAACTGCTCGACACTTTCAGCGGTAGCCACTCTAACAGAGTCAGAGGAGCGGCTTACTCCCAGCACTTTCGAGCTTAAACGTATTTTATCTCTAAAACCGGACACCAAGGGTGGAATATAAGCACTTGAGCCACCCTTAATCGTGTGCCACTTGGGACGATTGGCAACGCTCAGCAAACCATGTCGGTACATAAATGGCAGCATGAAGCTCATAGGAAAACTCTCCATCTCTTTATAAGATGTAGACCATATAGCCGACGCCATGGGGATCAAATAGAAGCGCGCGAATTGCTCTCCCAAACTGTACTTTTGCACATAGTCACGCAAAGTCCACTGAGGATCGATGGAATTAGACTCTACATCTGCCACGGCATGCTTATTAAATTTCACAATATCTAGCAGCATACCTATGTGCTTTGGAGAGAGTATTGTGCTCCTTTGAGCGAATAGGCTGTTAAACATTCGAACGCGCCCTTCCACCCCTGCATACTGTAGGCCAGTCTCAGCACAATTTACACCGAAACTCATGTCTGAAGGGCGGGATTCAACTCCAATCTCGGTCATCAATTTAATGAAGTTGGGATAGGTCCAGTCATTAAAAACGATGAAGCCGGTGTCGATGCTATAAGGTTCACCCTCCCATTCAACATCGACCGTCGCAGTGTGACCGCCTATAACATCTGCCGATTCAAAGAGGTGAATATCGTGATCTTTATGGAGATAGTAGGCGCATGTCAGTCCGGAAATTCCGGAACCAATGATGGCAATTTTCACATGAAATCCTGCTTTAGTTTACGTAAAGAAAAAATGGAGAGTCGGTTTCTTTCACCCAGTGGCAATTATTACGTTTTATCTAAAACAGTGGATCAAACAAGAAGGGAATTATGGGGCCTCGCTTGGAAGCCCCATAAGCAATACAGACTAACGATACTTTGCCAGCTCTTTACGGGCAACGACACGTCTATGCACTTCATCTGGGCCATCCGCCAAACGTAATGTACGTTGGCTAGTCCATAAAGCGGCTAGTGGGAAGTCTTGCGACACACCCGCAGCTCCGTGCATTTGAATAGCACGATCGATCACTTTCAGAGCCATATTAGGTACCGCCACCTTGATTTGAGAGATAGCATCACGAGCGGCTTTATTGCCAATTGTATCCATCAAGTACGCTGCCTTGAATACCAACAAACGACACATCTCTAACTCGATACGGCTGTCGGCAATCACATCGTAGTTACCGCCTAGCTCGGATAGTGGCTTACCAAACGCTTCCCGACTAACGGCACGCTCGCACATAAGCTTCAGTGCGCGCTCCGCAGCGCCAATTGAACGCATACAATGGTGAATACGGCCTGGTCCCAAACGCCCCTGAGAAATCTCAAACCCACGTCCACGGCCCAGAATAATATTGCTCTCAGGTACTCGCACATTGGTAAACTTGATATGCATATGCCCGTGAGGCGCATCGTCCTTACCAAATACTTCCATTGGGCGAATAACTTCAACACCGGGAGTATCCATAGGCACAAGAATCTGTGACTGACGATTATGTTTAGGTGCATCGGGGTCCGTAATCACCATCACAATCATGATTTTACAGCGAGCATCACCAGCACCAGAAATATAGAATTTCTCGCCATTGATGACCCATTCGCCATTATCTAATACCGCACTGGTACAAATATTAGTGGCATCCGAAGAAGCCACATCAGGCTCTGTCATGGCAAAGGCAGAACGAATCTTGCCCGCAAGCAATGGTTCAAGCCATTGTTTCTTGTGCTCTTCAGAGCCATAACGCTCCAGCACTTCCATATTACCGGTGTCGGGAGCGCTACAGTTGAATGCTTCGGAGGCTAAGCGGCTGCGCCCCATAATTTCGGCTAGGTGGGCATACTCCAAATTAGAGATGCCAGCACCGCCTTGGCTTTGGGGTAGGAAGAAGTTCCAAAGGCCAAGCTCACGAGCTTTCGCTTTCAGGCCTTCCATAATTTCGTCTTGCTTAGGCGTATGGGACCAACGATCTCCAACGTTTACTTCTTCGTGATAAATATGCTCAACAGCAGCAACATCTTCTTCTACGAACTTGCGAATTTTTTCGCGAACTTCAACCATCTCTGGAGACAAGCCCAATTCCATAATATTTCTCCCACTGCTTACCCTTTGGGTAAGATTATTTTGTTTTAAACGAGTGAATCTGACTAACGGACTTAAGCGGCTCCCGCCTCTAAAACCCTATTAACCCGTAATAGTGCCACCGCCATCGACAACGATGGTCTGACCCGTAATAAAGCTACCGGCATCGGAGGCAAGATAGATCGCAGCGCCAGCGATTTCATCAGGCTCGCCAATACGGCGTAGCGGATACTTAGAAACTGTGTGCTTGTAAGTCTCTGGATTTTCCCAAAGCGCTTTCGCAAAGTCTGTGCGAATAAGGCCAGGAGCAATACAGTTTGCTCGGATATTCTTAGGCCCCCACTCAACCGCGAGATTACGCGCGATCTGCATATCTGCAGCTTTTGAAATGGCATAGGCGCCCAGCATAGAGCTGCCTTTTAAGCCCGCAATAGACGATACAATGATGACTGCACCACCACCTTTACTCGCCATGCCCGGAAGCACGAGCTGACAAAGTCTATGAGCACTACCGATATTGGAGTCCATAATTTTGTCAAAAGCATCATCAGGAATATCTTGAGAAGAACCATAGAAAGGATTCAAGGCCGCATTACAGACAAGAATGTCAATTTCACCAAAGGCTTCCACTGACTTCTCAACCAAATTTTGCAACTGGTCTTTGTAGTTAATATTGCACGCAATCGCGACGGCCTCTCCACCAGCAGAATTGATCTCGGCCGCCACCTCATCACAGACATCTTGCTTTCTGCTAGAGATGACAACCTTAGCGCCTGCTTCAGCCATACGCTTAGCAATCGCCAGACCAATCCCCTTTGTAGAGCCAGTGATCAACGCCACTTTCCCTGTTAGATCGAATAGGCTCATTTTCTCCCCCCACTTTTCACAATCATTAGCTTAAATAAGCAAAATAAACAATATGAATAATACTTGTTAGTATTATAATAAATTAACAATAAGCGCAGCTTGTCACAAGCTTTTTTATCGCTGCATCCACTCTCGACGTCCTTTGCTTATATGAGTCCCTCCATCTACGGGGAGTATCGCGCCGTTCACATAAGCGCCAGCTTGAGAGGCTAAGAACTGCATAACCCCTACGATATCGCTTGGTCGCCCAATGCGGCCAAGTGGACATTCGTCCTCGATATCCTTGCCAAACTTATCCAGCACCACATCCGTCATCTTAGACTCAAAAAAACCAGGCGCTATTGCATTGACTGTGATGTTACGCGGACCTAGGTCAACGGCCAGTGTTTCAGTAAGATGGTGCAATGCGGCTTTACTGGCCGAATAAGCAAATGTAGGTACACGCGATACAATAGGGACTTGGAGTGCATCCATAGAGCCAATATTGATCACCCTTGCTGGAGACTCGGCAGTACCCGCTTTTTCTAATAAGGGTAATAGATCACGAGTCAATGCAAACACACTATTCACATTAACCCGCATGACCTTCTCAAATGCGTCATCGGGATACTCCTCAATAGGCGCCCCCCAATTGCTTCCAGCATTGTTAATCAGGATTGATAAGCCCTGTAGCTCCTTGCTAAACAAGGTATCCACTAGACGCTTGCGTTGCTCCTTGTCGCTAATATCTGCCGCAATAGCGATGCACTCGCCCAATTTGGACAAGCTCTCCACTGCCTCGTTGCACTTATTCTCTTTACGGGAGCAAATATAGACCCTAGCACCACCCCTGAGCAGCCCCTCGGCCATTGCATAGCCAATGCCGCTAGTTCCCCCGGTCACCAAAGCCACGCGCCCCTTAACACTAAATAGGTCTTGGGTATTGGGTAATTGTGTATGCTTAGATTCGTCCATTTGCCCCCCTCCTAGTTTTACTCGTCGGCGATCTTCACTAACTGCTTACCGAAATTACGACCTTTTAGAAGACCGCGGAAAAGCTCTGGTGCATTGCGAATGCCCTCACCAATAGACTCACGGTATTTGAGCTTACCTTCCTTCACCCACTGCCCTAATTGCACGGTCGCCTCAGGCCATTTATCTTGCCATTCCGTGACAACGAAAAAACGGTGCTCTGGGTTCTTGCCGGCTTCTTTGAGAATCTGGAATGGCGTCACCGCCTTGGTAATATCATCCGCGTTATAGCTGGACACATAGCCGCAAATTGGCACTCTGGCCCCTTCGTTTAGCAAAGGGGCAACAGCGCGGGCGACATCGCCACCGACGTTTTCAAAGTAAACATCGATGCCGTTTGGACACGCCGCCTTTAGCTTCTCAGCTAAATCGCCTTCCTTATAGTCCAAGCAGTCATCAAAGCCTAGCTCTTCCTTAACGTAGCGACACTTTTCTGCTCCGCCGGCAATGCCTATGGCACGTAGGCCTTTGATTTTAGCGATTTGCCCAACGACTGAACCTACCGCTCCGGAGGCTGCCGCAACAACGAGGGTCTCTCCCGCTACTGGTTTTCCGACTTCCATAAGACCAAAATAAGCAGTACGTCCTGGCATGCCGACGGCACCAAGGTGGGCGCTCAGACTGCCATTATTAAGATCTACTTTCGCTAGGCGCGGCTCATTGTCATTGGCCACAATCATAGTCTGCCAACCCATATGAGCTGTCACATAGTCGCCCACCTTGTACTTCGCTGAGCGAGACTCCAAAACCACACCCGCAGACTCACCGGTCATGATGCCGCCTATGGCGACTGGCTCCGCGTAAGACTTCACGTCATTCATGCGGCCCCGCATATACGGGTCAAGGGAAAGAAACAAAGACTTAATCAGTATCTGTCCTTCCTCAAGAGGCGCTGTCTCCTCCTCCACGAATTCAAAACAGCTATCGTCGGGCTCACCAACCGGGCGTTTCGCAAGCAATACCTTTGTGTTTTTCATCTTTCCCCCAATGAGTAAAAATCTATACGTTATTTAGCGAACAATTGTTCGGGCAACAACACTCGCACAAAATGGTAAGCAGATTCAAGCGATCAATTGAGTCAAAGCGTTACACCGCTAGCCTTTCATCACTAGAACCCAATACAGCTAGCGCTCTGTCCAATCTCGCCAAACCCTCATCTACCTCTTCCTTGCTTATCAATAGACTCGGAAGCAACCTGACAATCGCATCGCGGGTAGGCGTAATTAACAGCCCCTGATCCAAACAATGGGAACACAGATCCTCTACCTGTTCGTCGCTTTGCAACTGCAAGCCAATCAGTAAGCCTTGCCCCCTTAGCTCAGTAATGATCTGAGGAAAGCGCCTCTGCAACGCTGCTAAATGTCTTTGCATATAGCGCGCGGTCTGCTCTACCCTTTGAGCGATGTCGTTATCCTTAAGATAAGAGACGACCGTAAACGCCACGGCACACGCTAAAGGGTTGCCGCAATAGGTTCCACCATGGTCACCGACCTGCACACAATCGGCGATCTCCTGCGCCATAGCGACGCCGGCAAAGGGGAAACCACCCCCAATGCCCTTGCCGAAAGTCAAAATATCCGCATTGACTCCCGAGTATTCCATTCCAAAGAAGCGGCCGGTACGGCAAAACCCTGTCTGTACTTCATCTATAATCAACAGGCTTTTGTTGGCTTTACATAAACGAGCAATGTCTTGCAGGTACTCCTTGTTCACGGGGCGCGCCCCTCCCTCGCCAAGAACAGGCTCGATAATAACGGCAGCCACATCGTTCGTTAACTGAGCTGAGAAGGCCTCAATATCACCAAGGGGCACAAAACATGTGTCATCGACTCTTGGAGAAAAACGCGAGACTCTATCGACGCCGCCAGATACGGAGAGAGTGGCCAATGTACGTCCATGAAAAGAGCCCGTAAGGGAAATTATCTTCGATCTTTGTGTCGCTTTACGTGCCACTTTTAATGCGAGGTCATTGGATTCCGCACCACTATTGGCAAAGAAGACCCTGTCTAATCCCTTCGGCAACACCCCAGACAACAGTTCGAGTAACTTCGACCTAATGGGTGAATACGTAAAACCAGAATTCGGATTCTGCATGAGCTTCGCAGCCTGATCAGTGACTGCTTTGACGATGGCCGGATGCGAATGACCGAGGCTGGTCACGCCCCACCCTGAAGTGAAATCCAAGTATTGACGACCACTCTCGTCCCATACCCAAACGCCTTTACCTCTATCGATCGATAAGGGATGTTTTTTGCATACCGTTAATCCAACGGTGTCTTCGATCTTCATAGTCGTGCTCATATCGGCTTCCTCTTTGTGTTTTTACGGGCAAAAAAAAACCTCCGGACCCTAAGGGCCTGGAGGTTTTTAAAAAATCTAAATTATCGTTTTTTAGTAAGTCTCAGGCATCCTTAGTGCGTGACAAGCACGCGCACGGGCGCGGGCCGCGCCTTGTGGGGCAGCTTGAATGGCTGAGAACTGATAAAACGATGAAACGCTATGCATTTTAAAGTAATTAAACCCAATGAAATTCCTGCCGCCTTGGGCAGGTCGTATTAATAGCGGCGAACTTTATGCCACATGTTATTTTCTGTCAACTGGTATACACTGAGAATCGAGAGATTCACCAAGGCAATTGGACAGCCCACAAGACATCATGGAGGTACTAAAATGCAAGCACTTGTGCGCCCTCAAACTTCTAGAACTAAAGGTCACTATAGCCGAGCATTCTCTTTGCTTAGCATCGTAATGCTGTCAATTGTTGCGAGTGTTAGTGATGCACAAACCTTAACTGCCCGAGAGCAGCTAAGCATTCTGCAGGCATCACTTCCCCAGCTTCAGCGCGATGGTGACTGGAACGCAATCAATAAGAATTTGGAGAGTATTAGCGATCTGGCTCAAGACAGAGAGAAGCTCAGTCTCACGCAATCTCTAGCTGCACTAAGCCAATCTGCCGACTGGCACTTAGCTGCAATCGACCAAGACAAAGACCATCGAATAGCCAATCACCTTCTGGAATACCAAGGCCTCCAACAACAGCGCTTGGCGCTAGCCCAATCAATTCATACGGACAACAATAAGGCGGTCGCTCCCTACGTCTATGACGAGGCTTTGGCGCAAGTCTATATCGCCATGGCTCTAGTGAACACCGTGGGTGCTCGCGACGAACTAATGCTAAGAACAGAAGGCATCACTTCGACAACTGGCCAGTCAGCTCGCATCTCAAGCAGAGCTGATTTCAATAGCCACTTCGGCTCCCGCTCTAGTGAAATGATTGATCTTTCTTACCGCAGAAATATGCGCAGCGCAATTATCGCGCTAGAGGAACTTAATGCGTCTTTACTAGAAGAAGGCGACTACGAGAGCGCGGCAATTACTAAGCTATTTATAGGGGATTTGATTCTTGTAGAGCATCAATTTACACCGCGCACATTGACAGCGACTCGGCCTCTTCGCGGAAGCCCTAATATTGGTAGAGCAATGATTCACTACCGAGAAGCTTTGGAATTATTTACTAAGGCGCAAGTCAGTCCAGAGCAAGTGTCTGCCTTGCTTAACTGCCCAGTAGTCGTACCGACGGCACAATTAGAGCTATCCCTAGATGCCCTGAAACCTGCCTGCCCTGAAGTGAATAATGGCGGCGGCAGCTATATCGACCTTGGCTCCTATTACACCTTAAATTCCGTCGCCCCCGGCATGAACCAAAGCCAGCTAATTGAGGATGATTTAGTCACTGCCGAAGTCGAATTCCAAATCGGGGCTAATGGCCAAACGAGCAGGCGAGAAATACTCAGCATCACGCCCGACGACAAACGCAATAGACGATTGATTGACTCGGTTATGGAAAACTTGCAATTTCGTCCGGCTATCATTGATGAGCAAGCCCAAATATCTCCTACGGCGCGCCTGAGCATTCAAGTCCCTGCCGAAGCTTAGCCCGCCGCTTAATCTAGGCGCTTCTCTAATACCACACCCGCTGCTATTAGAGAGGCGATAGCCTCATCTGTAAGCCCAAGTTCGCGCAGTATTTCTTTTGAGTGCTGCCCGTACTTGGGAGGCAAGTGACGAAGTGCAGCTGGCGTCCGTGAGAGTTTAATTGGCGTACCCGTCATGCGATACCAGTCATGCTCAATACTCATTCCTCTATGTTTAGTATGAGGATGAGCCACCACCTGAGAGGTATCCAAGATGGGCCCAGCAGGTAAGCCTGCTTGCAATAGGGTCTCGCAGAGCTGTTCGCCATCCAATCGTATCAAATGAGTTTCGAGTTCGACCTTGAGCTCCGCACGATTCGTCACTCGGTCAATATTATTCGTAAAGCGCGAGTCGCTTACGAGTTCCTCGCATCCCAACACTTTGCATAATTTTGCGAATGCTCGGTTATTGCCAGCACCAATAAAAATATCCACAGTTCGAGTTCTAAAGGTATCGTAAGGGCTGATATTCGGATGAGCGTTACCGGTCGGAACGGGCACCTTGCCAGAGAACTGATAGTTCACAAAATGGGGATGCATCAAGGAGACCGCGCAGTCGTATAAGGTCATGTCCAAGTATTGCCCCAAACCAGAACGCTCTCTTTCAGCCAGCGCCAAGAGAATCGCGACGGTGCTGTATAGACCAGTGCCCATATCGACCATGGCAATACCTAGGCGCGTCGGGTCACCGTCTTGCTCGCCATTGACGCTGAACCACCCCGCCATCGCCTGTACGATTGCATCATAACCTGGAAAACCACCTAAGGGCCCGTCTGAACCGAAGCCGCTAATACGGCAATGAATGAGCGAGGGAAACTTCTCTTTCAATACGTCTTCATACCCAAGCCCCCATTTCTCCATGGTACCAGGCTTGAAATTCTCTAGAAGGACATCCGCTCCCTCTAGCATTTGAAGCAATAGCTCGCGCCCCGACTCTTGAGTCAGGTCAAGGCCCATTGAGCGCTTATTTCTATTAACACCAATAAAGTAAGCCGCATCGCCCTCGTGAAAGGGAGGCCCCCAGTCTCTAGTTTCATCTCCGCGCGGAGGTTCCAGTTTAATGACCTCCGCTCCGTGGTCCGCCAGTATCTGACTACAGTATGGACCACCTAAGACTCTGGAAAGATCTACGATGCGCTTGCCGCTCAATGCGCTTTTTACGGTATTGGTTTTTTCCACTCTCTTATTCCATGGTTTTTTGCTGCTGGACAACAAGGTTTTGCAAATTTGGCAAGAAGAATTCTGCCACTAACACTGGAAAGCCTTGCAGGCGAAATACGGAGTACCGCCCTTTGCTATCCCCCACACTACAGACATGCATACTAACACGCTTCAACTCTGGTTTTTTGAACAAGAACTCTCCGAGAGGTTTGTCATCCAGATGGCGCAATTGACGCAAAGAACCACTCATACTGCTATAAGGTATAAGAGTATGTGCTGCGACACAGGGCTCACCAGCGCATTTAAGCACAACTTTTCGCGACCACAAGCGCTGCCGTGCTTCTGCGGCTCTCAACCCAACAAGCTGGATAGCTCGCGTTGAGTGTAGCCACCGTTCATCCAGCAACTCGACGGCAAAGTCGCCTCGGCCCAGCACCTTCAAACGTTGAGTCAACGACCCTTCATCTAATAGCCAAGATGACCAAAAAGGAGACAGCCTAGGCACCACTGCCTTGGCATTTCGCCAACGCATGCTGCCATTACTAATCAAATCGAAATCGCTATATTCTGTCATTTAGGCGTAACTACTAAAGCATTTTCAAGGACAATAAAAAACCCCTGCGCCGCAAAGCGAGGCAGGGGTTTAGTATAGCAATACGAAACTATCGCTGTTCGAAGCGCTGAACGGTATACGTTATCACGCTCTCTACACGACGGTTTTCAGCGCGGCCTGCGTCTGTTTCATTGCTAGCAACAGGACGAGACTCGCCGTAACCAACCGCACTCACGCGACTAGCGCTCACATTCATTTGGTCGACAAGTACCGCCTTAACGGCATCTACACGTCGTTGGGACAGTCTCTGATTATATTCTGCAGAACCGCGAGAGTCTGTATGCCCTTCTAGAGTAGCCGAAGTTCCTGGGTTTGCATTGAGGTAATCTGCTACTTGGCGAATTTCGCTCAAATACTGTGATTTAACATCGGCTTTATCGAAGTCAAAGTTCACGTGTAGCTCGATACGTGCGATCTCATCGATAGGGATAGAGCAACCATCAGCATCCACACGATGAGTTCTAGGCGTATCCGCACATTTATCGCGACTATCAGGCACACCATCACCGTCAGTATCCGGATCTGTCATTGCCATAGGCGCTTCGGACACTGGAGTCTCAGCCATGGACTTCTTCGCACCGAAGCGATACACCAAGGAGCTATCTATACCAGAGTCAACATAATCGTCGTGCTGCTCGTAGAACTTACGATAAGCGGTACGCCACTCTAAGCTCTCGCTAATTTTATACTTAAAACCCACACCAATATTGGCGAATGTTTCGTTGTCGAAGTCAAAGTCATTATTGCCAACGCCACCAACCACGAAAGGACTAAATTTGCCGATCATATGATCAAATGTGTAGAAAACGTCCGCACGATACTGACGATACTCGTTGTTATTCACTAGTCCGTCTAGATCCATGTCAAAGATATTAATCTCACCACTGATATTATCGGTAAAATCGTATCCTAGACCCACCGCCAGACCAGTATCTTCTTCTAGGCCGCGATCATTATCGAAATTCATCCATTGCAGTCCTGGCGCAATATAAAATTGCCCCTCTTCCGCTTGCGCCAACATAGGGGCCGCAAGCACAGCGCTCGTTGCGACTGCGAGTTTCAACGTCGCTAAGTAATTCTTCTTCATGACATCTCCTTTGATGTAGCCAAGTATAAAGAACGGGAAAGATTATAACGCAGCAAACAAAGAAATTCGCACTAAATTGTACAAATCTGCCAACAATTCATTTTTATGTGATCTTGTCGAAATAATCCTGCCCGAATGCCTATTCAAGCCTGACAACACCCTGTCATAAATAGGGCCGCAACATGATTGACTCTGCTCTGGCGCACGCCCATTGGTGCGCCTTATGGAATACCACAGGCCCATCAGCCTCTCTCCCCCGACGCAGAACTGTCAAAAAACTGAAATCTAAGTGACTCACGTTTGAAATATTAGACTCATAGCATGTGCCCTGTTCAGCGATTACGCAGATCCGTTTTCACTAAAAAGACACAGGAGTCTATATGAAATTCAGCAGAAAAAGCCTAGCGCTTGCTATAGCGGCTACAGGCCTTAGCCTATCAGCCATGAGCGCTTTCGCCTCACCTGAACCATCACTAACAGCCGTTGCTCTAAGCGGTGGCAATACTCAGGCTAGCTTCAGCGGCGGCGCCACAACAGATAACAGCGACACTTTTGCTACCACAGTAGATTCGGCGACAGCCTTTGATGTTGTTGCGACAATCAATGTGGACCCTGCAGATGTAGGACAGGACGGTGGACGAGTTGCAGTAATCTCTATACCTGGCATGGGCATTTTCCAAATGGTTTCTGGCGGCCTATTCCTACCATGGGACGGTCAAGCCTCTAGCCTTGTCCCTTACTCTTACGGCACCCTCCCATCCTCCGAGCAAGTGACTATCCTTGAGGATATGGTTGCTTCTTACTCCAATTTGCATGACCTAAGTTTCGATATCTTCCTTGGTTACTATGCCAACAGTATCGATAACCTAGTATTCACCAGCACCCCTATCAGCTTCGCCACCACTGGTGACCCTGAAACAGGTGGCGATGCAGCTTGTCCTAGCGTTTCCGTAACGTCCGACGAGACTTTCGAAGGCAAGACAGTATGTGAGCTAAGCGGCACGATCACGCAAGACACTCGCCTAACCGCTAATAATGTTTACCTCCTTAATGGCGCAGTTTTCGTAGGTGGAGACAATACAGACAGCGCAACGCTGACCATTGATCCAGGCACGAAGGTAATCTCACCAGTTGGTTTGAACTTCCTTGTCATCAACCGTGGGTCTAAGATCGTTGCCAATGGCACTTCGTCAAAACCAATTATCTTCACTTATGATGACGAGGCGAATGCGACAGAAAGTACTACTGGGCGCTGGGGCGGTTTGATCATCAATGGTAACGCGCCAGTAAACGGTTGTACTGAAGGCACTGAGCTTTGCGAACTAGAGGGCGAAGGCTCAACGGGCAAATACGGTGGCAACGACCCTGAGGATAGCAGCGGCGTACTCAACTACGTAATTGTGAAATACCCAGGACAAAACATTACAGAGACAAACGAACTAAACGGTATCGCATTCCAAGCCGTTGGTAGCGGCACGGTTGTCAACTACGTGCAAGTCCACGGCAGCTCAGACGACGGCGTTGAGTTCTTCGGCGGCACTGTGAATGTGAAGCACCTAATCCTAACAAGCAACGAAGACGATTCTTTCGATTGGACCTTCGGCTTCCAAGGTAAAGTGCAACACGCCATCATCAAGCAACGCCCAGGTACTGGCGACCGTGGTATCGAAGCGGACAATAATGAGTTCGCATTCGATGCAGCGCCTCGTTCAAAACCATCCCTCGCTAACTTCACTTTCATTGGTAAAGGCGAAGGTGGTCGAGGCATGGAAATCCGACGCGGCACTGGTGTAAACATTAGCAACTTCGTCGTAACTGGTCACGATGACTACTGCTTAGATATCGATGATGATGCAACGTTCACGAACGGCGGCAGCACTGCTACCGACCTCACAGGCGACCTGACTATTCGCAACAGCCTGTTCGCTTGTGCCAATGCATTCAACCTGAGCGATTCGGACCCTTGGTCAATCCAAGACTGGTTCGAAGGGCAGGCTGATAACACTGCCGATGCAAATGGCTCCGACCTAAGCGGATTCATCAATGGTCCAGCAATTAACGCTATGACACCAGCAACTTTCTCTGACTCGTTCTTCGACCAAGTTGATCACATCGGTGCGGTTGCTAACGAAGCCTCAGACTGGGCATCAAGCTGGATGTTCACGGACTAAGTTTGCATTATTAATAGCATCTACTCTTAAGGGGCGCCTAGTGCGCCCCTTTTTTATTTCGCTTATTTCTAATTTTTTAAACCATTCACCCAACTGACATATTAGTGTCACGAAGCACCGCTACAATTACAACAAATCGAAAACTAACCCGCTTTTTATTACGGAAATATGACAATGATTAGACGCACTCTTCCCGCAGCAATCGCACTTGCTATTGGAAATGCTACGGTTATGGCGCAGGAGCCAAACACCACAACCGGATTCCAAAACGACTTTTCTAGTCAGATAGAAGAAATCTCTGTTATTGGAAGATATGTTCCAGATGAGAAAAGAAGCACATCTGCACTGAGCAATGTTCTGAGCAATGAAGAGTTCTCGCGCTCCGGCGATACCAATATTGCCGAAGGTTTGAAGCGCGTAGCCGGACTAAGCCTTGTGGGCGGAAAATATGTGTACGTCAGAGGACTTGGCGAACGGTATTCTTCCGCACTATTGAACGGCTCTAACATGCCAAGCCCGGAGCCTTTGAACAGAGTTGTTCCACTTGATCTCTTTCCAAGCGCTGTAATGGACAGCGTAGTGGTACAAAAAACCTATTCTGCGCAGTTCCCCAGTGAGTTCGGTGGTGGCGTTCTACAGATGCGCACCAAGAAATCTAGTGACGAATTCTTTTTCAATATTTCTAGTTCTGTAGGCCTCACAGAAGACGCAAATTTCAACAACGGCTTTCAGGCTGCTACGGGTGGAAACGATTGGCTTGGCTATGACGATGGTAGCCGAGAGATGCCCGAGCTGTTAAAGCAAGCAACCGCCAATGGCCAGCGCCTTACTCGCTACAATCGATTCACAAAAGAGGGCTATACAGCAGAAGAGCTGCAAGAGATCGGTCGCAGCTTGAATCAGGACTACAGCCTCAAAGAGAAATCAGTTCCTGCAGATATTGGCCTTACGGCATCGCTAGGCAACTTCCATTACTTGGGCGGCGCTCGCCTCAGTTATCTTGCGGCAGTGGACTACAAGAACAGCTGGGATCAAGATGAGATCGAACGAAACTCTTACAAAGTGGGCGGCGTAGACACTCTAGTTAGAGAGAATGAGTTTACTTACTACGGCACCAAAAACAGTGTTGACGTTAGCTCGATTATTACAAGCGGCATTGAGTTCACGGACAATCACAGCGTAAATCTGACTAGCATGTTACTACGTCAAACCGACAGCGAAGCTGGCGAAGAAATCGGCTTCTTCGGTGACGAAGGTATCGATAGCAGATTTACGAAAATTGAGTATATCGAACGTGAATTAAGCTCCAACCAACTAGAAGGCGATCACTACTTTCCGGATGCTAATGAGCTCAATATTAAATGGCGCGCAAACAAAGCGGAGGCGACTCGTGAGGCTCCAGACACTCGAGAGTACCGTTACGATTTAACTAATAGTGGCTATCGTTTCAACCTACGATCTGACGGTAATGTGCGTCGTTATAGCGAACTACAGGATGAAAGTACAGACTACGCAATCGATACCGAGATGGTGTTCTATGGTCCATTGGCATCTACCATTATTACCTCTGCAGGATATTCCAAACAAGATAGCGAACGCGACTACGGAATTCGCCGCTTCAATTTCTCTGAAATCGGTGACGTAAGCAACTGCGCGGATCTTAGCCAGGATTTACGATATATCCTCGCCCCAGAGAATATCGGACCAGATTGCTTCGAGATTCAAGAAACAACACGTCCGACAGATACCTATTCAGCATCGCGTGAACTAGAATCCTACTATGTGCAGGCCGAAATCAATTTCGATGATGCCATTCAACTTCTGGCGGGTGTGCGTAAAGAGTCCTACCAACAAAACGTATCTACGTTCAACCTGTTTCAGCCTGTTTCAGTCAATCCTGCATCCTTGAAAAGTGATGATTTTTTGCCAGGCGTAACGGCAACTTATATTTACGATAATCATCAGTTCCGCTTAGGTTACAGTGAGACAACTTCACGCCCAGATTTTCGCGAACTCTCCTCCGCGGAATTTACCAATCCATTAACGGGATACGAGGTTATCGGTAACCCAGACCTTAAGGTCGCGAGCATCAAAAACTACGATGCCCGTTGGGAATGGTACTTTGGCTCAGGAGATAGCATGTCTTTAGGCTTCTATCTTAAAGAGTTTGACCTGCCCATTGAGACAGTGGTCACCCCTGGGGCAAATAGTCAACGCAGCTATGTGAATGCCAAGTCAGCCAAAAACCAAGGCGTTGAGTTTGAGTTGCGCAAACAACTCGACTTCTTGGGTGGTCGCTGGGAGGACTTTCATTTTGCCACCAATGTGTCCTACATCGAGTCTGAAGTGGAAATCGGGGAAGACCAACAGAGCATCCTGACCAACTCATCGCGCCCTCTTCAAGGGCAGTCGGACTGGCTCTTTAATGGCCAAATTGGCTACGAAGACTGGAATGGACTAACAGCAACACTTCTCTACCATTACTTCGGTGAACGCATTTACGAAGTAGGCATTCTTGGGGCACCCGACCTTGTAGAGGAGCCTCACGGCGAGTTAGACCTGGTTCTAATTAAGGAATTTGGTGACAACTGGAAGATAAATTTAAAGGCACAGAATCTGCTTAATGAGCGCAAAGAGATTACGCAGGGAGGCCTCGTTGCGACCGGATATAGCGAGGGCCGCGCAGCGAGCTTAAAAATCGAGTACCGCTTCTAGCAACTAGGAAATCGCCACACTCGATTGTCACAAGATTGTCATATAACATTGGTGTAATAGTACTGTATTAATAAATCAGTATTTAGATAAAAAACGGTAGCAAAAACTATGAGCGACCCAACAATTCTCATCGTAGACGATGAACCTGCAATTCGCGATATGATTGGCATCACGCTGGACCTGGCTGGCTTTAATAGCCTTAGCGCCGAGGATGCCCACCAAGCTCATGTGAGCATCGTGGACAGTCGCCCCGACTTAGTGTTGCTAGACTGGATGCTACCAGGCGGAAGTGGCATTGAACTGGCGAGAAGGCTTAAGCGAGACGAGCTTACAGCCAACGTCCCTATTATCATGCTGACCGCCAAAACCAGTGAAGACAATAAAGTGCAAGGCTTGGATGTAGGAGTAGATGACTATGTAACCAAGCCTTTCTCTCCCCGCGAACTCGTTGCCAGAATAAAGGCAGTCCTGCGTCGTACCGCAGGTGGTCAACAGGATAAGGTAATCCGCGTGTTTGACCTCCAGCTAGACCCCTCTAGCCACCGCATTACGATCGAAGAGCAGCCCGTTGATATGGGGCCAACGGAGTTCAAGCTTTTGCGATTCTTTATGTCACATCAAGAAAAGGTATTCAGCCGAGATCACATACAGGATCAAGTATGGGGCGGGAACGTTTATCTAGAGGAGCGCACAATCGACGTACATATTAGGCGTCTTCGCAAAGCCCTAAGCTCCATCGAAAACACCAGCATCGACTATTCTCGCTTAGTACAAACTGTTCGCGGTGCAGGATATCGTTTCTCGGTTAAGCCCACATAAGATTTATTTCCCCCTTCTTATTCGCTATAGTGAGCCGCTCCCTAATACAGCACTAGGAAACCAGCATTGCTTCGCGATTGGCGCTCAGAATTCAACCGTTTTCTCACCATTTTAGGGCTAGCCAGCCTTATTGGTTTGCTAATGGGCAAACTGCTGCTCGCAATACTGATTGCCGTAAGCTCGTACCTGCTTTATAGCGTGTTTCAAATGTACCGCTTGTATCGCTGGCTACACCAAACTGAGCAGGAAGAGCAAAGCGAACCACCCGAGTCATCCGGACTTTGGGGCGATCTCTTCGACGGTATTTATCGTTTACAGCGCAGAGAACGCCAGGCTGTGAACCACTTAGAAAGTATTCTGGACAAGGCACAAGAGTCTTCTGCTGCACTCGCCATGGCCGTCATTATGATCAACCAAAAGGGAAACCTGGAGTGGTGGAACAAAGCGGCGAATGACTTATTAGGGTTTCGTGAAGGGCAAGATCACCAACAAGGCGTTACTAACCTCCTACGCGAGCCCAGGTTTTTCGAGTACTTTGAGAGAAAAGAGTATTCCGAACCATTGCGCATCCCCTCCCCCGTCAATAAGAACCTGATATTAGAGTTTCAGATCACCCTATTCGGCGAAGGTGATCGACTAATGCTGGTGAGAGACGTGACGCAAATGCACAAGCTAGAATTAATGCGCAAGGACTTTGTCGGTAACGTCTCTCATGAGCTTCGCACTCCCATCACTGTCATCAATGGTTATTTAGAGAATCTCTTGGACCACCGCGAAAGCATCGCGCCTCGATGGGGAAGAGCACTGGAACAAATGCACCAACAGTCCCAAAGAATGGAGAGCATTGTCAGAGACTTGCTCACCCTATCGCGCCTGGAGACTAAAGCATTGTCCAAGGAACAAGAGACAGTCGATGTAGCCTCGTTGTTGCGTGAGATTGTGCGCGAGGCCGAGCAAGTCTTTGAGAACAAGAGCCACGACTACTCAGTTAATATCACTCAGGACGTCGCTTTACGTGGAAATAGAAGTGAATTGTACAGCGCCCTGTCAAATCTTGTGTTCAACGCCGCAAAATACACTGCCCACGAGGGGAAAATTTCTGTTCACGTCATCGAGCGAGGTAATGCTCTTGATATAGTCGTAGAAGACAATGGACCCGGTATTGAGGAGCATCACTTGCCCAGGCTTACCGAGCGCTTCTACCGAATTGACGAGAGTCGATCTACTGACACTGGCGGAACAGGGCTAGGGCTAGCTATTGTAAAACATGTGCTGGCACGCCACGGCGCCAATTTAGATATCAACAGTGAAATAGATAAGGGAAGCCGCTTTATTTGCCACTTCCCTCCAGACAGAGTAATACGCACCTCACGATAGTCAGGTGCGCTACAGGCAACTTAGAAGCGCCATTCCACCCCTAGACCCAACTGATCGTTGTCTTTTGCAGAACCATCGGCACGAGTCATTGTGTAGGTCACAAACGTTTTTAAGTCACTATTAAACTTATAGTCGAAGCCAATAGAGTGTTGCTGGCCACCATCGTTTTTCTCATCTGATGCGCCAGTTTGCGCCTTCAAGACATAGTTATCGATTTTGTAAGATGCGCTAAAGAAAACGCCATCTTGATCGCCGCGCGGGCTACCATCCTTCTCGGAAGTCTCATATAGGGCGCCAAGCTGTAAATTACCTACTGTGTACTTGGTGACGAAACGAAGCGTATCATAGCCTTTGATATCAGAATCAACGGCAACACCTGCGTACCAGTTCTCTTGTTCATATCTTAGGGCTACTGAGGTGTTCTCAGTCAGCCTATCACTGCCCTCATTGCCTTTGAGTACCGCAGAGTAGGACACGCTAAAACCACCAAACTCTGGGCTTGTATAGTGCACCACATCGGGCAGTCTATTCTCGGCGGGAAAGAGATACTTAATATCACCGTTTAGATCGTTGAACAGATCTATGCCGTTCTGCAACTGCTTAGCAGGGCTATCGTTACGGCCAAACAGTAAACGTCCGAAACCGCCGTCTAGGCCTACATAGGAGTTGCGTTGAGTAAAGAACTGCCCATCCGTAAGACCTTCATCTGGGTTCAACTGGTACTCAGCTTGATAAACCAGTTTAATGCTATCAGTAAGCGCAATATCGCCGCGTAGACCAAGGCGTGAGGCATTACTAACCACATCAGAATCAGAGCCACCACTCTTAGAATCGTCTACGACTATATTCGCATTGATACGACCATAGAAAGAGGGTAACCAGTCGTTTTCTTGTGCTTGGGCCGAGAGGCTGGCCCCCAAGCTTGCAACGACTACTAGGGGAAGTACGCTATTAGATTTCATTAAGTTCTCTCCAAGTATTCTGACTCTGAGTCAGTTCAGTAATTTCAATCGCACTATATTACTTGGATGTTACACTTTCATGACATTATGACAAAAAAAAGAAGCTTTTGTGACAATTCGGCTGCTGCGACGCACTTAGGACCGCAGCAGTCATCACTACGAGGCTCAATCGTTTTTTAACTGTTCTTCAAGACCTGATATGCCAATATGTCGCACATCGGTCCCCTTCACTAAGTACACAACATGCTCGGCGATATTTTTAGCATGATCGCCAATGCGCTCTAACGCACGCAATGCCCACACAATATTCAGCACCCGTGTAATACTGCGCGGGTCTTCGATCATATAGGTGATCATTTCTCGCATGGCGCTACTGTATTCCATGTCGACGTTAACGTCCTCCTTCGCCACTTCTAAGGCGGCATCCACATCATAGCGAGCAAAGGCATCCAAAGCGGTATGAACCATTTTGCGCACGCGCTCACCGATATGCCGTATCTCCACATAACCCTTCGAGGACTCTTGTTGCTCAGTCAGTTCGATGGCCAAACGTGCCACCTTTGCAGACTCGTCGCCAATACGCTCCAGGTCGTTCACGGTTTTAATTATCGCAAGGATTAAACGCAAATCACTAGCAGCGGGCTGACGCCGCACAAGAATGCGATTACACTCTTCATCTATTTTAACTTCCATCGCATTAATCGCTGAATCGCCCTCTCGCACAAGCTGACCTAGGCCGCTGTCTGCTGAGATAATCGCTTCAATGGAATCGCTTAACTGCTTCTCGACCATACCGCCCATTTCCAACATATTGTTCTTTACTTCCTCTAAGTCAGCATTGAACTGTTGAGAAATATGGTGGCTGTGTTGATTTACATCATTAGTCATTATTCACTTCCTATCCTAGGAATGTATGAAGATTTGAGTACGTTTAAAGTGACGACTTAGCCGTAACGGCCGGTAATATAGTCCTCGGTTTGCTTCTCCGAAGGATTAGTAAATATATTGTCTGCCGTATCGAATTCGATCATTTGCCCCATATACATGAAAGCAGTGTAATCGGATACGCGCGCTGCCTGCTGCATATTATGTGTCACAATGACAATTGTGTAGCGATCTTTAAGCTCGTTTATCAGCTCTTCGATTTTCAATGTGGAAATAGGATCCAGTGCTGATGCCGGCTCATCAAGCAGCAACACTTCCGGCTCAACGGCAACAGTACGCGCTATTACAAGACGCTGCTGCTGCCCACCTGAAAGCCCAAGAGCACTATCATGTAATCGATCCTTCACTTCATCCCAAAGCGCGGCAGACTTTAGAGATCTCTCGACGCTTTCATCGAGTATACGCTTTTTATTGATGCCCTGAATGCGAAGTCCATAGGCAACGTTTTCGTAGATCGACTTAGGGAATGGATTCGGCTTTTGGAACACCATACCGACTCGACGTCGCAGATCGGCCACATCAACGGAACGATGATAAATATCTTCACCTTCCAGGCTAATGCGGCCCTCGATGCGACAACCCTCTACTAAATCATTCATGCGATTAAAACAGCGCAACAAACTGGATTTACCGCAACCGCTTGGTCCAATGAAGGCCGTCACACGCTGACGAGGGAGCGTTAGACTAACATTTTTCAAGGCATGAGAGTCGCCATAATATAGGTTAAGATCGTCTACACGCAGGCAGCTCGGCAAGTCTTCTGCAGAGGGTGTACTATCTGCACTACTTAACTTTGACATGTCGATCTTCTTGAATTTCGATCGATCTGCCGGGGCGTATTCGCTGTTGGATTCACTCATTCAGACAATTTCCGTAACTTTAAGTATTGGATTATTCATTCGACTAGCTATAACACTACATATCAAGTGATTTGAATTTTTCTCGCAATCTGTTTCTGATCGATACTGCTAATTGGTTAAGCAAAGCGATGACCATGACCAACAAGAATGCAGTAGCAAAAACTAGCGGTCTTGCGGCTTCTACGTTCGGGCTTTGAAAACCAACATCATAGATATGAAATCCAAGATGCATAAATTTCTGATCTAGATGAAAATAGGGATAGTTGCCGTTCAGAGGCAAGGTTGGTGCGAGCTTCACCACGCCTACCAGCATCAACGGAGCAACCTCCCCCGCTGCGCGAGCTACCGCCAAAATCAAACCAGTCATCATAGCAGGGCTAGCCATAGGCAGCACTACACGCCAAAGCGTTTCAAACTTGGTAGCGCCCAAAGCCAAGCTTCCCTCACGCAAACTTCTGGGGATGCGCGATAGGCCTTCTTCCGTCGATACGATGACTACCGGCACTGTAAGCAAAGCTAGGGTCAAAGAGGCCCAAAGCATGCCTGGCGTTCCAAATGTTGGAGCAGGCAATGCCTCTGGATAGAATGCTTGGTCGACTTCAGCGCCAAGAAAATAGATAAAGAAACCTAGGCCAAACACCCCGTAAACAATAGACGGCACACCTGCCAAGTTATTGACCGCAATGCGAATAGTCCTTGTCACAACCCCCTGTCTGGCATACTCACGCAGATAGACCGCTGCCACAACACCAAATGGGGTGACAAACACGGACATGAGGAGAACCATCATCACCGTGCCAAAAATCGCAGGGAAAATACCCCCTTCTGTGTTGGCCTCACGAGGCTCATCGGAAAGAAACTCCCATACCTTCTGCGCATAAATCACTAGCTTAGCGAACAAACCAGCGGCGTTTGGCTGGTAGGCGCGAACGATCTCAGCAACATCGATTTCAGTTTGCTGGCCGTTCATAGCCATCATGACAACGCTATCACGATTCACTTGCGTATAGAGCTCCTGAAGCTGCTCTTGCAACACCGCGTAACGCGCATTCCATTCAGAACGCTCTGCCTCAAGCTCTGCCATACGCTCTGGAGTCGCTTGATCGCGCAGCTCATAGCCCCGCTCGCGCAATCTTAGGCGTTCTAGTGCATAGTTAATCTCACCTATATCACCTTTCTCGAGGTCAGCAATTTGCTCGTGCAAGGAATGGGCTCGCGCAATACGCTCTTCTAATACATCCCAAGCGCGCGTATCGTTGGCATCAGTTTGCTCACTGACCGCCACTGACTCGCCATTCTCTTTAACCTCTAAAACATAGCCATAAAAATTACCCCACTCTCGACGCTCAAAGGCCGTCAGATTGAGAGGGTAACTTACGTCCGTGAGATACTCGGAAAGCAACCAAGTGAAGTCGCTGCCGTTTAGATCCCGGTTACCGATCTTTACTAATTCACGATCGTAATAGTCCTGATTCTCATCAACGGGAATACCGGAAGAAATAATGCGCTCTGCAGGAACGGTCTCGTGGTCGACCTTCTCACCGATAATTTCTCGAATTAGAGGGTCACCGATGCTCACCGGCTGCTCATAAGTGCCACGCAAAATATCGCGCGGCCAAAAGTGACTTAGGCCATTTACGGCAAGCAATAACAGCAGTCCCACTGTCATTACAATACTGATAGCTACAGCCCCTGCATTCATCCAAATCCAAGGAGTACCAGTGGCAAAAAATTGTCGAACTGAATTCATCATATTGTGCTGTACTTGCGTCTTAGACGCTGTCTAATTAACTCGGCTAAAGTATTCACAACGAATGTAAACATGAATAGAACTAGTGCGGCCAAGAACAGGATTCTATAGTGCGTACTATCTACTTCCGATTCTGGCACTTCTACCGCGATATTGGCGGCCAGGGTTCTCATGCCTTCAAAAATATTGACATCCATGATAGGTGTGTTGCCAGTGGCCATGAGCACGATCATCGTTTCACCTACGGCTCGTCCCATACCTATCATTAGAGCAGAAAAAATGCCTGGGCTTGCCGTCGGCAGAATAACTCTACTAAGAGTCTGCCAAGGGGTCGCACCTAGCGCTAGAGACCCATAGGTTAGCTGTTTAGGCACGGTAAAAATCGCGTCCTCTGCAATCGAAAACACTGTCGGAATTACGGCAAAGCCCATTGCGAAACCCACAACCAGTGCATTGCGTTGGTCGTAGGCAATTCCTAGCTCATTGGTGATATAGCTACGCATATCTCCACCGAAGAAAATCGCTTCAATGGGCCCAGCGGCTGCAAAAGTCAGGTAGCCAAGAATGAGGACGACGGGAATAAGCACTGCTGCTTCCCAACCATCTGGCACCATATAGCGAATAGTCTTGGGTAGGCGCGTCCAAGCCCAGGCAGCAAGCAAAATACCTATAGGCAATACCACCAGGAGGCCAAATATACCGACCAAATTATTTTCTAAGAAAGGCGCAAGCCATAGGCCTGCAAGAAAACCCAATACGACTGTTGGCAACGCTTCCATGAGCTCGATGAGCGGCTTCACATTGCGTCGCATGGCAGGTGCCATAAAGTAACCCGTGAAGATAGCGCCACATATCGCTAACGGGGCGGCTAATAGCATTGCATAGAACGCCGCCTTTAGTGTGCCGAACGACAGGGGCGCTAAAGAGTATTTGGGCTCAAAGTCATTATTAGCCGCTGATGACTGCCATATATACTCCGGCTCTTGATAATTTTCATACCAAACCTTTTGCCAAAGCGCACTCCAAGACACCTCTGGGTGATGGTTCTCCACATTCCAGAAAGAGTAGGCGCCACTTGCTTGCTCTATTAATAAACCGTCACCTCTAGCAGAGACCGCTATTGCGTTTGGTGCCCCATCGCTGAGATTTGCGTATAGCACTTCACGATGGGCCGTAGTGTTGTAGATACCGATAAAGCCATCTTCGTTTGCCGTCACAAAATTCTTGCGACGCTGCTCCGGAGCGAGCGCTACGATACTCGCCCCCACATCGAAGTCGCGCACCTTTTCTAGATTAAAGCGCCCATCCCGACGTACCAAAAACCATTGAGAGACAACGCCGTCGGAGTCGGCTACCAATAAAGAGATACCGCCCAAAAGGAACTTGATCTCACTTAGCTGAGCGCCTGAGTCCGATAGCAGCACTTCATCCTCTATGATCGCCTGGCCTCCAGAGAAGACACCATTGAGATCGATCATGGTGAGTCGGCTCGACTCACTAACAGAGAACAACCATCGCCCGTCAATATCTAGAAAAAGCTCTGTGCTACGTGGAAGCAATTCGTCTAAGCGCGCAAGATCCGTCTCCCATTCAGTATCAGATGGGTCCGCAAAAGCTGAAAATAAGTTCGTCTCCTTCGAGGCGCGCATCAAGGATACTGCCCCTTGCCTATTGCGAGCGGCAATCAGTACTTCGCTATCACCAGAGCGCACGCTGAGCTGCTGAATAACATCTCCCTCAAACAGAGCATAGGCTTCTTCGCCAAAGGGATAATTGACAACTGGCGTGATAATTCGCTCATTATTTGGGCCATAGGAGACCTCAAAGTCGTATCTTGCCACCAATACTCGGCCACTCGATAGGCCAAGCGCGACAATACGGCTAACGTCGGTATCCAAGGCGAACGAAGTTATGGCCTCGCCCACAGGCAGGCTTAAGGGAATCGTATCGATCACACGGCCCGTATCAGTATCGAAGTAGACCATATCACCGTCTGAACCCAGCCTAACTGCTACTTCTAGCCTCTCTTCGAGGGCTAGGTGCAGAGTATCTGAGGCCACTGGCTGAGACAGGGTAAACTCGCTGCGCTGCTCCACTACAGCCCCTTTAAACAGCGGTGCTACCTCGTACATCAAGTACAAGAATATGAGCATTACAGCAGCGATGACGCCGAGACCGCCTATCGCAATACTGACGCTTGCAAATTTATCTTTGAAATGCCGGAATTTTCGGCGGGCAAGAACAGATTTATCACCGCTCTGCTGACTACTAGAGCTGACATCTGCATGAAGAGAAGACTGACTATTTGGCTGATGATTCATAGGGTGGCAGTTTATTTCCGAAATATTACAATTTGATGACAGAGGGACAACTTACCGTCATCTTTTTACTGACCACCAAAGAAGTTTGAATCTATACTGCTCGAAGACTTAAGTGTCTTTCGATAAAGGCTAGTCCGGCCCCTTGCAAGGAAGTTGCAAGGGGCCGGCAGGCGAATACTACAAACCCAGATTCTTCATCGTCGCATCGACGACTCTGGCCGGTAGTGGAATATAGCCATCTTTAACCACAACTTCTTGTCCAGTCCTAGAAAGTACCAACTTAATGAACTCCCTTTCTAGTGGCGCAAGAGGCTTATTAGGCTCTTTGTTGACGTAAACATAGAGGAATCGAGCCAATGGATACTTCCCAGAAATTGCGTCTTCTGGAGTCGCCGCGTAAAACTCACTACTCTCGTCCTTAGCTAGCGGAAGCGCGCGGACGCTAGAAGTGCTGTAACCAAGCCCCGAGTACCCAATACCATTCAGAGAAGTACTGATCGACTGTACAACCGATGCGGAACCAGGCTGCTCGTTGACAGTATTCTTATAGTCGCCAGTACAAAGCGCCGTCTCTTTAAAGTAACCGTAGGTGCCGGACACAGAGTTGCGACCAAACATTTGAATATCGCGACGCTCCCACGGTCCGCTTAGACCAACTTGTCCCCAGTTACTAATCGATTCGTTATAACCACAGCGAAGTGTCGAAGAGAAGATGGCGTCTACCTGACCAATAGTTAAGCCTTGAATAGGGTTATCCTTGTGTACAAAAACCGCCAGAGCATCGATCGCAACTGGAATGGCCGTCGGCTTATAACCAAACTTATTCTCAAATGCCTCAATCTCATTATCCTTCATTTCACGGCTCATTGGCCCCATATTAGAGGTACCCTCAGTCAATGCGGGTGGAGCAGTAGAAGAACCGGCAGCCTGAATCTGAATATTGACATTAGGATACTCACGCTTGAACTCTTCGGCCCAGAGTGTCATGAGGTTCGCTAAGGTATCAGAACCAACACTGGAAAAGTTTCCAGACACACCGCTAGCGCGCGTGTACTCAGGAACACCCGCCTCAACCTCAGCGGCCAAAGTTGTGCCACTACATAGGCCGCTCAGGACTAGGGCGAGCGGCGTTAGAGCTTTCTTAAAATTCATAGTTTTCTCCGATTAATGGACCTTCATACAGGCTATCTGTTGATGCGGCCACTATAGAGTTGTTTTATTACACAATTATGACAACTGCTGACTTGTAACATGTAAAACGCCCAACCAGCGCCTGCAGTTCTACTAGAATTATTTTGACGCCCCCGTAATGAATTTGTCACATTAATGCCGATATGTATGGTATAGAATGTAAGGCATATTAAATTTGACCGGCGATGCTCATATGAATCAATCGACGCAGCACAAACACCCCAGTATCAAGCTGATACAAGAGGCCGCCAAGCGACCCACTCCCAGCGCTGATATAGATTTGAGTAGTAATGACTACTACTTAAATAGGGAATTGAGCTATTTGCAGTTCAATATGCGTGTACTAGAGCAAGCCCGCAATTCTAGCCACCCCCTGCTCGAACGCCTGATGTTTTTACTTATTTTCAGCTCAAATCTGGATGAGTTTTACGAAATAAGGGTTTCTGGGCTGAAGAAACAGCTACAGGTTGGCAGACAGCGCCCAGGCGCCGATGGCAAATTTCCAGACGAAATCCTCAAAGAGATCAATAGTTCGGTACGGGCCGCACTAAACCAACAATATCAAATACTTAACGAAGAACTATTCCCCTCTTTAGCCAAGCAAAACATTCGTTTTCTGTATAGGCACGAGTGGAACGATGAACTCACCTCTTGGGCACAGAGCTATTTTCAAGAGGAAATCTTACCCGTCGTAAGCCCGCTTGGCCTCGACCCTGCTCATCCCTTTCCTCGCCTAGTCAATAAGAGCTTGAACTTTATCCTCTCTCTAGAGGGAAAAGACGCTTTTGGGCGCGATAGTGGCCTGGCAATTGTGCCTGCGCCACGCTCTCTTCCTCGCTTAATCAAAGTGCCTTCTAGCATTATGCCCAGCGGTGATAATTTTGTGTTCCTCTCCTCTATTATCCATGCTCACGTAGGCGAGTTCTTTCCGGGCATGACAGTGAAGGAATGTCACCAGTTTCGAGTAACTCGTAACTCCGACTTGGAAATGACTAATTTTAATGTTGAAGATGTAGCAAGTGCGCTTGAGGGCGAACTGCATTTAAGACGTTTTGGCATGGCTGCCAAGCTAGAAGTAGGGGCAGCGTGCCCCAGCGACTTAACGGATTTCCTACTAGAGCGCTTCAATCTGACAGAAGATGAACTCTTTAGACTAGACGGGCCTGTGAACCTGCAACGGCTTATGGCTCTCACCTCTATGGTAGAGCGCCCCGACCTATGCTTCCCGAAATTCACGCCAGGCACACCAAGCGCCCTAGAGGAAGAAAACTGTCTATTCAGCGCAATCGCTAAAGAAGATTATTTACTGCTTCATCCTTACCAGTCTTTTATGCCAATTATTGATTGGGTGCGCCAAGCCGCGAAAGATCCCGATGTTGTCTCTATTAAGCAGACTCTTTATCGCACCAATGAATCGTCAGAGTTAGTGGAGGCCCTCTCTGAAGCGGCTCGCAATGGCAAAGAAGTCACTGTCGTCATTGAGCTGCGAGCCCGCTTCGACGAGATTGAAAATATTCAATACGCTAGCACTCTGCAGGAGGCTGGAGCTGTCGTGGTATATGGTGTGATGGGTTATAAGACCCACGCCAAGATGCTTTTGGTTGTTAGGCGCGAGAACGGCAAGCTGATGCGATATGCCCACTTGGGTACGGGCAATTATCATCGCAAGACATCTCTAGTCTATACTGACTACAGCCTGCTCACCAGCGACCAACTGTTATGTGCAGATGTGCATAAGGTATTTCAGCAAATTACCGGGATGGGAAAAAAGATTGTTCCCGATCTCATTATCCATGCGCCTTTTAGACTCAAGAAAACTTTAACTCGTCTTATTCGCCAAGAAAAAGAAGCTGCAGTAGAGGGAAAACCTGCTCGTATAATTGCCAAAGTAAATGCGCTCACAGACCCTGATATTATTAAAGAACTTTATGAAGCGTCTCAGAGTGGCGTGGTCATTGAGCTGATAGTACGCGGCATCTGTTGTCTGAAACCGGGCATCGAAGGGGTCTCTGAGAATATCAAAGTCATATCCGTCATAGGTCGCTTCCTCGAACATTCTCGAGTGTATTATTTTGAGAATAATGAACAGCAACTGTACTGCGCCAGTGCCGACTGGATGGAAAGAAACCTGATGCATCGCATAGAAGTTGCCTTTCCCATTCAAAAGAAAAAATTAGCCAATAGAATTTTAGGCGAGCTTGAACTGTACTTGAATGACAGGGCTCAAAGCTGGGAATTGAAGTTGGATGGTCAGTACTATAGACGCTCTGAGTCTCACTTAGACCATCAGGAAGGCGTTCAAATGTATCTACTGAATCAATTGGCCACTATTCGTCACAAGCCTTAGTTTACAGTAAGCACTAAGGTTTTTTGGTTTGACTAAACTCAGGCAATAAATCTAAGTCTTGCGGGGTTTCGGCGTCAGACTCTTCATGCATCATATGGTCTAGCATGCCTTCACGTAGGGCGGTAGGGCTAAACTTAATACGATTGACGTCGAAAGCCCTCATCAAGCCATAAAGAACCGACCACCCCGGCATAAGCAGCTGCTTGCGCTTGTCTTTTAGACCTGGCAATAGGGTATCGGCACCCAAAGCACAAGACACTACATCTGGCCTTAGAAGCTCCATTGCCTCAAGCGTTATTACATCATCGCTGTAAGCTGATTGCTGACACACAGCAGTTAGCATCTTCGCAGTCCCCGAAGACGCAATTACCTCGCCCCAATGACACAGGGAAACTGCTTGTTGTATTTCACTAAACACATCTTCTGCAGCACTAGCCGCTATTGTCAGCTGTTGATCGATTGCATCGGCTTCTAAAGGAATATCCGTAAAGTACTTATCTCGCCAGCTCACACATCCAACCCCAAGACTGTGAGTAAGATGCCTCTGAGCTCCCTGCCCTATGATGATCTCTGTGCTGCCCCCGCCAATATCAATTACCATCCGACTGAGACTCCTGTCTGCTAACCCAGACAAGACACCCGCATAAATTAAAATCGCTTCCTGCTCGCCGCTAATGACGGATATATCTATACCCATTAGTTTTGCCTTAGACAGAAAGCGATCGGCATTTTTTGCACAACGCAGGGCATTTGTTCCCAAAGCCCAATAGCGTTTGATCGGATATCGCTTCATCACCTCTGCGAATTGACTCAGGCTTTCCAAGCCACGCTCAAAAGCCGCCGCTGATATTAGCCCCGTCTGTGTAACACCTTCTCCAAGCTGTACCGTGTGACTGAAACGTTCAACTATCTGGCTCTGACCATTCTCCCATTTGGCAATTAACAAATGGAAACTATTCGAGCCAAGATCGATACACGCATACATAGAATTTATTCCGAGATTTATACGCCATTTTAGCGTCTGCTAGGGACGCTCTAACTATACGTAAACAGTAGGTCTACGATATTGCCAAAAGCAAAACGAAGCGTCTAGGACAAGGGGCTATTAGTAAAGAGGAAGGACACGCGATGGAGGCATGCAGGGCCTCCATCGCTATGAGAGATTTACATCATGGATTGTTGGTAGTTCTCTAAACCAACTTTCTCAATTAACTGAAGCTGTGTCTCTAACCAGTCAACATGCTCTTCTTCGCTGGAGAGAATTGAAGCCAGCAAGTCTCGGCTGACATAGTCTTGCACGGACTCGGCATAGGCAATTCCCTCTCTGAGATCAGGGATAGCCTTCATTTCTAACTGCAAGTCACATTCAAGCATCTCTTTGGTATTTTCACCGATCAGAAGCTTACCAAGGTTTTGCATGTTCGGCAGGCCTTCCAAGAACAGAATACGCTCAACCAATTGATCAGCGTGCTTCATCTCATCGATTGACTCTTCATACTCTTGCGAAGCAAGCTTGCCCAAGCCCCAGTCCTTGTACATTCGAGAGTGCAAAAAGTATTGATTAATGGCAATTAATTCATTGCTCAGCGCCTTATTTAAGTGCTTTACAACAGTTGCATCGGCTTTCATGGTTCTTTCCTTGTAGGTCAATATTCGTTGACCTATAGGGTGATCGCTTTAAGCGCTGCTGTCAAGGCAATAAGCGGCGTAACATATTGATATTAAATGATAAACGAACTCATTTGCCTTTGCGCTGCCAAGCAAATCTTAGCGTCAATTTGGGAGGCAAAGCCAACCATCTATTAATAGATGAGCAATATAGAATTAAGCTGAAAAAAGGGGGGTATTAAGCGACGGCGTTTACGAACTCAGCACGATTGGCAAACTCATTAACGATACTGCGAGCGTGCTGACCACATTTACCACACTCTGAGGCCACGCCTAGCTTGTCACGCAGATCTGCCAAGCGACTTGAGCCCTGCTGGCACTGCTCTCTGATTTGGCTATCGGTAATTTGGCGACAAATGCAAACGTACATGGTGATTTCCTCAATTGGTATAAATAGTAAACCGAAATGAGAATGATTGTCAAACGTAACGCGGTGAAATTCCCAAAATCTCTTATACTGCCTTATTTGCTGTGTTTTCCATGCTAATATCAGCGGCCAATAAAGCAGTATCAACACGAGACAAAGCGCTTGAACCCGGTGAGACAAGACAATCCTAAACTTAATACCAAGGCACTGTTTATCGGCGGTTTTGCCGCCATTGTCATCGTTAAGCTTATTTTTGCTACTAAGTTAGACTTGTATAGCGATGAGATCTTCTATTGGCAGGCCTCTACTCACCCGGCAATTGCTTACAGCGACCTGCCTTTCATGGCATCTCTGCTGACAGGTTTAGGCGCCAATTTACTAGGACACACACCATTAGCGGTGCGCGCTCTGTTCCTCCTAATGGGTTGCTCGATCCCTTTCCTCGTGTACTGGATAGCGAAGGGGCTTGTGCCTCAGCGTCAGGCCCTTGAGGCTAGCGCGCTAAGCCTCTGTATCCCACTATGCAGTTTTTTGGGTTTATTAGCCGTACCCGACGTCCCACTGGTGTTTTTTGGCCTCTTGCTGATTGGCAGCCTAGAGCGAGCCACACGATTAGATCTGAAAAGATACTGGCTACTGGCTGGCTTGGCTGCAGCGCTTGGAGTCAGCACCCATTATCGCTTCGCTATTTATTTGCTCAGCGCATTGGTTTTTCTCACAATCTTTAAGGACCAACGTCAGCACTGGCGCAGGCCAGGCCTATGGATTGCGGCCACATTAGTCGCTATTGGTCTATTTCCAACTCTCTACTTCAATCTGCAGAACTCCTTGGGCGGGCTAGATTATCATCTCTTGGACCGACACCCTTGGGAGTTTCAAGCTGAAGGCCTGCTACACCCTTTCAAACAGGCGCTGCTGGTCACGCCCTTTTTGTACATCTTATTAATTGTGGTGCTCATTAAGCAGCTTAAGGCTGCAAGCAATGGTGACTCCAGAAAGGGCCTTATTGCCATCTTCGCTTTGTTTAATCTTGGGGTTTACCTAATCCTAGCGCCTTGGACCGACAGTACTCGCACCTCCATTCACTGGCCCTTATCGGGCTATTTGCCTCTGTTGGTCTACTTACCGCAAACACTCAGAACCACCCACTCTTGGCTGGTACAGCACTATCCAAAGGGGGGCAATTCGCTGTTTAAGGTGGGCATTGCCATTGGTTTTGCGGGATCTATGGGAGCTATCGTTGGCATAGGCTCTCAGAGTATGCAAAACACTCTTCAACCGCTGCTAGGCCAAGATGTACTATCCACAAAAATGACCGGATGGCCCAATTTGGTAGCAAAAGTTAAGGACTTACAACTTAATGGAAGAGTGCCAGCCGACGCGCTCATCGTTGCAGATAACTACTACACATCGGCCCAGTTGGAGTTCGGTCTTGGGCGCAGAGACATTTATAATATCGATTTAGACAAGGCCATTAGAGACGGTCGTGCAATTCAATACGCTCTGTGGCTTAAAGACATTAACGGGCTACGCCAAAACCCAGGTGCTTCCGCGCTGCTAGTGGTAGAAGATTCCACCCTCACGAGTACTGATAAGATTGCAACTCTCCAAAGAGCCTGCGCCGAGTTTGAATCTCTGCAGTTTATAGGGTCTCAAGTGCAGTTTAATGGCGCTAAGAAGTACAGTTTCTATATCGGACACAATATAGGAGGCAACGAGGCCAATCAACGATGTCCGCTCCCTTCTCTTGGCTGGGTAGATCAACCGATTGCAGATGCACGAGTTACTGACTCGCTGACCGTTTCAGGCTGGATTGTGAATGAGGGGCTTGGCGTTGAATCTGTCGAAGTTTTGATAAACGGAAAATCAATAGGAATGGCTATATACGGAAACCCGCGCCCAGACGTGGCTGAGATTATGAATATCCAGGATGACCCCAATCTCCCAAACCTAGGGTATAGCTTCAGCATTTCAACGAGTGATTTGCCAAAAGGTGAACAAGAACTGACACTAAAAACGACTGGGAAATCTGGCGAGTCGCAGATCTTTGGACTCAGGCAAATTACAATAGAATAAAACCTAGTGAGGGACTAATACTTCAACTGCAACGCGCCATTCACCCGCTTTAGTAAAGCGCCAATAGCGCAAGTAGCTTGTTTCGAAGCCAGAACCTTCGGCGGTCATGGTTCCATAAGTGTATCCAACATCACCAGATTTCGATATGAACGAGCCACTAAGTTCATAGGATATGGTGGAAATGGATAAACGATCTTCTAGAAACGCTCCGTAGACAGTACTCCCAGTACTGACGCCAATTCCAGGGGCCATGCCAGGTACGTAAATACGCTGGTTATCAAGCCCGTAGCGAGCTATTGCCCTACGCCCGCCCCTGAAGTTTATAGAGCTGATAAAACGCTCCTCCGCCTCTTCTAAGCTCGCCAAATCATTGTCCTTAGTCAACTCAGGCCCAGCCGCCTCGCTCAGGGTTTGCATTGTTTCCGCAATATCTGGCTCAATGTCTAAGCTTAGAACACCGGGAACCCTAACCGCCATATCTGCCAAGATTCGCCATTCTTCATCGAATTTACGCCAAATGGTAACGATATGGCCATGGGATCGACGTTGTTCATCGCCATCACCGCTAATAAAGCGATATGGCCCTGTTGTGAGGCCTATGTCGCCGGCTCGAGCAAAGTCGATATAATTAGCGCGCGATTCGAAAGTGGCAATGCTGTCTTCATTGGGGTCGAGGGGAACAAAGACTGTGCGTGCATCCACGGGGCCTCCCCGGAAAACTACGGCAGCTTCCCCTAGAGAACCTAGGAAACCCTCGTTTAGGCCTAGTGTACGAGAACGCTCTGCCAGCTGACGCTCGGCCTCTCTCAGCTCTTCCCAAGTGCGCTGCTGATCCGGCGTCTGGGCTTGAGCCGGCGCAAGGGTGATCATCAATAAAGCGGCAAGTGGCGCAATTTGTGAATACTTCATGGAAACACCATCTATTGTTGTTCTGGTATTGCCCCAGTAAGACCTGAAGTATGTACCATTCTGTGCAATAGGTATAGCGCTACGGGAGAAATAGGCCCGATAAGCCCCCTGAAAAAGCCTATAGCTGAACGCAAAAAAGCGCCACTCACGTGGCGCTTTTTCAGTTCATTCAGCAAGACATCAAGAGCCTTAGCGAGTGTTTTCATCGCCCAGTTTAAACTGGCTCACCAGCTCTGTTAAGGAGACTAATAACACTTCGATATCTTGGTGGTATTGCTGGCACTCTTTGTAATCATCTGAGTTTAGCTTACCGTCCCCGGCAATTTTAACGCTGCTCTTAGCGATCTCGTCCGTTACATCAGACTGCTGTTGCACCGCAGAGGCAATATCTCGGTTACGGTTCGCAATGAGTTCGACAGAGGCCAATACAGAGTCTAGCAACTCATTGGCCGAGTTAGCTTCGCCTACACAATCCTTAGACAAGTTTACGCCATCGTCCATCGCTGAAACGATATCGCTCGTGTTTGCCTGCAAGTTCTCAATAATGACATTGATTTCCTGAGTCGACGCCTGGGTTTTCTGCGCCAAGCTACGCACCTCATCCGCTACCACCGCAAAGCCTCTGCCTTGCTCTCCCGCACGCGCCGCCTCGATCGCTGCGTTTAGAGCTAGGAGATTGGTTTGCTCCGCAATGCCTTTAATCACTTCCAGAACGGAATTCACCTTCTCGTTGTGATTGCGCATATCGTGAACTTTTTCTTGAATAGAGGACAGTGAACCAGACAGTTGCTCTACCGAGGCTCTAGTTCTCGATACCGCAGTAGTCGCCTTTTGTGTAGCGCCATTGGCCTCCGAAGCTGCGTCCACACTTGCCTGTGCACCATCTGCAACATCTGACAGCGAAGAAGACAACTCGGTAGTGGACGAGGCCAGCATTTCAGTTTCTGTCAGCTGAGAGTTTGAACGTTTCGCTGTGCGTTCAATCATTACTGAGAATTGGCTAGATTTCTCAGTAACTTCTCTATTTGTATCAAGTACTTGCCTGATAATACCGTTGAGTTTACCCACGAAGGTATTGAATCCCCGACCGAGCTCCGAGAGCTCATCACGACCTGAGTCATTAAGTCTTCTTGAAAGGTCTCCTGAGCCTTCGGCAATGTCCTGCATATAGTGATTGGCTTGAGACAGCGGCAAAATGATCGACCGAGTAATGGTCACAGCCACAACAACCAATGCCACGAGAATCAGTATAATAATAACGCCAGACTGTGTAGCCCAAGAGATAAACTCAGCCATAACATCATCTTGGTAAATACCATTGATAATAATCCAGCCCCAGGGGTCAAATAGCTCGGTGTATACCAACTTGAGCTCGGCGCTGGGATCTGCCAACTCGTGATCGACAAACGTAAGTGTGTGATAGCCGAACTCCACCTGCGGAGCATAGAGATACTCTGAAAAGCCCGTATAGCTTGGGCCGGTATAGCGTTCGATTATTTCTGGCATCGTGGGCGACGGATCCCTATAGCCGACACTCTCCAGCCTCTCTTCGTCTGTTAGTGCTGTTGCGCGCAAATTCGCGGCAATTTCCTCGTCGGTGGCGACCAAGGAAGTGCCCAAAATTGGGTGTCCAATCAAAGTGCCCAGTTTATGATAGACGAGAATATAGTTACGCTCGTTCACTACTGTGTTATTGACCATCTCTAAGGCGCGACGCTTAGCCTCAGTTTCCCCGAGAGTACCTGCCTGCACCTGCTCGTAGAGACCCTCGAAATAATCATGAACCATTCCTACTTGGTTCACGCTGCCCTGTTTAAGCTCTTCAATAAACTTAACTCTAGCCTGCATCAACAATGTAATGCTCAAGCCAATAATAGCGATGACACTCATCGACACGATAATCCAGACTTTTGTTCGAATTGTTAGACTACTTAACATGGGACTCTCCGGCAGACTCCTTCATTGGTATTCTTACTCGGCTGCTACGGCCTTACTCTATTATTAATAACGACCTTTATTAGATTTTCATGAGGGTGAAACGACAAATTTTGTTCTACCAAGCCGCAATACTAGCTAAGCGATTGTTATTGCTTATTTTTTAAAACAGGCTTCATTCTCCCGCAGTAAGGCTCCAGCAAGCTCGACAGTGCCCCTCCCCCAACAATAATCGCTCAATCTGCTCATGCTCTGGCATCAATATCCTCGATTCGATTACAATCGGGCTCGAACAGCGGAATTTGGCACGTAAATTAAGTAATCAAACTAGGTCGACACTCTTGATGTACCTGCAGCACTTCAATCTTGTCAGAGAGCCTTTCTCCCTCTCACCCAACCCCAAATTCCTATCAAAGCTGAATAACAGCGCAGCTCTCTTCAATTCCCTCATCGAATTTCTTAACTCAGATCAAAGAGTATGTATCGTTAAAGGCTCTACAGGTATTGGTAAAAGCACCCTTTGCCGCAAGCTTCTAAAGGCTGCAAACCTGCACAAACGCTATTTCACTATCGGTACTGGCTACCCTAAGATCAGCAAATCAGAGTTCTACCAACTCTTGAGAGAGCAACTCGAATTAGCTGAAGCGCCTAAGACAAAGAAAAGGGTACGCAACGCCTTAAAGAGCCTCCATACCAGTAATAGACATCCTGCCATCATCGTCGATAACGCAGAGGTTTTGCCTGAAAAGACTCTCCAGGCACTATTAGAACTCACCGATAGAGAGCACAAGGGTAAAAAACTGCTTAAGTCGGTCCTGTTTATTAATACCGAGGTAGAGAGTGCGGTAGAGACCTGGAGCAGGGCCCAAATTGATACACAGCAATGCCGCATCCTTGAGATGTCCGCACTCGAAAGGTCACATACATCCTCGTATGTTAAGCAACGGCTGCGCCTTGCCGGACGTGACGAGTCCGAGCTCTTTTCTCCAAGCGCCATAGACCTCATCGCCAAGGTTAGCGGCGGGAGACCTAGATTAATCAATATCCTCGCCCACAAAGCGATGATTTCAGCTTACCAGCAAGATTTGAACGTCATTGACGATGAAATAATAGATCAAGCAATTCGGGACACCGAATGCATACCAAGCCAACCACAAGCCACATTTGTGAAAAACATTGGTTTAGCCCTATCGCGCCGTTTCGCTCACGGCAGATAATCTATTGCAGTTCGAACACCGCAAAGGTTTCGGTTTTTATCAAGCTTTCGCTCCGCTATAATCCCTCCTCAGCTTATGGTGCCGACAGGCGCCAGAAAACGGCTAAACCAACGAAAGGATTAAGGATTTCGATATGGCAGATGATATCTGGAACAAACTTCACTCTGAAGCCAGAGAGTTAGTGACTAGGGAACCACTCCTGGCCAGTTATGTTTATGCCTGCATTCTTAACCACGACACTCTAGGCTCGGCATTAAGTTTTCTCCTAGCCAACAAGCTTTCTGACAAGGTAATGCCTGCTATCGCCGTTAGGGAACTCTTTGACAATGCCTTTAAAGAGGCGCCCGAAAACATAGAGCATGCCATTTGCGACATTAAAGCGGTGTATGACCGAGACGCGGCAACAAATTCGTATTTGCCCATTGTCTTGTTCTTAAAAGGCTACCAGTCAATCCAAGTGCATAGACTTGCCCACTTCCTCTGGAAATCCGGCCGAAAAGACCTGGCGCTATTTATGCAAAGTCGTAACTCGGAAGTGTTCGGTGTCGATATTCATCCAGCTTGCGTGATGGGCAAAGGTATTATGTTTGATCATGCTACTGGAATAGTTATTGGCGAAACCACTGTGATTGATGATGACGTGTCTATTATGCAGTCGGTAACCCTAGGCGGTACCGGGAATGAGCAAGGAGACCGCCATCCCAAAATTCGTTCCGGCGTTTTAATCTCTAGTGGTGCAAAGGTTTTGGGTAATATTGAAATTGGTGCTGGTGCGAAAGTTGGCGCAGGCAGTGTGGTGCTCAACCATGTTCCTCCGCACTGCACCGTAGTGGGTGTGCCTGCCAGAAGAGTTGGCAAACCGTGCTCTGACTTGCCAGCACAGACAATGGACCACAGTGTAGGAGACGACGACGTTTCTTATAGCTAACTGGTCATAAAATCGTCACAGTCTCGAGTAATAATATCTCTATCTATTACTCGAGACATTATTATGAGTGACAACACCGCTAGACTTATTTTAGATTCTGAGACTGATTTCTCCAGCACCGCCTCCGACATCAAGCAACATTTCGAAGACGTCATAACATTCAACTCACTATTAGCAATTTTTCAGCCGATAGTTGAATTTAACACCCAACTAATTTTTGGCTACGAATCACTGGTGCGCGGCCCCAGTGATTCTCCCCTACACAGCCCCGTAGCGCTTTTCGACACAGCAAAAAAACTGGGAAGAGTGACGGAGTTAGACCTGCTTTGTCGACAGGCGGGAATCAAAGCATTCAAGCAGCACCAGCTTAATGGCAAATTATTTCTCAACACCACTCC
Source organism: Pseudohongiellaceae bacterium (assembly GCA_033721235.1). Classification (GTDB taxonomy): domain Bacteria; phylum Pseudomonadota; class Gammaproteobacteria; order Pseudomonadales; family Pseudohongiellaceae; genus UBA5078. The sequence goes on along the minus strand of JAWWAY010000012.1, from coordinate 13,660 downwards.
GCAAGGATTATTTGACCCAAATCACAAGACGGGTCTAACCCTTGAGTACCTAAATACATTAGGAGTCGACCCGAAAAACGTCGTTATTGAACTAACAGAACAGTACCCTATGACAGACTTCAAGGTAATGAGCACAGCGCTTGCTCACTATCGAAGCATGGGATTTGAAATTGCCATAGACGATCTTGGAGCGGGCTACTCCGGCTTGCGACGTTGGTCAGAACTAAGACCAGAATTCGTAAAGATAGATAGACACTTCATTCAGGGCATTCATACCAACGAAGTAAAACAATCGTTTGTAAAATCTATTGTGGATATTGCGGCAGGCCTAAACTGCAAGGTAATAGCAGAAGGAATTGAAACAAGAGAGGAGTACATCATCCTGCTCGAACTTGGCATTAAACTTGGCCAAGGATACTACTTTTCGAGGCCTCAACCTGTTCCTCCGCATACCTTATCCAATTTATTGTTTCATCAAACGAGTCCAAGCCCGCGACACAGGAGACCGTCAAATGTTTCTGAAGGAATAGGAGATCTTCTCACTCCGGCCCCATTTCTACCGCAGAACAGCGTACTCGAAGACGCCTACCAATTGTTTGTAAACGATGAAAAACTTACCGCCATTGCGATTGTTGGCAACGATCTGAAGTGCCTGGGTCTCATTAGGCGAAGTCGAATATTGACAACTTTCTCGACACAGTACGGTCGCTCCCTTCATGGTGGTAAGTCTGTTTGTCAGTTCATGGATGAATTTATTGTTGTTGTAGAGAAAGACTGGAGCATAGAAGAGGTCAGCAATCTAGTAACCGATAATATGCGCTCACAAATTGAAGCTGACTTTATTATCGTTGAAAACGAGCGTTACCTTGGTTTAGGTAATGTATTAGATCTTTTGAAAAAAATAACTGACTTACAAATTAAGAATGCACGATACGCTAACCCTCTGACTTTGCTTCCAGGAAATGTTCCCATTTATGAATGCCTAGATAGACTTATTGAAGATCAGGAAGATTTTTGTGTAGCGTACTGCGATATCGACAACTTCAAACCTTACAACGACGTATACGGCTATGGCGAAGGCGATAAAATTATCAAACTGATTGCCGAGATTCTACGAGAGGAAGTGGAAACAGAAAAAGACTTCATCGGACACGTTGGAGGCGATGACTTCATAATCATTTTTTCTAGTGATACTTGGAGAGAGAGGTGTGAAAAAATTCTGGACGCCTTCAGTTCAAGAATAGACCGCTTTTATAGTGAGGAGGACAAAAATAGAGGCGGAATCTACTCCATCTCCAGAGAAGGTGATGAGCGCTTCTTCCCCACTATGACACTCTCGATTGGAGTGGTGACCCCAAACACCAAAAAATTTGTCTCCCATCACGATATCGCCAATCTAGCGAGTCAAGCCAAACACAGCGCAAAAAATATCACGGGAAACAGCTTGTATATAGACAAAAGAATTCACTAAGAAATTATCAAAAACTAAGAAAAGGCAGCCCTAACGCATAGAGCCGCCTTTTCTTGTCACTAACTAAAGGTGTTTCTCAGCATATTCTGCAAGCACAGAACGTGGTACGCCTCGAAGTTGAATGGCACCACCCTTCTCAAAGTTCTTGAAGCGCTCTGACAAGTACGTAAGCCCTGAACTTGTAGGGCTTAAATACGGCGTATCGATCTGAGCTAAATTGCCAAGGCAAATTACTTTCGAGCCGCTGCCAGCGCGTGTCACTATCGTCTTAATTTGATGCGGGGTAAGGTTTTGAGATTCATCAATCAGAATCAAACTCTGTTGAAAACTTCTGCCGCGAATATAATTAAGCGACTTAAAGTGTAGAGGCACCTTAGCCATTACATACTCGATACTGCTATTACTATTTTCGTCATCCCAGTGCAGGGCTTCTAGATTATCGGTAATAGCTCCAAGCCATGGCTCCATTTTCTCCTCTTCTGTGCCCGGAAGAAAGCCAATATCCTCATCCAGCCCCTGGGTGCTACGAGTAGCAATAATGCGCTTGTACAATTTGTTTGGCACTGTCATCTCAATCGCGGCGGCTAGAGCTAGAATAGTCTTACCCGAACCAGCGGCCCCCGTTAGGTTAACTAGGTGAACCTCTGGATCCAATAACAGATTCATCGCCATTGCCTGATACACATCCCGAGGCTTTAACCCCCATGTATCAGTTTCCATGAGCTCTTGAATATCCAGATGCTTTAAGACAATTTTCCTCTTTCCAACTTTTAGAACGCGAGCCAGAAACCCAGTTCGGTCATACAAGAACTGATTGGGGTATATCTCTTGGCTAATCGCGCTACGAGGAAGGTGATAAAGAGTAGCACCATTAACATGCTCGGTTTTCACATCATCTATTTCACCCCAGAAACTTTGCTCAAATTCGATATAGCCTTGATTCATATTCTCTATATCGCTGAGCAATTGATCGCTGTGATAATCCTCAGACTCTATGCCACAACCACGCGCCTTCAAACGCATATTAATGTCTTTGGTTACCAGCACCACACGTCGACCAGGATTCTCACGCTTCAAGTAAGCGACTGAATTGAGTATTTTATTATCATTGAGATGTACAGGAAGAAGTTCGACATTGGCGGGAGTTTCGGTCATTAGTACTGAGAGGCTTCCGCAAGGTTTAAGCTTTTTACCCCGTTGGATTGGCACCCCCTTCTCTACCGCTTCGGGCACTGCCCTGCCCAACACGCTATCTAACTCCCTAATCGCTTGCCGACAATCTGCGGCTACTGCGGCGCGACCACTTTTTAATTTGTCTAGTTCTTCAAGTACAGTGATGGGAATAATAACGTGATGTTCGTCGAAGCTTTTTATTGCGGTGGGGTCGTGAATGAGGACGTTAGTGTCAAGGATGTAGAAGATTGGAAGTGAGGCTTCAGCTTGTGGCGGGGGACTAACAAGTTGGACTTCGCCCATACGGATACACCTTTCGTTTACTACGGTTGATGGAAATCATAGTCGAAAATAACGTGTCTCTATGTAATTAGTGTGACAAACAAAATGCCTTTCAGCAATATTATTTTTAATAACTTTTTTAAACGCATAAAAAAAGGCTCTCGAATTGAGAGCCTTTTCCTAATGGAATGATTAGCTTAGCGTTACAAACTAGTAATCTGAATGAGAATGCCAGCAGCAACGGCTGAACCGATTACTCCGGCCACATTTGGTCCCATTGCATGCATGAGTAAGAAATTTTGTGGATTTGACTCTAAGCCCACCCTATTGGCAACTCGCGCGGCCATAGGGACGGCAGAAACCCCTGCAGCTCCAATCAAAGGATTGATTTTAGAAGAGGAGAAGAAGTTCATGAGCTTACCCATCAGCACACCAGTAGCCGTGCCGATAGCAAATGCCACCATACCTAGCAATAAGATACCTAGCGTGCTTGCCACCAGAAATTGATCGGCACTCAGTTTGGAGCCAACGGATAAACCCAATAGGATAGTGACTATGTTTATCAGCGCGTTCTGAGCTGTTTTGCTTAAACGATCGACGACTCCACACTCTTTCATCAAGTTGCCGAAACAAAACATTCCCAACAAAGGCGCCGCACTAGGCACCATCAAGGCCACTAAAATTAACAAGGCCAGAGGAAAGAAAATCTTCTCCCGCTGCGAGACGGCGCGCAGTTGAGTCATTTGTATCTTGCGCTCGCTCTCAGTAGTTAGTGCGCGCATTATGGGCGGCTGAATCAAAGGAACCAAGGCCATATACGAATAGGCTGCCACCGCTATCGCCCCCAACATCTCGGGGGCCAGAATGCCAGCAACATAAATGGCCGTTGGCCCATCGGCCCCTCCTATTATGCCAATCGCGGCTGCTTGCTGAAGACTAAACTCAAACACCCCAAAGTCAGTGAGAGCGACGGCTCCTATAACGGTGGCGAAGATACCAAACTGTGCTGCAGCCCCAAGCAAAAGAGTTTTAGGATTTGCCAGAAGTGGCCCAAAATCAGTCATTGCCCCAACGCCCATAAAAATCAGCAAAGGGAAGATGCCCGTTTCTATGCCCATCACATAGAATTGATGGAGGACTCCGTCGCCGACAGCTATGTCTACACCCGGAATATTCGCTAATATGCCACCAAAACCGATGGGGACCAGCAATAATGGTTCAAACTTCTTACTAATTGCGAGGTAAAGTAGCAAAAGACCAATAAGCAGCATGACAAACTGCTTTAACTCGATCTGGTAAATTCCTGTGGTCTGCCACAGCTCAAACAGTTGGCTCATTGGCTTTATCCTATTGCTAGCAAGGAGTCGCCGACTGAGACAGAGTCCCCTTCATCGACATTAATTTCTGTCACAGTGCCCGCAAAATTAGAGCGTATTTCTGTCTCCATCTTCATCGCTTCCAACACCACGAGAATATCGCCTTCGCTTACCGTATCCCCACGTGCTACCTCAACCCGGCATATTGTGCCTGCTAAAGGAGCCGCTACGGTTTGCGATGCCCCTGACGGCTTAGATGCAGAACTGTCGGTGCCTTCACTCGCAGATGCGGAAGAGCCTAGCTCCTGAAATTGCTCTACTTCGCCACCGGGGGAGACCTTAACCACATAAGACTTACCCTCCAGCTCAACTGTGTAGACATCCTTGGCAGCCGGCGCAGAGCTCTCAGTAGCTTCTTGCCCTGTCGGCACAGGTTCGAATGCAGATGGGTTGTTGCGGTTCTTAAAGAACTTGAGCGCTGGCTGAGGGAACAGGGCATAAGTGAGCGTATCATCGACTTCATCGACAATATCAAAGCCCTTTTCTTTCGATAATCTAATGAGTTCCGCCTTCTGTTTTTCAAACTCTGGCTCAAGCAGGTCCGCAGGGCGACAAGTGACAGGCTCTTTGCCTTCCAGAACACGCTCTTGAAGTTCTTTATTTACTGGAGCGGAAGTGGCGCCATATTCGCCCTTCAAAACACCTTCAGTCTCTTTAGTAATAGTCTTATAGCGCTCACCAACGAGGACATTGATAACCGCTTGAGTCCCCACTATTTGAGATGTAGGGGTAACCAGAGGGATAAAACCTAAATCCTCTCTTACCCGAGGGATTTCCAATAGCACCTCGTCCAAACGATCCGTAGCGTTTTGCTCGCGCAATTGATTTTCCAAATTTGTCAGCATGCCCCCTGGCACTTGAGCCACTAGAATTCGGGAATCCACTCCCTTTAAGGCCCCTTCGAATTTGGCGTACTTCTTCCTAACCTCTCGGAAATAGCTGGCTATTTCTTCGAGTAACTCAATATCCAAGCCCGTGTCGCGCTCAGTCTCTTGCAACATGGCGACGAGTGATTCTGTAGGCGTATGACCATAAGTTAGACTCATTGAGGAAATAGCCGTATCCACATTATCTATGCCAGCTTCAACTGCCTTTAATACAGTACCAGTAGACATACCCGTGGTGGCATGACAGTGCATGTGTATTGGAATACTAACTGTATCCTTTAGCTTGGTAATGAGCTCGTACGCGACATATGGCTTCAACAGCCCTGCCATGTCTTTGATACAGAGAGAGTGCGCTCCCATTTCCTCTATGCGCTTGGCCATTTCCAGCCAGCGCTCAATTGTATGAACCTCGCTAACCGTATAAGACAGCGTGCCTTGAGCATGCTTGTCCTGTTTGCGCACGGCCTTGATCGCTTGTTCGAGATTACGAGGATCATTCATGGCATCAAAGATTCGAAACACATCAACACCGTTGACTGCTGCACGCTCAACAAAGCGATCGACAATATCGTCGGCGTAGTGCCTGTATCCTAGAATGTTTTGCCCGCGAAACAACATTTGTTGAGGAGTATTTGGCATGGCGGCTTTTAAACGGCGTATGCGCTCCCATGGGTCTTCTCCCAAATAACGAATACAGGCATCAAAAGTCGCCCCACCCCATGACTCAATAGACCAAAAGCCAATTTTGTCTAGTTTCTCTGCAATTGGCAGCATATCGTCGGTGCGCATTCGAGTCGCAAATAATGACTGATGCGCATCACGTAGAATTACGTCTGTGATTCCAAGAGGCTTTGCGTTAGTACTCATGTATGGTGCCCTTATAAAACTTTATTTTTAACAAAATCAAAACGTTATTCGATTCACTGCGGTTCTTTTGAATGCAAACTGCTGCGTTGCGAGATAGGTAATTAATGATTTGTCCTATACTGCTTCACTGCCTCTGCAAGCACGGCTTTTAATCTTGCAGTATCTGCCGAATCAGCACTAGCTCGGACGGGGCGTTGTACCCTGGAGCGCGCCGCAGCGGGCGCTGGAGCGGAACCTGCGGAGGCTTCTAGCTTTTGCGCTATAAGCGACATTAGCTTTGTCACATAAATCAATAACACTAGGAAGACAAATACAATCCCCATCCCAAACATCGCTAAGTTTAGCCCTTCAGAAATCATTTCTATGCCACCTGTGTATTCATTGCCGAATAGCCGATCATACTAAATAACGGTATTGGAATCTAACACATAGGGAATAAAACGACTCGTGTACCAGTGCCTCAGACCACTAAACCTTTCTATTGCGGTGAGACTTGTTGCAGGAAGGAGCGATATTAGAGTGCGTAAGTTAAAGAACAAGCGCTATTTGTCGCTTACTCCTTAGAAAGAACTAGCCTAAACCCTATAAAGTCTCTCCGAGCGCCGGGATCAGCAGCTCCGCGCACGGATACTCGAATATTATTCTCGGCATCGCTGAAACTTCCACCACGCATAACCCAAAGGGCATCATCTGCTAGCTGCTCCCTATCATCACTCGGATCAAAGGGGTAAGGCTGATAGGGACTGCTTGTCCACTCCCACACGTTTCCGCTCATATCTTGTAGGCCATACGCACATTGCCTACAAGCAAAGCTTCCCACCATGGTCGTTGTTTCAGCGTCATAATTCGCCAATGTTGGATTAGGTCGATTACCCCAAGGGTATATACTCACACCCGGCCCCCTTGCCGCTTTCTCCCACTGCGCCTCAGTGGGGATACTAATATGCCACCCTGCCGACAATAAACTCTGCACTGCTAGCGGCGTAGAATCGCTAGCTTTTAACTGAGCCTCTAACCATCTTGCGTAAGCAATAGCATCGGTCCACGAAACCATAGCCGCTGGATGCAAGGCCGGGATTTCCCATAGACTTGGCTCGGCTCTATAATCCGTATCTTCTACAAAAGCTCGATATTGCTGGGCAGTCACTTCGTATTTACCGATATAGTAGCTTGGAAGTTCTACTCGCCCCTGTCTTCTGCCTTCTGACCAGCGTTCATTTTCGAAGGCCATTGGGTCAATTAATGGATTACTGCCCATCGTGAACTCACCTGCGGGGATTTCGACGAACCCTAGCAGTTCTTCATCAGGCAAGAAGTAAGTATCATCAAGCAGCTCAGGAACATTATCGATGTCTTGCGCGAAAGCGACGGGCAAGCCTATGCAATAGGCAATACTTAACACAACGGCAAATTTGCACCCCAAAATACGTAACCGCTGCCTGCGTAAATCAATCACTCGACTATGCTCCGCCATCACATGCAAACTCCCACCCATGATCGCAAGCTCTGCGATACAGCTGCTCTTCAGGAAGAGTCATTAAATTCTGCCCTCCCTGTCTTAGCAGCAGACGCAAATCAAACACTCTTGGTGGTGCCAAGCTAATTTCTTGAGGGTCTAAGTAATTAAAACAGCCTGCTTGAAACCTCAATTCACAAGCTCTAGAAAAATAATTGAGCGCAACTACTGAATCTCTTTCAACTAATTCACCCGCTAGATAATGAGCACCGATTTCATTGCAGGCCCACCCAGCCCCATCGCCACAGTAGTTAGACTCCAATAACAATAGGCGCTCACAAGCATTCGCTCTATCTTCTGCGCAAGCCTGCTCCCAGAACGGCAAGCTGTCGCCGACATGTTTACCATCAGTTTTGCCTAGCGCGCTCATGGCACCAAAAAACAAAATCCAAACTGCCATATGAGCCAAGTTAGACTTCTTACTAGGTAATACCCCCAATCCTAATCTGTTCAAGATCTGGTTGTCAGACCACCTTCCCACCATGCGATCAATCCACTGAACGCTTAGATTGAGCAGAGGCACACAAAGTAATTTATCGTAGAAGGTAGGCGCCCCCATTAAGGACAGCAGAGTATATAGAACGAACACTCCCAAGCCGTAAAGAACGCCAAAGACCAGCTTGCCAGATGGGGTTCGCGGAGATGTCGACGGATCAGTTACCAACAGGTGTAGCCCCAAAAAAACAGCTGAGGGGATATCTGAATCCAAAAAATAAGGCACCCCTGTAATGGCGTAGTACAGAGAACTAAGCCCGAACAGGACAGCGGCAGCCGATGCGGCCACCAAAGTAATAGAGAAGAAATACATGACGACCAGGCCGCCAGCAAATAAATATGTATAGATTCCGGGCGCTAGAGTAAGAGTAGAGGCTATTTGTGCGCCCCAGCTCAAATCTGTTGTGTTTGTTGCTATAAGGACGATGGAAAATAGACCGAGAGTAAACGCCGAAGGGTTAAATATGTGGGTATTCCTACCATCCCTGTTCCAGCGAACATACTCTTTTCCAAGAAAGCCCACTGCAATCATAATGAACTGAAGATAGAACCAGTCATCTCTAAACCAAAGAAACAAATTCGTGCTAAATATGATCGGGAATGGTCCAAAGCCTAAAAGGTATTTTCCTCGCCGCGCCCAGCTGAGCATCATATCGAATGCATACGCAAACAGTAGCTGTGCCACCAGCAACAACGCGTGCTCCTGGACCGGAGTCCAGTAATACCCCCAGTAGGTATAGACAGACAGATGGACCATCGCCTGAATATAGTGCTGTGGACGAGGCCGGCCTAGGATAAAAGAACAATTACTGCCAGATTGACGACAGGACCAGAAAATCAGCCCCTGCCAGGCCAACAGAACAGCTGCAGCGCCCCAAAACGACAACTGTAGTATCGAATTCTCTTGAACTCGATCAGAAAAAGACAACAGCAACAGCAATAAGGTGAAAATAGACGGAACAAACAATAGACGCGCGGAAGAATAGACGCGCTCTCCCTCTAGAGACTGCAGACCGTCCTTACTTTGTTTTTGACTCGCTGCTCGAGAGGCATTTGCTGCGGACGGCATGAATTAGAATATCCAAAGAATTGTTGATCGGGCTTGGATAATAAACTAGCAGTATGGGCAATTCAATTTCATTGCGTGCAATGCCGCGTCATTGAATGATTTTTAAACATACCCCGTTCTTGTTTTACTTGTGATAGGCTTTTTCTGCCTTGAAATGGGAAACAATAGCACTGAAACAATGGAGCGTAGTAATGATCAGAAAACTATTGAGCACTGGTTTAGTTATCGCAAGCCTTGCCACCACACTTAGCGTGACGGCCCAGCAAGCGCCAACCCCCGAACAACTAGCTCAAAGAGCAACAGAGACGAGACAGGCCGTATTTAAGTTGCTCGGTTACAATATGGGCACTATCAGCGGAATGGCTCGCGGCACCGTCGAATTCGACGCAGAGATTGCTGAACGCAATGCGCAACGAATCGCCGCACTGGCTCCAATGATACCCGAGCTGTTCGCAGCAAACGACACACGATCCTTTGATGTAGAGACTGAAGCCCTGCCAGTAATCTGGGAAGATCTTGAGGGCTTTACGAGCAAGGCCAACAATCTACTCGAGGCGGCTAATACCTTTGCCGCGACGGCCTCTGGCGGCGACCGAGCAGCAGTACTAGGAGGGCTTCGCGCCTTCGGTAGTACTTGCGGCAGCTGTCACGACGCATTTCGACAAGAGTAATACTACGCTGTTTGTGAAGCTATCGCTTAGTGTAGCTTCACAAACAGCCTTTCAATTAGCGAGTAAAAAAACTAGCTAGGGCCTTACGATCATAGTCGTTTAGTCGACTCGTATTGTGTTCAATGACCGGTTCCATCTTACCTCCAACGTAGTCACCATTGGGCTTTAGGCCTATAAGCAGAAACAGGTCAAAATCCTCCCTAGACCAGCCTTGCAGCGCCTCTGGATTGATCGCTTCCACATGCCCTTCGAGCATTTCAGACCCTGCAAAATCTAAATCGTGGCGAAGAATACCCACGCCGTTGCGCGGTGTGTGACATTCGCCGCAATGCCCTAAATGGCGCGCAAGATACTCCCCTCTAGCGATTAGCGCTGCCTGCTCATCATCCATCGCACTAATATCCACTTCAACAGGCTGAGAGCTCCACCTAGCCAACAAATTCCAAAATGCCATTGCGGGGCGCTGCAACCACCATGGAAGCTGATGGTTTGAGCGCTCGACCTCTATTGGCTCCAAACTTAAAAGATATGAGGCTATATCCAAGACGTCATCATCGGTCATTCCCCTGTATGCTTGATAGGGGAATGCAGGATAGTAGAAGCTGCCGCTTGGCGAGCGGCCATGCTTAATTGCCCTAATGAAATCCTCACCACTCCAGCCCCCTATCCCGCTAACTGAATCCGGCGTGATGTTTGGCACAAAAAATGTCCCAAACTGGCTCTCCAATGCCATCCCTCCACTTAGAACCCCTCCCATCTCTGGGGACTCATGGCAACTCACGCATCCGCCGGCTGCGACCAAATACTTCCCCCTTTCCAGCGCCTGTTCGCTGTTGGGTATTACCACACTAGGCACCGACGGGCTGCGAAACAATAAAAAAGCACCGATAAGCAATACAGTGCTCAATACCAGTATTAATTTGCTCTTCATGAGACCCCTTGTTACGCCATTGTAAAACAGTAAGAACCTTAACACTCAGCAAGCTATTTCAAAAACATAGCGATATTCCATGCTTTTAGAGAATCAAGCTATAGAGGAAAATCCGGTTTAGAGGGGCGCGCCTCCCCTCATACATTACTCAAATTTTGAGCAGCGAGCTGTTCAAACAAGAGCCGCGGACAGCTCTAAGCCGCTTTTAGGCCCATTGAGCCCAGAATTCTATGACTTTTCACATCCAAAACGCACTTTCACACCATTTTCTCCGTCTTTTTTCCATTATTCACTCTCCCTTAGAGGAGAAATCTAGTATGATGGCGCACAATTTTTTCCAGTAACCCGATAACTAATTTTTGAGCAGCAAAATGACCGATTTATCACACTACAGAAACATAGGTATTTTCGCCCACGTCGACGCCGGAAAGACTACGACTACAGAGCGAATTCTTAAACTAACCGGCAAAATACATAAAACCGGTGAAGTTCACGACGGGGAATCCACCACGGATTTCATGGACCAGGAGAAAGAGCGCGGAATCACTATTCAGTCTGCGGCGACTACCTGTTTCTGGAAGGATCACCGCCTTAACATCATTGATACCCCCGGACACGTTGACTTCACTGTAGAAGTATATCGCTCTCTGAAGGTATTGGACGGCGGTGTAGGTGTATTCTGTGGTTCAGGTGGTGTTGAGCCTCAATCAGAAACTAACTGGCGTTATGCTAACGAGTCAGAAGTATCGCGCATTATCTTCGTGAACAAGCTTGACCGCGTTGGCGCAGACTTCTTAAGAGTCGTAGACCAAGTCGAGAGAGTACTAGGTGCAAACCCACTGGTAATGGTTTTGCCTATTGGTGTCGAAGATCAGTTCATCGGGGTGGTAGATCTGCTAACCCGCAAAGCGCATGTTTGGCCTGATCCAAACAACCGTGAAGTATTCGAACTTCGCGACGTTCCTGAAGACATGGTCGATCAGGTTGAAGAATGGCGCGAAAAGCTGATTGAAACAGCTGTTGAACAAGACGACGACTTGATGGAAGCCTATCTAGAAGGTGAAGAGCCATCTATTGATGATATCAAGCGCTGTATTCGCAAGGGCACAATCGCTCTAGACTTCTTCCCAACTTACTGTGGTTCTGCATTTAAGGACAAAGGTGTTCAGTTAGTACTAGATGCCGTCGTCGATTTTCTTCCTAACCCGACGGAAGTTGATGCGCAGGAACTGACAGATGAGCTCGGCGAGCCTACAGGCGAGCTTGCAAAAGTTGACGTCAATGAGCCACTACGCGCCTTGGCATTCAAAATCATGGATGACCGCTTCGGTGCCCTAACCTTCGTTCGCGTATACTCAGGTAAACTCAACAAAGGCGATACTATCCTCAATTCCTTCACTGGCAAAACTGAGCGAATTGGTCGTATGGTGGAAATGCACGCTAACGACCGTAACGAGATCAGTAGCGCACAAGCCGGTGACATTTTCGCTATCGTCGGCATGAAGAACGTACAAACAGGTCATACGCTCTGTAGTCCAGATCACCCATGTACTCTTGAGGCGATGGTATTCCCAGACCCAGTAATCTCTATCGCTGTTGCGCCTAAGGACAAAAGCAGTGTCGAGAAGATGGGTATCGCAATTGGTAAGATGGTTGCCGAAGACCCTTCTTTCCAGGTTGAGACTGACGAAGACTCCGGTGAGACTATTCTCAAGGGAATGGGCGAACTACACCTTGATATCAAAGTCGATATTTTGAAACGTACTTATGGTGTCGAACTGCAAGTGGGCGCACCTCAAGTTGCCTACCGTGAAACCATCACGCAACAAGTTGAAGATAGCTATACTCACAAGAAACAGTCTGGTGGTTCTGGACAGTTCGGTAAGATTGACTACCGTATTAAGCCAGGTGAGCCAGGCAGCGGCTTCGTATTCACTTCGACGGTAGTGGGCGGTAACGTACCAAAAGAATTCTTCCCAGCAATCGAGAAGGGCTTCTTAAGTATGATGCAAGAAGGCCCAATCGCCGGCTTCCCTGTATTGGATGTTGAAATCGAATTGTATGATGGTGGCTTCCACGCAGTGGACTCTTCTGCCGTCGCTTTCGAAATCGCGGCGAAAGGCGCTTACCGACAATCAATGCCTAAAGCCTCACCACAACTGATCGAACCTATTATGAAGGTCGATGTATTCACACCTGAAGATCACGTGGGCGATGTAATCGGCGATCTAAACCGTCGTCGCGGTATGATTAAAGATCAAGAGGCGGGAGCTACAGGCGTTCGTATCAAGGCTGACGTACCTCTTGCAGAAATGTTCGGCTACATCGGTCATCTGCGCACTATGACGTCCGGTCGTGGACAGTTCTCCATGGAGTTCTCACACTATCTACCATGCCCACAAAGCGTCTCGGACGCGGTGGTAGCAGCAGAGAAAGAAAGACAGGAAGCAAAAGCGAAAAGCTAATAGAGCTTTCTCGAACTAAAGAAGCCCCGGTAAAGTAATTTATCGGGGCTTTTTTGTGGGTGCTCCCCAAGCATGAGACTAATGAGAGTATGACAAGGCCCTGATCTGATAGCTCGTGCCTATTACCCTAAAAACCGGATACTTACTGGTCTACCACCGTTCCTGCCACCCTTGGCAGGGTCTTAGCGATACTGATGTTCCCCAGCCCGGCTGGATGTAGTTAATTACCTGTTATCCATGGAGTGGCCATAACGATACCACTAAGGCAACGCCGTCAATACTCTCGGCAGAACCAAAGCTGTTAGAAAGCGTTCGTTGCTAGCCGAGCAGTGCTCTCACAGCATGCTGGCAGTGTATGGCCCTTTCGTAAGGGTAAAAAAAAACCCCCGAGGGACTTCCTCGGGGGTCTTTTGTTTGGAGCCTGACGATGACCTACTCTCACATGGGGAAACCCCAC
>JAWWAY010000011.1:0-98985 GCA_033721235.1 Pseudohongiellaceae bacterium | reverse complement strand
CCTACCAACAGATACAGGGCACCAAGCCGCAGAGTATAGGTGTGGGTCTCAATGACTCTCCCGTGGGCTTGGCTGCGTGGATTGTCGAGAAATTCCATGGCTGGAGCGATCTTGATCCATCCAGTCGTCTGGTTGTGGAGCAGAAATTTACTAAAGACGAGCTTTTAACGAATATCAGTGTGTATTGGTTTACGCAGTCCATTACCTCTTCCGCACGTATTTATTATGAGAACAGGAATACTCCAGCCCGCAATGAAATGGGCTTCATAGACGTACCCACTGCCGGCGCTATTTTCCCTGCAGAAATTTATCTTACACCGCGTATATGGGCAGAATCTCAGTATAATATTGTGCGTTGGACACCAATGCCCCGAGGCGGGCATTTTGCCGCGATGGAAGAGCCTGACTTGTTGATTGAGGATATACGGGCCTTCTTTAGACAATTAAAAAACTAGCTCGACGCTCACGCGCATCTTAAGCAGAACAAAAAAATCAAAGGGGTCAGAACAACTTGATCCTGAACATTGGTTCTAGCTCTAGGGAGCCCTTGGCGCGCCAGCGAAGGGAAAGAGGTGCTTATTGTGCTGGGACGGTGGCGTTGGAGGCGAGGGGATCAAGTTGTTCTGACCCCTTTGATTTTTGAGGCTTGGGCTTGGTTGTTCGTTGATACCGTGGAAGACCATTGAAATGCCCCGCTGCCATCCGATAGGCTAGGGCGATAAGCTGTTAATTTGCCCGTATAAAGGAATATGCATGCCGCTCCATCTGCTAAGCTCAAATCGCGTTGAATTGCTGCAGCACGAGCTCGCCCGTTTATTGCTCAGCCATCCATTAAGCAGCGTCTTCACTAGCGAGACGGTGTTGGTGCCGAGTACTGCCATGCAGCGTTGGTTGAATCTTCAACTCGCGCAGAATCAAGGGGTTGCGGCCAATATCGAATATTATTTGCCAGCCAACTGGGTCTGGCAGGTAGCAGTCCCGCCAAACGAGCAGGGCAATAAAGCTATCGACCCACTGTCCCGCGAGCATATGAGTTGGCAGATACTCGAGCTGCTGCCAGAGCTACTAGAGCGGGAAGAGTTTACGCCCTTACAGGCCTACCTCAAGCAAGAGCTGGATGGGGTAAAGGCCTGGCAGTTGTCTCAAAAAATTGCTGATGTCTTTGATCGCTACCAGTTTTATCGCCCCGATTGGATACGAAGTTGGAGCGCGGGCGATGCAGGATCTAGTGAGCTGTACCCCGCCTGGCAGCCCATTCTTTGGCAAGCGCTGCTGAGCAAGCAGAATAGGCCTCACAGGGTCGAGATAATCGACGGCTTTTTACAGGCAATTAGCGCTGCTGAGCCCGAGCCCGCGGTGTTAGCGCAACTTCCTGAGCGCATTAACTGCTTTGCGCTATCGGGCGTGCCCCCCTTGTTTATGGATGTGCTGAGTGGCATATCTAAGTTTAGCGAAGTGTATTTATTTCAGCACAGTCCTAGCGACCAGTATTGGGCTGACTTAAGCTCCAAAACTCGTATTGCCCGCCAACGAATTGCCAAGCCAGAAGAACATGCCTACTACGACACGGGTAATGAAATACTGGCTTCCTGGGGAAGGCAGGGTCAGGCCTTTCAGGATTTATTATTAAGCCATGATGCCCTTGAGTCAGAGCAAGTAGAAGCCTTCAGTGCACCTGGCAAAGATACGCTGCTACACCGTTTGCAGCAAAGCATTCTGGAGTTGAGCGACGAGAAAGAGAGTATCGATGTCGACGACTCTATTGATATTCGTATTTGCCATAGCCCTCTAAGAGAGTGCCAAGTGTTACACGATAGCTTGTTGTACGAGTTTTCTAAAGATAGCAGCCTGAAACCAGAAGATGTGCTGGTAATAGTGCCAGAGATTAGTCGTTATGCCCCCTATATCGAAGCGGTATTTCGCAAGCGAGAAGACGAGTTAACGGCATTTATTCCTTGGAACCTGTCCGATATTACGGTGGCGGATCAACACCCCTTGATACAGGTGTTTTTCACGCTATTAGCACTGCCAAGTTCTCGCTTCACCTATTCAGAAGTGCTGTCTTATCTCGAAGTCCCAGAGATCGCCAATCGATTTGGCCTTGGCGCGGATGATGTCGTGGAATTAACGGCGCTGCTACAGGACTGTGAGGTTCGTTGGGGGATTGATGGCCAGCATAAAACCGAGTTCGGTCTACCTGCTACTGAGCACAATACCTGGAGGGCGGCTATAGCACGCTTGTGGTCTGGGTATGCCTTAGCCGAAACGCCGCTATGGGGGAATATCGCCCCACTAGATAATATGGGCGCACAGGAGGGCGTTGTCTTGGGCCGCTTCTGTGCCTTCTTTGAGACCCTGGTAAGGTGGCGCAAAGCTCTTGCCGCTTCACGAGCTGGCGCCCAGTGGCAACACGATATTGCGCAGCTGCTACAAGAATTGTTTGTGCCCACCTCCGAGGACGATGATCGCATTCAACAGATACGCGATGTATTGGTAGAGTTGGGTCTATATGCAGAGGAACAAGACCTGAGCCATAGCGTGCTCCAAACTTTCCTGCAAGAAAAACTGGGCACTCAAGCCGTTAACAGCCGTTACTTTAGCGGCGGCGTAAGCTTCTGTGGAATGCGTCCCATGCGCAGCTTGCCGTTTAGGCATGTGTGTGTTCTTGGCTTACAAGACCAAGCCTTTCCCCGTAGAGAGTCCCCACTAGCATTCGATGCGATGGCAGCAAAGCTTCGTCTTGGTGACCCATTGAAAGCTGACGAGGATCGCTACCTACTTTTAGAAACCTTGCTATGCACCCGAGACAAACTCTATATCAGCTATGTGGGTAGAAGCCTTAAAGACAATAGCGACTGCCAGCCCTCTGTTTTGCTACGGGAGCTGTGCGATTATCTCGATGAGCGCTATAGCCCTAAAGAAGCAGAGCGACCTCTCAGCCAGTGTATTAGTGCGGTGATGCCGATGCAGCCCTTTAGTGAGCGTAATTTTTCTGAGGTAATAGGCGCCAAGTATCGCAGTTTTGATCAGTGGTGGGCGAAGCTTGCGCAGCAGTTATTAGCGCGCAAGCCGCAGCAGGAACAGGCTTCAATATGGCCGGAGCAGGCATTACCGCTTGATGACCAGGACTTTAGTGTTATCGACTTAGAAACCCTAAGCCGATTCTTCGATCACCCCATCAAAGCTTTTTTTCAGTCACGGTTGCGGGTCTATTTGCAGGATGAAGACGAGCTTGTCGATGATGAGGTGTTTGCGCTTTCGAGCTTAGAGCAGTGGTCAGTTAACAAGGCAATTCTCGATGCTTTTGTCACTAGCCTAGACTCTCAAGAAGAGTTGCAGCAATTGCAGAAAGTGCTTGTTGCCAAAGGACAACTCCCCCATGGTGAGCGATCGACTCTGGCTTTTGATGCCTCGCTAGACAAGATGGCGGTACAGACGGAGAAACTCGAAGAGTTTCGTGATAAGCAAGCACAGTCAGTCGAGGTCGAGAGTTTCTTTAACGCTAAGGAGCCCGGTAAAGTTGAGCTGCCGCACGATATTCGCTTAACCGCGCAATGCTCCCATTATTTTCCGGGCTTTGGCCTGCTGATCTATACCCCATCCAAGCTCAAAGCAAAGCCCTTCTTAAGAGCGTGGCTAGAGCACTTAGTGCTCTGTAGTGCTAGCGCGCTAAAGGGCAGCGAAGTGACGCGCCTCATTTGCCTCGATGGAGATATTAGCTTGCCGATTATTGAAGCAAGTAAAGCGAAGAGCGAGCTGCGCGAGCTATTGCAGCTTTATATTGAAGGTCAAAGTAGGCCTTTGGCCATTTTCCCTAAATCCAGCTTCACTTACGCTAAGTCCGGCTTTAATCCCACTGTGAGTTTGCGCAACGAATGGGAAGGCGTGTGGAGTTCGCCGGTGCCAGGCGAGCGCGACGACGTCTATATTAAACTCGCTAAGCCCAGCGAGCATTACCACCCTGGCCAATGTTCGTTGTTTCAACAAACAAGCGAAAGGCTGTACCGTCTAGCGTTCAAGCAGGAGGTGCTGCCTAAATGACTAAGCGATACCAAAAGCTCGATTTAGAAACGTGCCTCAGCCTGCCACTCACAGGCATTAAGCTTATAGAAGCAAGCGCTGGAACGGGAAAAACCTATACCATCGCCAATCTTTATTTGCGCTATATTGCGCAAGGGCGAAAAGTGAGCGAAGTGCTGGTTGTCACCTTTACCAATGCCGCGACTGAGGAGTTGCGGGGTCGAATTCGCGAGCGACTAGCCACGGCGTTACATGCCCTGGAACACAACACTGAACATGAGGGGCTGGATGCATTTCTTAGGCAGTGGTGTGAGCGGTGTCTGAATTCTGAGGAGCCTCAACTCATTATTAATCGGCTTCGCCTTGCTGTGCGCACAATGGATGAGGCGGCCATTTATACCATTCATGGCTTCTGTCAACGCGTATTGAGCGATCAGGCCTTCGATAGCGGACAGGCCTTTAATTTAGAACTAATCGATGATGATGCGCAATTATGGCAGTCGGCTTTAAGAGATTGGTGGCGCAAAACCAGCTACGACTTGGACGAGTCCAGTGTCGCATTCTTCGACACGGTAGTAGGAAGTTTTGATACCTTTGTTCAGGCGCAAACGACGCTGCGTTATGAGCTGCACCGCGAACGAGTGCCCAAGGTCACATCAAGCTTGGCGCAGTTGCTTAGCGCGCGTGAACACTTAAGGCCTGCTTTGCAGAGTATTCGCGAGCAGTGGCATAAGCGCGGGGAAGAGCTGCAAGCTTACCTCTTGGGCTCTAAGGCCTTAGGCAGGGGGCAAAAGACTTTTTATCACCCTAATAATTTGAAAGCCGGTTTCGCTCAGTTAGACGAGTACTTTAACTCTGAAATCCTTAGCAATATTCCAGCAGTGTTTGAGCTACTAAGTGCAAGTCGCTTGGAGCAAGACAGTAAGCCAAGCAAACTCGGTAGCGATGAAAACCTGCAAGATGCATTTTTTGTCGATTGCGCCGAAGTATGGGAGAGATATAGAAGTATCTGCAAAAGCTTAAGAATCGCAGCGCTAAACGAAGCGAATGAATATGCCTTGTCTCATGTGGAACAAAACAAGAAACAGAGCAATACCCTTGCGTTTTCGGATCAGCTGAGTCGAGTGCTCGATGCCTTGCAGCACGATGCAGGGGCAAGCTTGGCTAGTAATTTAAGGCTGAAGTTTCCTGTGGCCATGATCGATGAGTTCCAAGACACTGATAATATTCAGTACGGAATATTTCGCGCTATTTATATGGGCGATGCGGCTGATGACACCGGCATGATTATGATCGGTGACCCTAAGCAGGCAATTTACAGCTTCCGTGGCGGGGATGTCTTCGCGTACGCCGAGGCGAAGAAAGACGCCGGTGACAACTTATTTACGCTAGATACTAACTGGCGTTCGGCGCCCAATTTGATAAACGCTGTGAACACGGTTTTTAGCATACGCGATGAAGCATTTATCTATGAGGAGGCTATCGAGTTTCAGCCAGTATTAGCAGCAGAGGCTTCTTCGAAACCGCTCACGCTAGATGGCGAGAGTCCGGCACCGATGACCCTATGGCAGTTTCCATTGGGAGAAGACGGTAAGCCTCAGTCTAAAGGAGCCTTGCGCCCACAGATCGCGGAGAGTGTCGCCGATGAAGTGGCGCGATTATTACGCGGTGCGCGTGACTCTAAAGTAATGTTGGGCGAGGAGCCATTAAAGAGTGGCGACATCGCCGTGTTGGTACGCTCCAATAGTGAAGGCGATATGGTCCGTAATGCCTTGTTGAAAAGAGGAGTTGGCGCCGTAGCCGCAGGTAAAAATGCTGTGTTTGAAACCGAGGAAGCAGAAGGCTTGAAACTGCTGCTTGATGGTATTGTCCACAGCGATGATCGGCGACGCTTTCGTGGCGCTCTGGCTAGCAGCTTGCTTAATCTATCTTATCTAGAGATCGCCTCGATTATCGATGACGAACACGCAAGCGTGAAGTGGCAAGACAACTTTAAAGGCTTAAAGAAAACATGGCTGAAGAAAGGCTTTATGGCCATGTTTTATGTGCTGCTGCATGACTTAGGCGTTGGCTTGAGCCTGGCACGTACAGATCTGCCAGAACGACGGCTCACGAACCTGCTACATCTTGCCGAGTTATTGCAGCAAAACGCCAGAGTATATCCCGGCTTGGAGTCATTATTGAGCTGGTATTGCGCACAGCTGGAAGAGTCGGGGAAGGAGTCCGAGCTTCGGCTCGAGAGCGACCAAGACCTAGTGCAAATTGTGACGGTTCACGCCAGTAAAGGGCTCGAGTACAAGGTAGTGTTTGTGCCCTACCTATGGGATTGCAGGCCGGAGTCTGCCGATGCACTCAAGCCACTGGCCTATCACGACGCAGCAGATAAAGCCTGCTTGGATTTAGGCGACGATGAGCGCGCCGCGCACCTTATTATGGCAGACAAAGAGCGTCTGGCCGAAGACATCCGCATCCTCTATGTAGCGCTCACGCGAGCTGCGTCGAAGTTATATTTAGTCTGGGGTAATGGTGGCGATCGGCAGCATAAGGACTCTCCTCGTTCTGCCTTGGCCTGGCTGCTGCATAGCGCACGAAACAGCGCCTCACTTTCTACAGAGGTACTCAAAGAAGACTTAGACCCCGGCAAGATGGAAGAGGATTTGTCCCGGCTAGTGGAGAAATCGGCAGGCACAATTTCCATTGAACCGCTGCCAGTTTCTCAAGGCATGGTGCAATTGGATTCTGTGAATGAGTTCGACCAGTCGATAGCGGCCGCGCAGTTTACTGGCAGTATTGCGACTGACTGGCGCATAAGTAGTTTTAGTAGCCTGACGCGCGATGTGCATCAGCCTGCACTTGGACGGCACGCGGCAAGCTCTACGGGCGATAGTATTCTCGACTTTGAGGCCGGTAGCCATGTGGGCTTGTTTCTGCATAACTTGCTCGAAGATATCGATTTCAAAAAGCCTATCGACCAACAGGTAGAGCGCGCTATTCAAGTGTATGCCCCGCAGTTTGGCTTGCAGGAAGTGGCAGAAGGCCCCTTGATGACTCAATGGGTGCACAATGTGCTTAACACTCCACTTAATGATTCGGGCCTGTGTCTGGCGCAAATTCCTCAATCTAAGCGTCTAAATGAACTGAGTTTCGATTTTGCTATTGGGCAACTCAATCTCATTGCCTTGAACGACACGCTTAGTGAGTGGGCAGGTGAGAAATTAGAGCCAATTGGTTTCGAGCGTCTCAGTGGCTTGATCACTGGTATCGTGGATCTCATCTTCGAGCACGAAGGGCGCTACTATGTGGCCGACTATAAGAGTAATTATTTGGGTGGCGCTTTAGCGGATTATGAGCCAGAGAAACTGCGTAGGGCCATTTTCGATAGGCGATACGATTTGCAGTATTTATTGTATTTGCTGGCTCTGCACCGCTATCTTCGCCAAAGAATTCCCAACTACGATTACAATGAATCTATGGGCGGTGTGTACTATCTGTTCTTGCGAGGAATGAGGCCGGATAGCGGGCCTCGCTTTGGCGTGCATTTTGATTTGCCGCCCAAGAGTTTAATTGAAACCCTGGATACGCAAATTTTTGGCCTGCCTAAGCAATTGCTGGAGGCTGCGCTATGAGTATATTGAGTAGCCTATTAGCAGCGGAGTCTATAGCTAGTCACAGCGTATACTTCTCGCGTTTCTTAGCCGACAAGTTTGCGGTGGACGAGGACGAACTGGCGGTGTTGGCGGTCGCACTATTGTGCGAGAGCATCAAAGAAGGCCATGTCTGCCTAGACTTAAGGCAAGTGGCCGATAGGCCAATTTTCGATACGCCTGCAACGGCACTTAGCTTGGAACAGTGGCAAGAGGCTTTAAGCGCCTGTCCTTTTGTTGGGAATATAGGCGAAGTGGCGCCGTTAATCCTAGCCGACTCCTTGCTGTATTTGCACAGACACTGGGTGTCCGAGCGTCAGGTGGGCGAGAATATATTGTCAAGATTGACGCCAGCTGAATACGATCAGCAGCTACTCGCTTTGGGCTTGGAGAAGCTATACTCAAGCGATTTGTCGGATAGGCCCGATTGGCAAAAACTGGCGGCTGCCCAGGCAGTGAGTAATCAGTTTACAGTCATTTCCGGTGGCCCCGGTACAGGCAAGACCACTACGGTGGTAAAAGTGCTGGCGCTATTGATAGAGCAAAAACCCAATTTGAATGTGCGTTTGGCCGCGCCAACTGGTAAAGCGGCCGCGCGTATGGTGGAGTCAATTCGCTCGGCAAGACGTAATCTTCAGCTCGACCCATTGGTCTCAAGAGCGATGCCGGATGAGGCTAGCACCATACATCGCTTATTAGGTGTTCAGGGTGGTCGTGGCCGCCGAGTGTTTCGTCATAACCGCGACAATCCGCTGCGTATGGGCTGTCTTGTCATAGACGAAGCCTCAATGATCGATTTAAGCCTGATGCATGCCTTGCTAGAGGCGGTGCCACTGCAAACACGGCTGATTCTATTGGGAGACAGAGACCAGTTAGCCTCTGTCGATGCAGGCAATGTATTGGGGGACATAACGGGACATGGTACCGAGCTGTCCTATACGCAGCAATCGGCGGCTAAACTGGCAACGCTTTGCGCCTATGCCGACAGCGAATTACCGGTTAGCGGAGCGCTGCCCAAGATTGGCGGCGCTGTGGCATTACTGCGCAAGAGCCATCGCTTTACCGCCAATAGCGGCATCGGTCGCCTGGCCCGCTTGGTCAATAGTGGCCAAGGCGTACAGGCTTTGGCATTGCTCAATGAGGCGAGCGCCGCGGATAGCGACCTCGCGTTCATCGAGCTTAGTGAAAAAGAAACCGAAAACCTAAGCCGAACGGCTCTCGAATGGGCGGTGGAGCGTTATAGCGAATACCTGTCTTGCGACAGTGTAGATGAGGCGCTGATTAGCCTAAGCCGGACACGAGTACTCTGCGCCGTCCATAGCACGGCCTTCGGTGACGAGGAGGTGAACAAGCTTATAGCCCAAGGGCTGGCGAATAAGGGGCTGCTAAGCTCCCAGGAAAATTGCCACGGAACGCCTATCATGATCACGGTCAATGACTATGAACTGGAGTTATACAATGGTGATATTGGCTTGCTATGGCTGTCGGACACAGGGGCATTGCAAGCCTGCTTTGCGCAGCAAGATGGCGGTGTGCGCAAGCTGCCAGTGCAAAGTCTGCCACAATTTTCGCCTGCTTGGGCGCTAACGGTTCATAAGTCTCAAGGCTCGGAGTTCGATCAAGTGATGCTGATTCTACCCAACGATAGCAATAGCCCCTTGCTGTCACGGGAGCTGCTGTATACGGGAATTACCCGCGCTCGCAGCAAATTGGTGCTCTGCGCGTCTACCCAAGCTCTAAAAGTGGCTTGCGAGAAGGTAGTGCAGCGAAGCTCTGGCCTCGCCGCATTACTGGGTTGGTAGGGCTGGCTAGGCGCTCGTCATAATGGTGTGAGCCATGTGAATTTGCTCTGCCGCTTCGCGGCCCAGTACGGTTAGGTAGCCGCCGTCTTCTTGGGTGATTAAGCCTTTGTCGAAAAGCCTCTTGGCCGCCGCTATTTTGCTCGGCTCAGCGGATGTATGAATCTTGATACCTTCTTGCGTATTGGTGATGTTGTACAGCAGCAGGGTGTTCATTTCGTCAACAAGCTCAGACGTTAAGAGCATAATGCGGTCCTCGTGTAATTGTTCTATTGCGTGTTTTTGTTTTTATCTCGACAACTCGTTCCTGACTCAGTGTACTATAGAGCTCTATTTGAATAGAGCATGATGTGACATCGTTTAGGTTCACAATAGAACCTTTTAGGTATGGATTGAAAGCTTAATTTAAACCGATTTTCTTATTGTCGTCTTGCACACATAAAAGGAGCCTATGAAAGTACCGAAAAGATTAGAACCCTTGGTAAGGGACGGGTTGGTAGATGAGGTGATTAGTCAGCTCATGAGCGGCAAGGAAGCGCAGGTGTTTGTGGTCAAGTGTGGTGACACGCTACGTTGTGCAAAGGTATACAAAGAGGCATCCAAACGCAGTTTCAAACAGGCAGTTCAGTACCAAGAGGGGCGACGGGTCAAGAATAGCCGTAGCGCCCGTGCCATGGGAAAGCGCAGCCGCTATGGTCAAAAAGAGCAGGAGCAGGCCTGGCTAAGCGCCGAGGTGGATGCCCTGCGCCGTCTTGGCAGCGCAGGCGTCAAAGTGCCCTCCACCTATGGCTTTGTGGACGGCGTACTATTGATGGATATGATCTGTGATGACGAGGGCTATCCAGCGCCGCGCCTCAATGATGTTACTTTGACTGCAGAACAGGCTAGAGAAGACCACCTGTTCATCATTGGCGAGGTGGTTAAAATGCTGTGTGCAGGAATTATCCACGGCGATTTGTCGGAGTTTAATATTCTGATGAGCGAAGAGGGCCCTGTGATTATCGACTTGCCCCAAGCGGTAAACGCTGCCGGTAATAATAATGCCGCCGCTATGCTGCTTCGTGACGTGGAGAATATGGCCAATTACTTCGGCCGCTTCGCGCCAGAGCTGCGCAGCACGCACTATGGCTTGGAGATTTGGAGCCTCTACGAGCGTGGCACATTGCGCCCCGATACTAAGCTTTCCGGCCAATTCGAAGGCAAGCTGGAATCAGCCGATGTGGATGAAGTGCTGCGCATCATTGAAGATGCGCGCGAACAATTCGAACTAGAGCAGGCCCGCAAGCAGGCCGCAATGGAAGACGATTAGGCGAAGGCCTTAGCTCGCCGCGCCGAGTCTCTCTGCGATATCGGCGGGCTCTACTTCGAGTCCGCTCATATCTGCATTCCAGTTTGGACCCGCCATGACTTCGTCTTCGTGCATGCCCGGCAGCCAGTTCTCCACAAAGTCTTCCATGGTGATTTTACCCGGGGTATAGACAGACCAGTCTTCGGTGCATAGTGCTTGCGCGTCGGCTTCTTCAGACCAAAATGGAAACACATCGGTTTTCTCAAATTCCAGAGAAGGACAAACTGCCCAACCGTCCTTGTTTTTCAGTCCCCAGATAAGGCCTGTCATTTGAATGCGCGCGATGAATAGGTCGTAATTGGCTTCTTCGTCATCGCCTAGGGTTGATTGGGGATTTGCAGGGGTGGTTTCAGACATGACATCCTCGATTGTTTGGTGGTGGCTTGTGCGTATGGTAGCGCAGTAAACGCATGCAACACAGCGTAAATTAAAGTTTTAAGCTGATAAGCGAGAAACCAAGAATAGATAACGCAATTGAATACTAGTAAGGCCCAGAAGGAGCAATGTTTCGAGACATGCAAAGCCCCGCTAAGTCCACACGGCACTATAGTAGTCCCCACTAACTCTGTAGTAGGCTGGTACTCCAGACACGCCAAAGGAATGGAAATCATGTTTACAATAGTCTCTCGATTTATACTCTTACTCTTTATGAGTTCCTTGCTCTATGCGCAATCGGAGAACGATAGTGGCATTGAGGTCACTTTTATTAACCCTGTCGGATTTATTGCTCCAGGCCGTTATCAGAATCTCTATATCCATATCTCAAACCCTGCGGAGTCGAATCAGACTATTACTAGGTTTGTAAGATATGAAGAAGAGCAATTGCAGCTGCCCAGTTCGCGTCCACTCCCTCCGTTTCCTGAGTGTAATTATTTCGGTTGCCAGCATTATTACACATTTATAAGTGTCGCAAGAGGACGCTTTCCCCTACAACCTGGGGAGTCTCTGGTGGCGCGATTTGGACGAATTTCCGCTGATGGACCCTATGCTGCCGGAGATACGCTGGGTTTTGAAAAGGTGAGTTTCAGTTTCAGCATTAACGATGAGACAGTGAATGTTGTCTCTAAAAATAAGGTGATTTATGTTGTGTCAGAAAATGGACTTGGCGATTCTGCAATCTTAGATGAGTATGATGTTTATCACCCGCAGATTGACTTTATGCAGCTTGAGGGCACCTATCATTATCCGTCCGAATTGCTTGCTGGTCAGCATTTCAATCTGCGTGTCACTTGGAAGAATACTGGAGATGTGAGCATCACAGGTTTTCGGAGGGTGGAAGAGGCCATGCAGCTTTATAAATTGACAGGGATAGATGAGGACTTATATGAGTTCCAAGAGTGCGGACGGCATTGCATTCGCAGTGGTGAACTTCCTCTTGTTCCAGGAGCTAGTTTTACTTATGAAGTAGGAAACTTTTACTATCGAAACTCGCAGCTTGTTAATAGAGTGCTAGAGGTGCCGCCTCTCGAACATTCTTTTTCCGACGAAGACGGTGTTAGCTTGTTTATCTACCCTGACTCTCCGCCAATTGAAATCGCTGTTTCGACTCCCAGTCAGGGGCAAGTGCCAAATTCGGTCGATACTCTTCCAGAGCGTCTGGCTCTGCAAGTTCAGGACTTAATAGCCGCAGGTGATGAGTTAGTTATACATGACCCGAATACTGGTTATGACTGGATCTCCCCTGATGCAAGTAAAGGGTTTTCTTACGCTGATATTATGCAGTTGCTGCGGGACCACCCAGATCTTAACGGATTTGAATTGGCGGAAAAGCGCCAGATTGAAGAGCTTTTGCTCAATCACATCCATTCCGAAGGTGTAGCGTCTGCCTTCTATGATCTCTGGCAACCAGAAGAGGAGATTAACGATGCGGCGTTAAGCTTTACGCGCATGGCGGGCGCAGCTGTTGAGCCTCCTTTTTGGCCCGATGTTTCGAGCAGGCATACGCTCAATGGAGTGGTCGCAGATGAAGCTAAGCGTCATAACTCTGACTATGCGAGCACCGATGTCATTGCAGGTACGGTAATGGTTAAAGCATTTGAGGATTTCCCGGCCTCTAATAGCCCCTCATACAGAGCGTCTCTAACGCATTTATCATCGGTTAATGTGGCTTCTTTAGGAACGACTAACTTGGAGGTTGGGTATTGGTTAGTGCGAACTGGGGAAGAGAAGCCTGCGATAGAAGGCCCGCGCCTATTACACGACCAATTAGTTCTCCCTGCAGTTCGAGTTGGAGATGAGTTCTATACGGTAAAAATGAGATACGCAAATCCCCTTGTGCCTTATATGGAACTGCTGTCGCTTGAATTGCTTAACTATGTGCCAACACATGTAGATGCAGTTTTTGATTGGAACGATCAAACCCTGACAGTCCCAGAGCTAAACGTTCTGAATACTAACGGCGAATTTGATCGAATTCATGCGCAGATGTTGCGAACTAATTCAGATTGGTTTCAAATTCAAAGTGTAGTTGAGCTCAATTAAGGGTAAGTGCGGTAATTTCGCTGGCTCTGTACTTTGTCGTTTTTGAAAAGCCTGCCAGAAGTCCTATGAAATCACCTTAGCTCGAACCTTTAAGGAATGATCGCACTCGCGACGAAGTAGATTCTTTAGTGAGGTTTCATGGAGAGGTTTCATGGGACACTCACTCGGTTCTTTAGGATAAACACTTCGGCTTCAAACGGGCATGACATTCTTAATTATTTGGTGCGAGCTTTTGCTGATGCTTGCGCAGTAAGCGCGCAACTCAGCGTATTCAGCGTATAATGATGTTTTAGGCAGATAACAGAGAAAGCAAAATAGATGATGCAAACGGATGTCAGTAAAACTCAAGAAGGGCCGTGTTTCGAGACATGCAATGCCTCGGTAAGTCCACGCGGCACGATGGAGCTTTTGTCTCATGAAGAGGTCGAGCGCCTAAACGGGCCAAGGGATAGCGAGCTCTCAGAGCTGTTTCGGCGTTGCGCCTTGGCCGTTCTAAATTGCGATGACTCTATTGATGAGGCGTCGGTCATCTTTAACCGCTATGCGGATTTTCGCGTGTCTATTTTGCAGCGTCCCAGGGGCGTTAAGCTTTTACTGGAGAATGCACCTGCCTGCGCGTTTGTTGATGGCCGCATACTAGACGGCGTGCGTGATCACTTGTTTGCGGTTTTGCGCGACATCGTCTTTGTCTCGGGCGAGTACTATGAGCTGGCCATGCAGCGAGAGCAGAAGGGGGAGCTCGAGGACGAGTTGTTCGTCAGTAATTTGGTCTTCAATATTCTGCGTAATGCGGGGCTATTAGAGCCGCGCAAGCTGCCCAAACTGGTGGTGTGCTGGGGTGGTCACTCCATCAACCGCGATGAGTACCAGTATTGCAAGGATGTCGGGTATCAACTTGGCCTGCGGGCTCATGATATCTGCACCGGATGCGGCCCGGGTGCCATGAAGGGGCCGATGAAGGGAGCCACTATTGGCCATGCTAAGCAGCGCAATACCAGAGGCCGTTATATCGGCTTGACGGAGCCAGCCATCATTGCCGCCGAGTCGCCTAACCCCATCGTGAATAGCCTCGTGATCATGCCGGATATCGAGAAGCGTCTGGAGGCTTTTGTGCGCCTAGGGCACGGTATTATTGTGTTCCCCGGTGGTGTGGGCACTCTAGAGGAAATTCTATTTTTGCTGGGCACCCTAATGGATGAGGCCAATGCCGACGTATGCTTGCCGGTGATCTTCACTGCTAGCGCCAATAGTCGAGGGTATTTTGACGCGGTAGACGCGTTCTTGGTGTCTGCGCTAGGCGAGCAGGTTCGAAACTATTACAGCATTATCATCGACGACCCAGTGCAAGTGGCCAGAGCCATGCGTGACGGCATGTTGAAGGTTGGGGTAAACAGACGTAATTCAAAAGACGCCTATTATTTTAACTGGTTGCTGAAGGTGCCAGCACAGCTGAAGCAGCGCTTCGATGTGAATCATGAGTCGATGAAACGACTGAACTTGAGTAAGAGTCAACCCGTGGCAGAGCTAGTGGTAGACCTGAGGCGGGCCTTCTCAGGCATTGTGGCTGGCAATGTCAAAGAGCCCGCTATGGCGCTTATCAAGGAGCAAGGGCCGTTTCAGTTGCATGGGGATCCCGAGCTGCTATCTGCTATGGATAAACTGCTGCGCAGTTTTATTACAGAAGGGCGCATGAAACTGGGTAATAAGCCTTATAATCCCTGCTACGAGATCGCTTCTTAGGCCTTTGTGGGTGGGCTTCACAATACTTGACCGAAATACTCGGATATACGATAATTGTGCTCTCGTTTTTAGGTTTCACAGCGGCGTGCCTTGGGTCATCCGGGCTTAGTGCTGCTTGTGATTTTTGCTAGAGCCTTTGCGGTTATATAATGACGACAGCACTGCCGCAGGGCTGGGGCGACGCATTTAAGCGAATACGCTCAATTGATAGGGGTTATACACGTGACAGAACAGGTTGAAAGCCTAATTCGTAAAGACTATGCCGCTGGTTTCCACACCAGTGTGGAGTCGGACACTCTTAAGCCTGGTCTAGACGAAGACGTTATACGCTATATTTCGGCTCGCAAGGAAGAGCCGGAGTGGATGCTGGAGTGGCGCCTGAAAGCTTTCCGTGTCTGGCAAGAGATGGAAGAGCCTACTTGGGCTCATGTGGATTTCCCACCAATCGACTATCAGGCGCTATCGTACTACAGCGCGCCCAAAAGCATGGCTGACAAACCCCAGAGCCTAGATGAAGTAGACCCAGAGCTTCTGGCTACCTACGAAAAGCTTGGTATTCCCTTGCATGAGCAGGAAGCATTGGCCGGTGTGGCGGTAGATGCCGTATTCGACTCCGTGTCGGTTGTGACGACCTATCGCGCTAAATTGGAAGAGGCGGGTGTTATCTTCTGTCCGATCAGTGAGGCCGTGCACAAATACCCAGACTTGGTCAAAAAATACCTTGGCTCGGTTGTGCCACAGAAAGACAATTTTTACGCCGCGCTTAACTGCGCCGTGTTCTCCGATGGCTCATTTGTATATATCCCCAAAGGGGTAAGATGCCCAATGGAGCTGTCCACCTACTTCCGCATCAACGAGCTCAACACTGGGCAGTTCGAGCGCACACTAATCGTGGCCGATGAAGGCTCTTACGTGAGCTACCTGGAGGGTTGTACGGCGCCCATGCGTGACGAGAACCAACTTCACGCGGCGGTGGTAGAGCTAGTTGCCTTAGACGATGCGAAGATCAAATACTCCACCGTGCAAAACTGGTATCCCGGCGATAGCGAAGGTAAGGGCGGTATCTATAACTTCGTGACTAAGCGCGCCGTATGTCATCGCAATGCTCATGTGTCTTGGACACAGGTAGAGACGGGGTCGGCTATTACTTGGAAATACCCAAGCTGCATCTTGAAAGGCGATAACAGCGTTGGCGAGTTCTACTCTGTTGCGCTTACGAACAATATGCAACAGGCCGATACCGGCACTAAGATGATTCACTTGGGCAAAAACACAAGCTCAACCATTATTGCCAAAGGTATTTCGGCGGGACGCTCGCAGAGCGCCTACCGTGGCCTAGTGCGCATAAATCCCGGTGCGGAAAACGCCCGTAATTTCACCCAGTGTGACTCACTGCTAATCGGTGATCGCTGTGGTGCCCACACATTCCCCTATATCGAGAGCAAAAACTCTTCTGCGCAAATTGAACACGAGGCCACTACATCTAAAGTGAGTGACGACCAAATGTTCTTGTGCCAGCAGCGCGGCCTTGATGCCGAGAAAGCGGTGTCGATGATCGTAAACGGTTTTTGTCGCGAAGTTTTCAAAGAGCTGCCCATGGAGTTCGCTGTAGAGGCGGGCAAGCTGCTCGAGGTAAGCCTCGAGGGATCTGTCGGGTAATTCATCACGCATAAAGCGTCATTTCTAATTTTATTTAATTGAACAGGCAACAAAGCATGTTAGATATCCAGAATCTCAGTGCCAGCGTAGAAGATAAACAAATACTCCGCGACTTGAGTTTGCACATTAAACCAGGCGAAGTTCACGCTATCATGGGGCCAAACGGTGCCGGTAAAAGTACGCTCGGTAATATTTTGTCGGGCCGCCCCGGCTACGAGGTAAATTCCGGCTCGGTTACGTTTAACGGCAAAGACTTGCTTGATATGGAAATTGAAGAGCGTTCCCGCGAAGGCTTGTTCTTGGCATTCCAGTATCCGGTAGAGATTCCGGGTGTTAGCAATATGGAATTCCTGAAGGCTTCCGTTGATGCGCGTCGCAAGCACATGGGGCTGGAAGAGCTTTCTTCCTTCGACTTTATGAAGCTGGCCCGCGAGACGTCAAAGCGCGTTAGCCTAGACGCCAATTTTCTCAAGCGCGGCGTTAACGAAGGCTTCTCCGGCGGTGAGAAAAAGCGCAACGAAATTATGCAAATGATGTTGCTGGACCCTACGCTCTGCATCTTGGATGAGACGGACTCAGGCTTGGATATCGATGCCCTGCAAGTGGTTGCCAATGGCGTGAACGAAATGCGCGCTGACAATCGTAGCTTCATCGTCGTTACCCACTATCAGCGTTTGCTGGACTATATTATTCCCGACTATGTGCACGTACTTGCCGGTGGCCGCATCGTGAAGTCTGGAGGCAAAGAGCTGGCCTTGGAGCTAGAAGAGAAAGGCTATAGCTGGCTGGAAAACGAGGTAGCATAGTCGATGTCTGAATTTCATCAACAGGCCACGCAGCTTGTCGGCCATAACACCGACGCCTTGCCCTGGCTCAATGCCTTGCGCGAAGATGGCGCGAAGCAGTGGCAAAACACGCAATGGCCAACGCGCAAAACTGAACTGTGGAAATACACCCCGGTTCAAGCCTTAGAGCGCATGGAGCTTTCCCCAAGGGGGCAGCTTAGCCATTCTTTGGATAGCATTCCCAATGGCATAGAGATCGATGCCTATAGGCTCGTATTTGTCGATGGCTGCTTTAGCGCTGCATTGTCATCAAGCAATTGCCCATCACTCACATTGTTCAGCGACGCAGACACAACCCAAAAAACGCTTATCGAAGCAAAATTGGGCACGGTGCTTAATACCAAACGTCATATGTTTGCCGCGCTTAATAATGCCTGGGTAGAAGAGGGTGTATTGCTATCCGTGCCTAAGAACACTCAGTTAGACAAGCCGGTGTATTTGGTGCACGTATCGACGGGTGAGGCGAATCAAACGAGCAGTAATCACCGGGTCTTAGTGGTGTTGGAAGACGGCTCACAAGCGCAGCTGATCGAGCACTTTGTATCCACTGCCGATAACGCTAGCGGTTTTGTAAATAGCCTTTGTGAAATCGAGGTGGGCAATAATGCCTCCCTGAAGCACTACCGTATAAACTTGGAAAGCGAGGGGCTGGTGCATATTGGCGGTACTCACATCGACCTGCTTCGCAGTGCCCGCTATAACGGTTTTACTATTGCCGAAGGCAGTGTGCTAAAGCGCATCGATTACCATATGAATCACCGTGGTGAAGGGGCCGACCTCATCCTTAATGGCGTGTATTTGCCCCGCAATAAGCAAGTGGTGGACTACCATACGAATATCGAACATTGCGTACCCCATTGCACTAGTAATGAAGTATTCAGAGGCATCATTGGTGATAGCGCTCGCGCCGTGTTCAATGGCCGTATCTTGATTCATCAAGACGCCCAAAAAACTCTAGCGGAGATGAATAATCGCAACTTGCTGACTTCTAATAAAGCAGAGGTCGACACCAAGCCCGAGCTTGAGATCTACGCCGACGACGTTAAGTGTGCGCACGGGGCGACTATCGCCGAGCTGGATGAAACCGCGATGTTCTATCTGCGTAGCCGCGGCCTGACTGAAAACCAAGCCCGAACGCTATTAAGTTTTGGTTTTATCAATGAATTGCTATTAGAAATTTCCCAGGAACCAGTGCGAGACTATTTGGTGAAGCATGTGACGTCCGTATTGGAGGTGGAGGCCCTGTGAGCGCCGAGCTAAGTGCCCAGTTAACTAATGCAAAGGGCTTCGATGTCGAGGCTATCCGAGCCGACTTCCCAATCTTGGCCCAAGAGGTCAATGGGCATCCGCTAGTCTATTTAGATAATGGCGCTACTACGCAAAAACCTAATGCGGTTATCGATGCCATTTGCAATTACTATCGGCAAGATAATAGTAATGTGCATCGTGGCGCTCATGCCTTGAGTGATCGAGCTACTGCTAAGTTTGAACAGGCTCGTCAGAAAGTCGCTACGTTTTTAAATGCGGCCAGCACCAAACAGATTCTTTGGACAAAGGGCACTACCGAGTCGATAAATCTGGTGGCCTCCAGTTGGGGGCGAAGCCAGTTATCAGCAGGCGATAGAGTGCTCGTCTCTGCGATGGAGCACCACTCCAATATTGTGCCGTGGCAAATGGTGGCACAAGAGAAGGGGGCTACTGTAGAGGCCATCCCCGTTAACGATAGTGGCGTTATCGACTTAGATGCGTTTGCATCCATGCTCGATGAGAACGTCAAGATGGTTGCCGTCGGGCATGTATCAAATGCTTTGGGCACTATTAATCCAGTGGCTAAAATTATTGCGATGGCCCATGAAGTTGGTGCGCTATGCCTGGTGGACGGCGCGCAAGCGGTTGCCCATTGGGACGTGGACGTACAAGCTTTGGATTGCGACTTCTATGCTTTCTCTGCGCACAAGCTCTTTGGCCCAACCGGCGTAGGCGTTTTGTACGGCAAACTTGAAATTCTAGAGGCTATGCCCCCATATCAAGGTGGAGGCGAGATGATTGAGTCCGTCAGCTTTGCTGGCACTAAGTACAATCAACTGCCTTATAAGTTTGAGGCTGGTACACCGAATATTGCCGGTGCCATTGGTCTTGGGGCCGCCATTGACTACGTGGAGGCGCTCGATAGAAAAGCGGCGGCTGCTCACGAGCAGGCTCTACTAGACTACGCCCAGAGCAAAGCGGCGCAGATTCCAGGTTTAAAAATTGTAGGCACAGCTGAGCACAAAGCCAGCGTCCTCAGTTTTAATATTGAAGGCGTTCACCCAGCCGATGTGGGAACGCTGATCGATCAGCAAGGCGTTGCCGTGCGTACGGGTAATCACTGTGCGCAGCCAATAATGGATCAATACGGTATTCCAGGTACTGTGCGCGCCAGTTTTACTTTTTACAATACATTCGATGATGTGGACCGTTTGATTGCCGCCATCGAAAAAGCAATGAAGTTTCTTTGCTAAAACAACCATGAGGTTAGTTCTATGAGCGTTGAGTCTTTTGACCCCGTTCAATTCAATGCCAATACAGCGGTGCAGGTTACCGATGCCGCTGCCGAGCATTTTAAAAAGCAAATTGCCAACGATGCCCAAGCCAAAGCGGTGCGTCTTAGTGTGAAAGAGAGCGGCTGCACTGGCTTTATGTATGTGGTGGATTTGGTGGCTGAGGCCAGCCCGGATGACCTGCACGTAGAGCTAAAAGACGGCTGTGAACTGTTGGTAGCCCAAGATAGTTTGGCCATAGTGAATGGCACTAAAATCGATTACGTATCTGAGGGTGTAAACCGGCAGCTGCAATTCCTTAACCCCAACGCCAAAGACCATTGCGGGTGCGGCGAAAGTTTTAATGTGAACTAATTATGGAAAGACGCATGGTTGTAGCGCAGGCCGAATGTCCTGCGCGCCGCGTTCCCGATGGCACGCCGTTAACAATTCCCAAAGATACTTTTGTCTCTATTACCCAAGCCCTAGGCGGTAACTACACCGTTGTCTATAACGGGCAGATGGTGCGCGTGGATGGCACAGACGCTGGCAAGCTTGGCTTGGAGTCAGAGAAGCTCAGCTTTCCCGAGCCCACGAGCGATAAGATCGAAGAAGCCCAAGTATGGGAAGCGCTGGGCACGGTGTTTGACCCAGAGATACCAGTGGACTTAGTTAACCTAGGCCTCATCTACAAAGTAGACGTGGACCAGGAGAATAAGCGTGTCGATATCGACATGACGCTTACCGCACCCAGCTGCGGTATGGGGCCTGTGCTAGTAGGTGATGTAGAATACCGCGTCAGGCTGGTGCCCAATGTTGAAAAAGTGAATGTGCAACTGGTGTTTGACCCAGCGTGGAGCCGAGACATGATGAGCGAAGAGGCTCAACTTGAAACCGGCATGTTTTTCTAGCAGTTGCCCACAGCGCGCAGCATAGGCGGATAAGTAATGAGTAGTAATCGTTTTGGCACCGAGATCACCCCAGAGGATATCGTAGAGGCTCTGTCTTTTTTTGACGATTGGGAAGATCGCTACAAGTATATTATCGACCTTGGCAAGGAGCTTCCGCCTTTGGCGGAGGAGCATAAGGTAGAGGCCAACCTGGTTCGAGGCTGCCAAAGCCAAGTATGGCTAGTGAGCCGAGAAGAGGGCGACAAGCTGTACTTCGACGTCGATAGTGACGCCTTTATTGTGCGAGGCTTGTTGGGGGTTGTGCTAGCAGCCTTCAATGGTAAGAGTGCCGAGCAGATTCGCGATTTCGACATCAATGCCTATTTTGATGAGCTAAATCTTCTTAAGCATCTTAGCCCCACTCGTGGCAATGGTCTGCAGGCCATGGTGCAACGTATTCAAT
This sequence comes from Pseudohongiellaceae bacterium, assembly GCA_033721235.1. Lineage (GTDB taxonomy): Bacteria > Pseudomonadota > Gammaproteobacteria > Pseudomonadales > Pseudohongiellaceae > UBA5078. Next base: position 77,577 of record JAWWAY010000011.1, on the reverse strand, counting down.
CCATAGCGGCTTAAGCAGCCTTATTCTAATAGTGCTTGCAAAGACTATAGCGGTACTCTACACTCGCCGTTCATTGTGTTTAGTTGTTACTGAACATAATGAATACTTGTTCGGTAGAGCGCAATGACAAGGCGCTTAAACAATAGTGACGGTCTAATAGCTAAGGTGTAGCAGTGAATATTGATGATGGTGTAATGCCCTTGGAGCCTACGGAGACAAAGGGCTCATGGCAGCAGGACTCCGATCAGGCTCTAGATGGAATTGAACGCTTTATCGAGCAAATGGGCGTTTCCTCGCAAGAAGACGGCATTCCCCGTATCGCAGGGCGTATACTGGGTTACTTCATCATTTATGGTGGGCCGGTCAGTTTTGCACAACTAGCCGATGAGCTCCAAGTAAGCCGTGGCAGTGTCAGTACCAATGCCCGCATTCTTACCAATTTTGGCTTTATCGAGCGCATCAGTAAGCCGGGCGATAGGCAGGACTACTATCAATTAGCGCAATCCCCCTTCTTGAAGCTATTGGAAGGCTATATGGAGAAGATGCGCCGTATGCAAGAGATCTTCAAGCAAGCTGATGAGAGTATCCCCGTGCATATGAGCGCCACTCACGAACGTCTTAACGTCATGAAACGTTTTTACACTCTGGCGGTCGAAAGTAACGACCAATTACTACGACAATTAAGACGAAGCGAATAAGTATACGCAACTAAATTACGTATACAGCCGTATAAGCTTTATATGACACGCATTATGAATAATATCAGACCCGACTCATCGGGCGGCCAAGGTTGGTGCACTAGCGCCCAGATGATTATTTAGTAAAAAGGATTTAGTCGAGAACGTTATGAAAAAAATATTAATGCCGATTGTAGCCGTTGGGGCCGCCGGTGCTATAGCCGCCTTGTTAATTCTTAATAGGCCTGCTCCTGAAGTCACTCCTGCCGAAGAGCGCGTGACACTGGTGACCACGCAAGTAGCTAAGAGCCATGACTTGGTGATGGTAGTGGAGTCACAAGGCAGTGTTGCGCCGCGCACAGAAACCACAATGGTGTCTGAGGTGTCCGGTCGCGTCGTAAGCGTATCTGATAAATTCTTTGTAGGGGGCTTCTTTGAAGAGGGCGAGTTACTGCTAGCCCTTGACGATGCCGACTACCAAGTGAATGTACAACAGGCTCGCTCTAGCTTGCTGACTGCCGAGGCGCAATTAGTACAGGAAGAAGCTCAGGCCGAGCAAGCGCGCCGTCAATGGCAAAGCAATGGCCGAGCATTGGCAGATGCTCCCCCTTTGGCACTGCGCGTGCCTTTCTTGGAAGAAGCCAAAGCCCGTGTTTTATATGCCGAGGCCGAACTGGCCCGCGCCCAGCGACAGTTGGAGCGCACTAAAATTCGCGCGCCTTACGATGGCCTTATTCGCGAGAAATTAGTCGATATTGGTCAATATGTGAGTACTGGCACGCAAGTGGCTCGTACCTTTGCCGTTGACTATGCCGAGGTTAGGCTACCTTTAACTGACCGCGACTTAGCGTATCTTAATCTTCCACGCCCAGGGCTAAGCCTTGATGAGATGGATAATAGCCAAGATGAAGTAACTAGCCTTGTTGAGCTAAGCACGGACGTTGGCGGTAAGCCTTATAAGTGGCAGGGTAAAATTGTCCGCACCGATGGAGTTATTGATACTAGCTCTCGCGTGCATTATGCGGTGGCTCAAGTGGCCGACCCCTACGGTTTACGTCAATCTATTAAACGCCCGGTGCTGGCCATTGGTAGTTTTGTTAGCGCCGAAATTCAGGGCATTACCGCTAGAGATGTGTACACCGTACCTATCAATGCGGTGCGTAATGGCAACGAACTATTGGTAATGGATAGCGAGAGCAAGCTGCGCCAGCGCACAGTGAGTATTTTGCGAATGGGCGCCGAAGAAGTACATATAGACGGCGGCCTTAGCGATGGCGAGCATATCATCGTCTCTCCAGTACCCGTGCCAATAGAGGGTATGCGCGTGCGCTCTACCAATCTTAGCGGCAACGAACTCTCTAGCGTTGGTGCACTACAATGAGCGCGCCGAAGGAGACTAAACTAAAAGGCATAATTGCTTGGTTTAGTAGCAATAGCGTGGCCGCCAACCTGCTAATGATGTTTATTATCTTTGCCGGTATTGCCTCTGCCTTAACTATTAAAATTCAAATTTTTCCTGAATTTGAAACCCGCATGATTCGCGTCAATATGGCTTACCCAGGTGCGGCACCTGAGGAAATTGAAGAAGCCATAGTAGTAAGGATTGAAGAGTCCTTGCAGGGCCTAATAGGCATAAACCGTATGAACTCTGTAGCCCGTGAGGGCGTGGGTACGGTTAACCTGGAAATCTCTACCGAATATGACGTGAATGAGATTCTCGATGAGGTAAAAAGCCGCATCGACTCCATTACCACATTTCCCGCTGATGTAGAGCGACCCACCGTGCGAGAGCAAGAGATTACGCAAGCGGTATTGAATGTGTCTATCTACGGCCAGCTGGATGACAAAGCATTAAAAACCTTGGCACACGATATTCGGGAAGAAATACTAGCGCTACCCGAAGTAAGCCAGGCCAATATTTTGGGGGACAGAGACTACGAAATTGCCATTGAGGTAAGTGAGAATACACTGCGCGAATACGGCCTAACCATGGACGAAGTGTCGGCAGCTATTCGCGCTGCATCGGTGGATATGCCCGGCGGTGCCATACGCACCGATAGCGGCCGTATTCAATTGCGTACTAAGGAGCAGGCCTATACGGGCTTAGACTATGGCAGCATTGTGCTGCGAACCAATAGGGATGGCACTCGCTTATTGGTGCGTGATATTGCCAATGTGGTCGATGGCTTTGTGGAAACAGAAAACTTCTCTCGCTTTGATGGCAACCGTTCCTTGAGCGTGCAAATTGTGGCCACGCGCGAGCAGAACGTGCTGGATATTGAGCGCGAAGTGGCGGCCTATATTGAACAGCGTAAGCCTACTTTCCCAGCAGGGGTGAGCGTGGATAGTTGGGCCAGTCAGGCCTATTACCTGAACAGCCAGCTGAATATGATGTTGGGTAATCTGGCGATGGGTGCAGTATTGGTGTTTCTAGTACTGACTACCTTCCTTCGTCTTAATATTGCCCTGTGGGTGATGTTGGGTATTCCGGTGAGCTTCCTTGGTGCCATTTGGTTAATGCCAATAGGGCCATACCCGGTGGACATCAATATGATAAGCCTGTTTGGTTTGATTTTGGTGCTGGGTATAGTGGTGGACGATGCCATTATTACCGCCGAGAGCGTGCACTCGCAGGTGAGTAAGAAGGGCCATAGCTTAGACAATGTGATTAAAGGCGCTCATAAGGTAGCGGTGCCCGCTACTTTTGGTGTTCTGACTACCATTGCGGCATTCGCGCCTATGTTATTAGTAGGAGGGCAGGTGGCGCCTTTCTTCGAGTCTATCGGCATGGTGGTAATACTTTGCTTGATCTTCTCTTTGATTGAATCCAAGTTGATTCTGCCAGCGCATTTGGCTCACCCGCCTAAAAGCGATAGAGAAAACAAACCTAATTTGCTGACGCGCTTTCAAGATGCTGTGGCGGCGAAGCTAGATTATTTTATTCACAATAACTACCGAAACTTTTTGCAAAAATCACTGCATTACCGCTATACCACGGTTGCGGTTTTTGTGGGCATTTTCATTGTGTGCATTGGTTTAGTCGGTGGCAATATCGTTCGCTTTGAGTTTTTCCCGAATGTGCCGAGCGACTTTATTCAAGCGCGTTTGACGATGAACGATGGTGTCTCCTACGACGAGCGCAACGCGGCCTTGGCAAAAATGGAAGAGGCTGTTTTAACGCTTAACGATGACTTCCCTGAGCAAGCACCTATCGACCACGTAATGGTATCTACCTCGGGAGAGACTGGCGGTCAGGTGATGGTAGAGCTCACCAAGGCAGGCTCGGAGCGCAGCTTAAGCGCTTTGGATATTGAGCACGCTTGGCGCGATAAGGTGGGGCCAATTGCTAATACCGAAGAGCTGCGTTTCTTCTCTAGCACCAATGCCGGCGGTGGGTCCAAAATCAATCTACGCTTGATGGGTTCGCGCTATGACGAATTAGAGCAGGCATCCCTAGAGCTTGAGAGAGAACTGAGCAGCTATGCCGGTGTTTTTGATGTGGCAAACTCCTATGGCCGCGGCAGCGAAGAGATCACGCTGCGCCTTAAACCAGAAGCAAAACCCCTTGGCTTAACGGCTAATATGTTGGGTAGCCAAGTAAGGCAGGCGTTCTACGGCAACGAAGTGCAGCGTATTCTTCGCGGCAGAGATGAGCTTAAAGTAATGGTGCGCTACCCCGAGAACGAGCGAGTCTCCATAGCCAATTTGGAAGAGATGCGTATCCGCCTGCCCGACGGTGTTGAGGTGCCATTCTCACAGGTGGCCGAGGCCGAGATAGGCGAGGGCTTTGCGCGTATCTATCGCATCGACCGCAAGCGTACGGTGACAATTACATCGGATGTGAACCCACTCGAGGCTCAGTCCAGTGTGATTATTCGCGACATCCGTAATAATTTTATACCCCAGCTTTTGGCTAAGTACCCCAGCGTGACCTTCGGCCTTGGTGGTGCCAGTGAAGAGCAAGCCAAACTAATGACGCGCATCGCCATATTCTTTGGGGCGGCCATGTTCCTGATTTATGCCTTATTGGCGATACCACTTAAGTCTTATATACAGCCATTAATTGTGATGGCGGTTATTCCATTTGGCATGATCGGTGCGCTGATAGGACATATGGTGTTTGGCACAACGGTAAGCATGATGTCCTTGTTTGGCCTAGTGGCACTGGCAGGGGTAATCGTGAACGACAGCCTGATTATGGTGGATTTTGTGAACCGTAGCTTGGCCAAAGGCATGCCATTGCATGATGCCGTGCTTAAGGCAGGTACAAGCCGCTTCCGTGCTATCTTGCTGACAACCCTAACAACCTTCTTAGGTTTATTGCCAATTATGTTTGAGACTAGCATGCAGGCGCAGCTGGTAATTCCCATGACCCTATCCCTAGGCTGGGGTATCGTGTTTGGCACGCTGCTAACCCTAGTGATGATTCCATCTCTGTATTTGATACTGGATGACTTTATGAAGCTTATTGGCGCCAAGCGCAAGGTGCTTGTCAGCAGAGAACAAACCGGTGAAGTGAGCACAGCTCAGTAAGAAGTGTAGCGTTGATGCTGGAGTGTTTACTCCAGCATTGATTGCGCGAAAGCCGTTCTGGCTTCGCTAATTTGCGCCGCCGTCATTTGTCCCGCTAGCCTTTCAATTAATTCAGCCGCATCAGCATGCTCGTTAAACTGCGCAGCCTGCGCCCAGAAATGTGCGCGCACTAAATCCTTCTCTGTGCCTTCACCGAGCTCATACATGGTAGAAAGATTATATTGCGCATCGGCATGTTGGCCCTGTGCCGCCGCGCTATACCATTGCAGTGCCTTCTCAAAATTCACTGGTGTGCCTGTGCCCGTATAGTACAAGGCGCCCAGATTATTCTGTGCGTTCAGATGGCCTTGCTCGGCCGCCTTGACTGTCCACTCGAACGCCGTCTGGTAGTTTTGCTCCACGCCGCGGCCGGTGTAATACATAATGGCTAAATTGTACTGAGCAAGGTCTAAGCCTGCGTCTGCCGCTAGCTGAAACTCTTTCAAAGCGGTGGCGTAGTCACCCGCCTGAGCCGCGTTTACGCCGTCCTCGTAGTCGGCATGGGCAACGCCACTAGCCAAGGCTAGGGATAATAGTAAATGACGTATTTTAAACTTCATGGCCTTGCCACCTCGTTTTCCGATATTGTGGGTGAGCCTTGATGCATGGCATTGAACTTTTCAACCCATTGATTGGCTGCGTCTTGGGCTTCGATTATTTGGCTATCGCTTAGCATCTCTTGGTAAAGCACTAAATTGGCAGCTGCCGCCTTATGGCCTGCAGAGGCCGCAAGAGTAAACCACATATGGGCTCTCACTGGGTCTTGGGGAACCACGCGCCCGTTGGCAAAGAAAGTGCCTAGAGTAAACTGGGATTGAGCATCGCCTAAATTGGCCGCGCGCTCGAACCAATTTACAGCCTCGCGCATATCCGTTAACACCCCCTTGCCTTGCATATACATAATAGCCAGGTTGTATTGAGCATTATGATTGCCCTGTTGCGCCGCTTTGCGGTACCAATTAGCCGCCGCAAACTCATCGACCTGCGTGCCTTTGCCATATAGATAGGAGTTGCCCAAGTTAAACTGGGCGGCGCTATCGCCGCCCTCAGCTAAGGCGGTGAGTTCCGCAATAGAAGGGGAGGCCTCTTGGGCCACGGCGCCAAGACCAAGCATGGAACAAAACAGCGCAGTGGCGACTAAACGGGGGAGGGCAGCCATTAGCGTCTACGCCTGTTTATCATAGACCACTGAACGGCCCGTTGTTCTGCCTCTGCTATCTCCTCTGGTTTTAGGTAGCCGCGCAGAGTTGCCAATACATTGGTGGCCTCTTCATCGCCATTCGTATTCGCAATTTTGTACCACATATAGGCGGTGACTAGGTCTTGCTCTTCCAGACCAAAGCCATTGAGGTATAGGCGCCCCATAAACGACTGAGCCGGCACATCGCCCCTTATGGCCGCACGGTTAAACCATTCCCGAGCCTGCACATAGTCGCGCTCAACACCGGCCCCCGAAGCATACGCAATGCCCACACGCGCCAACGCCGAGGCAATGCCTTGCTCACCAGCGCGCTTAAACCAGTTAAGCGAGGCTACAGGGTCGGCCTCTACGCCCACACCCTCAGCATACATAATGCCCAAGTTGTACTGCGCGTCTGCGCTGCCAGCGCCGTTTTCAGCCGCCGCCAAAAACCACTTATAAGCCAACTGAGCATCGGGCTTAGTGCCAAAGCCATTGGCGTACATAACCCCTAGGTTGTACTGAGAATCCCTATGGCCCTGCTCCGAGGCTTGTTGATACCAAGCCAAGGCCTCTTGATAGTCCTCGGCCTTACCTTGACCGTAGAAGTTCATTGTACCTACGGCATACTGAGCATCCGCATCCCCTTGCTCCGCCGCCATTTCATACCAGCGATAGGCCTCCGCATAGTCCTGCGGCACGCCCTGAGCATTGTCATACATGGCACCTAAATAATACTGAGACCTAGTCACTCCCTGCTGCGCGGACAGTGCAAATAGCTGCATAGCCCGCTCATAGTCCTGCTGTACGCCAATAGCCTGGTGATACATCAAACCTAAGTTGTACTGCGCCAAGGCCACGCCTTTCTCCGCGTCCTCGGTAAACTCTTCTAGGGCCGTCTCAAAATCCCCAGCCTCAAAGGCCTCAAGGCCTTTTTCCAGCTCCGCCTGAGCAGCCCCGGCCCCCAAAAAGGCAAGAATTATCAAACAATTACTAAACTTACTGATTTTCATGAATCTCCTACCTGCAAAAGCAGATACGTAAAGCAAAAACGAATGCGAGAACAGACCCGCCAAGACCCCGAATATTACCACGCATGAACAATTTTCCCGAAATATGAAAATTCAATGCAAAAACCCCTTTGAATTAGCGCCAATTTCTATATAATACGCACCTCTTCGCACCCGTAGCTCAGCTGGATAGAGTACTTGGCTACGAACTAAGGGGTCGCACGTTCGAATCGTGCCGGGTGCGCCAAACAAAAAAGCCTGCTTTTTAAGCAGGCTTTTTTTTTGGCTTTCCCGACCGATTCCACGTGCCCGTTCGATCGATTGCGCCAGCAATCGAGACAGCCAAAGGCTGCCCGCAGGGCGAGGATTTTGGCTAAGCCAAAATTCGAGTCAATCGTGCCCCAGCTTCAGTGCTCTGGTCCCAGAATGTCGCAGTGACCTTAATCCAAGGTGAACCCCGGCCGATTCCACGTGCTCCGTTCAAGTCAATCGTGTCAGTGCATCAGAGCTTCAGAGCACTGCCCCCTTGACTGGAAGAAACTTGGACAGTTACCTAACTGTCTGGTCCCCAGCCCGTTAAACAATGTGATGAAAAACTGAACATACCTATTAGCCGGTTAAATAGGGTTCCCGTCAGTTACATGGAAAAAGTGCTGGCCATACGGCCTAGTCTGCCTTTATATTGGACTTCAATAAGCGTGTTATAAGGCCAGTGGCCTTTTTTACCTAAAATGCTTAACCAATACAAAGGGAAATTGATTGGATGTTCAAGCAGTTACAATCCCAACTAATTTCAATGAGCGGATTAAAAGGCCGCCTCATAATAATGATAGGGAGGCCGAGGGCCTCCTTATCGTACTGTTATGTGCCTATCCAAAATATGAGATGAATTCTTTATGCAAGACACGATATATATAGCGGAACCCGTGTTCTCTGAAACAATGCAAAAATTTGATTCAGAATCAGCCTTCCCCCCTATCAAGAAAATTGGAATCACAACAGGGTTGCCTCAAAGAAGAGAGAAGGAGCTTTTGGGAACAGTCAGCCCTGTAAAAGTATCAATTGTTAAAGCATGGACTGGGATAGAAGCTCGAAAGATTGAAACTATGCTTCATTCAATCCTAGACAACACAAGGCTAGATGGTGAGTATTTTTGGGATGGCAATGAAACTTTAGTCGACTCCGTTACAGAATTTATGAATACATACCACTCTGATGCCAAGGAGATTGGGATTCAGGATGATGCAGATGTCAAGGCAGCAACCGACGCAGTGGGTCGAAAGCATTCACAGCGAATCTTAACTGAGGTTGTGCCTGAACTGGATAAATTGTCAATTGATCACAAGATGACAAAAAGTATGCGAGGAGTGCGATTCAGATTGGGCGACTACACGTTACACTTGGGAGGCAAGACTGGAGGCCGATACACTCTTACTATATTTTCCAAGATCAAGAGCACCGAAGATGCACTGCAAGACTTCCCACATTCACAAGAACTATCCGCCCATGGTTCTGAAGATAGCCCTCGCTGTGCTCGCATACCTATGAGTAACATAGATGAAATTATGGATTCATTGAGGACATACGTTAGTGCACACGGCACATAACAATCAAATCAAAAAGGAAGCACTACGTGCTCCTATTATTAAGGGCGTTATGACTCTGTGTAAGTGAGAAGAGACTGCATGAAACGAGACATGGAATTAATACGTGAAATACTATTGGCAGTTGAAGCTGATAGATTTGAGGGAGCAATCGAAAAATTTTCTCCAGAAGTCGTAGAAAAGCATACAAAGTTACTCTTGTCGGAGGATCTTATAGTGAGGTCCGGCGTTGGATTCAATGGGCATTTCACAACAACGACAGATCTAACCTGGAAAGGGCATGAATTTATAGAGAACCTACGACAGAGAGAAGTTTGGAATACTATTAAGACTGAGTTCAAGGACGAAAGTATATCGACCATGCTAAGCGTTGCAAAAAAGATGGCAGAGGGGTTTGCCAAACAAAAGCTGGAGAAATTGCTGAGAAATGAGTCATAACAATCGCCTTCAAGTTGACGCGCAAGCGCGCACTTGAGGCGGGCGTTATGAGTAAAGACGAGTCCTATGTCTAAGCTAAAAGTGATTTCAATTTCCGTCTTGCTCTTCGCGGGTTTCGCCTCAGCTCTCTCGCTAATCTTCTTCTTTGGTGATTGGGCTCGACTGCTTTCGGTAGCAGTAGTGGGGCTCTTTTTGGGATTGCTAGCGGCACCCTCCATTGAGCCAAAAGCTTTCAAGTATGCTTGGGCCTATGAGCTTTCGTCGGGAGCAATGGCCGGAGCCTTAATTGGGCTAATTTTTGTTGGCAGCGGGGAGTCCGTTATCTTAGGCGCACTTGTTGGGGGAGTACTGGGTTATACGGCCCCTTACTGGATTAAGCATGCTCCAATCCCGTAAAACTCATAACAAGGCGCAGCAGTGCGTGGCCTCCGGCCACCGGACGGCTTTCAGCCGCCGCTGTGCTTGGCGTTATGTTCCTAATCAGACACCGGAGACGCGGATAGATGGAGAGATACGCTGATACAGATAGAGATTCTGGTGTTTCTCATTATGAGATATCTGAGACATCAATTTCCGTTAGATTTAAAGGAAGCTTGAAAACCTATCGGTACAGCTATGCTAAAGCTGGCAAACATCACGTAGATCGGATGAAACAGTTGGCTCGCGCTGGCGATGGCTTGAATGAGTACATTAACGACCACGTGAAGAAAAGTTGCGATTAACACAAGAACTTGAGCCGAAACGCGATACGCGTCTCTCGGAGGTAGCCTCCCGAGACTGATGATGGCAGGCATTGTTTTTGTATTGCTAAGTCCGTCCAATTTTTGGACACAATTTGCATGCTCGGAAATAATTTACTACTTATCATCTTTCTTAAAGGAGGGTTTTCTTATGGTTATAGAGGTTCAACGACATAGTTTAAAGGGACACTCACTCTCCACTTCGCTGACATTTCTACCTCAAAATTCGAGTATTCGTGAATCTCCTAGCATCTTGGTAGAGGAGTTTTGGTGAGTTTAACTTTTCGTGGGCACGCACAATCCCGCCTTAGGAAAGGCGTAGCGTGGTATAGGTAGGTTAAGCGGCCTTTTTCTTAGCCGCCTTGTTTTCGAGTTGTTCTAAACGCTCTAGGCCGTGAAGCATTGCAATAGACTGCTTTTGAATCTGGAGTGCGAGGACACTCCATTGATCCTCTGATAATCCCAATGTCTGTAGTAGCTTTGGTGTATTTTGTGCAATGCTCTCTTTCTTGTCCGATCTGACAATCCGTCCAGTCCAATCTGCTAGTTGCAGATAGTCTTTAAGCTGGTACGGGATGGAGGGACTCTTATCGGATATCTGTAATGACGCGTTGAAGTACATTAGCTTGGGCTTTATTTTGGTGGGAGGAGTTGGCTCCAGGGTATTGACGCTTTTCTGAACACTCTGCAATTGTTTAATTCTGTCTTGAATTGAGGTGAAGTCGGATTCCTCCAGGTTTCTAGCAATTCCTGCTCTGATTGGATTGAGATCGACATAAGCCATGCAGGACAGTAACGCTGTTTCATCTAGAAGCGCTTGGGATTTAAAGCGACCTTCCCAGAAGCGCCCAGTGCAGCCATCTTCAGCATTGGCCATACGAGCAATGTGGTAGTTCAGACAGGACATGAACTTGCTGATGCTGCTTAGTTTTTCTCGTATAGACGTGATCAGTTGCTGCAATTGAAGTTCCTCAGTCGCATGCAGTGGGGCTCCAGCGAGGTATCGTCGAATTAAAGTCGGCCCTTTAAAAATCCGAGTCCAGCGTTGTAGCACTTCGTCGTCAGTCCATTGTGCTGCTTTGTCAGAATCGACATGCAGCACCAGGTGGTAGTGATTGCTCATCACCGTGTAGGCTGCAATATCGATAGCGAACACCTCAGTCAACAACGCCATCCTCTCTACTAGCCATGGTTTTCTATGATCGAAGCTTTTGCCAGTGAAGTGATCTTTTCCGCATAGAAAAGAGCGCCGAACGCAGCGTGAAATACAATGATAGTAGGGCGTGGCCTCAAGTGAGATCAACTGTGAGCGAGGGCGAGTCATCCTGACACCGTAAAATCCGTTTTACTTAAATAGAGGATAGTGTAGATTGCTCAGAATGCAAGATTGAATGAGTGTCCCGTTATATGTCCCGTTATATGGTTATATGCTGCCCTTGTCTTGGCAATCGTCGATGACAAACCGGATAGCGGCATGCAAGCATGTTTACAATTACGAGATTTCCCTGCGTAAAAATAGGGGCGTAGCTTAGCGTTCTTTACTGACGACTATTGAGTAAGACGAGAAGGGTTAAGCAAAATCAGAAGCTCTTCCCTGCTCAACTCAGTTTGCTCGGAAGCTACGTCAACTATCGTTCTGCCCTCTGCGTAAGCTTGTTGAGCAATTTTAGCGGCTGCCGAGTAGCCAATGATAGGATTCAAGGCTGTCACAAGGATGGGGTTAGTTGCCAGCGATTTCTCCAATGTTTCATTATTCACAGTGAAGGTCTTTATCGATTCATCTGCCAATGAGCTCATCGCGTTGGCGAGGATGTCTAAGCTCTGCAGCAAGTTATAAGCAATGACAGGCAGCATGACATTTAGTTGAAAATTTCCTGACTGTCCCGCCACGGTAATCGTTGCGTCATTGCCGATGACTTGCGCCGCGACCATCGCGACTGCCTCGGGAATCACTGGGTTAACCTTCCCTGGCATGATGGATGACCCGGGTTGCAAGGCTTCTAAGCTGATCTCTCCCAATCCCGCAAGCGGACCAGAATTCATCCAACGCAGATCGTTCGATATTTTCATCAAAGCAACGGCTAAAGTCTTCATCTGACCGGAAAGAGAAACGGCTGCATCTTGGCTACTCAGGCTTGCGAAGAAATTTCTACTAGGCTCGAATTGGAACCCCGTGGCACTGGCTATCTTGCTAGCAAAAAGCGCTGCAAAATCCTTATGCGTGTTGACACCCGTTCCAACGGCGGTTCCCCCTTGCGCCAAAGAAAGCATTTTCTTTCCAGAAAAGCTGATCGACTCCTCAATCTGTTCTAACTGCGACGCCCATCCCTCTAGTTCTTGTTGCATCGTAATAGGCATTGCATCCATCAAATGTGTGCGCCCAGTCTTAACGGTCTCGGATAGAGTGCTCGCCTTCGCTCGTAGAGTCTCTTGCAGGTATCGCAAGCTCGGCAATAAGCGCGTCTCTAGTTCTAAGACTGCGCTAATATGGATGGCAGAAGGGATGACGTCGTTGCTGCTCTGTCCCATATTCACGTGATCGTTTGCGCTCACGTTCGAGCCGAGCGATCTACTTGCCAATGTGGCGAGTACTTCGTTGATGTTCATATTGCTACTCGTACCAGAACCGGTCTGGAACACATCAACTGGAAACTGATCCGCATACTCGTATTCGAGTATTTCGTCGCAGGCGGAAACAATTGCCATGGCAATATCAGGCTCAAGCAAGGCTAAATCAAGATTCGTTTGCGCCGCAGCTTTCTTAATCAATGCTAAAGCCCTAATAAAGGCCTGGGGCATTGTTAAGCCACTAATAGCAAAGTTTTGAAGAGCGCGCTGAGTCTGCGCTGCATATAAAGCATTGCTCGGAACCTCTATCTCTCCTAGGCTATCTTTTTCGATACGAGTCTCACGCATTTTTGCTCTCCTTTAATACGAATTTACATTCGGAACAAACAGCGTCTATCAGTCTTGGAAGAAGTGCGTTTAGCTAAACATGAGGTATAGCAAGAGGACGTTTCATAAGCAAAGTATACAGTAAGCGCACTCAACATTCTAAGGTCAACTAGTATATAGTGGCAGTACAGTACACCACATGTACGGCATACCCTCTGCTATGTCTCGTTAGAATCCATCTAGTAAATATGTCTTTAATACAGAATTAGGAGTCAGTCATGAACAGTACAACTCATTCTCTCAGCACACTCTTTAAACAATTAGGCTTAGAGCACTCACCAGAAGGAATTGCAAAATTTGTAGAGAAGAATAAGCCACTAGAGTCGAGCACCAGGCTGCATGAAGCGAGTTTCTGGAATGAATCTCAATCGGCCTTCTTAAAAGAAGCGAAAGCACTCGATGCCGATTGGGCCGAAATCGTGGATGAGCTGGATGCTTCGCTGCGCTAACAGCATCTTTGGAGTCTGATCCCAGTCAAAAGGGTGCCAATCGCTATGACCGTAGAGCTCTAGCTTTGGTAGAGCTTGGCAGGCTGTAAACGCGTAACGGCCCGAGTTTCGAGCGAACCATCTGCGCGATCACCGTAAGTACTATCTAGAGCGCTTTGTAAAAAATAATAGGAAAATAATAGCGGACACTCACTACAATTCTCAGTCTGCTCAAAGCAGAGTGAGTGGTCTCACAAGAAATTGCTGTAAACTTTTTTTAATCCGACAATTTCACAACTATCTGTTAGTTCCCAGCGACTCAGTGAAAGGTCAGAAAATACACGCGATCAAACTCCGGCGCATCTGGCGAGAATATCTTGATGTAGACAGCCTCGGTATTGGCGCCTGTGACGTCAAATACGACTGGGTTCTCGGTGTTCAACTTGTTGGTGGTGGAGAATCGTAATAGGCGTGCGTCTAATAAGAGATTGGCGTTTTGCTCGATCGGTGGGTCGAAGCGGCTATGAAAGTCCTCGCTAAGAACATCGAAAGTTGGAAGCCATAGCGATCTTCGTGACCACGAATCTTCGCTTGCTCCATTCGGTCTCGCATGCCACTTAAACCCCTCTAGCGCGGCATCAAAATTGCTAAGTTGAGATTCTCTCTCGTGTAATTCATAGAAGTCTGTTTGGGTAATTCCTGTGAAAGTGCGACTGTCTGCTTTGCTGCCATCGAAGTCAGGGTCATTGCTTCTAGTCCAGTTTTTGTTTCTGATTAGGTACAACGGCGAACCCAGGGGAATGTTCATGATTTTGATTATTTCTACGCCTAGATAGCTTATCTCGGTAGGGCCGCTTACGCGGTGATTCACCACAAACCAATACTTGTCTTGCTTGCGCAGTTGGTGAGCTCCGCTCTCTCCCAGTTGCAAAAACTGTGGTGCGCTTAATACGTTTTCTCTTCTTGTGACATTGGGTACAAGGGCGACATTTCCAGAGGCCGAACGATAGAAAAGACCGACTGTAGTTGGAGTGGCGGCAAAAGAAGAGAGAGAAACCATAGCTAAGAGTGCCAAACTTGCTGAAATTGTACGCTTCATGTGTGTCAATCTCCTTGTTGATCTAACTCATAGTTGAAAAGTGGGACAATCAATGTCCAGAGCACAAGGACTACCGAGCCATATACTGGGAGATACCAGAGCTGCGTGGCAAAGGGCCCGCCCATACTGAATATCCACACAAGAAAGGACAACATAGTGACGACAATTTGAGCCTTGTTGTTCACCCTGAAAATTATAGTGAGATATAAAGGGACGAGTAGAAGCAACACGATAGAGGCAGCGACCATGACCTGCATATACACGTCGCCATTAGAGCGCACCATTCCTTCAATGGCGATGTAGGCGCCTATAATCTCGGTCGGAATGAGCTTAACCAGTTTCTCGGAGTAGTGACTCGATACGTCGATTTGTCTTGGCATCCTGCGCTCCCCTGTAGTGGGCTCTCGCTTAAGAGAACTAAAGTTCTATTAACTCCATATCAGGCCTACTTGGCCCAAGTGCTGGGCCAGCCTTGAAATACGATATAAGGTGTTTAATAACGAGCTTTGGCGCTCATTGCAATGCTTTTGTTAGTAGTTGCGCCCAATATGGGATGAATGCAGAGACTGAGAGCCCTCTGTAAAGGTCTCAAGCGGCTATTACTTCTACTTCTTTTTAGCTTGATCAATATCAGAGCAGGGCAAAGGATAGCCCTATACTCTAGTGCCACTACAGTTCGATTACCCCTGGTTTTGAGAACTACAAGCCTATTGAAGGTTTGCCCCAATTAGGGGTATTGTCCTTAAAAGTGTCGAGGGAATGCGGTGCATGGCAGAAGACAATGTCTTAAGTGACGTAGGGCTTACGAGCGGGGCAGAAGCGGGTGCAGGTATAGTCCTTAGCACCCGCAAGCTCTGCAAGGTCTATGGCAAGGGCGACGTGCTGGTGCACGCGCTGCGCGATGTGGACTTGGACCTGCGCGCGGGTGAGATGGCCGTGCTGCTGGGGGCTTCTGGCAGCGGTAAGTCTACGCTGCTTAATATCATCGGCGGGCTCGATGTGGCCAGCAGCGGCACAGTCTATTACGAGCAGCAAAATCTAGCCGACTTTACCGAGCGCCAGCTGACCAATTATCGGCGCAATCATGTGGGCTTCGTGTTTCAGTTTTACAATCTTATTTCCAGCCTTACGGCCAGAGAGAACGTCGCGCTAGTGACGGACTTGGCAGCCTCGCCCATGCACACCGACGAGGCGCTTGAGTTAGTTGGCCTGAAGGATCGCATGGATCACTTTCCTGCAGAGCTTTCGGGCGGTGAACAACAGCGTGTTGCTATTGCCCGCGCTATCGCCAAGCGCCCCAAGATTCTGCTGTGTGACGAACCTACCGGTGCGCTGGATGCCGAAACGGGGCGACTAGTATTGGCCGTGTTGGATGAAGTGAATCGTAAGACGGACACCACAACGGCCATCATCACCCACAATGCCGCCATCGGCCGCCTAGGCGACACCGTTATTCGCATGAGCAGCGGCCAGATCGTCGAGACGGTGCGCAATAGCGAGCGTGCCAGTATCGACGAGATTCAGTGGTAGCGCCCGTGAGTACACTCAATAAAAAACTTTGGCGCGAGGCCTGGCATCTAAGGGGGCAGCTCTTCTCCATTGCCTTGGTTGTGGCGGCAGGGCTGATGGCAATACTCACCATGCGCGGCAGCTACGACACGCTGGTGAACGCACAGGCGCAGTATTATCGCGACACGCGCTTTGCCGACGTATGGTCTTATCTTGTGCGTGCGCCCCTATCCCTTGTTGACTCGCTAGAGAGAATTCCCGGCGTGAATGCCGTTGATACGCGAGTGACCTTCAGTGGCACGCTTAACTTCGACGAAGAGGGCGTGCCTGCGCGGGGCCTGTTTATTTCCCTACCCGAAGACGGCAGGCCGCTATTGAACGACATCGTCATCAAGGAGGGGCGCTATGTCTCATCCGGGCACTATGACGAGGTCATCGTCTCGGAGAACTTTGCAACGGCGCGCAATCTGCGGCCCAACGATAGTATCCCCGTTATTCTCAATGGCCGCTCGCGCGACTTACAGATTGTGGGCGTTGCCGTGGCGCCGGAACAATCCTATGTGGTGCCGCCCGGCTCGCTGTTTCCAGAGGACGATAAGTACGGCATCTTCTGGATGGGGCGCGAGGCCATGGCGGCCGTTTACAATATGGACGGCGCCTTCAACGAAGTTTTCCTCTCCCTGCAGTCCAAAGCCAATCTTCTCGCGGTATTGAAACAAGTGGATGACTTACTATCGCCCTATGGCGGGCTGGGAGCCTACGGCCGAGACGATCAGGTCTCCCACGCCATCATGGAGGGCGAACTCAATCAGAACAAGGTGATGGGCACGGCCATTCCCACCATCTTTCTCTTGGTGGCCGTGTTTCTCTTGCATTTGGTATTGGGCAGGCTCATCAGCACGCAAAGGAATGAAATAGCCGTGCTAAAGGCCTTTGGCTATACCAATGGTGAGATTGCCCGGCACTTCTTGTCCTTCGCGCTGGTCGCCGTGTCCTTTGGCACCCTATTGGGGGTGCTGGGCGGCGTATACTTTGGCGGTTTATACATCAATCTTTATGGGCAGTATTTCGACTTTCCCAATCTTCAATACCGGCTGCCTGTTTCGCTTTTGTTTGTTGCCGTAGGGGCGTGTTTTGCCGGCGCCCTCAGTGGTGCATGGCTGGCTATAAAACGCGCGGTAGATCTGCCACCGGCAGAGGCCATGCGCCCAGAAGCCCCAAAGCATTATTCCGCTGGCATTCTAGAGAAGCTGGGCATCAGTAGGTTCATGTCCTCCAGCGTCCGCATGATTACGCGCAATATTGAACGCAAACCCGTGCAGAGTTTTCTCTCGTCCTTGGGCGTCGCTATGTCCGTGGCCATTCTGACCATTGGCCTGTTTATGTATAGCGGTGTCCATTACCTGATGGATCTACAGTTTCAGGTAATTCAACGGGAAGACCTCAGCATAAGCTTCACTGAAATAGTGAACGACTCCGTGCGTTACGACTTGGCGCGGCTGGAGGGTGTCAGCTATGTGGAGACCTTTCACTCTGCCCCTGCAAGGCTGCGCTTTGCACACAAAGATGAAGAGCTGGTCATTCAAGGCTTGGCGCCCGATAGCCACCTGCGCCGCATAATCGATGCCGACGCGAGGGTGGTGCCAGTGCCCATCGGTGGGTTTGCCATCAGTCGCCTACTGGCCGAGCGCTTAGAGGTGAGGGTAGGCGACACGCTAGAGGTAGAGATGCTAGAGGGCGAGAGGCGCCACGGGGAGCTGGCAGTCAATGCCATCGTCGATGACTTCATGGGCATCTCGGCCTATACCGACGATGCTACATTAAACCAACTCACCAGAGAGCAAAGTGCGGTATCTGGCGCTTATCTGTTGGTTGACGATGGGTATATGAATACCGTCTCCGCCAAGTTAAAAGAGATGCCTGTCATCGCCAGTGTTGTCTCGCCTGCCGCCATGCTGGCCTCCTTCGAGAAGCAGATGGATGAGAGCCTCTATGTCAGCATCGCTTTCTTGTTAGGGTTTGCCGGCATCATTGCGGTTGGCGTCATCTACAACGGCGCACGCATTTCGCTTTCCGAGCGGGGGCGCGAACTGGCCAGCCTGCGCGTCATGGGCTTTCGTCGCAGCGAGGTGACAACTCTGCTGCTAGGCGAGCAGGCCGTCATCACCGTCTTTGCGATTCCACTTGGCTGCGTGATCGGTTACTGGCTGACCTATTTGCTCCTGACCTCCTTGCAGACAGATTTGTATCGCGTGCCCTTCGTGGTGGAGCAATCGACTTATGTGATATCCGCCGCTGTTGTCATTGGCGCTGGCCTTGTGAGCGGTCTAATAGTAAAAAGAAGGCTCGACCGTTTTAGTATCGTAGACGTGTTGAAGACACGGGAGTAGAACAATGAAGATATGGACCAAGGCGATCGCGGCAGTGCTGGTGATCGGTTTGATAGCACTAATTGCTGTATTAATGCAGCCCGCTCCCGTGCCTGTCGAGGTTGCGACAATCACAGAGGGACGCTTTGTGGTCACGGTGGAGGACGAGGGCAGAACCCGAGCGCGCGACCCCTATATCGTCGCCAGCCCCATCTCTGGCCGACTACTGCGCTCCTACCTCAACGAAGGCGATAGCGTCACCCAAGGCCAAGTCGTTGCCCGCGTGGCGCTAACCCCACAGGACAATCGCACCGTAGCGGTAGAGAGCGCCAACCTATTATCCGCCGAGGCCAGGCTACGTGCAGAACAGGCGCTATTAGAAGAGGCACAGGGCGCACTATCGGCCACAAGACGAGAGTTAGAGCGCCGCGAAGAACTGCTACAAAACAGGCTCATCAGCCAAGAGGAGGTGGAGTCCTATCGCCAAGCAGTAGTGGCCACCCAGGCGCGTGTCACCAGCGGCCAGGCCGCAGTAGAAGCCGCCACGGCAGACGTCGAGAGCGTCCGCTCACGCCTGCGCGGCAGCAACATCCAAGTGGATGCCGAGAACAGCGAGATACAAGAGATCACCGCGCCGGTTAATGGCACAGTATTAAGAGTGATGGAAGAGAGCGAGCGCGTCATCCTAGCGGGCACGCCGCTATTCGAAATCAGCAATCAAGACATCCTAGAAGTCGTCGTCGACCTGCTCACCCAAGACGCCGTGCGCGTAGACACCGGCGACCAAGTCAGCATCAACGGCTGGGGCGGCGATGTGCCAGTCGAGGGCGTGGTGCGCTATATAGAACCCCAAGCCTTCACCAAGATCTCCGCCCTTGGCGTAGAAGAACAACGCGTCAACGTCATCATCGATCTACTTAACTCACCCCAAAACCTAGGCGCAGGCTACAGAGTGGAAGTGGCAGTCAACATCCTCGACTTCGACCGTGTGTTGCTTGTGCCCACCAGCGCGCTATTCCAAGACCCAGAGGGCTGGGCCGTGTACGTCGTGGAGGATGATCGTGTAGCGCTAAGGCAGATATCCATTGGCGATCGTAATCGCAACTTCGCACGAGTGAGTTATGGCTTAAGCGAGGGGGAGCAGGTGGTGTTGTATCCGTCGAATTTGATTGAGGAGGGGGTTAAGGTTAGCTATTGATGCTTGGCTTAAAGGTTCGCGAGCCGTTATTGCGTCGTAAAAATGTGCTGGGAATCCCGTCAAGTTAAAAGTATAGTTAGTAAATCGTGTTATAAGGCCGCTGGCCTTTTTCCCAAAAAATGCTTAACCAATGCAAAAGGAAATTGTTTGGATGTTCAAGCAGTTACAGACAACCCCATATTCGATGGGCGGATTAAAAGGCCGCCTCATAATCCTGATAGGGAGGCCGCTGGCCTCCTTATCGGACTGTTAGCCATCCTTCAGGGAGAATACATGCCATCTTTGGATTTTGAGACGGAAAAGACAATTTTCCGAGATTACTACAACGAAAATAGTGGGCTACTGGATGGCGCAAAGGGTTCATTCATCACTCTAGTGAATTCCCTAATCAGAAGCTCCAGCGATATTGCTTTGTCAAAAATTGAAGGCCGAGTAAAAGATAGGGACGAATGCGTAAAGAAATTCAGCAGAAAATATCGAACAGATCTTGAATCAGAAGGCGAAGAATATCAGATTATAGATCACATCACCGACCTAATAGGCTTGCGGGTAGTTTGCCTCTATGAGGATGATATAGTCAAAATTAAAGATCTTTTGTGCGAGCATTTTGATGTTATTGATATAACTGACAAGATTTCACAGATTGAAAATACCGAAAACTCTTTCGGCTATAAAGGTCTCCATTTGGATCTGAAATTAAATGAACAAAGAAGGGGGCTTCCTGAATATTCGAAGTTCACAGATTTCCAGTTTGAGGTTCAAATACGGACGATAATACAGGACTCATGGAGCGTTCTTGATCACAAGATTAAGTACAAAAAATCTATACCGAATTACCTTAAAAGACGAATTAACTCTCTAGCCGCGCTATTTGAGGTGGCAGATAGGGAGTTCAGAGAAATCCGAAATGCCACAGAAGAAAGTATAAGGGCAGAAGACGTCCCTCAAGAACAAATCACTCAGGAAACCGATCAAGTTGAATCGGGTGAAGAAGCACCTAGGTTTACAATTTCCCCTTTAAACGCGTTCAGCTTTTTGAAGATAGCGCAGCACTTTTTTAACGGTTTTGAGTTCGAGCCCCATAAGGTGGACGGATTTACCGAAGAAATTGTGTCTCTGAAACCGGATATAACTCGCGGAAAATTCAATTTCTATATGCGAGAGAACATCTCGCTAGTAAAGCGATATAAGGAGTTTTTCGAAAATGAGTACCCAAATGATAAGTTGAATCCTTATACAATTATTAGGCACTGCCTATATAACGGTAATAAGGAAGCGTTTTCTAAATTGCTGACCAACCAATCAACCGAAACGTTTGAAGCATGGCTGGCAGAAAATGGCTAACAAAGCGCTGCTGTCGGAAAAACTTTACGCTACGCTTCAAGTTTTCCGCAGAGCGCGGCGTTAGCTTTTATGGAGATTTAGGCAAATATGAGAAGAAGTAGAGTTTTCGGAGAAAGAGAGCTGCGGGACTTTCTCGAGGCAAGCAAAGCGAATATTGCTCACTCTATTGAATCCGAAAAGGATGACTACATTCTAAATGTCAACGAAGATGACTATGTCGCCCATAAAGTATCAGAGGCGACAGTCGAAAATCTAGAAATTCACGTAGATGAGATTTACGCTTCTTCAAGCGAACAAATGATACCGGCCGAGCGCTTTCCCCCCGATTTCAACGTGTACTCAGGAAAATCCTATAAAAAGGATGTAATTAAATTTCATGTTCCGATAAGTGGCAATATTCAATTACTACACTGCGTGCCCAGTTCTAGAATTTTGTGGACTATGGAGATAGAGGTTAGTCGAGATGAGTTTTGCTTTGAAATAATCAACTTCAGGGATGATGCGGATGAGATAGTTCGTAGAAAGGACGAGAACATCAGAAGTATTTTGCAGCAATATGAAAACGTGAAAGCTGAGGTGGAAAGAGCGAACGCTAGCCTGGAGCAACATGTTCGTAATGCATTTATCATGCGAAAAACGAGAATTCAAAAGAGCTCTGGGGTGTTAGCATCGTTAGGTGTTCCAATAAAGAAATCTAGTGCGGCACCAGCAACATTCTCTATTCCTGCGCCTCAGAAGCGAAAGAAACCTATTTTAAATAAGCCAAGCATAAAGGAGGCGGGCTTTTCACCTGAGCCAAGTCTTGATCAGTCTACATATATCGACATATTGAAATTAATCCACGATGTAGGAAAGGAATTTGAGCGGTTGCCTAGCCTGTACGCAGGCAAAGAAGAAGAGCATCTTAGAGATCACTTTTTAATGATGTTAGAGCCAAATTTTGAAGGTTCTGCAACTGGAGAAACATTTAATAAAACTGGTAAGACCGACATATTGCTTAGGCATGAAGGCTCAAATGTATTTATTGGTGAATGCAAATTCTGGAAAGGTGAGAAAAGCTTCCTAGCCACAATAAGTCAGCTTTTAGGTTATCTTACCTGGAGGGATTCAAAGGCTGCGGTGATTATGTTTGTGCCGAACAAAGAGTTTAGCAGCGTGGTTGAAACTGCTAAAGAGGCATCTCCAAAACACTCCAATTTTCTCAAGTGCGTTGATGAAAAGGATGAAACTTGGTTTAACTACGAGTTTCATCTTGATGGTGATAGAAACAGATTGGTAAAACTGGCAGTTATGCTCTACCACATACCAAGGTAAAAGCTAACAAAGCGCTGCTATCGGACAAGTTTTTCGCTGCGCTTCAAACTTGCCGCAGAGCGCGGCGTTAAGTGCCTTGGCTTGAAAATTGAAACTGGAGTAAAAATTGGCGATTAAAACAAGAAATCTAAGGTCAGCGGCGGGAAGATCAGAAAGTGTTGTCGTTGCTAAGTCTTTGAATGAAGCATTGTTGAAGAATAAACAAACAGCATTTCTTTGTCATAGCCATAAGGATCAAGAGCTGGCGAAAGGGCTTCAAGTCCTGCTGAAAGAGAACGGGTGGGATCTGTACATAGACTGGGAAGACAATGAAATGCCAAGTTCGCCCAATAAGGAGACGGCAAGTAAGATTAAGTCAAAAATAACATCAACAGATTGGTTTCTGTTTTTGGCCACAAGCAATTCCACTCAATCACGTTGGTGTCCTTGGGAGATCGGGTATGCCGATTCCCAAAAAGGATATGGAAAAATATTAATTATTCCTACCGAAGATGACTCTGGGAATTGGTACGGGAACGAATATCTTCAGTTGTACAAGAAGATTGATGAAGGAACTGATAAACAAACCGGCAGGTCTGGCTACGCAGCTTTTGATGCTGGATCAAATTCAGGAGCTTGGATTAGCAATCTCTAGTGGCAATATGTAGATTTCCAATAGGTTTTCGATGGCACATAGCAAAAGCCAACGCCCAATAAAATTGAAGGCGCCAAAAAAACGAGTTGGCCAATTTAGAGTGGAGCAAGTTTTCTGGCCGGCAGCCGGCGCGCTTTTGGGCAATGTATTGGTGCCCGGCATAGGTGGTTTACTGGCTGGCGGTGTAATTGGCGGTGCACTGACACTGAATAGTAAGGAGAAAAAAGTGGCGAAAATTCCCGTTTTCTACAGCTTTCATTTCGCTAATGATGTTATGCGTGTTCAGCAAATACGAAACATTGGAGCAATTGAAGGGAACTCCGAAGTAAGTGCAAATGAGTGGGAGCGGATCAAAAGGAGTGGTAAGACCGCTGTGCAAAACTGGATCGATCAAAACATGAAGTATAAAAGGTGTGTGATTGTTCTTGTTGGTTCAGAGACTGCCTCACGTCCGTGGGTAAAATACGAGATAGAGAGGGCTTGGAACCAAGGTAAAGCTATTATCGGGATCCACATACATAATATTAGATGCGCAAGAGATGGCACGTGCCGAAAAGGCGCCAACCCCTTTGATGAACTCACTTTTAATGATGGGCGCAAGCTGTCATCCGTGGTGCCGTGTTACGATCCTGATCCATCACGAGCCTATCGGGATATCGCTGCAAATATTTCTGACTGGATTGACCACGCTATTAAGAACAAACGGAACTAAATATGAGTGAAAATCCGCTCCAAATCGACCCCGAAGCAGCCTCGATTCAAACGCATCTTGGAATAATCCAAAACGTCATTCAGCGAATGTCAACAAATAGCACCAATTGCAAAGCATGGTGCGTGACCTTAGTAGCTGCTGTCCTTGTGATAATAGCTGATAAAGGCAAGCCTGATTATGCTTGGATTGCACTTTTACCAACCCTTGTATTTTTGGCTCTTGACGCTTATTACTTGGCTCTAGAAAAGGGCTTTCGTAATTCATATAACCAGTTTGTTTCCAAGCTACGAGCTGGAAGCCTTACCGAGCAAGACCTTTACTCTGTCATGCCCGTTGGTAATATGTCGAAACTACAATTCGAAGCCGCCAAATCCTTTTCAGTTTGGGGGTTCTACATTTCTCTTGGTGTCTTAATTGGCGTCACTAAGTGGATAGCGTTGGGGTGAAATCACTTAAGAAAGCGCTGCTGTCGGACAAATTTTCCGCAGAGCGCGGCGTTAGGCAATCCCTATGATTCGAGCTGTACTGTTTGATTTAGATGAGACGCTTATTGACCGCACGGAAACAATGCGACGATTTCTGTTGGGCCAACACCTGCGTTTCACAGATCTGCATAGTTGCACCGACGAAGAATATACGGAGGCTTGTCTTAGGTATCAACAAAACGGTTACGCTGATAAGCTTACGGCATTTACATCGGCTTGTATTGATCTGGGTTTTTCGAGTAGTCGCTTGGTCACTGAAATTTTTGAAGATTTCAAAGATCATTATGGAAAAGAGCCCGTTCTGTTTGCGGGTGCTCGTGATACATTGAACATGCTGTCTCAATATTACCGCATTGGCTTGGTTAGCAACGGAAGAACAAAAGGGCAAACGGCCAAAATTGAAGCAAGCGGAATAGCAAAATACTTCTCTTCCATTTGCATCTCTGAGTCAGTCGGATGTAAGAAGCCGGATCACGCAATTTTCATGACTTGTCTTCGCGAGTTATCTGTATCACCGTCTGAGGCAGTGTTCGTGGGAGATAACCCAGAAGCGGACATAGAACCTGCCAAGTTACTAGGAATGAGGGCTGTTTGGCTTAAGAACGAGCATTTTCCGGAGCCTGCATTCTGTGATGGTGTAATTATGAGCATCGAAGAGCTACCAAACATGTTGAGTAAAATTGCCTAACAGTACGCATAAGAGACACTTACTGATCTTCGCATCGCAGTAGAAGTCACCTTTGTTCTATGGAACAGAGCGGTAAACGCTATGAATGAATTATTAGTAAAACTCGGTTTCGTCCCTTTTTTTGCTCAACAACTATCCGACTATAGTGTGCAAGAAAGCCGCCTTGGACGTGTCATTTCGGTGCAGCGATCAGTTATCGGGGTTGCTTGCGGTGATGAACGCAGAAGCGTAGAGCTATCAATAAACCTGCAGCAGGCCGAACCCATTGATCGTCCCACTGTTGGTGACTGGGTTATATTGGATGAAACTCTTACCCGAATTGAGCAGGTGCTTGAGAGAAAAAGCCTTTTTAAGCGTATAGGCTCTGGAAACACAACTCAGTTTCAGCCTATTGCGGCAAATATCGATGTGCTGTTTATAGTCACTTCTTGCAATGAAGAATTCAAAGAGTCTCGTTTAGAGCGCTACCTCGCTTTATGTAATGAAGCCGGGGCTATTCCGGTGATTATTCTTACGAAGATCGATCTAGCAGATGATGTGAACAGTTTTATTGAGCGAGCTCGTAGCGTTCAGTCTGGTGTCGCGGTTGAGGGAGTAAATGCTCTTGATTTATCCACGCTGGATGGGGTTAAAGGATGGATCGCTGGTAATGCCACTATCGCGCTTGTAGGTTCCTCGGGCGTGGGAAAGTCCACACTATTAAATGCCTTGGCTCAGGATACATTGGCTGCTACAGGGGGCATTAGGGAAGATGACAAAAAAGGGCGGCATACGACAACTCACCGAGAGCTGTATTTTCTTCCTTCGGGTGGCCTAATTATAGATGTACCCGGAATGCGAGAATTACGGATTGCGGACGTAGATGACGGATTGGGACATGTTTTTGGCGACATCGAACAGCTGTCTTCCCAATGCCGGTTTATGGATTGCCAACACATGAATGAGCCGGGGTGTGCTGTACTTGCGTCCATAGAAGAAGGGCACCTAAACAAGCGCAGACTGGACAGTTACCATAAATTAATGCGCGAAAATAAACTTTCTACAGCCAGCATGGCCGAAAAGCGAGCTAAGGATAGAAGTTTTGGAAAAATGGTGAAAGGCGCAAAGATCCACAAGGAAAAAACCGGGCGCCGTGATGTTCCTTGAAACAAATAAGCGACACTCACTAGCCATCACAGTATAGTTAAGTCAAATCGCAACGTTGAGTGAGCACCCTTTGTTGCTCCAATATCAGTGATACTTTGAAAAGGCATTGGCAGTGAAAGAACTCAAGGCTTCAATATCTCTGTTTCAGATTACCTTCCTAGGTGTAGGCACCATGGTGGGGGCTGGCATCTATGTTTTAGTGGGTAAAATTGCAGGTTTGTCTGGGGGCTTAAGTCTATGGGCCTTTGTAGCAGCGGCGATTATCGTTTCATTCAGTGCCTATAGTCATGGCTTTTTGGCCAAGCATATTCCCAGTAGTGCCGGGGCGGCGGAGTATGCGCATAGAGCTTTCCACTCGTCGCATTTAACGCTTGCCGTTGGTTTGGGCGTGTTGCTAACAGGCATTGTTTCTTCGGCCGTGCTTGTAAATGGCTTTTATGGGTACCTGAACGAATTTATTGTTATGCCACAGTGGTTGGTAATAACAGGCTTAACGGGCATATTGTTAGTCATTGCAAGCCAAGCAGTTAATACCTCTGTAAATTTCGCCGTTGGAATAACTTTCTTGGAATTACTTGGCCTGGCGATTGTTATTCTGTTTTCCGAAAGTGGGCATTTCGAACCCGAACTGCAAATGCCTTCTTGGTCAATCAGCAGCTTTCAATTGATTATGGCCGGGGCATTCGTGGCCTTTTATGCCTATGTCGGTTTTGAAGATATGGTGAACCTTGCAGAAGAAGTAGAGCAGCCGGAGAAAACCATGTTGCCGGGAATCATGCTGGCGCTAATCATGACCACGTTCCTATACCTTCTAGTCGCCTGGGTTGCGCTGCATGCCCTGCCAATTCAGCAGCTTGCTGAAAGCGATGCTCCTTTTGCAGCTATGTTGGCCCACACGCCTTGGCTGGGCAAAACTATTAGCTTAATTGGGCTAATTGCCATTGTTAATGGGGCATTAGTGCAAATTTTAATGGGGTCGCGGATGTTGTTTGGCCTGAGCCGAGACAAGCACTTGCCAGCTTTTCTAGCTGTATTAAATAGTAAACATATCCCCATTAATGCGACCTATTGCGTGGGTGCTTTGGTATTGTTATTCGCTTTGGCGCTACCGCTTCTTACGCTGGCAAAAATAACCAGCGGCATCATTCTTATTGTCTTTACAATAGTGAATACTTCGGCTGTGGTGATTGCGTTACAGAATAAGCAGTATGCTTCTGCCTCTGTGGCGGCTATTGGGGCTACGCTTAGTCTTATATTTGTAGTCAGTGGCCTTTTCCCCTAGGATGCTTAAGCAATACAAAAGGAAATTGTTTGGACGTTCAAGCAGTTACAAAATAACCCTTATTTAACGAGCGGATTAGAGCGCCGCCTCATAATCCTAATAGAGCGACTAATGCCCCCCCCCTTATAGGGCTGTTAAAAGCTTCGCTTTAAATATCCGTTTTTTTAGGCCTTATAAGTAACGTGAAACGCATGATATGGAATTACTTCTCGAAACAAATGATCCGAATGAGATAAACGAAATTAAGATTCTTCTTGAGTCCAATGGAATACCTGTTTTTATTGGAAACGAAAATACCGCTCGAAACCTTCAATACATCCAAGCTGCGGCAAAATTAACGCTGTGGGTATACATAAAAGACCAATACCAAGACGCTAAGTTGCTGTTACAAGACTCGTCGCATGAAGTGAAGAATAAAGTTAATGTGGAGGAGTTCTATTCAACATTGGATACCTATAGCCAGAAGTCTAGAGAAACAATTGTAAATCGTTTTATGCTGGCAATGGTTCTGATAGCGATTGGAGTATTTATTTGTGTTGCATACTATAGAGCTACCATATAGCAAAGCGCTCAAGTTAGTCCTAGTGCTAGAAAGCGCACCCACCGCGGGATATGCTCTGCTTCGCGCTGCATGCCCCTTTGTTTGGTGTTATGAGTCTCGGAGTATCATATTTTGAATGTAGGAATATTTATATACGAGAATGCCGAAGTGCTTGATTTTTCAGGGCCTTTTGAAGTGTTTTCAACCGCGAATAGGCTAGCTGGCACGGAAAAAGTATTTAATGTGTTTTTGGTGGCGGAAGAAGCCTGCTCCGTTATTGCTAGGGGCGGCTATAGCGTTAATCCTCATTATTGCTTTAAAGATCGCCCTAAAATTGATGTGTTGGTGGTAGTAGGCGGCGTTCATACCGAAGAGTTAAAAAAGGCACGTGTTATTAATTGGGTGTCCAAGGTTTCGAAGAGCGCAACTATTGTGGCGTCCGTATGTACAGGAGCTTTTATACTCGCGCAGGCTGGTTTGCTGGCGAATTTAAAAGTCACCACGCATTGGGAAGATATTAAAGACCTGCAAGAATCCTATCCAGACCTTACAGTGATTGAGAATCAACGGTGGGTAGAGGAGGGGCGGGTCGTAACCTCGGGAGGCATTTCAGCCGGCATTGATATGAGCCTTCACCTAGTATCAAAACTCATCAGTTCCGGGCTTGCTGAAAGAACCGCTAGGCAGATGGAGTTTGATTGGCGAAAAAGCTCATAGTGAAAAGGTAGGCGGGCACTCACATGCTCACTAAGAGGCCCCGCCACGAGCCATAATCCCCAGCAGCCTCGATGAGGACAATAGACAGGGCCTTTAATTAGCGGTAACGTTGGCCTTCCCAGTTAAAACAACAATAAAGTGCTTTAGGGAGTAAAAAATGAAGAAACGATCCCTGTTCACCCTGGCCTGCGCGGCGATGCTATCGTTGCTTGTCTTGCCAGGCACTGTGCTGGCTCAGCCCGATATTGAGGCCGTCGAACCGTTCAAGGTCGGCACCTTTGCAGTAGGAAACGAGCAGTTTGCCGGTTTGGTCATGCGCGATGATTCCCTGATTGTGGATCTAGCCGAAGCCAATAAGGCGCTTGAGCTTATGCCACAATACGTCAGCGTCGATATGCCCGATGATGTACTAGGTCTAATCGAAGGCTACGAGTACGGCCTGAAGTACCGAGTTTACGAAATCGTCAACTCCTTAGTGGAATCGGGCCAGTTGAGCGCCAACAACCGTCCTGACTATATTCATGCGGTTGAGGATGTGGATATTCGTGCACCGGTCCAGTACCCAAGCAAGATTATGAATGCGGCGGTTAACTTCTATACCCACGCCTGTGAGGGCTGCACAGAGGAGCAACTGGCCGAGCGTACACGCCAGCGTAGGGAAAACCGTGGTGTGCCTTACCTATTCCTGAAACCAACCCGCGGCGCCATCATCGGTGACGGTGAGGACGTGATCATGCCTTATGGCCGCGACGAGATTGAATATGAGGTCGAAATGGCTATCGTGTTTGGTCGTTCCGGCAAATACATCTCCTCAGCGCGCGCCTATGACCACGTTTTTGGTTACATGGTAGCGATGGATATCTCCGACCGTGGTGGCCGTCCACCAGGTGGCTTTAGTTCTGGTCTGGACTGGTTCGTCGGCAAGGGTCACGATACCTTTGCTCCGCATGGCCCTTGGATTGTCCCTAAAGAGTTCTACGGCGATCCCATGGAGCGCCTGCACCAAATCACCGTGGTTGACGGTGTAACGGTTCAGGAAGCTAAGGCGGGCGATATGATCCACAATATTCCAGAACTGATTGAATATGCCTCCTCACTGATCACCATATTCCCCGGAGATGTGCTGCAGAGTGGTACTTCTGGCGGTACTGGTTCGGGACGTGTTGAGCGTGCGACAGGTTCCGGTTATCTGATCGATGGCGAGACCATCAATGCCAGCATCGAAGGCATTGGTACACTGACTCACCGTGTTGTGCGTGAGCGCAGTGTGCCGGATGATCTGTCCGGAGCGCAGCTGACGCCGACTAGCGAATATCGGAATCGATAACCCGTTAGAGTAGAACGCAATATGGTAGAGAAGCCCTAACTCTTTGAGTTGGGGCTTTTTGTTTTTTAGGGGGGCTATACAGGTAGGGTTTAGGCTCTTTGGTTTTAACAAACTGGGGTAGTCCGTAAGTTTGTGGTACAAGTTTGAATCAAGTAATCTTAGGCGCGTGATTCAGGGAGATAAAAATGACTATAAGGCTAAAAGCGTTTCTCACATATTTGCTATTTCTTGTTGTTGCTAGCGCCAGTGCGAGTGAGAACAACTTAACTACCTATGACTTGCCTTCAGGTGTCTCAATTGCCCTTCCAGATGATTGGCAATTAATGAATGCCAGTCAGATTCGCCAGTACGAGCGCACGAGAGGTAATTTGCTAGAAAGAGAAGGTATTGAATCCCCAGTCAATGCTGACGAAGCCCCCGTTCCCATTCAAGCTATGAAGCAAACTAGAACTTCGGCTGTATCGGCTATGATAACTTATCTACCGGGCGAGGCGACTCAGGACGAAATAGTCCAGTGGTCGCAGAACGACGAAATAATACAAAAGTTAGGAGAGCTTTTAGGTAATGCCCAAGTGACTGCCATGAGTGCGGCAGGGGCCACAGACATCAAAGTTGGTAGCGCCAAAGTTGTTGACGCGGGTAACAAGAAAGCCGTTAACTTTTTTATGAAACTGAAGGACTCAAGCGGGCGCAATCTTACAGGTGACAAATATTTTATTTACACCAAAGATTTAACCGTAATTCTAACTTTTCAGACCACAGAAGCCTTGTATGACGGCTATGCTCAAGAGAAGGCTGCCATTATTGCCTCTTTAAGTGTTGATTAGGCTTTAAGTTAATTTACCAAGCAAAGAAATCAGAGGGCTGTTTAATCGTTTGATTAGTGTCTCTATGGTGAAAGGACCACGTAATGTTTAGAAAGTTGGTAGTAGCTCTTTTTGTAATGGCCTTGTCTGGTCAATTGTTTGCTCAAGTTGATATTCAGTCTTTAATTGCAGACGCAGAAGAAGGAAACGCGATAGCTCAGTACAAATTGGGCGTCCGGTTTATTATTGGTGATGGTGTTGCTCAAAACGCTGTTGAAGCGGCAAAGTGGTTCAAGTTATCGGCTGATCAAGGGGATGCTTCAGCTCAGTATAACTTGGGTGTTATGTATGCCATCGGGCAAGGGGTTTCTGCAGACGCCACTGAGGCGGTGAAGCTGTTTAGGCTGGCAGCAGAACAAGGTGAGGTTGATGCCCAACATAATCTTGGTTTTATGTATGATTCCGGCCAAGGTGTTTCTCAAAGTGATTCTGAAGCGGTGAAATGGTACACGAAGGCCGCTGAACAAGGGAGTGCCGACTCTCAGTTTAATTTAGGTGTGAAATTCGATAGTGGGGTCGGAGTCGCGCAAAGTTACACTGAGTCCGTTAAGTGGTACACGTTAGCTGCTGAGCAAGGGCATGCCGCAGCTCAGTATAATCTGGGTGTTAGGTACGACAACGGCGAAGGCGTTTCGCAAAGTTACTCTGAAGCCGTCAAGTGGTACAAGTTGGCCGCAGAACAAGGGTTCGCAGAGGCGCAGTTTAATCTAGGCGTTAGGTATGCAAATGGTGAAGGGGTTTTACAAGATTTTTCTGAGGCTGCGAAGTGGTACACGCTAGCTGCTAAAAGCGGGTATGCAATGGCGCAGAATAATTTGGGTGTTAGTTATATTCACGGGCGGGGAGTTCCAAAAAACTTATCGAAAGCTTATGTCTGGTTTTCAGCTTCTATAGCGCAAGGGTACAGAGAGGGCATAACTAATCGGAATTTAGTTGCAGCTGAACTTAGCTTCGAGAAGCTAAAAAAAGCACGGGATATTGCTACACGCTGCATTGAATCCAGTTTCCAGGACTGCAATTAGAGTTACCACTCTTTCGGGAAGGTTGTCACAGCTCAAGGAGCAAGCCCTTTGAAGAAGCGCTTTACACTAAGCCCAGCCTCTTAGCCTCCAGCGCCGCCTCCGCTCTGCTTGAAATATTCAGCTTCTGGTACACATGCTTTAGATGATCTTCTACCGTGTACTTACTGATATGCAGTTTCTCTGCTACCTCGGGGCTCGAAGAGCCTGCTGCTACTAAGGCTAGTACATCGCTTTCCCGTTTGGTTAAGGGCGACTCCTGCGGCTGCTGTGGCTTTGAAAAATGATTTAAAACTAAAGTGGCGATAGAGGGGGAGAGGGGAAGCTCGCCCACCATGGCTTGTTGAAGCATTTCTGCAATTCTTTGCCTGCTTTGGTCTTTAAGGATATAGCCTTTAGCACCTGCTGTTAGGCTGGGCATTAGGTGGTTCTCGTCTGCGTAGATGGTGACGACTATACAGTGACAAGAGGGGTGAGTGGCTAATAGGGTAGGGATGAAGGTATTGCCCTTGCCGTCGGGTAGCTCTAGGTCTAGCAGCGCCATGGTCGGCGCGTTATCGGCTATATAGTCAGTTGCTTGTGCAATGCTGCTGGCAACGGCCACATTGGACTCAGGGAATGCTAATAGGCAGGCAGCCTTTAGCCATGCTTGTGTGTCGGGCATGTCTTCTAAAATGAGGATGTTGACACTCATATGCTCGGCTCCTGTTCTTTGCTGCTTAATTGGATGGGAATTCTCCAACTTACTTTTATCCACGAGTCATCAAGGTCGTGGATGTCAAACTCTCCATCGAGATCGCGCGAGCGTACGCGCAGATTGCTGATGCCTCTGCCGACCACCCAATCGCTCACAGGCTTGGGTGCGCCATCGTTGGCAACATCGATAGAGAGGGTCGACTCGCTCACTGTCATGCTGATAGACATTTCTTTTATTTGTTTGCTGTGTAGCAGGGCATTGCTAAGCACCTCGCGAAGCATGCGCCGTAAATGTGAGTGTTGTTTCTCGCTTAAGGTGACAGAGTGACCGCCATCATCAAAGGCCCACGAAAGAGAGATGCCTGCGTCTCTGGCGCGCTCGTGTATCTCGTCATGCCATTGGGCGGCTGCGTCGTTCAAATGGCAACTTTGCAATGATTTTTGCGACACGATGTCGCGCAAGTCCTCTAATGCCGATTTGGCCAAAACGCTATCGGACTCGTTCTCTAAGCGGTAAAACAGGGAAAGAAGCTTGGAGCCTACATCGTCGTGCAGGTCTCTATAGATTCGCTCGCGCTCTTCATTTGCCGATTGCTTGATTAGCACCTTCTCTATGGCCTTGTAGTTTTCGTCTAGCTCTTGGCGCGCATCTTCTACGCGTTTTTCTAGCGAGGTATTAAGACGGTCGGCCTCGTTCATCGAGTCGATAAAGCGTTTAATTAAACTAGCACCAATGGCCAAGAAGGTAAGCGGTGCAAAGAAATGGATGGAATTGAAATGGTTTTGAAACCCTAGGCTGCTGCCCTCGCGCCAACCATTATTGACGATGGCTTGCATGAGAGTGTCGTGTGCCCCTGCAGCCAGAATAATAATCACTACGCAAGCATAGAAAGCGGCTAAAGGCTTTCTGGTCTCTTTGTAGCATAGGATGGTGCAAAGGAAACCATAGCCGCCGAAGGCGAGGGCGCCAATATGGTAGAAAATATTTATATCGTAGTGTTCGAAAAAGCTGGCGTAAAAATAGATGGGTATTCCGCTTAGCAAAAAAAGTAATGCTAGCTTTTCTGCTCGGGGTTTATGTATTTCTAGGCTTCTTAAACCGAATATAAAAGTGGCAATGGCCCATAAGTCGATAGAGACATTGCTAAACCAGCGCCACGTATCCGCACTTACTGGCAAATACCGTATGAATTGGTTGAGGCAATAAAAACTTAGACCGGCAGAGGCAATAGCGAACCATAAGTATTCGCTGTTTTGTCGCCGGTAAAACCACACCATTAAGCAAAGAAACCCCGTGGTCAGCACGAAGGAGAATAAACTAAGCGCAATATCATGCTGCACAAATGCGCGTTTGTCGTATAGGGGCTTTAATTCACTTTGGGCGCCAATGACGATCGGTTCCATCGAGCCCCAACTGCTTTCGGAAAAATGCTTAATGTGAATTTGGTTGTTCTGCTGTAGTGAGCTAATAGGTAGTGAGAAATATAAAGGGCTGTTCCAGTAGCGGGCCATAGGGGCCTGTGTTCTTCCACCGCTGCCAATTTTTACGCCGTTGACCCAAACGTCTGCGGTTTGGTTCAAGCGCCAAATATACATCCCTAATAAAGAGTCACTCGCCGGCTTGTTGCTAAGTAGTGTTTCCACTTGAGACGCCGACAGGTTCAGGCGGTACCATACGGCGCGAGTGTCGGTGAATTCGTTGCGCCAGTGAAAGGGGAAGGTAACATCAACCCATTCGGCTTCGTGGCTGGGCAGGCTTGATAGCTCAATATCCAGCGGCAAGGCCTGGGCTGTAGACAAGGATATAAGCGACTCGCTTGCATCGGTGGCTGGCTGCTTCAGGTAAGTGAATAGCGCGAGCAACACCGCGAGCAAAACGATAAAGACAATGACCAACGAAGGGTCTTTAATATTGTTCGAATCTCTGTGCATAGGGGTATCTTAATCTATTCTTTATTATTATCCGTTCTTTCTAGCACTATTCATCTCCCTGAACTCGGGGATTATCTCAATGTTGCTATCGCACTATCATTCTAGCCAGCTTGATCAACTCAACTGTGGAGTGCGACATGGCCTGTCCAACTAATAAACTCAACACTGCTCTATTTTTAGCTCTCACCGTCTTTGCCAGTACTAATGCGATGGCGGTAGATGTTCCCATCACTGTCGAAAGCGGCGTCACCATTAGCCAACTAGACTTCCCCCACGACGATCTGCCTGTGCTGGACTCTAGTATAGGGCTATTGAATGTCGATGTGATGCAGCTGCGCGGGGTGACATCGATCGACTCTGGATTTGTGAATATGGTGCGTGGGGGCGATTGGGTGGTGCGTAATCTTCCCGTACTGCCAGATTCTCAATATCCTTATCCCAATTTGTCCGTGAAGTTTGATCTTGATGTAGACGCTGGGACTGATCTTGAGTCTTTGAATGCCTACCTTATCTATTCTGATCAAGTCCATGAGCAAGCGCCTAGCGGTAGCGAAACCACCTTCGATGTGGGCTCGGAGACCGTGTCCCAAGGAGGATTGAGTACTGAGCTGCCCACGAACGGGAGTAACGCTTCTCCTAAAGTGACGCCATCCCTAGACCCAATCAGCTTTGGCGATGTCACCAATAATCGTCAGATATTTCAGTTGGACCACCCTAATATAGAAACAGCCTTGAATCAGTGTGCTCCTATGTCTGTGGCGAACAGCCTTCAGTTCTTGGCTAACACCACAAACTTGGAGTTACCCCATAGCCACGTAGCGGGCCTAGAAGGGGATAGTTCACTAGTGGGCCAGCTGGGCACTGCGATGAATCGTCAGTCTACCTCACGCACATCGGGAAGTGGGGTGCGCTGGGATAATGTCATCAAGGGTAAGCTGCAGTACTTGGCCGACAATGACCTGCATGAGCGCATAGAAACCAAACACTGGGGGTTTTACGGCGATACGGACTATGCCTCTAGCAATGGCGACAAAACGGCGACCTCACAAGGTCAGGGAGCGCTGCACTTCAACAATGTAATTGAAGCGATGGAAGGCGGCGCCGATTGTGAGGCCGGCTATACGTGGCCAGAGGGGGAGAATAATTGGGGTGCTCACGCGATAGACTTGGTTGCGGCAGGCTATATCGCAGGGCAACCTTTTATTATCGAAAGTTCTGACCTTGATCAGTCCTCAGATACAAAAGGGGCAGGAAAATCCGGATTCTTATTTTCATTCCTTACAGATGGCGAGGATGGCGGATTGTCGATGAATGGCAGCGGACAAGAGCTTGGCATTGTGATGTGCCAAACGTTCACCCCAGCCCCTATTCCTACTGGTAGTTCTCTACCTCCTGTTGGAACTGACTACTATATTCCTGGTATGGAACTAACAATAGACAACATCATTGATCCAGCGGGTCACATTTGCTGCGTAATGTACCCTCCTTCCTCACTGAACCTGACTATTGAAGATGGCGTTCTGACTTTGGACTCTGCTAGCACGGTCGTCTCTTGGTTGCCGATTACTCTCGACCTTAATGCTGAAGGAGGCATTAGCGGCACGAATACATCCGAGATTGCCGGTTTCTCAGATATCGGCAGTAGCATAAACGGAACAATAGGGCTGGAAAGTATCGATGCCACTATTACCCTAGGTACCAATGGAGGCTTACCACAAGAACAGCCCATTACCTTTGAGGTGACTATGGGCCCAAGTGATTACTGGCCTTGGGCTTACGAGGAGGCCGAGCCAGTTTTAGACCCAGCCATTCGCGTGAACGGGTTTAGAAATTCGATATCGCTAGTGCCCGGTGACCCCTTGTCGATTGGTTTGTCCTTAACGCCGGGCGTCGAAACCGAGACGGCAGAATGGTGGGTTGTTGCCCAGTTTGGAGAGTTAATATTCTCTTTCAATCTGGATAGCTACAGCTGGGTTCCAGGCCTAGCCCCGACGGTGGCATTACCGGCCATGGATATTCCGTCACTGAGCCTTTACTCATTCCCAGATGGCTTGCCAGAGGGCGACTTTAATTTTATCTTCGGCTTAGACAATACGCCCAATAATACTGTCGATTTCGATTCGCTCCAATACGACATGGTGAATGTGAATATCGTAGCGCCATGAGTGAACCATTGGGGTCACAAACCATTGGAACAATCGGGGTCAGACCCCAAAATGAATTTCGGTCCAGGCCCCAAAGTACGTGCGTTTGCGGGGTGAATGAAAACTGAAAAAGCGGGTCAGACCCCAATTTTACTTGGGGGGCTGGCCCCCAAGTATGGTTGATGGCAGCGCTGTTAAGTGCGTTGCGATCAAATTACTCTGACCCCTTTGATTTTGGGGTAAGTCTTTGCCTTCTAGGGGAATTTCTAAAAACGAGAGCAGATACTTAAGCTATAGATTTGCTATGTAAAGAGGCTTTTGTCTCTTTACCCATTCATTGCAAGTGCTCCTCCAGCCAGGTCAAATACTCCTTTTGTGCATGTGTCATTTGCGCTTCAGGGAAAACCTCATGCCCTGCATCGATGGGAACTAGTTTGCTTGGTACTGCCTTGGCTTGCAGTGTTTCAAAAAGTCGAACACTATTTCGCCTGTAGTCCACAGCCGCATCTTTAGTGCCATGAATAATAATGGTGGGGGGAGCAGCAGCTGTTACGCGATCGATTGGCGAGAGTGATGAAATTAATGCTGGGTCGAAGTCCATTGGAGAGGCCCCGAATAAAATTTGATCGAAGTCGCCCCCTTTAAGATCTGTTGGCGGCATGAAAGCCACGGCGGCTCCTATTGAATGGCTAAGCTCTTCCGTTTCCTGTTGAAGCTCTGCATCAAATGCTGTTAGTAAACTTAGGTGCCCGCCAGAGCTTATTCCGAAGACGCCCATTTTGACTTGGCTAATGCCGAAATCGCTGGCTTCGGCTAGGATAGTTTTGACGCCTAGACGCACACCTTCATAGGCATCCGGAATTTTGTAAGTTGGCATGCCTGGGTGATAAAGCTGGAAGAGGGTGTAGCCCTTATCCAGCATGATTTCCCAAAAAGGTCTTGAAATATTGAGGTTGTCAGTACCTGATAGCCAGCCGCCGCTGACAATAAAAATTACTCCAATCCCATTTGGATTCTTGGGGATTTCTACATTGTAGTACATCGCCATACCATCTTTATGACCATAGATATTGTGTATTTCTATGCGTGTTTCCGCTGCAAAAGAAGCGAAAGAGGTGAAATAGGCTAGGAATAGCAATAGCGTTGAAATATTATTTTTCATTGAACTTGGTCCCTGTTGCGTCTTAATAAAAAGGGGATGAGCTTTAAACTATAGCGAGTTGTGCATCCTGTTCTCCGCGAATTTTGAGAAGGTAGAACATAGAGTGAAGTGCAGTGGCATGAACGAGCGTCATCAACGCCATGCCCATAAGGAAATGCAGGGATGGGGTTTGGCCTGCAATCTCATCAGTAATGAAGATATGCATGAGAGGTGTCAGCATAAATATCGGCGAAACTAGGACGCAATAGTTACAAGCATAGGCGGCAAATTGAGATAACTGCATTAAACTGTTTTTACCCAACGCGCGAGTAGGTGTACTAATGTAATACAGCATGTCACTAATCACGCCGCGATTGTTTGATATAGGCAATAGAATGAAGGGAAGAGCTACGAGGCCAGCGAATATAAATGGCCAGCTAATATGTACATTGAAGCCTGAAAGGCTAAGCAGAACAAAGCTAAGAACAGCAAAAAACATAAAGTTTAATACTATAGCCAATGCTTTTAAGTTGCCTCGAAAGGAAAGTTTTAGAATAGCCGTAAGCGTTTGCTTCCAGGCCCAACGGCTCGCAAGCGAGGGGTTGAATTGGGCTCGATCAGCAAACTCTTCCGTTAGGTCACCTAGGACGTAGTCGCGTATCTCACGCGAAAGGCATAGCATAAGCAGCCGCTCGGCCAGCTTAGGATAATTTGGGTTTGGCTTCTTATTAGGGGGGAGAGAGAGCATTTACTCGGCTCCTTTAACTGAAACGTCGAACTCCATGTCTTGCCAAAGTGTTTCAAGCGTCGCCTTAGCAGAACCCACGGCTGCATGACCATGAGCGCTAACTTGCAATAGGTTCTTTGCCCGGCCTCCGCGTTGGGGGGTTGGGTCGCCAACAGTCGATGTTAACAAGCCCTTGTCCTTAAGACGCTCTGTTGTCGCGTATAACGCACCGATGGCAACATCTCTGTCTATCTCATCCTTCAATAGCCGTTTTATTGATGCGCCATAGGCGTTATCGCCTAGGCGCATAACAGCCAAGAGTACTATGAGTTCTAACTCTCCGATGCGTGTAGTATTGGCCATATTGCTTCTCGCTTATAATATGATCTACAAAATAGTAGATATTAAAAATCAAGTCAACAACAAATAAGAAATGCTTGGTGTTGGGCATGCACGAGAGGGTGTTACTTATAATGAACTGCCTTTGGCACAAGAGCACATAGATTAGACAGACACTAGAAACCATGAATATTGAATACAGAATTAACGAGTCCATCACCCCAAGCCAGTTCATAGAACTGCTAGAAAAAACTGCCTTGGGCGAGCGTCGCCCTATAGACGACAGGGCTTTGGTAGAGGGCATGCTTGCCAACAGCAATCTTATCGTAAGTGCTTGGCACGATAATGAGCTAGTGGGTGTCGCGCGCAGTGTGACAGACTTTCATTACTGCTGCTATTTGTCCGACTTAGCGGTTAGTGAGAGCTACCAACGAGCGGGAATCGGTAAGCACTTGCTGAGCCTAAGCCAGGAACAGTTGGGCCCTAAATGTAAGCTCCTGTTGTTTGCGGCACCAGATGCCAATGATTATTACGCCAATATTGGCTTTGAGCATAACCCGCGGGGCTGGACATTAGAGCGTGGGGTGAGTGTTGAGTAAGATGCAAAATTGCGAGCTTTAGTGAAAGCTCAAATTAAGCAGTGCTCAATACTAGAGCTAGATGATCTTTCCCAGAGCCCCCATCTATCCTAGCGTATAGCGTGTTTACCTTGTAAGCCCCAGTGTTTATACTCAACTGAGCTAAGCAATGGAGCGAGTGTGCCAACAAAGGCGGTGGGTGCGTATAATGAATGACGATATAATAATTTATGACAGGTTCTCATGCGACAATTGCGCCGACCACGGCCGCCTTGGTTTCGACTTCACGATGGCATTTCAGCCTATTATTAATGTCCAATCGGGAGAGACTTTCGGTTATGAAGCGCTCGTGCGTGGTTTAAATAACGAGTCTGCTTATTCGGTTATTTCTAAAGTAAACGATGGTAACCGCTACCTTTTTGATCAGCTGTGTCGCGTAAAGGCAATAGGCCTAGCGTCAAAGCTAGAATTAGACTCGATGCTAAGCATTAATTTTCTTCCCAATGCTGTTTATAAGCCAGAGCGTTGTATACGCACCACAATTGAGGCTGCAAAGACCTATGGCTTTCCT
Source organism: Pseudohongiellaceae bacterium (assembly GCA_033721235.1). Classification (GTDB taxonomy): domain Bacteria; phylum Pseudomonadota; class Gammaproteobacteria; order Pseudomonadales; family Pseudohongiellaceae; genus UBA5078. The sequence continues at coordinate 37,595 of JAWWAY010000011.1, read as the reverse complement.
ACAGAAAGAATTATGTTTGAGTTCACTGAAGGGGAGAAGATTGAAGATAGTAGTATTGTAAAAGGCATAGTCGAGTACTATAAAAAGTTGGGCTTTAAAACGGCTATTGATGACTTTGGTGCGGGTTATGCTGGGCTTGGTTTGCTGGCCGATTTTCAGACCAGCATTATTAAGTTAGACATGGAGCTAATCCGTAATATAGACACAAATACGCCTAGGCAAATAATTGTTAAGAATTGCGTCAATCTTTTTCGCGATCTCAATATTGTGCCTTTAGCAGAGGGTATAGAAACTATTGGCGAAATGAACTGGCTGCGCAACGCAGGTATTGAGTTAATGCAAGGTTATCTATTTGCCAAGCCTGGTTTTGAAAGCCTTCCGCGAGTAAATCTAGAGGAGCTAACACCTAGCTAACGCTAAAGGTTTAACCGCCTTTTCTGATGAGCACGGTAACTATCAGTCTTTACTAAAGTGATCACCCTCACATTAATAGCACAGCCTCAGAGAAAGCAGCTTCAAGTTGAGACCTAGCGCACAAATGCGAGATACCCTCAATGCTACTATCTTTTTGAATTTCACGAATACACTGCCCCAAAATTAGAATTAAGAGGTAAAACATGAAGACATTTACTCCAGTATTTAAGACTCTCATGACAGCGGCGCTTAGCGCTAGCATGCTGCTGGGGGCCACATTGGTAGCCGCTCAGGGCAATAGTGGCAACTCAAATGCCGGCGGGAATGGTAATGGCAATGGTGGCCACTCTAATGCCGGTGGCAATGGCAACGGCAATGGCAATGGCAATGGTGGTAATAATAATATAGGCAATGGCAACGCTTCCAATGGTGTCAAGGCTCTTATTAGTACTGGTAAAGGCATTGTCTATACTGGGGAGCCTTTGGACATTAGCATTCGCTTCCCCCGCGGTTCAGACCTTGTTAGTGCAGGTGAAGTTGACGCCTCTGTAATTATCTTCACTCCAGATGACAGTGCTGCCGCCATCGTAGTGCCTGTCAGCAACGTCGCAAGCGAAACTGAGACAAAACTATTTGAATTGGCTGAGGTGGATGTAAGTACATTGCCAGCCGGTCACTATCAGCTTGGTCTAGTTCTTACAAACCCAGGTGGTGACCCTCTGAACATGAATGACTGGTACGACGGGCTACTAGGTCTCATCGAGATAAAAGGCTTAACCATCAGCGATGAAGCCCTGCCGGAAGATGCCGATGGCGATGGTATTATCGATGATGATGTTGACGGCGACGGCTTTATAGACGAAGAAGAAATTGAAGAAGAAGAGAGTGAGGAAGAAGAAGCCGAAGAAGAGACTGAGGAAGAAGAAACTGAAGAAGAAGCCGTAGAGGAAGAGGAAACTGAAGAAGCAGCATAGGTATAGCTGCACCTCTCTAGATCTACAGACTTAATGGAGTAAGTCGCTGGTGAATTGGCTAGAGTTGAGAAGGCGCTCCTCCTTTTCGGCTCTAGCCAATAAACTTTTCCCGCCAAATTGATTTCAATCAGACTATTGTCAACTCTGCTAATGAGTACCCTACGATAGTATTCTCATGCCTAACAATCCACGCTTTGCTCTTGAGCATAGTTGGATGAGTATTTCTAACAGGACAGGACAGGACAGGACAGGACAGGACAGGACAGGACAGGACAGGACTGTGTTTGTTAGTTCATTTGGCGAGAGCTGATGAAGGCCTCAGGCGTGCACGTCGAGCAAAACACCTAGCAATTGATCAGATGTCTTCACCACTTTGGCTGAGGCGTCGAATACTTGCTGGTTCATCTTGAGTGATACCAGGTTTTCCATCATTTCCGGCATACCGGCACCATTGGGCTGTGTGGTCGCGCTGGCGATCTGTTGGGAAGATCGCACCATTCCAGCGTAGGCATTATGCATGCCTGTGGAGCCAATTTGCATGGTGGAGTTGATCATTAGGCCTGAACCCGTAAGGTCTATGAGAGAACCAGATATATGACGTATTACGATATCCCCTCTACCAAGATATGTCTAGAACTGGGTCACAAAACCAGAAAGTCCCGAGATTTCGATTCTATCCAAATGGGGGGGTAACAGTGGCCCTTAGGTCAGCTTCTTCTACTAGCATAACGAGCTTAGCTTATAGTGAGTTTGTAGCTGCAAGGGGTTGGCCTTGCCTATTATGAACAGCTCTTACAGTTTGTTGCGAATTTTCTTAAGTCATTGTTTCATGTTGGAATATTGATGAACTGGCGAATCAAATCCAGCAAGGCACAGAGCTGGCGTGCAACCATATCTATCGTGCTACAATCTCAGGCAAGCTGAATAAAGTGAGCAGGGAAAATGAAGAGCTTGCACTCATCTTTTTGGGGGGCGCCCCCTTGCTCTGTAAGAGCCGATAATCAAGGATTGAGCTTAGTGTGAAAATTAGAAGCATGTTGCCGTCTGACTTAGACGAAGTCTGCCATATTCAAAGCCAGTGTTACGATGAGAGTATTTTGGAGTCCTCTGCTTCTTTTGCCGCAAAGCTTAAGGCCAGTGCGTACTTCAGCTTTATGGCAGAAAAGGACGGCGCTGCCTTGGGATATATCGTTGCCGTGCCATGGGTTTTTGGTGAAGTGTTGAAACTCAATGGCTCGAAGTTCACTATTTCACCAAGCGCGGACAGTATTTGTATCCACGATTTGTCAGTAAACCCTGAGTCTCGAAGCTTAGGTGTCGCCAGTGCTCTGATAGGCTCGGTGTTAGATGCCGCTAACAATAAAGGGTTTAATAGAGTGTTTCTTGTCGCTATTCAAGGGGCTTCAAGCTACTGGAAGCGATACGGCTTTGTACCAGTGTCGGTTGGTGAGAGCACACAGCAGTATCTATTATCATATGGAGATGACGCGCAATATATGGTGCGCGAATTAGTCACTTAAGGGAGAAGTGCTAATGCTGTTATGGATTGGAGCAGGGCTGGCGCTAATTCCTTTAGTGTATGTGAGTGTGGTTCACAGAGGTGACAAGCGAAAGCGCAGAAGGCTGCTGGAGCTTGTACAGTGGCGCCTATTCGAAGAACAAGAGCGTTGAATATGACGCCTAAGCAAACTATTCATCTAAGTAAATTGAACGACACTGCGTCTGTAAGTGCCATTTACGCCTTGATTCAAAACACCATCAGTCAGTCCTATTCGCCGGTCTATCCATCAAGAGCCGTTGAATACTTTCAACGCATGTACTCGGCAGAAAAAATCTTAGCTAACAGTTCCGAGGGTCTTACATTGATGGCCAAGCTGGGCGACACTGTCGTCGGCACTGGCACGGCGATTAATGATGAGATATCGGGTGTGTTTGTATCCAATTCTCATCAAGGCTGTGGCATCGGAAGCAAAATAATGAAGCGTTTAGAGCTAAGCATTGCTCAGGCCGGTAAGTCCTCTGTATCGCTCAGCGTATCGCTGCCCGCAGTAAAGTTTTATAAGGGGCTCGGCTACGAAGGCTTTGAGGAGATGTCGATTGACGTGGGAGAAGGCCAGACACTGGACTACTGGATGGCCACTAAGTCGATATAAAAACTGGTGAGCATGTACGGGGGCTTTCCTGTGCACAATAGAACAATATGCAACAAGGAGTGAGTATGGAAACGTTTGGCATTATTGGAATGTCGTTGGGTAGCATGGGGTTTATCTTTGCGCTTTCAGCCATTCAAAGGCTTGATAAGCTAGAAAAGAGATTGAAGGAGCTAGAAGTACTCGATCAGGAGTATAAGTCCAAGTAATTACGTTGAAGTAAGCGACCTAGTAGCGCTACCGCATCCCGCTTTGGGGTACTCCCAAATACACTACTCGGTACTTAAATCGGGGTCAGACCCCAAATAATCTTGCTGGAAGGGCCGTTGCACAAGGCTTTGAGCGGAACTAGTTGGGGTCGGACCCCAAAAACACCCCAAATAATTATAAGAGTAAAAACAAGGAAGAGTGATGAATAAGTTATTAAAGGTTTTTGTGGCGCTAGTTGTATCTACAGTTCTAGGGTGTAGCGCCCTCAATGCAAAAGAGCTTACGCCGGAGCTGGTCAAGCAAGTAGTAACTGAAACCGCTAGTATCATTCGGGAACAGTATGTTCTTCCCGAGACGGGTAGAGAGGTTGCGATCGATCTCTTAGCTAGGCTTGAGTCAGGTGGCTACGACGATGTATCAGGTGTCAATGAATTGTCCGACCTATTAACAAGTCACATGCGGGGAGTCTCTAATGATGCACACATCTCGATGTTCTATACCGATCCACTGGTGCCAACGCAAGAAGAGTTTATGAACCCTAGTGCCGAACAGAAAGCGGCGAGTTTGGCGGAAGATAGATATTTTAATTTCGGAATAAGAAGCGTTGGCTACCTGGACGGTAATGTTGGGTACTTCGATCTGAAGGGGTTTATGGACGCGGTAAACTCTGCGGAAGCCTTGGGTACGGCCATGAATATGCTGAAAGATACTGGTGGTTTAGTCATAGACCTGCGCGAAAACTATGGTGGTATGCCAGAGACAGTTGCCCTGTTGGCTAGTTATTTTCTAGGGCCACAATCGATACATGTAGATTCTATCTACTGGAAAGAAACGGATACGGTTGAGGAGTTCTGGACAAATCCTGTGTTGAACGGTGCTTGGTATGGCACCGAACGCCCTTTGGTCATTCTGACAAGTGCCAACACGTTTTCCGCCGCCGAGGCTTTCACTTATGCAATGCAGGCGTTTGGTCGAGCAGAAATAGTCGGAGAGACTAGCCTGGGCGGTGCGAACCCAGGCGGCATTCAGCATGTGGCAGAGACCTTCAACTTATTTGTGCCTAATGGGCGAGCGTTTAGTGCCGTGACTGGTAAAAACTGGGAAGGGGTAGGGGTTACACCGAACTATCCAGTCCCAGCGGACAAGGCTCTTAAAGAGGGACACAAGCTTGTCCTGCAAAAGATTATTGAACAATCGCAAGATGGGCGTGCAAAACAAGATCGACAAATGCATTTACAACGGTTAAGCGAGTAGCAAGCAGGTTTTTGAGTTCAGGCCCAAGAGTATTACAATCAAATTCAATCGGGGTCGGACCCGCTAAATCTTACTAGGGTCCGACCCCAAACGTTTAGAAGGTTTTTCCGAAGCCAATGCCGAATACCCATGGATCGATGTCAACATCAACAGCAGCGCTGCCGACGGTGGAGTTTCGGAACTTAGCGGTTGTGTCCATCTGGATGTACTTAACATCGAAGTTAAGGAACCAGTCTTCGCCTACATCGATATCAACACCTAGTTGAGCCGCTAAGCCCCAAGAGGCATCCATGCTGACCTTTGCATTAGGGGCATCTAGGCCTCCTTTTACTTTCTCGTCGTAGAACAAAGTGTAGTTAACACCTAGGCCTGCATAAGGCCTAAAGCTGCTCTCGGGTTGAAAGTGATATTGCAGGGTCAGTGTGGGTGGGAGGACGTCAGCATCAATGACATGGCCAAGCCCAGCTAGCGTTCCCTTGCCATGCACGTCGTGCTGAGAAGTACCTAGAATAAGCTCTAAGCCCAAGTTGTTGCTGAGCATATAGGTAATGTCTAACTCGGGGATAGTGTCGTTGTCGACGCTTACTCCAGAGCCTGCGACGGAAGCGCCGCCAACGCGAATAGTGCTGCTTTGCTCGTCAGGGCTAACGTTGACAATGCGGCCGCGAACGATCCAATCGCCAGCGTCGGCAACAGCAGGTAGAGAGGGGATGCCAAGACATATTGCAGTAAGTGTTGGCAAGGCGTGGGACAAGTACTTCTTCATCGTGCTCTCCTAGTAACCCGTCATTGGGTCATATTGCTTCGGTTGATTCTTGAAAAAAGCGAACTGTTATGGCCACAAGTCTCTTTTGCTTTTTTCAAGTTGATGCAATTCTATTGCGGTGCTGCACAGAGTGTCTTGACTCAAGTCAAGCTAAGGTGGGGTCAGGTTCATGTAAAAAAGTTGTTACATGAGCCTGACCCCATGCTATAGTTTGGTTAACGCCACAACAACAAGGAAGAAGTTGCATAACTATGGACAGTTCAATTCCCCGCCGCCTTACCCTTTCTCGCACGGCTCTATCTCTGACTAACGAAGAAGTAAAGTATGAGTAGAGTCTTAGCTATTTATTTTGCTGAGCAGGCCAATGCCACTATGTCTCCGCTACAGACCGCTGCTCTTGAGGCAGGAAAAGGCATAGTAGGGGATCGTTACTACTCAGCTAAGGGAAGCTTTTCGGAAAAACTGGCGGGCTTGCCCGATATCGAACTAACGCTTATTGAGTCAGAAGAAGTTGAGCGCTTTAATAAGGCGTTCGGCTTCTCTTTTTCATGTGCTGACTTTCGACGCAATATAGTCACGCAAGGTGCAAAATTGAACGACCTAGTAGGCAAAGAGTTTTTCGTTGACAAGGTAAAGCTAAAAGGTATTAGGCTTTGCGAGCCTTGTGCAAATTTAGCGAAAGTTCTGGTTCCAGATGTAATGATTGGTTTGCGTGGCAAAGCGGGGTTGCGAGCGGCTATACTGAACAGCGCCAGTTTGTCTGTGGGCGATGAGATTGGAGAAAATGCTTTGTGAGAAGAGCGCTTTGTCTCCTTAGAACGACACATAGAGTATGTTAGTATGGGCGCCACCTAAACTTTTTCATTTTTTTAGTAGAGCTAGGAGTAATAGTGAAAAAATTATATTCACCTAACCAGATATTGCTTGGCACTCTTTTGGGTGGTGCTTTCGCCGCAATTTATTTTCTCACGGAAAATTTTGATGTGTTAGGTAAAGATAACTTGTCCAAGAAAGTTTTGACTGTTGGGCTAACATTAACTCTTGGTTTGTTGATTGCTCTACTTTTTCTTCCAGAGAATACTCCAAGCATTTTAATCGCCATTTTTATCCTGTTTCCTACACTAGCTCTCACGAGGAAGCATTCTCCTACCAAACAGCAGATTATCGATTCTGAAGAATATGTCTTCCAGTCTTGGTGGAAAACGTTAGGCATGACTGTCGCTTGGTTTGCTGCGTTTATGGTGTCGTTTTTTATTCTGGTAATTCTAGCCGGTCTTAGTGGTATTGTAGAGCTCGCGTAATTTAGAGGTATTGAGAGAGTCTTTATGCAAACAAGGCTGGATAAAGTTCGTAATCATCCTCTGCACAAATATCTTGGCGTCAGTAAAATTGATGCTAAAGATGGCTCCGCCGAGCTGTTCGCCATAGTGAATGAGGCGGCCCTTAATCCGTCGGGCAACTACCATGGCGGTGTGGTGTATATGCTATGCGATGTTTGTGCGTATTGTGCCGTGTTAAGCGCACTACCTGAAGGGCAGGATGCAGTGACTCACGATATTCACATCTCCGTTTTAAGACCCGCCCTCGAGAACGATTCTTTGGAGTACCGCGCATCGATTAAGAAGCTAGGCAGAAGCCTTTGCTTCATCGATGTTGAAGTTAAGAGCGGCGAGCACCTAGTAGCCACAGCTCGCGTCACCAAAAGCCTTATTGGCTCGTAAGTCTTAAGTTAATAATTTGGCAATTATGTGCAATTATTTGGGGTCAGACCCCAAAATACCACCATAAAAAACAAAGCATGCGAGATAAGCTTCTTAACACATTCTGGCTAGTCCCACTCATACCACTAGTACTGTTTACTTTGGCCATGTCCTTGGCCTTTGGGCGGGTGTTCCCAGAGGCCTACTATGCGCTACAGGCTTGGGGAATAGGGGTGTTGTTACAGTTTGTCGTGCTGCTTTACCAGCTGCTATCCAAGCAGTTTGTCACCGCTTTGGGCTCAGTGTTTATGTTGCTAATTCCTGCCATTTGCTACTGGTACCTTTCTCTGCAATAGCCCGAAAGTCGGCGCTGGCACTCATTGTGAATTGGGGTCTGACCCCAATTCACTACGACCCCGAGTAATTAATTATTTTTTACTTTAAAGCCGAGCAATACATTGCCTGGAAGTTCGTTAAATAGGGCGTAGCCTGAATTTACTAGCAATAGGCCGTTGCCCGCAACGATACCGGCGCTATCGAAACTGCCGCCTTTTGCTGTTATGCCATTGAGGGTTTCGAATTCATTAACGGCATCGAACTGGAAAAGTATTTCTCCTGTTTGTGCATCAAAGGCGTAGAGCATGCCGTCGATGCTGCCAGTGACCACTGCGCCGTCAATGAGAGCGGGCGCTCCGCTTAATCCTAGGCGCCGTTCACAGGCGAGTATCTTTTCCTTGCGTTGTTCGTTGCATACTGGCTTTGTTTCCTGAACCCAGCGACGTTCACCATTGGCGATGTTTATGGCGTACATGCCGGGTTGGTCGACTAAGTCGGGCGGCGGTGTACGCCCTGAAAATGTTCGATTAATGGGCGCAAAAACGGTCTGTTTGTTGGCTGTGATGCCCCAGTGAATACCCCCGTTAGGGCCGCCTTGTCCCATTTGTGAGGTCCACACAACAGCGCCTTCACTATCTGGGTCCAATGCCCATAAGGTGCCTGATTTTTGGCCGCCTAGAATAATGTCGCGACCGTCTGGGAGTTTACCTAGGGACAGTGCACCGCCGAAGTCGAAGTCCTTAAATACGGTGTCTTCTTCGCAGTTTAGGCTTCTCCCATAGCAGCCAACTAGGAAGATATCGTTTGCAGTTGCTTGGAAACTCCACACTATTTCGCCGCTTTTAAGATCGATAGCCAGTATGGCGTCTGTATTTTTGTGAGCGGGAGCCGATGTTGCTTCGCCAGTGCCTACGTAAAGCAGGCCACGTTTTGCATCTATTAATGGAGAGCTCCAGATAGGAGCGCCAGAGGGCCCCCACAACATCTGTCCGTCGCCTCTATCGCGTACTGGCTTGGCATCCTCCATCGTGTGTGCTTTCCAAAGACGCTCTCCCGTTGTGGCATCTAATGCCACCACTATGCCGTGAGTTTTGCAGCAGATATAACTTTCTGTTGCGCCTTGCATCACCTCATTTTGAGACACTGGTACGTAGATGACCCCCTCGTGAATAGCAGGTATGGCCGTACCCAAGGCGAGTTGATGCTGGCCTAGTTGCTGCTTCCACAGTAGTTCTCCACTCTTGGCGTCTAGTACATGGACCGTGGCGTTGTAGTCGTTAACTGCGATTATCTGGCGGCCATCGGCTTGCTCACCATAGGCGGCACCGCTACGCAAAATAGACTCACTCTGATAGACCCACTGTAAACAAGGGGAGTCCGTATTGCTGATATCGAAGGCGTAGACCTTGGCGTTCTCCGCGACCGGTAGGTACAGCATATTATCAACCAGTGCTGGTTGGGAGCGCATGCCGGTGACGCCTGGGAAACCGATAGACCAAGCTAGCTCTAGCTTGGCGAAATCTTGAGTTGTGAGCCCGGCTTGTGCGGCGCTTAATGAGCGCGTGTTGCGGCTATCAAAACCAAAGCCATTCACATTGATTTGCGCAGAAGCGCTAATGCTACGTGGTGCCTCGCAGGAAAAATTGGCTATCCACTCATCGCCTTGGGAGGCTGTGGTGAGGTAACCCACAAGGTCTCTACGTTCTTCTAGGCTTAGTGGGGCTCCTTGTGCAACCATTTTACCGGTGGTAAGCGCTGCCACTATTGTGCCAGCACTCATCTGTTGTAAGGTGCTGTAAGCTGGGGCTAGGGTTTCTTCGGAGTTATCGTGGCAGCTAGCACAGTGGGCTTGGTAAACTGCTTGGCCGGGGTGATTTTCTGAGTCTTGGGCTAGCGTTGAATTGTTGGTCAAGATGAGGACGGCAAGCATTAGCGCTTGAAAAGTAAACTTGCCTGTTAACGAGAGTGTCTTCATATTTTGCCTTTATATTAGTTTTGGCTATTGAAGCATATTGATTCTAGGATCAACAGGCGCTTGAGTTTATCAGTGCCGATTGCGCGGTTATTCGTTAGGGTGTAGATTTCAGTACAGCAGTTCTGGGGCTGGTTCAAGCCTGCTCCCAGAGTTTCAATCACACTTTAAACAGGGAGAGTAAAATGCTTCATTCCACAACGCCGACTATTCAGGGCAAAGATATTACGCAATACCATGGGGTAGTGACCGGAGAGGCCATACTTGGCGCGAATATATTCAAGGATATCTTCGCGGGTATCCGCGATATCGTTGGCGGCAGATCGGCCGCTTACGAGAAAGAGCTACAAAAAGCCAGAACAATTGCGTTTGAAGAAATGACACAACAAGCCGAAAGAGTGGGCGCCAATGCGATAGTGGCCATCGATATTGATTATGAAACAGTAGGCGCTCAAGGTGGAATGTTAATGGTGAGTGTGACAGGCACTGCGGTTACCCTTAGCGCCGCCATGTGAATTTGGGGACGGACCCTTGTTACAAAGTTAGATGTTTTTGTGACAAGTGTTGTTCTCGGGATTGTCCTACATTTTTGCGAGCCTAGTTCTCGCAAACTCTTATTCTTAGTGTGAGCGATTCGAGGGTATCGAATTTATGCGCTAGCATTTTGCGTGGACTGGGTTCAAACTGAGGTTCCATGCTTGAATACAGGATGCTTCGTATATGGAAGTTACTCAGAAGATTGCTCTATTTATTGATGCTGATAACGCGCCTGCTAGTAGATTTGAAGATGTGCTGAGCGAGGTTGCGAAATATGGAGTAGTAACAATTCGCAAGGCTTATGGTAACTGGAAATCTCCTACCTTAAAGAGTTGGGAGGATCTGCTTCATGAGTACGCCATTCAACCCATTCAGCAGTACGATCTAACGAAAGGTAAGAACGCCTCCGATATTGCGCTGGTTATCGATGCTATGGATGTTATGTATACCAAAGATATTGATGTGATGTGTTTTGTCTCCTCTGATAGTGACTTTACCCCAATGGTGACGCGTGCATTGGCTGAGGGAAAAGTTGTCCTTGGTTTTGGTGAGCGTAAAACGCCTTCACCATTCGTTAATGCCTGTTCAAAGTTTCTGTTCCTAGATAAAAAGGCCGCAGGAGAAAAGGCAGTAAGTACAGATAAGAAAAGTCTTAAGTCGAATAATAAGCTGGTTGCGTTATTGCGTCAGGCTATTGAGGCGACTGAGGATGAAGATGGCTGGGCAGCTCTTGGGCCTGTAGGAGCTAACATTTCTAATAGAACTTCGTTCGATCCCCGTAACTATGGCTTCAAAAACCTCAGCAGCTTGCTCAAAGCAATAGATCTATTTGAGATAAAACGAGGGGAAGGGAATAGCTATAGCGTGCGCGATGCGAGAAAGAGTAAGAAGTAATTAAATAGCTGGGGTCAGGTTTAAACCTGACCCCAGTTTAGAGTTACTGAATGTCCACCAGCATTTCAGTTGGAGTGATGCGATCACCCTTTTGCACTAGAACGCTTGCGACTTTTCCTGCAACTGGCGCTTTGACTTCGGTTTCCATTTTCATGGCTTCGATAATCATCACTGGGTCGCCGGCTTGTACTGATTGTCCTTCCTCAACCAGAACCTCTACTACATTGCCAGGCATAGTGGTTGTCACATGGCCTGGTGCTGTTGCACGAGGTCGGCGCCCAGGCTTGTTAGCACTTGCTGCTTTATCGGCATCGCCAGTGGACTCCAGAATGACTTCTTCGGGCTCGCCGTCGACGGTCATGTAGAAACGGCGTTCGCTTTCGCCCGATGGGCTCACACCTGTCACGTGAATATCATAGGTTTCGCCGTGTACCATCACTTTGAACTCGTGGGCAACGCTCGCTGAGTTTGCTGTCGCATCAGGAGGTAGCAGCACTTCCGGTTTAAGCGTGCCATTATTGCGGTTCTGCAAGTAGCTCATGCCCACGTCTGGGAACATGGCATAGGTCAGCACGTCTTCATCACTCTTAGCATCGTCGCCGATCTTGGCGCGCAATGCTTCCAGCTCCGGTTGTAATAAGTCTGCAGGGCGGCATTCAACGACTTCTTCTTTGCCAATGGCGCGGCTACGTAATTTCTCATCGACTGGGGCGGGTGCTGCGCCGTAGTGTCCTTGCAAGTAGCGTTTAACTTCATTGGTGATAGTTTCGTAGCGCTTGCCGGAGATAACATTCAGTACGGCTTGTGTGCCCACAATTTGCGAACTAGGCGTCACCAGTGGTGGATAGCCTAGATCCTTGCGAACGCGTGGAATCTCTTCGAATACTTCCTGAATGCGATCCAATGCGCCTTGCTCCTTAAGCTGATTGGCGAGGTTGGACATCATGCCGCCTGGTACTTGGCTAAGCAGAACCTGCGTATCAACGCCGTTATATTCGCTTTCAAACTGGTGATACTTGCGGCGCACTTCGCGAAAGTGAGCGGCTATTTTTTCCAGTACTTGTGCGTCTAGCCCGGTGTCATAGCCCGCAGCTTCCAGCACCGCTTTCATCGTTTCTGTTGGCGGATGGCTGGTGCCACCGGCGAAGGCCGAGATCGCTGTATCGATATGGTCGATGCCTGCTTCCACCGCCTTAAGCTGGCACATGGAGGCCATGCCAGAGGTGTAGTGAGAGTGTAGGAATAGGGGCAGATCAATTTCTTTTTTAAGCGCCGTGACTAGCTCGAATGTGACCTCGGGTGTTAATAAGCCCGCCATGTCTTTAATGGCGATGCTATGACAGCCCATGCTAGCCATTTGCTTGGCTTGCTCTACAAAGCCTTCCACGGTATGCACAGGGCTTGCTGTGTAGCACAGTGTGCCTTGTGCATGCTTACCTGCTTTTACGGTCGCGGCAATGGCTGTCTCTAAGTTACGGACATCGTTTAGTGCATCGAAAATACGGAACACATCGATGCCGTTCTCGGCGGCCTTAGCAACGAACGCTTCGACCACATCATCGGGGTAGTGACGGTAGCCTAATAGGTTTTGGCCACGAAGCAGCATTTGCAAACGGCTATTAGGGAGTGCCTTGCGTAAAGTGCGCAGGCGCTCCCAAGGGTCTTCTTTCAAGAAGCGGACGCAGGAGTCAAAAGTCGCTCCGCCCCAAACTTCAATAGACCAATAACCTGCTTTGTCTAAGTCTTCACAGATCGGCAGCATATCGTCGATACGCATACGCGTTGCAATCAACGACTGGTTGCCGTCTCTTAGTACTAGTTCGCTTAAGTGAACCTTCTTACTCATTTCTTACTCCGTCTTTAGAGCGGTCGGGCCGCTTTTAAATTCCTGATTGCGCCGCGATGGCAGCGGCAATGGCTGTGGCCAAGAACTCTGGGCGTCGTTTAGTTGAATACCGGGTTAACTCTGGGTGAGTTTCGACGAAACTCGTATTGAAGTTGCCCGATTGGAAATCGGGGTGATTCAGTATTTCTTTGTAGTATTGCTTGGTCGTCTGAATGCCATAAATCTGCATGTCTGACAGCGCTCGCAATGAGCGTTGGATCAACTCCTCCCAGTTACGAGACCAAACAACGAGCTTGGCGCACATGGAGTCGTAGTGAGGCGGAATGGTATAACCGGTGTAGATAGCGGCATCTGTTCTCACGCCTGGGCCACCCGGCGAATAGTATCGTGATATGCGACCAAAGCTTGGTAAGAAGCCGTTCTTGGGGTCTTCCGCATTGATACGAAACTGGGCAGCAAAGCCTGTGTAGGTAATGGTGTCTTGTTCGACACTGAGCGGTAAACCGGAGGCTATGCGAATTTGCTCGCGCACAATATCGATGCCGGTAATCTCCTCGGTAATGGTGTGCTCGACCTGAACCCGAGTGTTCATCTCCATGAAATAGAAGCTGCCGTCGCTATCAAGCAGAAACTCTACTGTGCCGGCGTTCTCGTAATTTACTTCTTTAGCCAGTTTTACCGCTAGCTCACCAATATAGTGTCGCTGTTCATCATTAAGTTGAGGGGAGGGTGCTAACTCGATCAGCTTCTGATTGCGGCGTTGAATGGAGCAGTCTCGCTCGAATAAATGCACTGTATTGCCATGAGAGTCGGCCAGCACCTGAACTTCGATATGACGGGGCTCGACAATACATTTTTCCATGAACACATCGGCGCTACCGAAGGCCTTAGTGGCCTCGGAAATGACGCGTTGATAGTTCTGTTCTAGCTCTTTAGGGTCGTTACAGCGGCGTATACCGCGGCCGCCGCCACCCGAGGTGGCCTTAAGCATCACTGGGTAGCCTATGTCCTCCGCTACGCTCAGGGCTTCTTTAACATCTTTAAGATTGTCGTTAGTGCCTGGCGTACAGGGAACGCCGGCTCTCTCGGCGCTACGACGCGCTTCGGTCTTGTCGCCCATGGAGCTGATGACTCTGGCCGCAGGGCCTATAAATTTGACACCTCTGCGTTCGCAAATCTCGGCTAATTCGGCGTTTTCGGATAGGAAGCCGTAGCCTGGGTGAAGGCCGTCACATCCCGTCTCTATGGCGAGGTTAACCAGCTTATGCGGGTTGAGGTAGCCTTGTAGCGGATCCTCACCCACAGAATAGGCTTCGTCTGCTTTTTTAACATGCAGGGAGTAGCGATCCGCCTCTGTGTAGATCGCGACAGAGCGTACGCCCAGTTCTCGGCATGCGCGGGCAATCCTTACAGCTATCTCGCCGCGGTTTGCTATTAAGACTTTTTTTAGCACTGAAGAGTTCTCTGGTGATTGGAGTTAAATCTGTCGTTACGCTGAAACCTGAGCTTTTGGATCAATTTGTCCCGCCAAGTTCGTAACAATATATAAGTATCAGGAGGTGAAGCTTACTTAGGCTGCCATTGAGCGTCAACTCTAATAAGGTTGAGTTGGCTCCACCTGGAGGCTTGTAGCGGGTTAGCGCGTATAGCTGAGAGCCCCGTAATTACTACGATTAGCCGGTTTTTAAGCAGGGAGTGCTGTGAAGGTTTACCCGTTGTGAGGTCTATTGTGTTGGGGATATTAAGGGGGAGGTAATCGGCTCCTGATGCAAGAGCCGATTATTCGGTTTACGCTGCTTCTTGAGGCTACCTAGTGTAGGTAGTGAGGAACTCAAACACCTGAGCGATCATGTCAGCGTTTCGCGCGATTACTTGTACATGGTCACCGTCTGGAATTTCAATGTATTCGCTGTTTAGGCCCGCATCTTCAAACTGCTGAACCAGAGCGCGTACCATATTCACTGGCACTAGCTCGTCTTTGTCGCCTTGGACCGTCATGACGGGTACGTCTTTTAGGTTTTCGAGTGGGCCTGTAGGGCCGTTAAAGACGGCAGGGGACATTTGCGCAATAGCCGCCCATTCATCACTATACTTGATGCCTAGGTGAAGCGTACCAGCACCGCCCATGGAGTGCCCCATCAGGTAAGTGCGATCGTCATCGATTTTGAATTGCTCGCGCACAATTGCCATTACATTGCGTACATCAATCTCGCTCAATTCACCAAGATTGTCGGGCGTGCCTTCAGTAAACATATTGGCCGTGGGAATACCGAAGTCATTGGTATAGCCGCGGCTTCCATACCAGCCACCTTCGTTGTAGCCGAAAGGTGCTACTACGATCATTCCGCGTTGTTCAGCTTGATCTACAATTCCATCGTAGCCGATTACCGCGTTGGGGTTACTTGTAAGGCCGTGAAGTAGGACCAAAAGTGGGTACTCCGAGGTGCCATCGTAGCTGCTTGGCACGTACATAGCGTAAGTCATGTCCATGTCAGCTTCAGTGAAGAAGTAGCTGCGCGAGGTGATGTCTCCCAATTTAATGTCTGCTGGGACGGGCTTAATCACGTTGCTGGCGCAACTGGCAAGCAGCAGAACTGCAGCTGTTAGAATCAGTTTATAGTGTTTTTGAAATTGCATGGCTGCTCCATAGTAGCGAGAATTCGAGTCCGCATTATAGGAGTCGCTTTTAAAACAGTACAAGTAAAATAGAGCCCAGCGTATGCAGTCTAGTTATTTGAGGGCTGCATCCGCAGATGTATGGGGCTCTTACGGCTTCAAGAGGTCGCTTTTCTTGGCGTCCTAAAATCCGCTATGCTCTTACAGGCATATTATTAATCCATAGAATGACTAACTTAAACAACGGAGGGTTCAAAAATGAAAAGACTACTTGCTCAGTTGATAGTCACAGGGGCTTGCGCAGTTGCGGCAAGTCAAAGTTTTGCAGGCAAGACAGATGCATATTTTGATGCCGAAACCGGCAAACTTATTTTACCGCATTTGGTAATTGGCGATGGCACATTCTACGCCACCCTGAGCCTGACAAATCCAGAAACCCTGACGTTTGTAGCGGACTTCGACTCCATCACCGACTTCACAGCTCCCTCGGGTATTGGCGATTCAGTAAACGTAAGTGAGGATGATATTGTAGGGGTTTGGGGCTTTCCAGGTTCAGATACCGTAATCACCCTAAACTCGGATGGCACCTATATTATTGACCATGAGCCCGAACTCGACGATGACGCCTGCCCAAATGGTGGCATTGAGACAGGGACCTATACTTGGGAGCCGGCTACTGGCGTCTTGCTTAGTACGACATTAACAGACGAGAACGGTGAATGTGGTTTATCACACCCACGTGATGGGGTGCCCTATCGAATTTTCGTTTCTGGGAACAATATGCAGATTCTGGAAAAAGGTGAAGGCGCGCCTCTAGAGGAGTTTGCAGCAGTAAGACAGGAAGGCTAGGCGCCTATTTGTTGTTACTCGCAATATTGTTGAAACCAAAGAGAGGAGCTTTAGAATCAGGCTCGTCTCTTTGGCTTTCGGCGCCATTTTTATCTAAAGCTTGGCTGACGAATATCGGGCTTAGAATCCTGCGCTAGATGGTATCGAAAGACGTATTGAACGTTAGGCACGGAAACGGGAACCATGTCTATCGTTGGCTTAGAGAACTTAAATTGACGCGCAGCCGCAATAGCCGATGAGTCGAAAATACCGGCGGGTTCAGCGTCCATCACTTTTACACTGTCAGTGTCTACATCACCATTGTTGAGCACTGTAAAACTTACGTGTACCCAGCCTTCTATCTTTTCATTAGCTGCGCTGCTCGGATACAGCGGCGTTATTTGGTTCAAGGGAATTATATCCAGTCTCTTGTTGGACTGCGCATCGTTACTCTGAGCCGACACTAGTACTGAGGAAGCTAATGCCGTTAATAGGGCTGCGGTGCATAGTATCGCGCTTGCTGTGGCTTTTCGTGCGTTTGATTTGTAATTATTTTTTTTCATTGTTGGATGCTCCATTATTTGTATGACACGGTTTTTCAAGGTGCTTCTTTCTAGTGCTGCCTGGGAGGCCCAGTGGGGCCTTATTCTTTTTGTAGAACGTAGAGTTTCGCGGGCAATAGTGAGTAGGCTTTCTGCGTAATTGCCAGAGTCTTGCCCGCTCATTAATACCGACTCGTCACAGGCGCTTTCTGTGTCGATGCGAAATTTCTTCAGCATGATCCATGTCATCGGATTCATCCAATAAACGCAGGCGATGACATAGACAATGAAGAGGGCAATCCAATCTAATCTTCGAATATGAGTGAGTTCATGAAGCAGGACATTGTCTAGTGTTTTTTGATGCCAGTTGGACGAGCTCACTGGTAGCACGATGGCAGGAGAGAGGAGGCCAAATGAGATGGGGGTCTCAAGATTATGAGAGGTATAAAGCCTTACTTTTCTGCTTAAGCCCGCTTGGGATTGAAGCTTCGCTAAAACTTTGTGGGAATTGACGTCTGTACAAGGGCGTAGTTTTTTCTTCAGTTTATGCAGCTGTAGCAGCGCGCTCGATAGGTAAGTTAGTAATAGCACAATAGGGACAAAATAGATTCCAAGGACAAAGGGTTTCCAATTGTTATCGCTGACGAGCGCGCTATTATCGGCAAAGGCATTGAGCTCAAATATGGACGATGTTTTGCCATTAGTCACAAAGAATGGGTCTACGAATACCTGCGAAAAAGGCAGTACAGCAAGGGACATAAATGCAAGAAAGCTAAGCAAGTACTGTGTTTGAAAACTGATATGCTTTCTAAGTGCAGCCTTGCTTAGGGTAAACACGCCTAGAATAATTGTCGATTTAATAAAGGCGTCTAGGGACCAAGCAACACTGCTACTGTCGCTTAGTGAGTTGAAGGCGTCATATATTATGTTTGAATCCATGGCTAAGCCCTATGTTAGTTATTATGAGTCGCGACTGGGATCATTGGCTTTTCGCATTGTCTGGATAAGTTCATCGAGTTGATCGAGCTCGTCAGTCGAGAGATTTCGGCTGTCCATGTCGAGCAGCGTGTTGACCGCTAAATAAGGGGAGTCTTCAAAGAAAGTCTTTACCACATTGCTCAGCGCCGATTGAGACGCCTTGGTTTTTTCAACTAGTGGATAGTAAACATATTTGGGGCCGTCTTCTTTGTAAGCAATATGGCCCTTCTCCACCATTTTGCCGAGTAGGGTACGCACTGAAGAATAGCTAGGCGCGTCGTCAATATTTGCCATTACCTGCTTTGCGCTAGCGCATTGCATTTGATAGAGGACATCCATTATCTGCCTTTCTCTTCTACTTAGTTTGTCTGGGCGCGTCATGCTCTGGTTCCTAATAGATAAACAAGGTGTTAATTTATTAACATAGTGTTAATAAATTAACACCTTTGTGGATTAAGTCAACACTGCCGTATAAATATTTTGTTTGATTGCACAAATGTAAGCGCATATTTGTAAAGTGTACTTGACAGTGTGTAGTTAACGACTTACTCTGCTTGTTGTAAAAGACACTTTACTTTTAATCAAGAGGGCTTTACATCATGCTGGAAGAACAAAATATAGAAGAACATGAGGAAGGGTGCAGCTATCTCCACTTTGGCAAACGGACTTTAAAACAGGAGATTAGCTTTGCTCTATGGACCTTGTTATGGGCGATATCTGTAGTATTTTGCGGGTTTTTCCTAAGGTCAGAAGTGCTGCCATCGCTACTCTATTGGCCCTTGTTGCTTACGCCAGTACTGCTTGGCTTGTTTGCCATTAAGTCGTACTACCGCTTTGTAAGCACGGCTGATGAACTGGTGCGTAGGATTCAGTTTGAGAGCATGTCAATTACGTTTGGCGTTACAATCTTTGTAGGGCTCTGCTCTACCACTTTTGTCGCAGGGGGTATGGAGGAGCTGTCTGCAGAGAACATCATAGTCCTTATGGCAGTTGTTTGGTCTGCGGCGCAAGTCTATTTGAAGTGGAAGTATCGATGAAGAACCAACTAAAAGTGCTACGAGCTCAGAACGATTGGTCGCAAGCAGCTTTGGCGCAAAAACTGGATGTGTCGCGTCAAACAGTCAATGCCATCGAGACTGGCAAATACGACCCTAGTTTGCCGTTGGCATTTAAGATTGCCCGCTTGTTTAAAACGCCTATAGAGACGATATTTATAGACGAGCAGTAGAGTGTTTAAAGTCGCTCTTGCTACTCCTCATGAGTGCTTGTTCGCTATTTCTAACTCTAGGCATTTATAGCCTCGATCTATAGAATGTTTTTGTTCAGGGAATTAGCGAATAATAATAAGGGGTCAAAAACATGCGAGCTCGCGTAAGCTTTAGAATATTGTTTGGGATGTTGGCATTAGCTGTGCTGCTGGCACAGAATGTCGTCGCGCAAGAGCCGGCGACGCAGAATTATGTCTATCCAGACGAGCTGTTTGTAGAGCCGCCCACGCTGGAGAATCTTGGCTTTGAGTGGTTTATTCGCGGTGATGATAATCGCAATGCCACGGTCGAGGTTGCCTATAGGAAGGTAGGGGATGAGCAGTGGCTAGAGGCAATGCCAATGCTCAGAATAGGGGGCGAGCGTATTTATGTTCGCGTACAGTGGGATGTGGAACTGCCCCCAATGTTCGCAGGCAGCATAATGGACTTGGAGCCTGATACCGAGTACGAAGCACGCTTTACGATTAGCGACCCAGACGGCGTGCGCGGCGAGGCGGTACGTAAGCACGTTGTTAAAACTCGTCCGGAGCCTATGCCCTATGCCCATGGTCGTATCTTTCATGTTTACCCTCACGGTTTTGAAGGCGAAAAAATGGAACCTTCTTTCGAAGGTCTATAACTACAGCTGTTCAGGAACAGACTGGTCAACGGTCGGCAGACCCCGCGTAAAGCCGGGCGATACAATCTTAGTTCACGCCGGTCTCTACCAATACAATCGATATGAGTACACAACCTCGGACGTAAACCGCACGGGCCCGCTAGAGGGGACCTACTACTTTACTGCCGATGGCACGGAAGATAAGCCTATCGTGATTAAGGCGGCGGGCGATGGCGAAGTGATATTTGATGGCAATGGAAATTTCAATCTTTTCAATGTGAAGGCAGCCGATTATCACTACTTCGAAGGCATTACATTTCGCAATACCGAAATTGCTATTTGGGCAGGCACGCAATTCATTACAGGCTCCAAGGGCTTAACAATCAAGAATTCGCGATTTGAAGATGTTGGCGCGGGAGTCTTTACTAATTATGCGGGTTCCAGCAACTTCTATATTGCTGATAATTGGTTCTATGGGCGCAATGATCCAGAGAAATTAATCGGTTGGGACGATGAGCACTTATTGGGTCGCTTTGATGGTCAAGGGGATCAGATTCATCCGCCTCGCATGTCGTCCTATGTCGCTGTCAAACTTTATGGTCCAGGCCATGTGGTTGCCTATAATCATATCGCGGACTTTCATGACGGTATTAATGTAGAAACCTATGGCAACCCTGATGGCACTGTGCCTTCGGGTTCTGGCGAATATGGCCCTAAGTATCCGCCGAGGGAGTACTGGGATAGACGGCCTGTCGCTATCGACTTTTATAATAATTACATTACGAATAGCCACGATAACCCAATCGAAATCGATGGCAGTATGCACAATGTGCGCGTGATGCGAAATATGCTAATCAACCATCCATCCCACGCGTTTTGTAATCAACCCGCTTTGGGTGGTCCTATCTATTGGGTTCGCAATATTGCCTATAACTTACCGGGTGGTTCAACCCGGGCCACTGTTGGTTCCGCAGGCGCTGTGTTCTATAACAATACAGTGTTTTCAGAAACAGAGGCGAGCCCGCAAAATAGCCACTGGCGCAATAATTTATTCCTTGGTCAAAATGCATCTGAGAGTTTGTTTAGCGTCAGTAGTCCCACAAACTACACTTCATCTGATTATAATGGCTTTTTTGCATTCTCGGACTCCGCTAAAACGTTTCGTTGGAATACGCCAGCACAAGGCGTGATGGCAGATTATCCTGGGCCTGATAAGCGCCCAAGTCTGGAGACTAGAGAATTTTCTACTTTAACGGAATATAGTCAGGCGACAGGGCAGGATACCCATAGTGTTTTAGTAGACTATAGTAGTTTTCAGAATGTACCGATGTTGGATGCGCAGGACGTTGAGAATTTGCAGAATGTTTATGAGGCAGATGATTTTGATTTTAGCTTAAGGAGTGAATCGCCAGCCGTGAATAGCGGTATTCATTTGCCGAATATTACGAACGGTTTTACTGGTGGTGCGCCTGATCTAGGTGCATTAGAGCTTGGCCAGAAAATGCCTCATTACGGGCCAAGAAATTAGTGGCCATGAAGAGTTTTCTTGCTTTGAATAGGAGATAGTATGCGTGTTCGGGAGAAGGGTAAATTCGGTTTCAGTTTGGTACTGGCGTTGTTACTCCCTGGTTCAGTATTGGCTCAAAGCTGTGAAGATATCGCGGGCATCTGGTCTGTAGAGGAGTCCGCTACTGTTACGACCACTCTTGAAGGAGAGGTGGAGGTAGATACTGTTTCCGGTAGCGGCGAAGTAGAAATCACTCAAGATGGTTGCTCGGTATCTTACTCGCAAACGGTGCAAGATGTTAACGGTTCAGTGGAGGTTGTGCGCTCAGGCTCTGTGGCAGGTGATGTAGTCGCATTTACTGGATATGCAAGCCCCTCCTTTGTTGGCGCAGGATGTGCGGTCAATGAAGTCACCGCTACTGGAACGATCTCTGGTAATACTATTTCCTTGAGTACTCAGTCGTTACTGGATTGCAGTATCGCCGACTATGTTGTGGAAGGAGTAGGTAGTGCCACGTTCACTCGCGGTAGCGATGTGCCGCAATCCGAATACAGCTCTGTAGCAACGCAAGTGAGCCCTTTTCTGGAAATTGAAATACCGGTGCTTTCGCTAGGGGATGATTTTTTCTCCGTGCAACTAGATTTTATAGGGGGCAATGGCTGGGAGCTAGGGGAATTCTCCCCAATCGATGAGACATATCCAGTGGCAGCCACTGTGCAAGGGGAATTTGTGAATCTGCACTGCACTGTTTATGAGGGTTTAGAGTATTTTCTTAAATTTCGCATTGGAAGCAATAGCTCTGGCGGTATGGAGTTTTATTTAGAGAGTGCTTATCTAAACACTGGTTGCAGTAGCATTGGTAACGAGATAGACGCTGAGCTGAATGCTGGAAAGAGTTTCGTGCGTGGCAATATCAATAACGACTTCTTTGACATGAAAAATGATCCTGGTATCGCCTATGGTTATGCTCAGAATGTACGCGAATACGGAGACTTACTTACCTACGTAGATACTGGCCTTCATGTGATGGTCGCATACGAGTGGGGTAGCGATGCTCCGCGCTCGATTGAGTCAGCTACCCTTGTGGATTATTTGCCGCCGTCCTATCAGCCGGTCATTGGTGATTTCGATTCCAGCGCTGATGGTTTTATGGCAGTCATTCATAAGGCGTCGGGTGAGCAGTATATTCCCTCGCTTGATTCCTGTGACAACCCTAACTTGGCAAGCTGGGGAGCTTATACCGATTTGGGAGGCGCCGGCTTGTCTTATCCAAGCGATGCGCTAAGTTACCTTACTTCAGGCTCGTTCTTGCACCCTTATGGACAACACACTTGGGATCAATACACCAAGCTCAGCCTTGATGTGCTAAGCGCTGTCGATATTCCATCGGGTACTTCTTTTACTGCGAATGGGGCATTACCACCATTAACGGCATATGGCCTTGAGCAGGCTCTGTCTTGGCTAGACGAGGTGCAGAGATCAGCGCCGGACTGCGTAACCTTGCCAGACGGGGCTCTATCAACGGAGGCTCCCAGCCCAGTTCAAGCTTCAGATTGTAGTGCATATGATGATGCGGAGTACTACGAGCACGAGCAAGGCTCAATTTGGCGAGGCTGTCGTGTTTTAGTTGGTGATGATTATAAATTCGTGGGTTTGTTTACTCGCTCTAGAGACGGCGAAGTATATGAAGCTACAACTTACGCTGATGAACCGCCTCCCTTAGGATTTCCTCCGACTATCTATGCCGGGAATATACTGGCAATTGAACACTATGAGAACGGTGTCAAGAATGGCTATCAGTATTACTACAGCAGTACCAGTAATACTGTTACAACGATTCTAGAGTTCGAAAATGGACAGTTTAAGCAAATCGTTGAGTAATAGTGTATTGCAAAACTCTACGGATAAAAAAGCTCCACGCTAAGTATGATCGGCGCGGAGCTTTTCTACTTCAGTTGCTTGGTCTATTAGTTAAACCCTGCGCTATCCAACTTCCAAATAAGCTCGCCATTGTCATTGTTGCCATCGAACTGTAGGTTAAGCCATATGCTGCTAGAGAGGAAATCTATTGATTCAATAGTAATATCTAGCGCGTCCGATACTGTTCCTGAACTAGTGTGCACACCACCGTTAATTGTGACTATTTTTCTAGCATCCCAGCCATAGACCATATTAAAAGGGTAGTTGTAGTTCACGTAATAGGAATAGAGGTAGTTCCACTGCCCGATTCTAAATATGACGGGGTCGGTAAAATCACCGCAAATGCTATTGTCGTCGATATCTGCGAAGTAGACTGTATCGAATGCTGATGCCGTTTGGTTGATAGTTTGTACAAACATCCAGCTAGCGCTACAGATAAATGCCTCGGTATTGTAAAGGGGAACAGCTTCCGCAAATAAATAACCCTCTTTACTCCACCAAATATAGAGATCATAGCTATAAGAGTAAGATGTCATTGTGATGGCTGGGCTAAGGCCTTGGGGCCTAGTTGAGGGCCAGTCGGATGAAGTGATTTTACTTTGCTTGGAAGTTCTAGAGGCTTTGTTGAATTCGTGTTTTTGAATTAGTAATTCGCGGTAAGCGGATTCCTCGTCGGTTTGCGGTGTAGCGGCTAAAACGCTCGTAGGAAAATTCAGCATCATCCCTAAACATATAATGAGTATTACTTTCATGGTTCCCTCCAAATTAGTGATGGAGGCTATTTTGACTTTATTTTAGTGATTAACCTAGCCCTTTCTGTGATTTTGATCCGTAAGTATTGAGGCTTGGGTGAGCTTTGGCGTTTCTCCATGATTGCTTTGTGAGAGTATCGCGCCGTTTGGCTAATTTTACGCTAAGAACTGGGGAAACTGACCACGCTCGGTCTTAGGATTTGTTTTAAGTGTAATAATTTCAATTAGTTACGGTTTGGCATATAGCATGCTTGTAGTTCCTGTATAGACCAAATAACTATAGGAGCAATAGTGTGTACTACTTCAAGACCGGTAAGAAACCTTCTTCGTTTGTCACCAAGGCCTGCGCCCTTGTGTTGTGCGCAGTATTGCTACTGCTGGGCGTAGTGGGACTCATACTCCCCATCATCCCTGGTGTACTCTTTTTATTTTTAGCGTTCTACGTATTAACTAAGGTGTCCAAGCGGGTGGCAGCTATCGCGCACGATCAGGCGTGGTTTAGTCATCATGCTAGAAAACTCGATGCGGCTGGAGGGTTACCAATGGGCAGCAGGTTTAAGCTGACACTTTGGGTAATAGCGGGTGCTACGGTGGGTGGAATTCAAGCCTTAGCATCGAAAGTGACTGGCTTATTTAGACAGTAAGTTGCCCCTGTGAAGTTGCTCTTCGGGGTAGTTACGGCAGGGACAAGGGCATTGGCAAAAGGGCGGCTCCAAGCGGGAGCTACCAGCGCCTGTTCAATGGTTTGTGGCTAAGCCCTTGCTGGAAGTACCCGCAAACGATTAAACCTTGAAGCCTCGTACTAGCTCTTCCATTGTTTTTAGCTGCAAGTCCATGGCCTGTAACGCTGAGCGATTCGCCTCGCTATCGCTGAGAATGTCTTTTGAGTTGGCGGCAATCTTATTACTGCTAGCGGCAATTTCTTGAGTTGTTGAGGACTGTTGTTCTACCGCTGAGGCGATCTCCGCGTTCATTTGCGTAATCTGTTCCACATAGCTGATGACCTGAGTGAGCTCTTCGTTGGACGCCCCTGCCGTGGAGACACACTCTCTAGAGCTGTCCAGACCCTGCTCCATGGCCACTACGACTCGCTTGGTACCGGACTGCAAATTCTCCACAATCTGACGAATCTCGGAAGTGGAGTTCTGCGTGCGCTGGGCTAGGGTTCTCACCTCGTCCGCTACCACAGCAAAGCCACGGCCTTGTTCGCCGGCACGAGCGGCCTCGATGGCAGCATTAAGGGCCAGTAGATTGGTCTGTTCGGCGATAGAGACAATAACCTCCAAGACGGATGACACGTTGTCACTGAAACTCTGCATGTTTTCTACTTCTTTCTGCGTAGTGCTAAGGGCCTGAGTGAGCTGTTCGATGGAGTTGATATTGCGGTTCATCGCGGTCTGGGATTTTTCCGTGGCTCCCTGTGCAGAGGAGGCCGCCTCAGAGCTGTCTTGGGCGCGCTCTGCAACGCTAGAGAGTGAATAGGAGAGTTCGGTTGCAGCGCTAGCGAGCATTTCTGTCTCTGATAGCTGTTCGTCTGAGCGCGATACGGTGCGTGTCATTACTTCCATTAGGTTCTTGGAATGGTTAACGACTTCCTCGTTCGTGCGCAAAACTTGACGCACAATATTGGCGATCTTGCCGGCAAAAGTATTGAACCCATGGGCAAATTGAACGAGTTCGTTCTTACCCTCGATGTTGAGACGCTTGCTTAAGTCACCGGTGCCTTCAGAAATATCATTCATCAGCACGACCGTGTTCTCAAGCGGTAAATTGACTGACCGGGTAATGCGCCATGTTAGCAATGCTAATACTGCGACGATGGCGAAGAAGGCGATAGACAGGCTCCGTACCCATGCCATAAATGCCACTTGCTCGTCTGCTTTGTAGATGCCGGATATTACAACCCAGTCCCACGGTTCAAATTGGGCCGCATAGGCTGTTTTTTCTTCTGCTATATCAGGTATATTTTCCGCATCGGGCCGCATAGTCACGCCAAATGCCTCTTCGGGATGAAAATAATAGTAATAGACCACAAAACCGGTGTATGTGCCGGGAAGCTGTTCTTTGATAATAGTCATCGTGTCGATAGTGGGCTCGTCAAACCCTGCACGCTTGGCTGAATCGATCTTCCCTTGGCGGTTAATGATGATATTCTCCGCTAGTTCTTCAGGGGTGTTGTCTTGGTAGACGGATCCTAGAAAGGGGTGGGCGATCAGCATTTCTTCGGTGTGCATGATGTAGAAGTAAATGCGCTCGTTTAAGGCCATGTGATCAACGGCGGCTTTAGCTCGGGTACGTGCCTGTCATCTCGCCGTTTTGAGAGGCTTGGTAGAAGTAATCAATGGTTTTAATGGCTGCTTCAGTGAGGTGCTGATATTGCTCTTTCTTTAGGTCTTGGAATTGCTCTTGGGACTTGGACAGTGAGATGCCTGCAATGGCGATTAGACCGCACATGCAAAAGGCCACTAGCAGCCAGATTCGCTGACGAATCAAGATATTCTGTAAGGACATAACACCCATAATTAATTGGCTTAGAAACAAGCATCTGCACTGTAGTCCCTTCGTGCGACATCACACTTTCTAAGTGTATCGGCGAATTTTCAGAAAACTTTGTGTCGTAGTGTCACAAAATGGTAGTAAAGCATGGCGCGGTCTGAAAAATGGACGCTAGCCCTTGTGGTGAAAGGCGAGTACCTAGACTGTGCAATGCACTATTTTGTTGCTTTTATGACAATTAAGGTCGCATTTTGCTTGAGCCTGCTTGTTCACAATGGGATACTTAAGCCTACTGCTCGATTTGTACAGGGAGCAGTAAAATTGCGAAATTTTAGCAAACATGGAATCGCTGAGTGACTTTCAATCAGCATTCGGCGATACAGCACTACGGAGCCCCATTAATGTTCGTCATTTTTAATAAACTCGGCAAAGAGTATGAGTACACACTTAAAACTGGCGAGAAGCGCAGCGTTATCGTTCACGGTCCTGCGAAGGAAATTAGTGGTTTCGAGATATCAGTAGACGGTGTCAAAGGCGAGTATCCTGATATTAAAAGCGCCATTGGCGGTGCTTATCAGTCTGCCGTAGAGTGCGATTAAGCTATTGAATTAACAATTATTTTCCCTTCTTTTCTGTTCTGATTTACTTATCTGCATTCCTTTTATGCTCTAGCAGCGGTTCTGCTTGTTGTCGCATTAGTTATTAGTGTTTTCGCAAGCAATGTATTGATGAGCATAGCTTCCATTGAGTTGCTTAATACAGGCGATAGTGTCTGGAGCTCTGCTCTTGCTCCACTAAACTCTTTTGCCGTGCCGCTATTCATAGGGTTTAAACTGTTGCAACTTCTAGCGAGGAAAGTGCGCGGAGCTCAGTAGGCTCCGCGGCGACTTAGCCTTTATTGCTGAGCCATAAGCATTGATAGGGCTGCAGTTCTATCTGCTCCGAATGCTCGTCGAAGCGTCTCCCTGAGATAAGATCAACCCATTCATCGGTGCTAACTAGGTTTAAATCAGAAAGCGAAAGCAGCTGCGCTTGGTCGGTGATATTGCTGACCGAGAATATGCTTTGGGACCTGTCCATGCTTTGGCGCCAGAAGGCAAATAACGAAAGCCCCAGGTGCAAGGTAAATTGAGTCGCATTAGGATGGAATGCGGCTTGTTGGCGCCTGATTTTTATTAGCCGCTTAATTTCTGTAAAGATTTTGGCCTGATGGGTATAAGGATTGTCTAGGAAACCGTATAGCTCATTCACATTCCATTGGTGTCTATTGATAGACCTGGCTCGGCCGGTGTGCTCCACGCGTGCGTAATCGTTTTCTGTGCCAAATAGACTATGAATATAGAGTGCAGGAATCCCTTCTAAGGCCAACATGATCATGTGTGCACACATATATCGTTGTATCTGCCACTGGTCCGGCCCGTTCTCTGTCGTGCCTTTTAAGGCATCGAATAAGCTTACATTCATCTCGTAGGGAGAGTCGCTGCCATCTGCTAGCCTGCGCATGGTGACGTGACCCCCGAAGCGTTGGATGGTGCTGACCATTGAGAATTTCTCATCTTCATCTAGGTAGCCGTCAGCTGGCCTTAGGCCAATTCCGTCATGGGAGGCGATGAAGTTCAAGTAGGCCGTGCCATTTTGCGACGGAGGCATGCTCATCATCCATGTTTTGAGATGACGACAATTGCCTGTTAATAGCGTGTGCACTAACAGTGGTGGTAGAGAGAAGTTATAGATGACGTGAGCTTGATTGGCGTTGCCGAAATAGGTGAGGTTCTCACGGTTTGGCACATTGGTTTCGGTGATGATGATGGCACCCGAATCTCGATGTTCGATAAGCAGGCGCAGTACTTTTATGATCTCATGCGTTTGATCTAAGTGAATACAATTGGTGCCAATCTCTTTCCACAGGAACGCCACGGCATCTAAGCGGAAAATTCGCACGCCTCTGTCCATGTAGTGACTGATGATATTGACGAATTCCACGAGGACTTGTGGGTTTTTAAAGTTTAGGTCCACTTGGTCTTCACTAAAAGTACACCAGACATGGCGCTCCCCATCGTCAGTAGCAACAGGTACCAAAAGAGGTGAGGTACGCGGTCGCACAACTTGGGATGTATCAACGCTGGGCTCTGCCTCGAAGAAATAGTCTTTGCCGGGGTCTATGCGCTTCTTGAAATTATCGAACCAGCGACTCCTAGAGGACATGTGATTGATAACAAGGTC
The DNA here is from genome assembly GCA_033721235.1 of Pseudohongiellaceae bacterium. Taxonomy (GTDB): domain Bacteria; phylum Pseudomonadota; class Gammaproteobacteria; order Pseudomonadales; family Pseudohongiellaceae; genus UBA5078. The sequence goes on along the minus strand of JAWWAY010000011.1, from coordinate 8,814 downwards.
GGACATCAACTTAAATTGCGAAGCAATGTCTTCGATATCATCCCATTCGCCCAAGGCCTCATTGACTGCCAAGTAGTCGGTAATGGCGAAGCCATCGTCCGAGGTGTACGGAAAGAAGGGCAGGATATGGACATCTTTGACGGTGTCCGACAACTGTTTTTGCAGAAACTCGCGCAAAGTATGCAAGGGTTTCTCATTTTCATTTTGTAAGGAGTCGCCATAGGTGATGAGTAGTACATCGTTCTCATCCCAATGATTCTGATGGGGTGTGGGGCCATTAGTTTGGCCGTCTAAACCCATCGTGTGCAATAGGGTATCCGCCAGAGCTTCAATTTCTTGATCTGGATAGATAAAACGTAAATGCTCTCTGAGCCTAGTATCTAGCTCGACTGCCATGAGCCTTCCTCACTATTTAAAGTATTGTTTGTGGTCAGCCTCTACGGCCTCTACCAGTTGCTCTCCGATATCTGGAATGGCGCTGATGACCCTGCTCCAGCTAGGGATGAAGGGAGTATCCATTGGATTATCTAAAAAGAATGAACCAGCCTCCATGACATTGCGGGCGAACAGCTCTACCGTGCGCTCTTCGGCATGCCGATCAAATTTCAGGCCGTTGATTGACGCATCATTCGCATAGGTCTCGATAAAATCTAATGCAATTCGATAATAGGTGGCCTTGATGGTACGAAATTTTTCATTAGAAAAAATTTCGCCATTAGTTGCGAGTTTGCGAAAGATGGCTTTGGCGATGTCGATGCTCATTTTGGACAGGCCCTTAGTGGCGTCTTCTGCAGAAACATCTTGATGCTTATGATCATAGATGTCCGCGATATCGACTTGGCAAATTCGATTAGTCGAGTAGTTGCGTTTCATCTCAGAGAGTACGCCAACCTCTAAGCCCCAGTCGCTGGGGATTCTAATATCGCTGATGACGTCAAGGCGGAACGAAAACTCACCCGCGAGTGGGTATCGAAAGCTATCGAGAAATTCCAGAAACTCGCTATAGCCGCAGACTTTCTTGAGTGCTCGTAGAAGGGGGGTCACGAGTAGCCGTGTTACTCGGCCATTCATTTTGCCATCGGCCACGCGGGCATAATAGCCTTTGCAGAATTCATAATTAAAGTTCGGGTTGGCCACTGGATAGATTAGCTTGGCAAGCAAGTCCTTCTCATAGGTTTTGATATCACAATCGTGAAGTGCGACTGACTCGGAGCGTCCCGATGCTAATACATAGCCTAAGCAATACCAAACATTGCGGCCTTTGCCTAATTCCTTAGGGGCTAGGCCGTGCTTCTCTAGAGTCTTGTCGATGGCTTGCAACCGCGGGCCTTCGTTCCATAGGACGCGGTGATACTGTCCCAACTCTGAGAAGTATTGAAGAGCATGTTCGTACTCGCTTTGACTTGCTCTATCGAGCCCTACCACTATTTCATTGAGATACGGAACTGTCTTCAACTCGCTGACAATTCCCGCTAGAGCGTCCGTTTGTAATTCTGAATATAGGGAGGGGAGAACGAGAGACATGGGACGAGAGTTTTTGAAGCGCATCAGTTCGGCCTCTCGTTGTTCCTGCGACTGGTTGGACAGGTTGTGCAGGGTTGTAATTACGCCGTTTTGATGAAAATCTCCCATCTCTAAACTCCTTGGTTTTGCGTTGAAAATTTATTGGGTACTGCTGCGTTATTATTTTCTGAGTGGCTAAGTAGCTTCGGAACCAGATCGAGCATCACCTCGTTCCATCCGGCTGGTCCTAATGACTGGCTGAATCTAACTCGATCAGTGTTATTGAGCTTTATTGCGTGGCTATGGGGGCTCTTGATTACCACAGGATAGTCTGCACAATTGAGCATACCTACGTCGTTATGGCTGTCGCCCAAGGCTATCGCTTTTACTTGGGCGCTCTGGTATTTTTTTCGATAGGCTTTGAGTAACCACTTTACTCCATCAGCTTTATCGTATTGGCCCATGACGTGGAGAAAGCGACCGCCTTGCACAGTGCGCAGACCGAGAGAGTTTAAGAAATTATTAAAGGGGCTTGTGTCGCCTTCCAATAGAAGTGGTTCGGAACCTAGGCGCTGTTTCGCTCGGGAGGCGCTGGCGCTATCTAGGCTCGTCACTTGTGCCAATTCATCAGCGCTCCACTGATTAAAGCCAGTAAAAACAAAGCCCGCCTGTCGTGCTTTGTTTAGGGCTTGCAGAATGTGTTCGTAGCTGTCGCCGAAGCGGATGACGCAGTAGTTGCAGTCATCTCCTTCGATACTTATTGTTTCTTGGTCTTTGAGCTCTGAAAAATACCCTACTGGCACTAGGACTGCGGCTCCGTTTTCGACAACAAAGGGATGAGTATTATTCAGCCTGCTTCTTAGTTCACTAATTTCCGCAATAGTTTTGCTAGAGTTGAGGATCAGAGGAATATTGTTTTTTTGCAGCAAATCTAGCGCTGGCAGAGCGGGCTCGAAAGAATAGTCTTCTCTATTGAGAAGCGTAGCGTCCAAGTCGCTGAAGACGATTATTTGCGTGTTCAAGAAGCCGCCTCTTTGGTTTTATCGGTAAATTGTGTACTGGTGATATTGTGTTGTGAGTCTATTTCCATCAGTACATCGGCACTGCTAGGCAGTGTGGCCAACATGATTCTAGTAAGGCGCTCGTAGTGCATTATGAACCAAAGCAACTCCTTGTCTCCCATTATGCCCTTATTTGGTGCGTCTGTAGGGCGCGAGTTATCGAGCACTTCCTCTTGCTCGGAAGTTATGCGCAGTTTTTGCGCTAGTTTGTGCTCCTGTAGAGTGCGCCATTGAATTATGCACTCCATGGACGGCGCTTTGAGCATTACTAGCATGTCTAGGTGGTCGAAGAAGCGCTGATACTCACCGTTAAGTTGCGTTTGGATATAGGCGCGCCAGTTGCCCTCGCTATCGGCGAGTCGTTCCAGCGCATTGATAGGATCGCCGCTAAGGTCGCAGGGTTTAGCCCCAACACACCAGCCCTCTAGGATAATAATATCTGCTCGGCCCTCGTGGCTTGACCACTGCTCCTGCGGGTAGCGATCGTCCTCTGCCTTATTGAAGCGTGGAATCTGGATGAGAGTATCCTCATCAGCCGCCATTAGCTGCTCCAATAGGCGTGTCCCCATTGCGATGTCGTGAGTGCCCGGTACCCCTCGTGTTTTCAATAGTGGGTGTACGTTTTGGGCGAGTGCTTCGCGCTCGGATCGCGTTAAGTACAAGTCATCGATGGAAATGGTGACAACGCGCAGCCCAGCGCCGCTGAGCACACGCTGTAGGAAAAGGGAAAGAGTTGATTTTCCAGTGCCTTGAGCGCCATTGATGCCAACAATGTAATTTGATTCCTTGAGGGCTTGTTGGGCTAGCACGTGCTGTGCAAGAGGCAGGTAATGCTGTTGAGCAGTTGCTCTAAATGAGGAGGGGAGCTTTTCTTGCTCGATAAATTCCTTGATGCTCTGCTCTAGTGTAATGCTCATGTTTATCGTCTTTGCTGCCGCCAGTTCTATCGTCGTTGTTGTTTGCAGTAGATGTGTAGCAAGTTTCATACCCTATCATGCTCGTATGTCTTTGGATCTGAAACTGGGGGTTCCAAAGCGCGACTAATCTCTGTTTACTCAAATCGCTTGCGGTCCACTCCACAGTGAAGGTTTTTGGTAAAAATGTCGTTGTTAATGTGAACTGCTGCAATAAAAGGCTAAAGAAAACCGTATAATGGCGGATATTAGGTGTTGGAGCTACGTTAGCCCGCAATCCATCTTAAATTTTTAAACCCTAAAATTTGACGGGCGAGGAAGGCGCTTTGCCGAGAAAAACTACTCTAAAATTTCGCCAAATGCCGAAAGAGAATATTTGGCAATTATCATTGATTGTCTTGGTGGCAACGATGATGCTCACTGCTTTGCTTTGGACTAGCGCAAGCAGGCGAACTGAGATGGCCTCTAATCAACGTTTTGTTTTGCAAAGCGAGGAGATCGAACTACTCATTGAGGCGAGAATGAAAAGCTACGAGCAAGTGCTGCGTGGCTTAAAAGGCCTATTTGTGTCATCGAGTTTCGTCAAAAGAGAAGAGTTTACCCGCTACCACGATGCCCTCCAGATGCAGGACCATTACCCTGGCGCTCTAGGCTTGGCTTTCGCCCCCAAGGTAGATGCGAGCAATGAAGCCCATTACTACGCAATAGCGCAGCAGGAAGGCATTGAAGCGTTCTCTATCTGGCCAGAGGGCGCAAGGGATGTTTACGCACCAGTATTTTATGTTGATCCCTTGGGAGAGAATTCGCGTCGCATTGTTGGCTATGATATGTATTCACAGTCAGTGCGCCGGGAGGCATTGGATAGGGCATGGCGAACTGGCGAGGCTAGCTTAAGTGGTAAAATCACCTTGGCGCCAACTGTATTCGAAGATGTGATTATTAGTACTTTATTGTTCTTGCCCGTTTATGTGCACGAGCTAGAAGGCGCAGCTGCTGATGATAATCAGCTTTATGGCTGGGTCATCGCTCCATTCGATATGTCTGCGCTATTGGCCCAAGTTGTTTTAGAGAGTTTGGAGGGGGTAGATGTTTTTGTCTACGATGGCGATAGCACCTCGCCAGAGTCGCTTCTTTATAGCTCAACCCCCCTTAATGAGCGCAAAAAAGCGCCCGCTTTTTCTCGTCGCATGGTAGTGGATATTGCCGGGCGCCAGTGGACTATAGTCAACAATAGCAACGATAGTTTCGCAGTAGCCAGTGGTGAAGAACCAATGAGAGTCCTGGTCATAGGGACCTCTCTTAGCTTCTTGTTTGCCGCTCTGGTGTGGTTATTGGCGGCTAGCCGAAATCAGGCATTGCGCGAGGCCGCGCGAATGACCAAAGAGATCAGTGAAACCGAGTTCAGGTGGAAGTCTGCTCTTGCCGGTGCCGGAGATGGTGTTTGGGACTGGGACAATAAGAAAAATGAGATTAGTTATTCTCAGCGTTGGCTTGCCATTTTAGGTTATAAAGAGGACGACTATCCGCCGACACTGCAGGACTGGAGCAAAATAGTCCACCCTGATGATCTTGCGCGGGTAAAAGCGGACACTGATGCTTGTACTCAGGGGCGCGCAACGACTCTCAATCACGAAGTGCGATTAAAAACGGCTTCGGGTGAATATAAATGGGTGTTATCGCGCGGTGCTGTTGTGCGTTGGGATGACGATGGACGGGCATTGAGAACCATTGGCACCATAGCCGATATTGAAAAGCAGAAACGCGTGGAGTTAGCTCTTGTCGAGAGCGATAGGCGTTTTAGGGGAGCATTTGAAACAGCGGCTATCGGTATGGCCTTGGTGGACTTGGAGGGCAATTGGCTCCAGGTCAATAAGGCGTTGGCCGATATGCTCGGTTATGCCCCCAATGACCTGCTGCAAAAAACGTTTAAAGACATTACTCACCCCGCGGATTTGCATGCGGACGAGACACAAGTCAGACAGCTATTGGACGCAGACATCGACCATTTCCACATGGAAAAACGCTATTTTCGTAGCGATGGTGAACTGATTTATGTTCTGTTGAGCGTCTCTTTAGTGCGAGACCTGAGGGATGAGCCTATTCATTTTGTCTATCAAATTGAGGACATCACGGAACGGCGACAGCTACAGAATCTTGTTGAACATCAAGCCACCCACGATGATCTAACCGGGCTACCGAACCGTCGTTTGCTCTACGATAGATTCATTCATAACTTAGCCCAAAGCCGAAGGCATAAACGCTTAATGGGCGTTATGTTTGTAGATATTGATCATTTCAAGAGTATCAACGATACCCATGGACATGATATCGGGGATGACGTCTTGGTAGAGGTGGCCTCGCGGCTGCGCAGTTGCATACGCGTATCCGATACACTGGCAAGGCAAGGAGGGGATGAATTCGTCGTGCTGATGTCTGAGTTGAATAAGCCTGAGGAGTCCGAGCGTTTAGCAAAGGCTATGTTAAGTGCCTTGGAGCAGCCTCTGCATATTAATAATATTGAAATTCCTATTACCTTGAGCATTGGGGTAGCGATCTTTAGCCCCGATAGTGGCGACTCCCATGAAGCCCTGCTGCGCAAAGCAGACGAGGCCCTTTATAAGGTGAAACGCTCTGGTCGCAACGGCTTTCATATCTCCTAAGAACAGCTGTGTCATCCGAGCCTATTTAGATCTTGCAAACCTAGCAAACCGAGGTTCCGGTTCTTGCGTCAGCATTTGCTCTGTTCATACTCGGAATTTGCCCTGATCTGTTCATGTCATTGCCATATTTTTCCTGCATAGTACAGGCTCATCAATCTGTATTGAGGAGTGGCATAGCGATGAAGGAATTACCAATAGGGGCGCTCAGGCCTGAAAAGCAATACTGTGAAGTCGCATTGGGTAATAGTAGTGCGCCTTCGGGCAGTACGAAACTAGATCCTCTTACCAGCGAATATCCGCAGGATAGCTCTGGGGATGAGACGAGCTACATACTGTGGGGCGATGTGTGTGTAGAAGCTCGACCTTAGACTCAGTGTCCTTTGTTGGGCTATTCGTCGGGTAATTAGGCTGACTGAAGCCTTTTGCTATACAGGCTAGTAGAGACTTTGCTACGCTCAGCGACACCACATAGTCGCTGGGGGATACAATGGCGAACAATAATAAAAACAGTAGTGGTCCTCAAAATGAGGACGAATTTATCAATTCTTCCCGTCGAAGCCTATTGAAGGGCGCCGGCCTCATGGGCGCTGCCGCCTTAGGGGGGGCTGGTGTCCATTCAGCCCTTGCCGCCGACAATAGCGGCACGGATCGACCTAATCAAATACCTGTACGTGAAGCTTTCGAAGCGCTCACCTTCGCTCAGAGCGAAGCGCTAGATGCGGTAGTAGATCGTATTCTCCCCGCCGATGAAAACGGGCCGGGCGCCTCTGAAGCGCGGGCTGTGCACTATATTGATCGATCGTTGGCTGGGTTTCGCAGTGACTCAAAAGAGGCCTACGTAGTGGGACTCTTAGCAATAGATGAGTATGCCCAGTCTAAACACGGCAATATCTTTGCCAGGCTAAGCGATGAGCAAAAGGACGCTATTCTTCACGAGGTAGAGGATGGCAAGGTTCAAGGCTTTTTAGGCTCTGGCACTAGCTTCTTTGCTATGGTGCGAAACCACACCATCGAGGGCACGTTTAGTGATCCGTACTATGGCGGTAACCGTGACTTCATTGGTTGGGATATGCTTGCTTATCCTGGCGTTCGTATGGGCGCTTCGTCCACTGACGTAAGTCAAGGAGATGAGCTAAGTCCTAGCAGGGTGTCGGCTTACGATTTAGCCTTTACCAAGCAGCGCCAATCGCGCTCAAGCAATGGAGGGCAGCAATAATGGCGAAGGAGTTAGCGAAGACTGATGTTGTAGTGATTGGTCTCGGTGCCGTTGGTGGCGTGGCTGTCTTGCCGCTGGTTAGTGCGGGCCTGAATGTTATCGGCTTGGAGGCGGGGAGCTGGTTAAGTAACCAAGACTTTGCACCAGATGAGTTACGAAATAATGTTCGTGACTGGCCTCAGTCAGTTCAAAAAGCCAATCAAGAAATACCTACTACCCGTGCTCGCCAAGATCAAACCGCTACCCAAGGAAGCGGTCATCCCATGATGAACGCGGTGGGTGGCACATCATTGCACTACTGGGCGCAAAGTTGGCGCCTAAACCCCTGGGACTTCAAGACCGTTAGCGCAACTACTCAGCGTTATGGCGCCCACAGAATTCCGCGTAATTCAACAGTTGAGGATTGGCCCATAAGTTATGAGGACTTAGAGCCTTTTTACGATAGAGTGGAATACGCATTGGGTGTATCCGGTGTGGCGGGTAATATTGCTGGGAAAATAAATAATGACGGTAATATTTTCGAGGGCGCGCGCTCTCGAGATTATCCAATGGGGCCGCTACGCTCGTCTGAGTTTACAGACATGATGGGCAGTGCGGCTAGGCGATTAGGTTGGAATCCTTTTCAAGGGCCTGCCGCGATCAATTCAGAAGTGTATGGCCAGCGACCTGGCTGCATGTACCACGGTTATTGCAATCGTGGTGGTTGCCACGTTAATGCCAAGAGTTCTACTGCTGTCACGACTATTCCAGAAGCAATGAAGTCTGGACTATTAGATGTTGTGACTCACGCTCGAGTCATGGAAATCGTCACGAATGGTGATGGGAAAGTGAGTGGAGTGAATTATATTAAAGGCAGTGAAACTTTCTTTCAGCCAGCTGATGTCGTGCTGCTGGCTAGCCATACCTACGAGAATTCGCGTTTACTCTTAATGTCTAAATCGTCCGAGTTTCCCAATGGCCTGGCTAATAATAGCGGTCAAGTGGGGCAGCATTATTTTAGTCATCATCAAGGCGCGCCGGTTTCGGCTTTGTTTCCAAAAGACTTAAAAAACTGGTACGGATTACCGGCCCAAGGTGTCGCTATTGATGAATGGGCTGACGATAATTTTGATCACAGCGATGTGGACTTTATAGGTGGCTGCAACCTGTGGGTGCATACGGATCGTAGGCCCATGGCTGCTGCCAGAATGAGTACCTATGGACGAGCGCCAAGTTGGGGTGCTAAATGGAAAGCGTTTATTAGCGAGAATGCCGACCGATACAACACTGCCTATATTCAAAAAACGACACTGCCCTATGAAGGCAACTACTTGGATCTAGACCCGACTGTGACCGATAAACTAGGCATGCCAGTGATTCGTGTGACGGCAGAATTTAAGGATAACGAAAAACGTATTGCGGCGTTTGCCCAAGAGAAGATGGAACAGTGGTTCCGAGAGGCTGGGGCAATAGAAGTCACT
>JAWWAY010000010.1:0-111493 GCA_033721235.1 Pseudohongiellaceae bacterium | reverse complement strand
GTGCGAGTGCCCGGCACCATTGCGAGAAGATTGGCCATTTATTGTACTCTTCGCTCTTATTTAAGCGTTTATAGATGATGAATTTGAAGTGGGAATAAACCCCGCTCCATCATGGTGCGGCCTATTGTAAACAAAAATTTGGCCGTGTATATGCACAGTTCCCATAGCGTGACCCGATAAACTCAAAAAAACGTTCCATACGCCGATATACTCCCTATACGAGGTGTTTGTCCTACATAGGGATGCCACACAAGAGTTAGCAAGGAATATCTATGTCTATTAAGAGTCTAATCGTTAAGTGCAGTGTGTTTGTTCTCGCTGCCTTAATCGTTTCTGTTGCACAAGCCGCGGATTCTGGTGGTGGGGGCGGCGGAGGCAATAGCGCTCATCCCTATATTAATTTGTCGCCAAGCTTCGTGACTAACTATGATGGAGGTGGGCGTCTTCGATATCTTAAAGTGGATGTGGCCGTTCGTGTGCTGCGCCCGACCAATACTGCTGTCGTTAATCATATGCCCTATATTCGCAATGCGCTTATAGAGCTTTTCTCCTCGCAATTAGAGGAGAACCTGAGCTCGACTCAAGGTGTTGAGATACTGCGCGAAAAGGCCTTAGCCGAAGTGCGTCGCTCTATCGACTATCTCGAGGGTGGTGGCGGAGAAGATGTTACCGACCTTTATTTTACGAGTTTTGTTCTTCAGCAGTAGCATTCCAATTGGCAAGGTATTCATCAAAACTCTGAGTATCTTCTGCTTCTATCTTTGCTTGTTGCTCAAAGGAGCTTTTACTGGCGGCTCGTAACATGGCGAGTCGCTCAGCAGAGATACTTTTTCCCTTAAAGAAAGCCTCATGCTCGCTTGATTGGGCCATTGTGAGTGCGCCAAAAGACAGCTGCTCTGCGCGCATGCGAGCCAGAATCTGGGCTGATGGCGTAAGCTCTGAGTCTTGCAGTTTGGCTTGTTGAGCGGCGTTTGCTTGAGTGTATGCCTCACCACCATCAAGGCTGTCCAGCAGGGTCGCGGCGAATCCTACTTGGTTCAGTATTTGTTGCGCCCACTCTTTAAAGGGCGTTGCCACCCCGTCTTTTGAGAGTTGTAGCTCAGGATCGCGCCCGCCGTTAACCACTTTTGCAAGGTTCTCCTCAATCTCGTAATAGCTGCTAGGGTTGCAAGCAGGGCTTTCACTTAGTAAGCAAAACAGTAAAAATGCGTCCAAGAAGCGAATTTGTTGGGCATCTAGGCCTAATGGCAAGAATGGGTTCAGGTCCAAAATTCGCACTTCGATGTACTGAACACCTCCTTGGCGCAGCAAGGTAAGAGGCCGTTGTCCCGACTCGCCGACTCTTTTGGGTCGAATGGTGCCGTAAAACTCATTCTCAAGTTGCAATAGATTGGTATTGATCTGCAGATGGTGGTCGCCCTTTTTCGCCCCAATGGCTTGATAGGGAGCATAAGGTGTCGTCATAGCACCCTGTAGGCTATCTAAGTAATTATCCAAGTCGTTGTAGCACACAAATAAAGACTTCTGGGCATCGCTCTTATAGCCCAGATTTCCCATTCTCAGTGCCGTTGCATAGGGCTTGAATAGTGTTGCCTCATCGAAGCTATCAAGATCATGCGCTCGTCCTTGGGTAAAGCATTTACACACCGCGGGCGAGGCACCAAACAAATACGGGAGTAGCCAGCAATAACGGTGGAAATTACGAATTAGGTGCAAGTACTGATTTGTCTGGAATTGCTGTAAAGGTAGGCTCGACTGTTTTATTTGCCGGTACTCAGACCAAAACTCAGTGGGCATAGAGAAATTGTAATGAATACCAGAGATTGTCTGCATTAAGCGTCCGTATCGGTGACCTAGTCCTTCACGGTATAGCGTCTTTAGCCGGCCGATATTAGAGCTGCCATAATGGGCCAGCGGTATTTTGTCGTCACTTTCAACATAGCAGGGCATGCTAGAGACCCAGAGCTTCTCGCCTTCGGCCATATTGGCGTAAGTATAGGAGTGAAGGTCTGTTAAAAACTCGAGGCTGGATTCGATGCTACTGCAAACCGGGGTGATAAGCTCCAGTAGCGCTTCAGAGAAATCTGTCGTGATATACGGATGAGTCAAGGCTGAACCTAGGCCTTCTGGGTGGGGGCTTTGGGCAAGTCTTCCATCGCTTGTGACCCGCAGGCTCTCTTTTTCAATGCCTCGGTTGATTTGCCCCCACTCGGACTTAAACTGCGGCAAAGCAAAATGGTTCAAACTTTCTTGTAGTGTATTGGTCAAGCTTCATCCCCTGTGTGCGGAGCGTTGGAGTGGCCCTGCCACATTTATCCGCTGTGCTTTGAAGCCGCTCGATTCTGCGCCGAGCTTGCGCTAAGCCATTGCGTGCCCAATATCATTGGGGCCTTGTGTTTATTTTCAAACCAAAAACCGGGCAAGAGCCCGGTTTTTGGTTTCTACTGCGCCATTATACCTGTTTATTGGCTGCGCGTTTACTGTGGGCCTGCTGCAACAATGGCATCGGAGACCTTAAACTTGCGGAAGTTCTCTTTAAACTGTGCGATGAGGTCGGCAGCCTTTGCATCATACTTCGTTGGATCGCTCCAAGTATTGCGTGGATTGAGCAATTGTGAGTCGACACCCGCAACAGACCTAGGTACGTCTAGGTTTATTCCCGGTAGATGCTCGGTTTCTACATTCTTCAATGCCCCCGATTGAACGGCCGCAATCAGCGCTCTAGTAGTGGGGATGTCAAAACGCTTGCCTATGCCATGAGGGCCGCCAGTCCATCCAGTGTTCACTAAGTAGACTTGGCTGCCAAACTCTTCGATGCGCTTGATCAACAGGTCCGCGTAGACCCCTGCAGGCCTTGGAAAGAAGGGGGCGCCAAAGCAGGTAGAGAAAGTCGATTTGATGCCATCTCCGGCCCCTACTTCAGTAGAGCCTACTAGAGCCGTGTAGCCGCTCAAGAAGTGATAGGCCGCAGCTTCCTTGGACAGAATCGATACCGGTGGCAGTACCCCGGTCAGGTCACATGTTAGGAAGATGATTGCGCCCGGTTCGCCTGCACGATTCTCTTCTATGCGCGATTTAATGTGGGTAAGCGGGTAGCACGCCCTGGTGTTCTGCGTCAGGCTCACATCGCTATAGTCTGCGACTTTGGTTTTCTCATCGATAACCACGTTTTCAATCACCGAGCCAAATTTGATGGCATCCCAAATAACAGGTTCGTTCTTCTGGCTTAAATCGATGCATTTTGCATAGCATCCGCCTTCGATATTGAACACGCTGCCTTTGCCCCAACCATGTTCATCATCACCGATTAGAAAACGGTTCTCGTCGGCAGATAGAGTTGTCTTGCCAGTGCCTGATAGACCAAAGAATAGGCAGACGTCCCCGTCTTTGCCCACATTAGATGAGCAATGCATTGGCAGTACGTCTTTCTCTGGCAATAAGAAGTTTTGTACCGAGAACATGGATTTCTTCATTTCACCAGCGTAGCGCATGCCGGCCAATAACACCTTGCGTTGAGCGAAGTTGATGATGACGGTGCCATCGCTATTGGTGCCGTCTCTTTCAGGTTCGCATACAAACTCTGGCGCGCTCATTACTTGCCACAGGGGTTTGTCGAGAGGGTTGTGATCTTTCGCTTTAATGAAGAGCGTGCTGCCGAATAGGTTGTGCCAGGCGTACTGGGTTCGAATTTGGACTGGTTGGTAGTGTTCTGGGTGAGCGCCGACATGAAGCTCGGATACAAAATTATCTTTAGTAGATAAATACTCAGAGACTCGCTCCCATAGCGCATCGAATTTTGCTGGATCAAAAGCTTGGTTGACGGCGCCCCAGTCAATTTGGTCCTGTGTACTATCCTCTTTCACTATAAAGCGATCTTTCGGGCTACGACCTGTGCGATGTCCAGTTTCTACGACAAGTGCGCCAGTGTCCGCTAAACAGCCTTCTTTGCGCTGTAATGCCAGTTCAATTAGTTGGCTGGGAGTAAGATTACGATAGATGTTGCGGTTATTATCCTGGACTATTTCGGCTACAACTTCGGTCATGCGTAGGTTCTCCTAAGATTGTAATGACGCTGCATTACACTGGTCTCTGCGGTGATGGGGCGTAAGATGGGAGGACGTCCTCGGGTTTAAAGCTCAGAAGTATGACAAAAAAAATGGGGCACGGCTAATAGCAATGCAGTGAAGGCGTTGTTTATTCACTTTGGTATTTTAATTGGCTTCGTTTTCGTCTGTCTTTTTTATCGGGCTTCGCGGTTGGCTGTATCAATATAGCCTGCATGCGTCGGTTGTCCTGTTGCTCTGTACGCTTCTTTATACTTTCGAGAGTTTCTTCGTAGAGCGTTGTTGCCTCTGAGGCGCCTCTTCGTTGATCTGACAATCCTTTTACAATAACGACTTTTTCGTCCCAGCCCTGGCGAATAGACAATTGCATACCTAGTGCGACTTCACGACTGGGCTTTAGCCGATTACCCTCAAGGCTTACTTTTCCCGTTTCAACTGCCTGCTTGGCAATGGCCCGAGTTTTGTAAAAACGGGCCGCCCATAGCCATTTGTCTATGCGCACTCCATTATCGTTGCTAGCGTGATCTTTGCTCATATTTTCGGAATGTTCTTCTCAAAAGTACTCGTCATGACTGCATACAAAATGCGTGCCGTTTTGTTATTACAGACCTTCCATGATCTGTTCGAAATCTTCAATTTGCTTGAACTGCTCGAAAGGAAGCGGGTCGCGTCTGCTGTCCGGTTTTGCTATGGCTAATAGTTGTGCAATGCCTTCCTTCTGCGCCTGACGTAATACAGACAGGCTGTCATCGATAAGCAGTGTCCGGGCGGGATCGAAAGGGTGTTGCTGCGCCAGGGACTGCCAAAAACCGTGGTTCTCCTTTGCGAGGCTAAAATCGTGTGAGCTACGCGTGACATGAAAATGTTTATCTATTCCTGTCGTGTGCATTTTTAGTGCGAGGCTCATTGGGTGAGCATTCGTAATTAGCATCAGCTCGCGATGGGTCTCTCGAAGCCGTCTGACAAACTCAATGGCATTGGGACGCAGTGCTATTTTATGGGCCACCTGCTCTTTCATCTGGGCGATGTTCATCTCTAAAGAGTCGCTCCAGAAGTCGATACAGTACCAGTTTAGGGTTCCCTTAATGGCCTCGTAGCGGCTCATTAATTCAGCGCTGGCTTCTTCTTTGCTAAGACCGTGCTTCTTGCCATAGGTTTGAGGGACAAAATCCTCCCAGAAATAATTGTCAAAATGCAGATCGAGAAGCGTGCCATCCATATCAAAGATGACCGTGTCGACGGCTTCCCAATCTACCATTGTTTCGCTCTCCTGCGTTGTTTAGTAGGCGTCTAAACCTTCAGTGAATTCGATATAGACCCCTGTCGGGTCGGTGATGAATGCAATTTTAAGCTCTATCGAGCCAACTTCTCGATACTCCACGTCGAAGGCGATTCCGCGCTTGGCAAGTTCCTCACAGAAGGCCTCCAAGTTTTCTACCTCGAAGCCAATGTGGTCGATAGCGCGGCCCTGTGTTGGTAGCCGCTCTTCCCGCGAGTTGTTGAAGCTCAGGTTCATGCCTGGAACATTGGTAGTGGTTCCAATGCTGCCTCGTGGTCGAACTTCGATATTGAGCAGCTGGGTATACCAGTCTAATAGTTCTTCGTATTGCGGTGTAAAAAAGTGGATATGATAAGCCATGACTTCCATTGGGAGAGCCTGGTCTTCCTGCAGCTCGACATAGACATCATCGGGCATCATCACATAGGCATTCGACTGGCCCTCTGCGCCAATGAATTCGCGCTCAACCTCATAACCAGCCGCTCGCCACTTAGCGAGAAACTTCGCCATATTGCGGACTTTAAAGCCAAAGTGGTCCATGACGGACTCTCGCGAGCCTCCAGTCGGCGCGCGGTCGGTGAGTATGACCGCCATATTAGGCATCGTAATGGCCGTTAGCGGGCCTTTTTCAACAACTGTGCCGCCAAAATGTTCCACCCAAAGTTGTTTATGAAGGTCCATGTCGCTGACATTGAGATGAACATGCCCATAGGTGAGGCCTGCGTCATTAGGCACAGCCAATTGCGCCTGCAATTGGCCAATGCTGAGAAGGGCGAACAGTAGAATTGCGAAATATCTCATGGGGTTTTCCTGTTGTTTTTATTGTTGATACTTTTGTGAGCATTGAAGCTGCGCATTTTTAGTCGAGCGCGACATTGCGGGCATGCTAGCATTGCGTGTTATTGGCAGCGAATAAAAGGCGCCCTTAAAGAAGCTTCAGCAATTCAATGGAAAAGCGACATGACAGATTTAAAGACTTTATTGGACTCAGTGCAACAGATAGCGATCGATGCTGGTGAAAAAATCATGGAAGTGTATGAGCGCGACGGTAGTATTGACGTGCAGAGCAAGGGAGACGATTCGCCCCTAACAGAGGCGGATACCAAGGCTAATGCACTGATCACAAAGCAGCTTCGCTCCTTGACGCCTGATATTCCAATAATGTCTGAAGAGGAAGCCATCACTCCCTATGAGACTAGACGCCAATGGCAGGAGTATTGGTTGGTCGACCCACTTGATGGCACTAAGGAGTTCATCAATAGAAATGGCGAGTTTACCGTCAATATAGCCTTGATCAGAGCAGGGCAGCCCGTTCTTGGGGTGGTGTTCGCTCCGGTTTTGCAGCTAAGTTGGCTGGGGGTTGCGGGTGAGGGCGCTTGGAAACAAGAGGGAGCCGCGAGCCGTCAGGCCATTGGGGTTGCGAAGATGGGCGCAGACAAGATCCGAGTAGTGGCCAGCCGTCGCCACGGCGGCGAGGCACTCGAAGAAATGCTGCTTAGGCTTAAAGACCTGTTTAAAGAGGTAGAGCTGGTAAATATGGGCAGCTCTTTGAAGATTTGTATTCTGGCCGAAGGCAAAGCCGATCTTTACCCTAGGCTTGCGCCTACTAGCGAGTGGGACACAGCCGCTGCCCAGGCGGTCTTGGCCGCGGCTGGAGGCGAAGTCACTAGGACTAACCTAGAAGCTCTTCGCTACAATACAAAAGAAAGTGTGCTCAATCCCTTTTTTCTTGCACTGGGAGACACCGCCTACGATTGGCGCAATGCCTTGGGTGAGCTGCCTGAGTAAGAGTGCTATTGCGGAGTTTGCAAGGTAAGTTCGGCCGTGAATAGCATTGTTCTATCGCGGTCAATGGCGGCCCATTTAAGTAGCGTCGCCGAGCTTTGTTCTATCAGCTGTTTGTGAACTTCTTCGCCGTTGATATTAACGACGATGGGGCGACTAAAATCCACTTCTTCAGGGTTGAGTAGTAGGGAAAATTTGCGCACATAATTGGTTTCGACATCAAAGGTATTGCCCCTGCGTTTGATCTCAATAGTGGCGGGCTCGCCTTGGGCTCTGATTTGTTCTATGACCAGCCAGTGATTGCGATTGTAATGGGCCACTTGGTTAGTCGTCCAAACTAGTGAATCTGGCAGCGGATCGCGAATGCTTGCGGCTTTAAATGCCTCAATTTCAGGCTTGAGCTCGGGTAGCCAGCGCGTATTGTGTCCCCCATTGGGAATTACCGTAAAGGTATGATCAATTCCGTGCTCAAGCATTGGATCGATATGTTTTTGCACCGCTCTGGCTGGGTAGAGTTGATCGTTTTCTGTATTAACAATGAAGAGCGGTTTGCCCTTAAGGTTTTCATAGAACAAAATATGTCTCTGGCTACTGGCCCTATTGCTTAGTACGCCAGGGTTGCCAATATAGGGGAGGAATGCGGCCCACTCACTAGGCTGCTTGAAGGCGAAGAAGAAGCTACCTGTGCCACCATCGGATACACCAGTGAGGTAGACTCGGTTGTCATCCACATTGTAGCGCTGCTTTACTTCATTCAAGATCGCTTTGATATTCTCTGCCTGATTGGAAAACCACCAGTAGGTTTCATTCCACGCTCCCGGTAGCACGATGATTCTATTCGGATCGGCAAACTGTTGATTGCCATTGCGCCAATAGGATTGCCCTGGCTCAGGCTTGGCCCGATTCACGCCGCCGTGCAAATTGAACTCGACGCTGATGGGATGTTGGGCATCGTAGCTATCGGGGATCAAGAGTGTATACGGATATTCTTTTTTGTCCGAACCGATTCGGCTTCCTTGTATCTCGCCCCGTTCTACTCCATTGTCGAAGTGCGGCCCCGTCTTGAGCTGCTGATAGAGCTCTTCAGTGCTCACTTGAGAGTCCAGTATGGCCTTGGCTTGAGTCTGCAATTGCTCTTCACTGCTCGCTCGCCAATAGGGTTGTATAAGCTGCTCCATGGGGTCTTTCGGTGTGCTGTTGATACAGCCAGAGAGACCGACGAAAATCATGCTGATGGCGAGCTTAGAGAGAATATTCATGCTTGTGATAGTAAAGGAGATTGCTCGTTTTCGCCAAACTTTCAATTTAAGGCCATTGATATTAGGATTTCATTTCTAACTGAGCAGCTTGGACACGATTCATGTCGAAAGCATAGGCTTCATTTTTGGTGCTTGGGTAAGCTTCTTATCCCAAACCGTATAGGCGGACAGTTTATGAAATTTCGCAAACTCTTAATTTTGCTTCTCTCCTTATCACTACCCCTGTTTGCCTTGGCACAGGGCATAGACGTGGATGATCTATTGGAGCGAGCAGAAGCGGGGGATGGGCAAGCACAGCATCGTCTGGGTGCGGCCTATCAGATGGGGCAGGGAGTGTCGCTTGACGTGGAAGAGGCCGTAAACTGGTATACCAAGGCGGCGGCACAAGGGGTCGCTCAGTCTCAATTGAATTTGGGCATGCTATATAATTTTGGTTTGGGCGTGCAGCAGGACTTTACTGAAGCGGCGAGGCTGTTTGCCTTGGCGGCTGAGCAAGGACTTCTCCCGGCGCAAGTGAATATGGGAATGTTATACAGCAATGGCGACGGCGTTATGCAAGATTATGCCGAGTCGGCCAAGTGGTTCAGAAAAGCCGCCGAACAAGGAGATATGTCTTCCCAGCTTCATCTTGCCGAAATGCTCACCGCCGGCAGAGGAGTAGAACAAGACTATAGCGAGGCCGCCCATTGGTATGAGCGGGCTGCAGAACAAGGCGACGGTACTGCTCAATATGCCCTTGGCATAATCTATAGTAATGGCCGCGGAGTTGCTCAAGACCTAGACAAGGCGATCCATTGGTATACACGCGCTGCCAATCAGGGCCATGTGACTGCTATGTTCAGTTTGGGGGCACTGTACTCGGGCGGTAATGGTGTCGATCAGAACTACGAAGAGGCTGCAAAGTGGTTTCGGGAGGCGGCTTTGCAGGGCCATTCTAATGCGCAGAATAATCTTGCTGTGCTTTACGACAACGGCCAAGGTATAGAGCAGGATCTCGTTAAAGCTCGCATGTGGTTTGAAATAGCCTATAAGAATACCTATGGGGATGAGCGTATCCAGGTCGAAAGAAATAGGGCTGGCTTAAACAATAGAATGAGCGCAGAGCAAGTTTCAGAGGCTCAGCGTAAAGCGGACATTTGCATAGAGTCCCAGTATCGACGCTGCAACTAAGAGTATCGATATGAGAAGGCGTCAGTTTAGTTATATTGCTCTGGGCGGCATCGTAGCCTCTTTTTTTAGCCCGACTCTCTTGGCGGCTAGCAACTCGGCGGCTGAGATAGTGCCTCAACTGCGAGCCATAGAAGAATCTCTAGGCGCTCGCTTAGGAGTGGTGCTTAGCGACCATCATTCGAATATTCTGCTCAGTTACAATGGCGAGCAACGCTTTCCCATGTGTAGTACCTTCAAACTAATCGCGGTGTCTGCTGTCTTGGCGCGAGTTGATGCGGGTGACTATTCTCTAGCAGATAGAGTGAGCATAGCTGCCTCCGAACTCGTGAGTTATTCACCCATCACCGAAAACAGACTTGGAGACAATACGATGTCACTAGCCGAAGTTTGTTCAGCGGCACTTATGTATAGCGATAACACTGCTGGCAATAAGTTGTTGGAAAGATTGGGTGGGCCAGGCTCAGTCACTCGCTTCGCTCGTAGTTTAGGTGATCCAGTGACTCGTTTGGATAGATGGGAAACGGAGCTTAATGAGGCAGCGATAGACGACCCGCGCGACACAACATCGCCACGCGCTATGGTGGGGCTTCTGAACAAATTAGTGTTGGGCGATACGCTATCCTCCAGCTCGCGTGATCAACTACTAGAGTGGATGCGAAGCAATACAACCGGCGATGAGAAACTAAGAGCTGGTTTCCCGGCTCACTGGCTTGTGGCTGAGAAAACGGCAGGTGGTGGCAATGGCAGTATGGCCGATGTAGGTGTGGCATGGCCGCAGACCAATCGCCCAGTATGTATTGCGGTCTATATGACCGAAACAACTGCGAGTTTTCCCGCCAGAAACGCAGCAATTGCACTAATTGCCAGAACGATTACTCCACTTTTTAGGGTTTGAATTAATTAAATGCGACAGTTGACCCTTTATGTTTTGTTTGCACTTCTAGCTTGCGCGTCTTCTCACCTTGTTGCTCAGAGTTCTGAGTTGATGAGTCGAGCGCAGTCAGGCGATGTCGAGGCGCAAACTGAGCTTGGGTATATTTATGCAGTGGGCGAAGAAGTCGCTCAGGACTTCGAACGGGCGCTTATCTGGTTTGAATCCGCCGCTAGACAAGGCTATGCGGATGGCCAGTATAACTATGGCAATATGTTTGCCAATGGTTTCGGTGTGGAGCAAGACTTTGCGAAAGCATTGCAGTGGTATTTGCCTGCCGCACAGCAGGGCCATATGCGGGCCCAATACAATCTGGGGTTTATGTATGATAACGCTCAGGGTGTAGATCAAGACTATTTGGAGGCGGCAAAGTGGTATAGAGCTGCAGGCGAACAAGGCCATGGAGCGGCGCAAAATAATCTTGGTGTCATGTATAAGTATGGTTACGGAGTCGAGCAGAATTATCCCGAAGCACTGAAGTGGTTGAAGATGTCCGCAGTATCGGGTTATCCATTAGGCGAGTTTAATTATGGTGCCATGTTTGTAAATGGAACGGGCGTCGAGCGCGATTACGCCGAGGCGGCAAAGTGGTATACATTGTCAGCTCAAAAAGGAAATGTGTCGGCTCAATTCGGCTTGGCGAATCTTTTTTTAGCGGGTGATGGGGTGGACAGGAGCTATGAGCAAGCCGCTCGACTCTATCTAGCCGCAGCTCGCCAGGGGCACGCTAAGGCTCAGTACAATATAGGGGAGATGTACGCTGCAGGCTATGGCGTTGAGCAAAGTTATATACTCGGCTATATGTGGAGTGATATCGCCACTAGAACGTCTACTCCTTTGAGTATTGGTAAGGCAATGCGTAACAGAGATTCCATGGCGCAGCAGATGAGCGACTCTGAGCTGGAGCGAGCCAAAGCCTTATCGATGCAATGCTTTGACTCTGATTATCTTGAGTGCCCTGTGCAGCTCTAAGCCTGTTAGATTGCTTGCTGTCTTACTAAGAAGAACAGCAAAAGGCTTCCTTGCCTCGTGCTGTTCATGGGGGTGCTAGCTTAGAAGTTGCCTCTGATTTTGAACGCAAATCTTCGACCCGTCGTGGAGCAGGCATACTCAATTTCGCTCAAGACATCGTTAAGAATATTGCCCACATAGCGCTGGCGTTTAGAGCATTTTTCGTAGTCTTCCAAATTGATGGCCTCAAAACGGTAGGTCAAACCTGCGAAGCCCACTTTTTCTACATAGAAAGTAAAATCACTCCCTACGGGAATATTGTAACGAGAGTGAACATCCCAGGCGATGCGTCCGCCGTCTATTCGAGCATTGTAGTTAAAACCATAGTTCATTTGATATTGAGGAAGGTCGTGACGATAACCGAAACGGTAGCTGCCTCTATCGTAAGGCGGGAAACCGTGCTCACGCGGTGCTAAAGGATCGTCATGGAACTCGGATTCTTGTACCGTAATCGCAGAAGTGAACAGTGCCTGTGGCAGTCCAATAAAGCCTAATCTAAAGCTAGTATTCAAGGTGAGTCCATAGGCGGCCGCCGAGCCGATATTGCCGTTGGTAGACTGGATTGATGTAGGAGTGGAGATGTCTACCTTGCCGATCTTATTATCGTATTCATAATGGAAGTACTTGGCGTTGATGGTGCCGTTGTCGTTGGGGAGTCGATAGTCCAGAGTGAGTTCTGCGCGAATACTTTCTTCCGGCTCAAGGTTTGGGTTGCCGGCGACGGTATCTAGGTCATCGTCTCGCTCGTCAGTGGAGCGAGAGAAGTCGGCGAAGCTGAGTTGGGAGACTACCTTCTCCAAGCTCGTACGTAGCTGCAAGGAGTTACTAATATTGTAGCGCAAGTCTAGCTTGGGCTTGATGTAGCTGAAGTCTCGTACATTGCTTAGATCGCCACTTTGTTCGATTTCTGAAAACTCCGCAACGAGGCTTGTCTCTAGAGACAGGCGAGGGTTAATTTGCCAGTTGTGAATGGCGAACGGTTCGTAGCGAATTTCCTCCACAGTAGAGTTGGCATTAGGGAGGGCCACCGGTGAAAGGCCTCCAAAGGCCGGATCACTTATCGTTCCCGGTACCCCCTGCTTCAGTGATGAGTCTTGTATAGTTTGCGCGGCTTCAATGCCTAGTTCTAAGCCATGGTCCGTGCCTAGTTTCATCGTGTAAGAACCGCGACCAATTCGCTCTTGGTACTTGGTCTTCGTGGACAGAAAAAGGTTCTTACTTTGGGTGCTTCCCGGAGTGCTGTACGTGTATCGCTCTCTTTGAATATCGGTGTTTTTCTCATTGACGATGAAAAGCGCTTTGAAACGATTGCCATTCAAGAAACTATGGTCGTAGTCGCCGCCAAACTCCCAATTATAGGAGGTGGATGGAATGTCTTCCCTTTCATAGCTCACCACTGGTGTTGTTGAATTAAAGTCAGTGATGGTGCGGTACAGGTCCACGGGTGGGTTGCTTTCATTGTATAAAGCATTGAAGGCAATACGATCTCGATCGCTCAAAGCATAAGCAACATTGGAGTTTAAGGTGTAGTTTGTTTGATCCAGATAGCGATCATACTCAATAACATCATTAGGAGAGAAGTCACCATTGATACTACGCTCATAACTCTCAGCGTGCTCGTAGCCGCTGCTTACAGTGGCGCTGAGAAGATAATTCAAACGCCCCGATTGTCCGCTCCACGAGAATGAGCCACCTGGCTCTACGGTACCGTCTGCGAAGTGTGTGACATTCGCCTCCGTTGAAATGCTCGAACGCGATGTGGCCTCTAGAAGAACGATATTAACGATTTGGCCGCTATTTTGAACATCGAGATTAGCAGAGCTGCCGCGAATAATTTCGATATAGTTTACTTCTTCGGCGGAGATTCGATCTAATTGGCTACTGGCCTCGTTTGCTTTTCCCGCTAGTCGTTTACCATCGATAAGAATCTGGGAGCTTGAGCCGAGCCCTCTATCGCCGTCGGAATTGCTTGGTTGATTGCCGATAATAAGATCGATGCCCGGAATACGATTGAGCATATCATTGACCGTAATAGGCGCAAATTCAGAGAAGTAAGTGCTGGGAAAAGTAACGCTCGAATTATTCTCATCGATGTTCTGAGCGTTAGCGTGTACGGCCGCTATCGCAAAGCACAAAGCAGTGGCGGGGCGCCGGAAATGATTAAACATACTAGTCCTCGGATTAAATTGTTATTGTTGGTAGATAAGATTGCAAAAAATAAACTAAAGCGACGCAGCCTGAGCCGCCGCTTTCAATTCCTCACGAAGTTTTCTCGCACGTTCAGCTCCAAATTTATCTTCAAAGTCTGCTTGTGCTTGCTGCCATTTTTTTCGGGCGGCTTTGAGTTTTCGTTTTCCTATGCTTGTGAGGGCAATTACTTTGATGCGGCCGTCCTCTTTGCTTGGTGTAATAGTGAGAAGTTCATCGCGTTCCATAGGTTTTAGATTACGCGCTAGGGTAGTGCGATCCATTCCTAACTCCTCAGCAAGCTCTGTAAGCGAAATGGACGCCTTATGCTCAATAATGGCGAGAATCGTAAACTGCTGAGCGTGAACACCTGTGCTGATAATGCGATGTTCATAGAACTGAGATAGGCGACGGCTGGCCTGACGTGTCGAAAAAGCGTAACACGGTATATTGAGGGTACTCATAAAATCACCTGCACATTAAGTGATAGGTAATTTGAGTGTATATACACCTATTGTCAACGTGACAATGGTGACGAAGTGTTACGTTCGTCACCATTGCTACTAAAAATGAGGGTTAATAGAAGAATTTAATACCGACGCCGCTGCCGTACTCTTTATCTTTATGAGCAGTGATTGCCCATCGGCTATTGAGTCTATAATTCAGGCCGTAGCGGTACTCATGGTCGCTGTTGACTCGCCAATCTAGATAGAGGTGTTTGCTTAAGGCGATAGACGACTCTAGTTCTAGGCGAAAATCTCCAGTGTCATCTACGCGCCATTCACTCTCGATCAAGAAGGGTAGAGTGAGTCGAAACCCTGCAATAGAGGCATCGCGATTCTCTTCTATTTCGTGTTCGCGTTCCTGGTATCCGGCGAAAGCGGAAAGGTAGCGATTAAAGTGATAGCCGTAGATGAATAGCGCTTCCTCCTCGCCAGCCACATCGGACTCTAGCTCTAGCGCGAATTCATGGCGTTCGTCGAACAACATATACTCATAGTCGGCAAAGGAGCTCATCAAGTGAAACTCGTGGACTTGGAAAAAACGCTGCTTTGGCTGTATTTTCTTCTTGATCTCCGCATCGAATATCGAGCTACCCTCGTAGCTAAAGACACGATTCATCCCGGATTTCATATGGTATTGATTGTGGCAGTGGAATAGCCAGTCTTGGGTTTCGTTGGCGTCAAACTCGATGGTAACCGATCCCATTGGAGGAACATCAACCGTGTGTTTAAGAGGGCTGTAGTCTCCAGCGCCGTTGACGACGCGAAAGAAGTGGCCGTGCAGGTGAAGAGGATGATGCATCATGGTCTCGTTGCTAAAGTTGAGCCTCAAATTCTCTCCTTTCTTGATAAGTATTTGTGGGCTCTCTCTAAAAGTCTTGCCGTTAAAACTCCAGACATAACGCTCCATGGAACCAGTGAGGCTAAGATTGATATTTCGCCATGTTTGTGTGCTGGGAAGCGTGGTGGATTCAAGCGAGCGTAGCGAAGAATAGTCTGTCAGGTGATCAATCACCGGGGGCTCGCTCTGGCTTGCCTGATGCATGCTGTGATCCATTGCGGCATGGCTATCAGTTGACGAGGGTGGCGTATGAGCCGAGTGCATACTGTGATCATTCGCAGGGCGATTGGCTGCTGCATCTGAGTGATGGTCGTGACCGTGCATGTGATCGTTCTCACTCATATCACTTTGCATATCCTGGTGTTCTGGGCTGCCCATATCATGCCCCATGCCACCGTGACTGCTTAAGAACAGATTCGGTGCTGGCATATCGGGTGCAAGGCGCTTTTCACCATCACCGATGAAGGTGCTGCTGTAACCCGAACCGTCAAACGAGTTTGCCCTGAGCTCATAGGCAATATCGGCGCTGACGGGCACAATAATGTCGTAGGTTTCTGCTGTGGCGATGCGTAGTTTGTTCACTCGCAAAGGTTCGACGTTCATACCATCAGCGGCAACTATCGTCATAGGTCCGCCCGCGTACTCTAGGTCAAAATAGCTGGAAGTGGAGCCGTTTACGATCCGTAGTTTGATTGTCTCGCCCCTTTCATCGGCGGGCACAATGCTTGACTCTTTTTTACCGTTGCTTAGAAATGCATCGTAATGAACATCGGCCAGATCCATTGGGCTCATACGGTTGAATGAGCTGGAAAGGCGGTTGCGAATCGCTTCGGGGCCATTGGCTATAACCTTGTCCCAAGATTGCACATTGTCTCGGGAAAAAGCATAAAACTCGTCGCTGGACTTAAGGTTTTTTAACACTCTATTGACGTCTGAGTCTGTCCAGTCCGAGAGCACTATAACCTCGTCATGTTTGTCTTCGCTGCTTTGCTCTTCCAGTACTATGGCGCCGTATAGCCCTCTCTGTATTTGAAAATTAGTGTGAGAGTGATACCAGAAGGTTCCGGCATGGGTAATGGGAAACTCAAAAGTGTGAGATGAACCGGCCTCGATGGGCTGTGTATTGAGATAGGAGACTCCATCTTGATCGGGCGGCAGTAAGATGCCATGCCAGTGAATAGAGCTCATCACGTCCAAAGTATTATTGAACGTGACTCTCAGGGTGTCGCCAACCTGGGCGCGAATGGTTGGTGCGGGTATTTGGCCGTCAATGGCCAATGCCTCAACCTGCTCCCCAGTGATGTTTACAGATGTTGTTGATATATCGAATTCGTAGCTTACTGTCTCGCCATAGGTCACAGACGCTAGAAGACAGCAGCTAATAATAGCTAGAGCGCGAAAATGCATTGCCCTTTCCTCAAATAGTGAATAAAAAATATTTGCTTTGAGGTTTAGGCGTTGGGAGGGGGTGTTCCTAAGTCTAATGAGACTGAGCGGTAAAGCTGTGTTTCTAAGGGGCTATAGGTATCGTGAAGCACGGCCTGTGATTGCTGAGCGTCGGCGTGAAAGCCAGTGTAGCTTAAACAGCAAACATCGTCGCAAAAACAATCCTCACTATTATCCGTATCGGCTTGCGCTGTTTGTTGAGGACTCATGTGCTGGTGATGGTGATTGTCAGCGCTATTCATGCTGGATCCGTGGTGAGACTGCCACTCATGTGCACCGTTATCGATAGCGAATACAGAGCCGTTACCGCTAACGATTAAGACGAGAGCGAGTAGAAGGCGTGATAACACTGTGCAATATTGTTTCGTCATATGATTCTACTGACTTGCTAGAATGCGCCACTTTTTTCAGTTAGGCCGATTATAAATGACAAAGGGCTTATAGGCATGCTTTTATTGCTTCTTGCGGAGCGGCAATGTTCAGGACCAGGGTCTTCATGACGGCTGCCATCTCCAAAAGGTGTTTAGTGTCCTTCGCTTCGTGCTTGAGCATTAAGGTATTCTTTTGAATATAGTTTGCGAGCTGAACTACGGACATGCCCTTATCCTCAATAGCCTGCGCGTAAGGGGTCAATAGGCCCTCTATTATAGTTTGAAAGCCTTGGGAGGCTTCCTCTATTTCTTCCTTACAGGCGCTATTGAAGCCGCTCACTATATCGTCCGCATCGGGCGAGCTTCTCAGGAGTTCGAAGCTATTGAGCGCAGTGTGGCGCACAACAATGTCTAATTTTTCATCTAGGGATTTGCTAGGAGCGCACTCTTTGATGATAGCCGCTGCCCCGCGCTCGGCGAGATAGCGAATAGTGGCTCTGAGCAAGCTTTCCTTATTAGGGAATACGGAGTAGAGGGTTTGCCGAGATACGCCAGCCTCTTTGGCAACATCACCCATGGTCGTACGTGCCATGCCATAGCGCAGCACTAAATCGATGGTGGTTTGGGCAAAGGAGCTTTCGCGTTGATTTAGCATTTTAACATCTTTACAAATATTGACAGTTTGTCAATGATTACCTATATAATGGCCTAAGGAAATTTTGCTGGACGAAAACTAGCCCTATTTGGGTCTTCATGACAAGCTTTCTGCACTTTTTGTGTCCCATTTTACCTATTTGCTTTCATAAATTGATTATCAGAATACAGTCCTAGGAGGACTCATGGCCTATACGCTGACTATTAACGGACAAAACCATGACGTAGACGTCGATGGTGATATGCCACTGCTCTGGGCGGTTCGCGATCACCTGAACTTTACTGGCTCCAAGTTTGGTTGTGGTGTCGCCCAATGCGGCGCCTGCACAATGCACGTCGATGGCGTGGCTACCCGAACCTGTGTTCTGACGGTTGCCAATGCCGTGGGCAAAGAGATCACCACTATCGAAGGTTTGGAGACGGCTGCAGGACAAGCCTTGCAGGCCGCATGGGTAGAGCTTCAAGTTCCCCAGTGTGGTTACTGTCAATCTGGACAGATCATGTCTGCTACGGCGCTATTGGAGAAAAATAGCGACCCAAGCGATGCTGAAATAGAGGCCGCGATGTCTGGCAATATATGTCGCTGCGGCACTTACTCTCGTATTAAGGCTGGAATTCGCATGGCGGCCAAACAAATCAATGGCTCGGAGGAGATTGCATAATGAATATTAATCGATTCCTAGGCCAAGAGACGGTGAGCGAGAGTAAGCGCTCATTTTTGAAACTAACAGCGGGTGGTACGGCAGGCTTAGTTCTGGGTGTCAACTTCAGTGCCAATGCCCAACAAGTGGCCGATAACGCGCTGGAATACAATGCCTTTGTTGCCATCGCTCCAGACAATAAAGTTCGCATATTCATCAAACACTTGGAGATGGGCCAAGGCGTTTTCACTGGCTTGGCAACGTGTATAGCAGAAGAGTTAGATGCCAGCTGGGAGCAAGTAGTATGTGAACATGCTCCGGTTGATACGAGCAAATATGCAAACCTACTAATGGGGCAACAATCCACCGGTGGCAGCACTGCTATAGCCAATAGCTTTATGCAGATGCGTCAAGCGGGTGCCGCAGCTAGGGCGATGCTAGTCGCGGCGGCGGCCGAACGCTGGAATGTTCCAGCTAATGAGATTTCAGTTTCAGAAGGAGTGCTAAGCCACGGGACTCACTCGGCCAGTTTTGGTGACTTGGCTGTTGAGGCAGCAATGCAAGCGGCACCTGATAATCAGGCTTTGGTTCTAAAAACACCCGATCAATTTACGTTAATTGGTCGGGACCATACCTTGCGAAAAGATGTGGGCAAACAAGATGGCACCGCCATATTTACCCAGGATGTCAAATTGCCGGGTATGTTAACTGCGGTAGTGGCCCATTCGCCCAAGTTTGGCGGTAAGGTAAAATCTTTCGATGCAACAAAGGCGCTTTCTCGCGCTGGTGTGCAGGACGTTTTTGAAATAGAAAATGGCATCGTTGTGTTGGCTAAAGACTATTGGACGGCGAGCCGAGCTCGTCAGGATCTAGTAATCGAGTGGGACGACAGCGCAGCAGAGAAGAGAAGTAGTAGTGATATTTTGGGGCGGTATCGGGCCTTAGTGGAGACACCCGGAGTGCTTGCGGAAAGTGAAGGTGATGTTAATGCGGCCTTGGAAAAAAGCACTAATAACAAGGAGCTTGTGTTTGAGTTTCCCTATTTGGCCCACGCGCAAATGGAGCCAATGAACTGTGTGGCAAAGGTTGAGGGCAAGAAGGCCGAGCTTTGGTATGGCTGTCAAAGCGCCACTGGAGACCAGCTTGCCATTGCGCAGCACCTAGGTACGAGCCCCGCCGACATTAAGATTAATACGGTATTTGCAGGTGGCGGCTTTGGCCGTCGCGCCAACCCAGTTTCTGATTACGTCTTAGAGACTGTGCAAATAGCCGAAAAGGTTCCTGGTATCCCAATCAAGTTGGTGTGGTCGAGAGAAGACGATATGCAGGCCGGTTACTATCGACCCGCATATGTTCATAAGCTCTCTGCCGCGCTAAAAGACAATGGCTCAGTCGAAGCGCTGCGTGTGCGTGTCGCGGGGCAATCAATTATTTCTGGTACCACACTTGCTGAGCTCATGCTCGTAAACGGCATCGATATGACCTCGATAGAGGGGTTGGCGGAGATGTCATATGAAATACCAGAGAGACAAGTGGAACTGCATACCACACAGGTGGGGGTGCCTGTGCAGTGGTGGCGTTCGGTAGGCAATACACACACGGCCTTTAGTAAGGAGGTCTTTATTGACTATCTTGCAAGAGAAGCGGGGGTTGATCCTATTGAATACCGACTGTCACTCTTGGAGCACAACCCAAGAGAGACTGCCGCGCTAAAACTTGTGGCAGAAAAAGCGGGGTGGGGAACAAAGCAATTACCAAAAGGCTGGGGGCGTGGTGTTGCAGTACACACCTCTTTCGGCTCCAGTGTAGCAGAGATAGCAGAAGTATCTGTTGAGGGTGATTCATTCAAAGTCGAGAAAGTCTATGTGGCGGTGGACTGCGGTATAGCAGTCAATCCGAGTATCATTAAGGCGCAGATTGAAGGCGGAATAGCCTATGGCCTTTCTGCTGCACTCGATGATGAGCTGACTCTGACCGATGGCAATGTGGATCAAACTAACTTCCACAACTATCGGGTATTGAGAATGAGCGCAATGCCAGAGGTCGAAGTGCATATCGTGCCTTCCCAAAACGCGCCTTCTGGCGTAGGTGAGCCGGGCACGCCGCCGATTGCTCCCGCAGTAGCAAATGCAATCGCTTCCGTGACTGGTAACACACTGACGCGACTACCTTTAAAGCTAAGCTAAACCTCATAGGGTGTTTTGGCTGAGGCGTCACTCCTAGAGCGGCGCCTTTTTTTATGCCTTGGGAAAAGTGAAATAGCAAAATTGTCTACTTGCGCACAAGCCGCAGAAATGTTTTTGTTAAGCTACTGTCTAATACAGTGAAGTTCTCACATTAACCCTGAAGGTGTTTTATGTTTATTAAACAGAAGTTTGTTGGCGTGTTAGCGCTCAGTCTTATCGGAGTTGCCTGTTCAACGGTTAACCCTTACACCGGCCAGCAACAAACTAGTAGGACCGCAACTTATGGAGCCGTAGGCGGTGTTGTATGTGGGCTAATTGGCGCGATTGAGAGTGGTCAGCGAGCGCGCAATGCAGCCTTGGGCTGTGGAGCCATTGGGGCTGGGGTTGGAGCCTATATGGACGCGCAAGAAGCTGAACTGCGCCAAGAACTGCAAGGTAGCGGCGTGCAAGTGCAGCGCGTTGGTGATGAGCTCACGCTAATCATGCCCGGTAATATCAGTTTTCCCACTAATGAGTACACGGTGCGTAGTGAGTTTGCACCTGTACTGGATTCCGTGGCTCAAGTGCTAGCTAAGTTCAAAGACACACAGTTAATGGTGACAGGGCATACGGACTCCACGGGTTCCGCAGACTACAATTATAATTTGTCGAATCGAAGAGCGGCGAGTGTCGTTAATGCATTGGCGAGCAGAGGGGTAGAGCAGTCGCGTTTGCTATCGCAAGGTCTTGGCCCGGATCAGCCTATTGCCTCGAACCAGACTGAGCAAGGTAGAGCGCAGAACCGCCGAGTAGAGCTAAAGATAGTGGCTCAACCCAGCTAAAAAGAAATAGAGTAAGCTGGGCTAGAATAAACAGCTAGCCCAGCTTAAAGTTTTACTTCGGCATACGGGCTGCGCGAATTTCTACTTCGAGAAGCCAGCCGTCTACAACTAGGTCTTTAATTTCCACAACCGAACGCACGGGTTTCATTGGATTTTCCTCAGTCCCAAAAAACTGGGCGAAGCCGCGGTTGAAACCAGCAAAATCGAATGTGCCGTCTTCCCCAGCAACACCAAATACTCTCACTTGTACAATGTCGGACATGGACCAGCCTTGAGCTTCGAGGGTGGCGGCAAACTTCTCAAAGATATTAACCGTTTGGCGCTCCATATCGCCAAAGTCTCCGTTTTCCATAGGCGATGCGCCCGCTCCGCTTAGGTACATGGTCTCAGCACCAGCCGGAATAATAATATTATTGTAGAAAAAACGTCCTTCGCCATTGCGTTCGATGTCTTGAGCAAAACTCGTGCTGCCCATGAAGCCTAAGCAAAGAGTAAGAGCGAATAGTTTGCTGAAAGTTTTCATTGTGTTTCCTTGTAGTGATGATAGAAAGGGTTAGCGTCCTAGGGTGTTGATGTAAGCGACTACGTCGAGAACATCCTGTGTGCTACTCAAGGCGGCAGACATGACCCGCATCTGGGAACCGTATTGGTCTGCCGGGTCGCTTCCTCGAATACCGGATTTAAAATTCTCCAGCTGAGTAACGAGATACCAGTCGTTCTGCCCCTGCAGAGCTGGAGCGTTTAATGCCACATTCCCTTGAGCCTGGTCGCCATGGCAGCTAGCACAGCTGCTATAGAGTCTGCGGCCGTTGCTAATATCGCCGTCGTTCATTGTTGGGGTGGCCATTTCTGCCTCCCAAGTAGAAGCCCACTGCACGATCTCTTCGATCTGATCGTTGCTCAGGATTTCCGCCATGGGTTGCATTTCCATTCCGTCGACATCTTGTGGGTGAGCACCACGTGCGCCAGATTTAAATAGCTCAAGCTGTCGCTTTAGATACCAAGACTCCATGTGCGCTAGACGGGGCGCCTTAATGCTTTCATTACCTTTGCCATCTGTGCCGTGGCAGGTAAAGCAAAACTTGATAGTGGGCTGAGCGTCTTGCGCCAGTGTTGGGGCTGCAAGCACCGCGAGTATGCTTGGCACTATTAGCAATAAAGCGAAATGTTTCATAGTGGCATTCCAGGGGCAGCGCGCCGATGCGCTGACTGTCAGTGAGTGTGCTAAGCATTATTACCAAGCTCGGCTTGAAAGTCCTCCTCAAAACATTCTGAATTCCTACCAGCGCCGGTATACCGGCGTTTAAAGGCCTATGCCTTTAATGAAGGCGCAGCTCACCCATGGAGAGGCTGGCCTTAGCGCTGTTGAATTCCTCCCACTGTGCTGGGTCCCAGAGGTCGTTGCTAAGCATAAGAGTGCCATTGTCGTAGGCTGTTCTCGCCTCCTCACTAAGTTGCACGGGGAGCTTGTCTCCTAAAGCTATCACGCCTTCGATCAGAGTGCTTTGCCAGGTGGTACCGAAGTCTAAGCTCTCTAGCAAGGCGCTATATCTTGGGTCGAGAAGAATGTGCTGTGGGAAATACTTCTCGGTATGGTGAGTGACATTAAAGAGGCGCCTTTTCTGTAAGGGCGGTATCTCCTGCCAATAGCTGATACCCGTTTCTATATCACCCAGCATGAAGCTTAGGGCTCCTTTGTTGTAATTAAAGTCGGGACCTTTATTCATGAGCTCTGTGTATAGAGTGTTACCTAGCTGAGCGGCCCCACTAAGAGCCGCTATCACGGCTTGGGTGTAGTGGCTGGATATGCCATCTAAATCGACTTCGCGTTGCCGTGCCAAGAACATCCTGGCCTCATCGAAGCGGCCATCAAAAGCCAAATTAGTTGCCACTGCCCCCAGAAAGCCAATATGGTAAGGGCGCTGTTGAAGTTGACCCTGAGCCGCAAGCAGGCGTGCTCTAGGTGGATAAACCTGATTGCGATAGCTCCATACCTCGTCAGGTGATAACTCAAATTGTCCTACCTCGTGTGCGCTATCTAGTAGTTGTTGAGCCTCGTCGTAGAGGCGTGCCCCTATCAAAAATAGGGAGTAGTGAGCGATCGCAAACTCCGGGGAATCTCCCGCTATGATTAGTTCTCGTAATTGTTGCTCTTGCAGTATTTGGTTGATGCCGCTCATGCGCAGCAACATCTCTTTGATTGACAGCAGTACAGGGCTATCGGGGGCTATTCTGGCAACCTCTCGATGCATTTCATTGACTAGCGCAGTCAGCTCTTCAATACGTTCACTGCTGCTGTAAACCGCCAAATTATTCGCGGCAGTGGCGACCCCTTGATAGGCGTTGATAAAGTCGGGGTCTAGCTCAATGGCGGATAGGTGATAATCAATGGCTCGTTGGAAATCATTAGGGCTGAACTGATTATAGTGAAAGTCGCCCCGTAGAAATCGCTCGTAAGCAAGCGCATTAGTGGTGCCCCAATCTAGCATTTGTGAGCGCTCACTTTCGTCAAGGTGTATAGATAGGGCACTGACGATATTGGACACAATTTGGTCTTGTAAGCCAAAAAGATCTGCTACCTGCAAATTGAACTGCTCGGAATATTGATGGAGCCCATCCTCGACCCTTGTCAGTCGGATAGTGAGGCGCAACTGCTCTTCGTAACGCTGCAAGCTGCCATGTAGGACATGATCGGCCGGGGTGTTGCGGCCGAGGCCAGCGTTTATGCTGGACCTGCTCTCGCTAATCGGCAGAGCGTTGTCGTGTAGCTGTAAGTGGCTTAGCTTGGAGAGGCCATTGACCAGTGAGTCATGCAGGCCTTCGATTAGAAACTGTTGATCAGCATGCAGGCCAAGGCTTTCGAAAGGGAGTATCGCGAGCTGAACTATCTCGTCTTCGCTGTTTTGACTTGGCGCCAGGGCAAACCAAAGCAGGCTCAAAACCGATACCAGAAGGGCGGCTAAGCTAATATACAGGCCAGATTTACGATTATTGGGTGTCGGCTCGTTTGGGGGGCTCGGCTTAGAACTGGGCTCAGTCTCATGGCTTGTTGCAAGCTTGTCGTTTGGTTCACACAGCTCAACGGGGGCAATGAGTGTATAGCCGCGCTTTGGCACTGTTTTAATATAGATAGGACTTTGAGCTTTATCCCCAAGTGCACGGCGCAGCTCGGCTATAGCTTTGTGGACTGCGTGGTCGGATGTATATGTGCCTTGCCAAAATTCATTGAGCAGTTGTTCGTGGCTAATGACTTCTCCGGGATGCAGGCGTAGATAATTGAGCACATCCATGCTGCGGGGTGTGATTTTTACTTCGTCTTGGCCGTTATTGACAGTGCAATTGTCGAGGGAGACCCGCCATGGGCCAATTTGAAATTCTTTTATTTGTTCTGACACGGCTCAACCAAGTTGGGCCTCTTTAGTTGTTACTTGAGGCGGTTTACGAAGAAAAGAATAAGCAAAGTAGAGCGCAGAAATCTCTGTAGGTCAAGAAATTCGCGGCGCAGGCCGAGCTGTAGAGCCTATTGGATAAGTAGGTTTTCAGAATATTATGGGGAGGACTTTTGCGCTAGTAATTGCTCATAATAGGCTTCATTCATGGTGAATCACATTTAACTGAAGAGGGTGCTGCCTGTGTCTAGTCCTGTTACACGTCGAGAATTTTTAAACCTCCTCGCGGCCACGAGTGGTACGGCGGCAGTGTTAGGAGTTACCGCCGCATTGGGTATGATTCCTAATAGTACACACGCCTCTGTGCCTAAACTGCAGGGCCCTAAAGGCGACAAGCGAAAGGTATTGGTGCTGGGGGCGGGCATGTCTGGACTAACCGTCGCATATGAGATGGACAAGGCCGGTTATGACGTCACCTTGCTCGAAGCTTCCAATCGAGCCGGGGGACGCGTCTTCACGGTGCGATCCGGCACCTTGATAGACGAAATCGGCAACCCCCAGGTCTGCGACTTTGATGACGACCCGCATATGTACTTCAATGCTGGCGCTGCACGTATCCCTAGTACCCACAAGAATGTGCTCCATTATTGTCGCGAGCTAGGCGTCGAACTAGAGATGTTTATCAATGAAAACAAGGATGCTTGGATTCAAGACGACAACATCATGGGCGGGCAACGTATTCGCAACCGTGAGCTAAGTACCAATGTGCGTGGTTTCTTAGGCGAGCTAATGGCTAAGTCGATGCAAGAGGAGGATATGGACAGCCAATTCACCGATGAAGAAGCTGAGATTATCCTAAGCCTAGTGCGCTCGTTTGGCGACTTGGACGAGAACTACCAGTATACGGGCAGTAATAGAGCTGGATATGCCTCAGGGGACTATGTCACGCATACCGTGCAGAAAGCCATGATCGATATTCGCGACCTATTAAAGGCCCAAGCACTGCGCATTGTGCTGACAGACAACGAGGGTGAAACTGGCCCCATGTTGATGCAGGCTGTAGGCGGTAACGACAATATTCCCTATGGTTTTGTGCGCAAAATACAAGACAAAATTCAGTTCAACTCGCAGGTTACCGAGATTGAACTGCAAGACGATGGTGTTCGCGTCGAATACATCGTTGATGAGCAGCGTCATTCCATTGAAGCCGACTACTGCTTCAACTGCATCCCTAGCCATCTTGTTACGGGTTTGAAGACAAACCTGCCGGACGACTATATACAGGCTCTAAAGTATATTCGCCGCGGCACTGCCATTAAAGGAGCGTTTCAGGCTAAAGAGCGCTTCTGGGAGTACGAGGGCATCTATGGTGGCATCTCCTGGACTAACCAGTACATCAGGCAGATTTGGTACCCCGCCCATGCGATTCACGCAGAAAAAGGCGTTGTGCTAGCTGCCTACAATTACGGAGATGGCCTACCGTTTACTCAGATGAACCAGAATCAGCGAATAGAAATGATGCTTTCTCAGGGCGAGAAAGTGCATCCGGACTACCGAGACAAAGTCGAAAAAGGCATTACCATAGCTTGGCATCGAATGAACCACATGCTGGGCTGTTCCGCGCGCTGGAGCGTGAATACTGATGAAGAGAAAGCCATATTTGCAAGACTGCAAGCCCCTGTGGACGGCAAGTACTGGTGCATAGGTGACCAGGTGAGTCATCACCCAGCATGGATGGAGAGTGCGATTCAATCGGCGCACTTTGCCATGGCAGAGCTGGAACGCAGGGTGAATGCTTAGGCGATATTAGATCACTGCGCGCTATTCCCTCCTTAATGCAATATTAGTGCATCATTGCCCCGCTTCGGGGTACCGATCCTCCCAGTTTTCCTTCTGTAGAGCGTGAGGCTGCTTCCCTTAGTAAGGGGGGTAGCCCCACGCTTGTGTGAAGCAATTTGCCCACAAAGCTAATAGGCCCTTCCCACGGCAACAAACCCTCTATATACTTGCGGGAAAATATCCCACGTTTTGCAGTCGCAGATTGACATCTGGTGCTGAGTGTTAAGAACAGGAGGTTCTGATGTTCCATTTTTCCAAGGGTGAAGTCGGCCATACACACTACCCGCCGCATTACTTGATGCGCTTGAGCCTATTAGCA
Organism: Pseudohongiellaceae bacterium; assembly: GCA_033721235.1. Classification (GTDB taxonomy): domain Bacteria; phylum Pseudomonadota; class Gammaproteobacteria; order Pseudomonadales; family Pseudohongiellaceae; genus UBA5078. The sequence goes on along the minus strand of JAWWAY010000010.1, from coordinate 84,797 downwards.
TTGCCTGTCTTTTTAGTAATGTTCTTCACTTATCTCGCACTTGGCTTTCAGTTGGACGATGCCATGATTTACCTGCGCTATGTTCGTAATTTTCACGAAGGGCAGGGCCTTAGCTACAATGTGGACGAAAGCTTCAGTGGCCTCACTTCGGGCCTATACTCTGCGATATTAATTGCCGGAGCCTATATTGTAAGCAATCTACAGCTGCTAACAATTGGGCTGTCCGCGCTGTTTTTTCTGATAGCGGTGCTGCTTGGTGGGCAGCTCTTTTCCAGAAGTCATGTGGAGGCAGCTATTTGTTCGTCCGCGCTCGCTTGCACAGCCTTTTTCTATTCAACTTTTGGCATGGAGACGGGTCTATTTCTTTGTCTGATTAGCTATTCCTTATACCTATACAAAAAACAGTCTCAATGGTTTGTGGTCGCCCTCGCTCTGTGCTGCATTACGCGAACCGAGGGGGTATTCCTAGCGCTTGTACTCGGGCTGGATTATGTCTTTAGGCACAAATCGCTCCCCGACTGGCGCCTCGTAATACTGTCTGCTGTAATCTTCGTATCGCCTATTCTATTCAACTGGCTTTACTACGGTGTTGCTTTTCCCGCCACTGCGAATGCAAAAATTGCTCAGGGAAGCTCAGGTCTGTGGGGAGAGTCTTGGATATTCCTGAATGTGCACTATTTTAAAGGCGTCTTCTTTTCGGGAAGCGCGTTTGCGATCTACTTACTAGTAGCCGCATCCGCCGCTGGATTTCTACTTAGTATTCGCTACTCCCTGGCGCGTCTAGTGCTAGCCTTCTTAGTGCTGCTATTAGGTTTCTATCTGCTCCTTAATATTCCAAACTATCACTGGTACGACGCGCCATTTGTCTTCTATATGGTGATATTTGCTTGTCGGAGTTTGTTCCTTTTGGGTGGGTATGTATGGCGTAGTGGTCCTAGTCTCATTAGGGTGCCGGTCGTGGCGCTGCTATTGGCTATGGCGGTGTATGCTCAATACCATATGGTTTCCTTTGAGAAAAGAGGGCCTAACGCTGGCTATGTTGAAATGGGTCAGTGGTTAGAGGACAACGCTGACCAAGACGCTAGTGTGGCAATGGTAGAGATCGGCACTATCGGCTGGTACTCTCAGCGCAGAATAATCGATATTTTGGGGCTGGTTAGCCCTTACAATGCCGACTATATTGGCAGGCGAGAGTTCATGTCCTGGCTGCTTCACTACCAGCCTGAATATATAGTGAGACACGACCCTGTGTGGGTGCATGAGCAGAGTGTGCTGCCTCTCGAAAAAAAAGGCCTATATAAGCCAGTGCAAGAAGTCGACATCAATGGACTGGTCTTACTTAAGAGGGCGCAGGGGGCGAAGCCTGAACAGATTAAGGAATATGTCGCCTATATTATCGATGGACAACGAGCCCTAAAGACCTTGCAGCAAAGCAGCGACCAAGGGCCTCCGGTCTTGGTGATGGAGGCCGATGCTTTGTTTGCTCATGCACCAAGCAAACTCGAATTGAACTTCGATAGGGCTATACATGCGCTGGATGTGGAGTTTGGCATAAGAGAGGCTGCTCAAGGCTTGCATAACAAATTGTGCTTCAAAATAAGCAATAGTGATTCACAACAACTGTTTCATCACTGTATTGCTAAGGGGGCTCCCGTAGAAGACATGCGAGTCAGTCGCCGTCTTCTGCGTGAGGTAAACGTTGGAGAGAGCTTGCTGTTTGAAATCTACTGCGAGACCTCGTGTGACTACGCGTGGACATACTGGTCGCAAGTGCAACCAGTCAATGCTCTGGGTAGTATGGAATATAGTTTTACCCGGTGATCTCGTCAGCGCTGTGCTTTCTTATTGAAGGGCACTTTAGCTCAGAGGCTTTATTGGGCAGCTAGCTCCGCCTCTATTCGCTCCTCCGCGCAAGATCGGCGCTCGGCATTTAAGTCCTGCCATGTTTTTTGTGTAAGCAGTGCGTGAGGTCGTGTTTGTCCCCGCATTAAATGAGCAAGAGCTGCGAATGCCGCTTCGATATGCCCCGTCAGGTACAGATCAGGATGAAGCTTGGCCAGATTGTCCACGCCAAAGCGGGCCTGCGATTTAGAGATGTTTTTCTGTCTGCTCGAGAATACTCTTTAGGTTTGCCATTGCCTCAGTGCTGCGTTTCAGTAGATTGCGTTTAGCGAGTATGCGCACCAAAAAGCGTCCAAGAGTCGACTGATTACGACTGCTAAAAACCCATTGCAGTTTAGTGAGATCTGCGCCAAGCCGCTCTAGCCGAATCTCCATACGAGGATGAAGAGGCGAGAATTGCCCCTCGGTTACAAAGAGTGAAGGCCTCGTGCAACGGACTACAGGGATTTCCATTTCACATAGTCTACCACTTAGAAGTTTTACCTGTTCTGTGTAAATTTTGCCTGTTGTTCCGTGTGGGAGTTCGTTCTTAGATACTACGCTAATGGCTCCCGGAAACCAGTTAACATAGTTCTCGTGGTTTGAGATGTAATCGAATACCGCATCAATTGTGCGCTCGATAGTGATAGTATGCTCAGCTAGTATCATATTCTTACACTCTAAATCAAAGTTAACAATAATCGTACAATGTGTAAACTATATCAATGAGCCCAAGTGATCAAGAAAAAATTTCAGGCGCAGAAGATCTATTGCTGGAGGGGGCGCTAGAGGTATTTGCCAAGTATGGCTTTGTTAAGACATCTATGTCGGATATTGCTGCAGAATCGTCCGTTTCGAGAACCTCTTTGTACAAGCACTTTCCAACTAAAGAACATGTATTTAAAGCGCTGAGCGACAGAATGAACAGTCAGGTTTACGCCGAGGTGCTTGAGGCTTACAGTGCCGCCGCCGATCCGGAAGACAAACTGCTTGCTGTAGTAAATGCAAGAGTGAATTGGGTATACGACCTGCTACATCGATCAGAGTTTGCTAGAGAGTTGATTAACGAAAAGAACAAGATTTGCGGAAAACAGGTGTTAGCTGCAAATGACCGATTTTCAGGAGTAATTCAGAAATTGCTAGCAGAAATAGTATCTACGCAATCTAAAGCAACGATTGGGTCATTGGCTCAGGTATTGATTGGCGCAGTGAATGGCATACTAGAAAGTGCTAACTCTGCGCAGCAAGCAAAGGACGATGTGCAATTATTGGTAAAAATATATCTTGCTGGCATTGCAACACCAGGTTAGGTATCCTTTACCAATATCTATAAGGAGTTCGATGCGTTAGCTTAGAGCGTGTTCCCTCTTACGGTTTCGCGCTATGCCCATCGACTGAGACGAGAATTTGCACAACACAGAGTGACAAACTAGTTTTGTACTCAATGCGCTTCGAATACGAAAATAGAGAGTGTTAATAGTGTGGCCAAGGCCTTCCTGCTCTTTACTGCAAGCTGCAATATGTCCTCTGCTTATGTAGTTCTAAATACTAGATAGATGTGAGATGATCTGTGTCGATATGAAAAAGGAAATCAATACAGTGCGAAGCATACCGGCGTTCTTGGCTGTATTGCTTCTATTGCTTGTCAGTTCTTCTCATATTCATTTTCGCTACTGCCTCGATGGCGATGAAGCTCCGGTATCCATTCATTTCGAACCCTACGACTTACATTCGAGCGAAATCGATCTAGTTGGCGGGCTTGCTGGGGCAGATAAATCGGATATAGAGAGTGAGCTTTCTCTAGATGCTGTGCGAGACAAAAATGCCACAGTATCAATAGAGGCAATTGCTTCATTTACTAGTTATTCAGCTCTAGTTGTATCTTGGTCTCCAATTTCATACTTGCTTTACCCGCCCGACACACTTCCCAATAAACCGGCAACACTTCTCTCTCTTACTCGCGCACCTCCTGCATTAGCCTGAAGACAATATTAAGTATATTCGCTCGAACTCATTTCTGAGTTCTTGCCTGTACTGGCTATTTGCAGAGGAAAACCAATGAATATGAAATGCTTAGTGATTGCAGTGTGTTCTGCAGTCATCGGTTCGGCGTCGAATGCTCAGGATATGGCGACAAGTACTATCTCGTTGCGTAATGCGCTGAATGCCACAATAGAAGCCCATCCTAGCTTGCGGAGTTTTCCACTTCGCAATGAGGCATTGCAGGGAGCTAGAGAAACGGCTGACTTAAGACCCGCCTACACGTTAGGAGTTGAAGTAGAGAATGCTTTTGGCACCGGCGCTATTAGAGATTTTGCTGGGGCAGAGACTAGCTTGAGGTTGTCCAATGTCATTGAGCTGGGAGGGAAGAGGGCCGCTAGAGTAGGCGTAGTGAGTCGAAAAATCGAGGCCTTAGATGCAGAGCAGCGAGTGGTTGAGCTTGATTTACTTGTAGAAGTTGTTCGAAGGTTTATTGACGTCGCAACAACCCAAGAACAAGTGAAGTTACAGTCGCAGTACACAGCGATGGCCGAACAGGCTATCAATATCATTCAACCCTTAGTCGCTGCGGGCCATACGCCACAGTTAGAACTGGATAGAGCGAATGCCGCATTGCTGCAAGCGCGTATAGCTGAGCAAGCCGCCACTGCCAGACTTGAGAGTGCAGGCATTCGTCTGGCCAATATGTGGGCGAATAACACGCCAAAATTTGATGCGGTGGAGTCTGATTTCTTATCTGTTGGGCAGGTAGGATCTATTGACTCGATTTTGTCGGAGTTGTCAGAGAACCCTGATATTGAGTATTTCGCCGCTAAAGCCCGTCTTCTAGAAACACAGCTCCAATTGGCGCAAACGCGCCAGCAGGGCGACGTACTATGGTCGGCGGGAATTCAGCATTTGAAGGAATTTGATGCTACCGGCCTGGCTTTCAGCGTCACTGTACCGCTCTCCACTAAGGCTCGCGCATCAGGCTCCATGCGAACAGCGCGTGCTAATTTGCAGGAAATAGAGGCGCGTCGAGTCACAGCGTTTAATGCCATCGAAGGTGAAATTCGATCTCTCCATCAATCGTTGCGACAAGCAATTGCAGAAGTAAATGCCCTGCAGCAGCAAATTATTCCAGTTCTTCAAAAAGTGCTGCAGCAAACGCAGGAGGCGTACGCTGTTGGTGGCTACAGTTATGTGGAACTAATCAGTGCTCGACAAGAGTTCTTGGACGCTCGGCTTTCCCTAATTTCGAGCGCTAGCAATGCCCACAAAATTCGTGCAGAAATTGAGCGACTCAGCGGCAGTCCGCTGTCAGGGCAATAACGAGGATAAGATGATGAAAGCGGTAATTAACTGCAAGAGTATTAAAAGTGTTTTTCTATCTAGTCTACTTATTTGTGTCGCTGTGTTTGCAAGTCCAAATACTGGTGCCGCAGAAGACGAGCATGAGCATGATCATGAAGCGGGTAGGGATGAGGTAGTGAGAATTTCCCCTAGCCTGGCAGTGGAGCTGGGTATAGAGACCGAACTGGTAGGCAACGGTGTGATTAACCAGAGCATGTTGCTATATGGTAGAACCATGCCAGACCCCCAGGGCATTAGCCATGTTTATGCGCGCTATCCTGGCATGATTATTTCGATGGTTCCTGCGTTGGGTGCTAGCGTTGAGGCCGGACAAGTCATTGCAGTTATAGAAGCAAACATGAGTTTGCAGAACTATGAAATTCGCGCGCCTTTGAGCGGTATAGTGGTTGAGAAACATGCCAATACTGGAGAGTTAGCATCGGGACAATCTCTGCTGACCATAGCCAACTATGAAGACATTTGGGTTGATCTCACGGTTTTTCCTGGTGATTCACAGCGGGTTCGCACAGGCATGCCTGTAACTATTCAAATGGATGATCGCACCGCACAGAGCGCCATCAGTTATATCAATCCCAGTCAGGGTGACTCTCCTACAGTTATCGCTCGAGTTCCGTTAGAAAACGCTGATTCTCTATGGACACCGGGACTATTGGTTGAAGGGTTCGTTCATTTTGAATCCCGCGAGGTTGAACTCGCCATTAGAAACGACGCTCTACAGCTTTATGAGGGAAATCAGGTCGTATTCGTGCTCGAAGGAGAGAGCTACGAACCGCGAGTTGTCACACTCGGTCGTTCCGATTCATTCTTGACTGAGGTTTTGCTAGGGCTTGAAGTGGGCGAACGCTATGTAGTTGCGAACAGTTATTTGATCAAGGCGGATCTTGAAAAAGAAGGCGTCGAACATGATCACTAGGGGAGCAATTCATGCTTGAAAGAATTATCAAAAAAATAATTAGTAGCCGTTGGCTTGTCATGATGGTGGTGCTGGCGATTTGCGGCTTAGGTGTTTGGAATTTTCAAAAGCTGTCTATTGATGCCGTACCTGACATTACTAATGTGCAGGTTCAGATCAATACCGAAGCACCAGGTTACTCACCGTTAGAATCGGAGCAACGAGTTACCTTTCCCATTGAAACTGCGCTGTCAGGATTGCCGCAGCTTTCTTATACGCGCTCCCTATCGGCATACGGTTTGTCTCAAGTAACGGTGGTGTTCGAGGAAGGCACAGATATTTATTTTGCTCGAAATCTTGTGAACTCAAGATTGGGTGCGATAAAGAGTCAATTGCCCGCTGGTCTAGAGCCGGAGATGGGGCCAATTTCGTCAGGCCTTGGTGAAATATTCATGTACGCAGTACGGGCCGAAGAGGGAGCAGTACAGCCCAACGGAGAACCTTATGATTTGTTTGCATTGAGAGAGATTCAGGATTGGATTATCAAGCGACAATTAATTTTGGTAGACGGTGTCACAGAAATTAACACTAGCGGTGGTTTTGAGAAGCAATATCACGTAACTCCTGATCCTGCGAAAATGTTGCGTTGGGGAATAACGTTGCCAGAGTTGTTGTCTGCACTTTGGAACAATAATTTGAGTCAGGGAGCTGGCTACATTGAGCGAAATGGTCAGCAGCTAATGGTGCGCTCTCCGGGGCAGCTTCACACTATTAGTGATATCGAACAAGTAAGCATTGTGACCCAAAACAGCATACCCGTTCGGGTGAAAGATGTGGCCGAAGTTAATATTGGGCATGAACTTCGGACAGGGGCTGCCACTCATGCTGGTCAGGAAGCGGTAATTGGCACAGCATTTATGCTGTTAGGTGAAAATTCACGCACGGTAGCTAGACAAGTGGCCGAGAAACTAGAGGAAATAAATTTCACATTGCCGAACGGGGTTGTAGCAGAGGTGCTTTATGATCGGACAATACTGGTTGAAAACACGATGTCTACAGTCGAAGAAAATCTCATTGTGGGTGCATTACTAGTCGTCGTTATTCTGTTTGTGCTATTGAATAATTTTCGTGCCGCCATTGTGACAGCAATGGTAATTCCAATCAGCATGCTTGCCACAATATCTGGAATGGTTGAGGCGGGTGTTTCTGCAAATCTAATGAGTCTGGGGGCTCTCGATTTCGGTTTGATCGTGGATGGCGCGGTGATCATCGTCGAGAATTCAATACGAAGGTTGGGAATGGCAAGTAATGGAAGATCATTCCTCAGTCTAGAGAAACGTCTGCAGGTCGTCTATGAGGCGACCAACGAAGTCATCCGCCCTAGTCTCTTTGGAGTAGCCATCATCACTCTGGTCTATATCCCTATATTTTCGCTCACCGGAATTGAAGGGAAAATGTTTCACCCGATGGCGATTACCGTCATCATGGCTTTGATCTTCGCCATGATTCTCTCGCTGACTTTCGTGCCTGCTGCTGTCGCGTTATTTGTCACAGGCAAAGTTTCTGAGAAAAAAAATCCCATCATGCGTGGTGCTGAACGGGTGTATAAACCTTTGCTGCAAATCTCCTTAAAATTTCGGTGGTTTGTTGTGGTGCTTGCGCTGTCCTCAGTCTGCGGTGCCGGCTGGTTGGCAAGCAACATGGGTTCCGAGTTCATTCCCCAGCTTGATGAAGGTGATGTGACTGTGCAAGCGTTGCGTCCGCCGGGTACTAGTCTTCAACAGTCCATTGAAATGCAGGACATTCTCGAGCGCCGATTGCTCGCCTTTCCCGAGGTGCAGGACGTATTCGCTAGGATTGGCACACCAGAGATAGCGTCCGATCCAATGCCGCCCAATATTTCGGATACATTTGTTATTCTCAAAGATCGAAGTCAATGGCCTGACCCGCTTAGGGTGAAGAGTGAATTGTTGGAAGAGTGGGAAGAGGACTTGGCGCAACTTCCGGGGCAAATTTATGAAGTCACGCAGCCTATACAAATGCGCTTTAATGAGCTGATATCTGGAGTGCGATCAGATCTTGGTGTCATGGTGTTCGGGGAGGATCTCGATCAACTCAATACTACGGCGCAAGAGATACTTGAGCTTGTCGAGCAAGTCGATGGAGCTGCCGATGCCAGGATTGAGCAGACTGACGGACTTCCCATGCTCACGTTCACACCAAAACGGGAAGTGCTGTCGCGCTACGGTCTCAGTATACGGGATGTTCAATACCTGATAAGCCTCGCAATTGGAGGCGAGTCTGCCGGCATAATTTATGAAGGAGATCGCCGCTTTCCTATCGTGGTGCGCTTGCCGGAGGAGATGCGCATCGATATGGATAGAATTGGCCGATTGCCTATTCCAGTAGCCATTTCTGCGACTGAGGCTGGCTATGTGCTTCTGTCTGAAGTGATGGATATGGAACTACTCATGTCCCCTAATCGTATTAGTCGCGAGAATGGGCAGCGGCGTGTTGTGGTTAGTGCTAATGTTAGGGGTCGCGATCTAGGCTCATTCGTGGCGGAAGTTCAAGAAGCGGTCAATGAGCAGATTGATTTGCCCTCGGGATACTTCGTGGAGTATGGCGGTACTTTCGAACAACTGGAATCTGCGAGCCAGCGACTGTCATTGGTAGTGCCTGTCACATTGTTACTCATATTCGGCTTACTGTTGGTTGTCCTCGGTTCGGTCCGTGATTCCCTTGTTATTTTTACCGGCGTGCCTCTTGCTTTGACTGGTGGTGTGCTTGCGCTTTGGCTGCGGGGAATGCCATTGTCTATTACGGCAGGCGTAGGTTTTATCGCATTATCTGGTATCGCCGTTCTCAATGGTTTGCTCATGCTCACATTCATAAAAGCCCTGTGGCATAAAAACGGTGAATTGAGACCTGCAATTATTGAGGGGGCAATGACTCGGTTGCGCCCGGTATTGATGACAGCTCTTGTTGCGAGCCTTGGATTTATCCCCATGGCTTTGAATACGGGAATAGGGGCTGAAGTTCAACGGCCTTTGGCTACTGTCGTAATTGGGGGAATAGTTTCTTCAACCTTACTGACACTTGTGTTGCTGCCCGCCCTCTATTTCATCGTAAATAAAAACCGTAACTTGAAAGTCATATAGGGCATAGCAGCGCACTAATATTGGCATAGTGGTGCGTGCGCAGCGATCAAGGGTTGGCTGAGTGTTCGCGCTCGTATCATTTGCTATGCAATTTGTCGAACCACGGTGTTTCTCATCCGACCCCTGGTCGCCATATGCAAAAAGCCCCGCTATTGCGAGGCTTTTGTATGGGGAATTCAGGGCGCGATGCCTTGGAGTATTGTTTTGGGGGCGGAAGCATCCAAACAAGCTTTGGCTTGTTTGTCCCCTTCGGGCTTCGCGCTGTCGCGCTCGTATCAAATTGCTATGCAATTTGTCGAACCACGGTGTTTCTCATCCGACCTCTGGTCGCCATATGCAAAAAGCCCCGCTATTGCGAGGCTTTTGTATATGGTGCCCAGAGGCGGAATCGAACCACCGACACGAGGATTTTCAATCCTCTGCTCTACCGACTGAGCTATCTGGGCAAATCTTTTTGAGCTGGGCATTTGGATCTGCTTCAGCGACAAGGCGCGTATTAAACCTGTACTTGGGTTTCGAGTCAAGCCCGAAGCAGGGGCAAATATGCTCTGTTTTAGTCTGGGCTTGGTGGGACGTAGCCTTCGGCTTTGTCGTAGTCCTCATTGGCAAGGAATTTGTCCATTTCCTCTAGCAGGTATTTGCGGTGTTCTGGGTCCATCATGCTGAGCTGTTTCTCGTTGATGAGCATCGTTTGGTGTTGCTGCCATTCTTGCCAGGCCTTCTGGGATACATTGTCATAGATGTCTTGCCCCTTAGCGCCGGGGTAGGGTGGGACCGGCAAGCCGGGTAGTTCTTGCTGGAATTTGCGGCAGAATACTGTGCGAGACATAGTGTTTCCTTGGGTTTTTGAGGCTATTTTATGGCTAAAGTTCGAGGCGGAGTTTGTCTAGTATGGCTTTGATTGGAGCGGCTAAACCTACCGCACTGCTGTCCGTAAGAGAGTACCAGAGCCATCGATTGGGCTCCATTAGCTTAGCCGCTGGCTTGTATAGTTGAGCCTGTAGCGGTTGGATCTGTAAATGATAGTGGCTGAAGGTGTGTCTGATTGTTGGCCACGCCTTAAGGCCGTCGTTAGTGTTACCGATGGTGTTTAAGAATTGTTCTGAGGCTTGGCTGTCGCCAAATTCTGGCAAGCTCCACAGTCCGCCCCAAATGCCGCTGTCGGGCCGCTTCTCTAGCAATACGCGCTTCTCGTTGTCTTGGCAGATCAGCATGTGAGTGTGTTTTGTGGGGATCTTTGTCTTGGGTTTACGGTGAGGAAACTCCGCTGTTAAGCCTTGTTGAAAAGCCTTGCAGTCAGTGCTTAGGGGGCACTGGGTGCAATTGGGTTTGCTTCTGGTGCAGACGGTGGCACCTAAGTCCATCATGGCTTGGGTGTAGTGGCGGAAATGGCGTTTTGGTGTGGCCTCTTCGGCTATGGGCCAGAGTATTTTTTGCACAGAGGGTTTATCGGGCCAGCCTTCGATGGTGTGATACCGGCACAGCACGCGTTTTACATTGCCGTCTAAAATAGCTGCGCGAACTTTGCTGCCTAGAGATAGTATGGCGCCTGCTGTGGACCTGCCAATGCCAGGAAGTTCGCATAGGCCTTCAACGGTTTTGGGGAATTTGCCATCGAGGCTTTTGCTCACTATGCCTGCGGCCTTGTGCATATTCCTGGCTCTGGCGTAGTAACCAAGGCCGGTCCACAGGTGGAGCACCTCGTCGATGGGGGCGGCCCCTAGGCTCTGTACGTCGGGGTACAAGGCCATGCAGCGTTGGAAATAGGGGATTACTGTAGCGACTTGGGTTTGTTGTAGCATGATCTCTGATACCCAAACACGGTAGGGGTTGGGGTCTTGTTGCCAAGGCAAATCATGGCGACCGCTGTGGGCATGCCAATCTAATACTCGTTGAGAGAAAGACTTGCTGCCCATACTTAACGGCGGAAAATTCTATCAAGTAAACCGCGCGCGCTATCTTGTAGCTCTTCGGGTATTTGCTCTGTGATAGCTTCTTGTGCTCGACGTTGAACTGCATTGCTGGAAATCTGCACAAATAGCTCACGCACTTTACCGAAGTCTGGGCCGCAGTATTGGCCGGGCTCAGCGTCAAAGCTTGCTTGGCAGATCACTGGCCAACCAACTCCTTGGTATAGAGGCGCTACCGGGATGGTTTGGGTTGCGGGTTCACCGAAAAGTGTTAACAGCACATCGTATTCAAACTCTTGTGCATCTAGGTCTATACCGCCTAGGGCGGTGATCTCGAAATTATCCAGGTTGACTTTCAGCTGTTGGCCCTGTTGTATGCCTTGCTCCAAAATCAAATGCCCTGCCAAGTTGCTGAAGTTAACTTCTTCTGGCCACTGCTGAGCTAGGTCGCCTGTCCCTGTAGGGCTAAGCACAGAAATGGCCGAGAAAACCTGTTTCACAATGCCGACATCGATGCGGCTATTGTGAATTGAGAAGCTGGTTGTGCCATTGATGCTATCAAGTAGTTGCCGCATGGTGCGGCCAGACATGGTGTAAATAGACTCCATGCTCAGTTGGCCTTGGGCAAAAGATGACAAAGGAGCAGAGCGAGCGAGCTGGACTAGATCCACATTACGCATGGAGGAGATATTGGTGATTCTTGGGGGAAATTGCGTGGCATCGAGATTGATATTGCTGCTGATCTGACCAGAGTTAAAGCCCATTGGCGCAATCACTAAATTGAGACGCGAATTGGCAATGCTAAGATCGATGTCGATATCACTAACACTCATCTCGCCTATGGTTAGGGACTCTATCTTGTGCGTTGCTCGCACATTATTTCCCCGAATAAAGTCGATGGGTAACTCTATGTCAGTAGCGGCGGTTGTGGCCGTTGACGCGCTGGTGTCCGCTGGTGTCTGTTGTGCGGGGGCTGCATTATTCATATAGCGGCTAAGATCTAAAGCGTTGGCGCTTATATTGTAGCGAAGCTCATTGGCATTGCCGTCCAAAGCGATGCGGTAGTACGCATTGGCGTTTAGCTGCATGTCATCAAGTGACGCTTTTAGGTGAAGAAGGCTCACTTGCTCTGTGTCACCGCTAAAGCTTAGCTCTATGGCGAACTGGTCCGAGCTAGTATCGATGCTGCCAGGGATAGCTAAATTTGATTGCTCGGGCGCTTTTATGTAGCGGTCTAGGAAGTCACTCAGCATGAAGGTATTGCTTTGCAAGGCTCCGCTATAGCGCAGGGCTTCTTTGAAGTTGCTCACTTCCAATCTGCCGCTAAGCTGCAATGGGTTGAGCTTGATGCTTAGTTCCTCGAAACGGGCGTTGCCGCTTTCCATATCGATACTAGCAGAGCTGGCAATTTGCACTTGTGCGTTCGTGCCCTTGTTTTGATCCGCTATGGCAAATTGAATCTCAAAGGGAAAAGCCCTGTTCTGCAGGTTTGTGTTGCTGCTTGTGATCGATAGCTTGCTTAACTGTGCGCTAATGCCTCGTGGAATATCTTGAATAGAGAGGCTCGCATCGCTGATGCTTATCTGCTGTACATCAACACTAATCTGAGTTTCCTGCTCTGTAGGGACTGCTGCCACAGCCCTTGAAGGGCTCTCGTCAGCGCTAGGCTCCAATTGCCAATTGCTTATGCCGTCCTCGCCTACCAGCCAGTTAATATGCAAGCCATTCGCGGTAAATTGCTGCATCGCCAAGTGCCCGTCCAATAGCTCCCTCGGCTCAATTTTGATAATCAGCTCGCGCAGGGAGGCTAACTCCATTCTCGCGCCCTCTTTACTTAGGCGGGCATCGGCAATGCTCAGGCCGAATTCTGGTCGAAACGTCCAGTCAATGTCGCCAGCAAGCTCAAGCTTAAGGCCAGTTTGTTGGGCGAATACGCTTTCGATAGAGGGTTTGAAGCGGTTTGGGTCAACGAGGACGAAAATTAAGGCTGCGGCTAGCCCCGCCAGTACAATGACGGTGCCCAATGTAAGGAGTAAGAACTTTATTATCTTATTCATAGCTTGCGGCAATTACCTTTTGCTTGATTCTCTTATGCCAGCGTTGGCGTCTCGGAAATTATACTCGCTCAGCTTGTCTCTGGATTGGAAGAGTGAGCGTGACCGATAAGTGTACATTAAAGCTTAGAGACTGCGTATTGCCTTTCGCTAATTCTGGCTTGCTCATCACATTGGGGAGGTGTACCGAGGCCTTGTGCTGCTTTCAATGCGTCGGCGCTGCCCGTATAATGCGCGTCTTTGATATGCCAGACGTGTGTTCACTAAGTACGTGAAATTCGAGGATTCCCCATGGCCTTAAGACAGGCAAGTGTAGAGCGAAACACTAATGAGACTCAGATTAGTGTCTCAGTTAATTTGGACGGTACCGGCGAGCTGAAATGCGAGACGGGCTTGCCATTTTTGGATCACATGCTGGATCAAATCGCCAGGCACGGTCTTATCGATCTCGATATCAAGGCAGTGGGCGACCTGCACATCGATGCTCACCATACAGTAGAGGACTTAGGCATTACCCTTGGTCAGGCGTTCAATAAAGCCTTGGATCGAAAAGGTATCCGTCGCTATGGCCACGCCTATGTGCCACTTGATGAAGCGCTTTCTCGCGTTGTAATCGACTTCTCAGGACGGCCTGGCCTAGAGTTTCACGTGCCATTCACTCGTGGCGCGGTAGGCGGTTTCGATGTGGATTTATTCTATGAGTTCTTCCAGGGTTTTGTTAACCATGCCTTGGTTACTTTGCACATCGATAATCTGCGTGGGCTTAACTCGCACCACCAAATTGAAACTGTATTCAAGGCATTTGGCCGTGCATTGCGTATGGCGATGGAAATCGACCCACGTTGTAGCGATGTGGTGCCTTCTACAAAAGGCTCCCTGTAAGTCATAAATTCTAAGATACGAAATTAAGTATGAATAAAGTCGCCGTTATTGATTACGGAATGGGCAATTTGCACTCGGTTGCAAAGGCCGTGGAGCATGCGGGCCGCAATGTCGAAGTGTCTGTTACCTCGGATGCAAATGCCATTTTGCATGCGGACCACATAATCTTTCCTGGGGTGGGAGCTATCCGCGACTGCATGGCAGAAATTCGTCGCCTGGGTATTGACGAGATTGTTGCTGAAGCAAGCAAGTCCAAGCCCATATTGGGTGTTTGTGTCGGCATGCAGGCGCTAATGAATTCCAGTGAGGAAAATGGCGGCGTGGAATGTCTGGGTATGATCGATGGCACGGTTCGCTTCTTTGGTGATGCTTTAAGTACGCCGCAGCAAGCACGCCCCTTAGTGGATGAGAGCGGCCACAAACTGAAAGTGCCTCATATGGGTTGGAACGAAGTGCGTCAGCTTGGCGGGCACCCTATGTGGAAAGGAATTGACGATATGAGTCGATTCTATTTTGTTCACAGCTACTACGTGGACTTGGCAGAAGGCGAGACAGCGGCAGGTCAAACCCAGTACGGCATTGAATTTACTGCTGCCGTTAGTAAGGGCAATATCTTCGCTGTTCAGTTTCACCCAGAAAAAAGCCACCGCTGTGGCCTGCAATTGCTAAGCAACTTTTTAAGTTGGGATGGCAGCTCTAACTGATTTAATAAGGTTTAAAATTCTATGCTCGTAATTCCCGCTATTGACCTAAAAGACGGTGAGTGTGTGCGCCTTAAGCAAGGCCGCATGGAAGACTCAACGGTATTCTCCGATGACCCTGTAAAAACAGCGGGACACTGGAGGGATCAAGGTGCAAGACGTTTACACTTAGTGGATCTCAATGGTGCGTTTGCCGGCGAGCCGGTAAATGGCGAAGTCGTACAAGCGATCGCTAAAGCTTACCCGGATCTGCCTTTGCAGATTGGTGGGGGTATTCGTGATTTAGCGACAATAGAGCGTTACCTACAAAGTGGCGTAAGTTATGTCATCATTGGTACACAAGCGGTAAAAACTCCCGCCTTTGTTAAGGAGGCATGTGACGCCTTTCCTGGCCACATTATTGTAGGTCTTGATGCGGTGAACGGCATGGTGGCGACCGATGGCTGGGCGAAAGTTTCCGAAGTTAACGTGGTTGATCTTGCGCGTCAATTTGAAAACGATGGCGTTGAAGCTATTATTTACACGGATATTGCGCGAGACGGAATGATGCAGGGCGTAAACGTTCAGGCGACGGTGGCGCTGGCTCAGTCTTGTGGTATTCCAGTGGTTGCCTCCGGCGGCGTAAGCCGTATCGAGGACATACACGCGCTACAGGCTGTGGCCAAGACTGAAACGGGCGGCGGCATTATGGGGGCAATCACAGGGCGTGCTATCTACGAAGGTGCACTTAACCTAGCCGAAGCGCAAGCTTACTGCGACACCTTCGAGTAGTCTTGAGAGGATCTTATGGCCTTAGCAAAACGCATTATTCCTTGTCTAGATTGCGATAACGGGCGCGTCGTTAAGGGCGTTCAGTTTGTTGATATTCGCGACGCAGGTGATCCAGTAGAGATTGCGAAGCGATACTGCGACGCTGGCGCTGATGAGATTACTTTTCTCGATATTACTGCCAGCCATGAAGGTCGAGAAACTACCGTTCATACTGTCGAGGCCATTGCTAGCCAGGTGTTTATTCCCTTAACAGTGGGCGGCGGTATCCGAACATTAGAAGATATTCGCACCATGCTTAATGCAGGCGCAGATAAAGTGGGTATCAATACCGCGGCAGTCTTTAACCCGGAATTTGTTCGCGAAGCCGCTGCTAAGTTCGGGTCGCAGTGCATTGTAGTGGCTATCGATGCCAAGCGAGTCAGTGAACCGGGCGAAGCACCTAAGTGGGAAATATTCACCCACGGTGGTCGTAAGCCAACCGGTATCGATGCCATTGAGTGGGCCAAGCGTATGGTCGAATACGGCGCAGGGGAAATCCTCCTCACTAGCATGGACCGCGACGGGACTAAGATTGGTTTTGATAACGAGTTGAACAAGGCTGTCAGTGAAAGCGTGCCTGTCCCTATTATTGCTTCAGGTGGTGTGGGAAATCTGCAACATCTGGTTGACGGTGTTAACGAGGGGCAGGCAGACGCAGTTTTGGCGGCCAGCATCTTCCACTTCGGTGAGTATTCTATAGAAGAGGCCAAGCGTTTCATGGCCGACGACGGCATTACGATGCGCCTATAGTCGCTAGTCTATTGCGCGGCTATAGCGCCTTTAGCGGAGCTGCTTTGTGTTAACTTATTCGCCTTTGCAGAGGTTTTGTCTGCGCGCAGTTGTATCATTTTCGATGCAAAAATAAGTTCAACTCCCTGTTGTTCTAGTTCGGGAATGGCGACCTCTAAATACTCCAAAGTCTCCTTGTAGGGGTGGCCAATGCCCACAGAGCTGCCGTACTCCTGAGCTTGTTTCACCATTCGCTTAAACTCTTTATCGATGCTCTCGTGCGTAGTCTCATTGTCCAGAAATACATTGCGGGTAATATTGGGTATCTCATGGGCCTTCGCCACGTTTGCCGCTACGCTTGCTGCCGTTGTTCGGCTATCGACGAAGTACAGCTTCCTCTCATTGAGGACTTCCATAACCCATTGCATAGGGAGTTCCTGTTCAGTTAGAGCGCTCCCCATATGATTATTGATGCCTTGAAGATACGGAATAGCATCGATGGCATTGTTCAAAACTTCTATAAATGCCTCTTTGCTCAGCTCCGCCGTTAACGCACCAGGGCCAAGGGGTAGCTGTGCCTGATTGCTCATGGGGGCATGTAGCATTATTTCCTTATGTGCTAAATGGGCTGCCTCTGCCAGTTGTGCACCGAAAGGGGTGTGCGGCAAGACCGCATAGGTGACCTCTCCGGGTAGGTTGACAGCGCGGCGGCCCAAGGCGCCGTTATTGCCGATGTCATCGATAATAATACTTATATAATGCTTGTTAGGGTCTAGCATATCGGGGTTAAGGCTTTGTGCGCTAGTCTCGCTGGTAGCTTCTATCTCCCCGTCAGTGCTTGGCGCAATTTCTGCTGTGGCAGCAGTGTCCTCGGGGACACTGTTCTGGGGAGTGTCGCTTACGGACTGCACATTGCTTTGCTCTCTATCCACTTTAAAGACAATGGCTTCCTGTGCTTCGTGAGTTTCCTGCTGCTGCGGTTCTGCGTCACTGTTGCCAGTGACTGACATTGCTATGGCGAATATCAGCATGCCCACGACGCCAATCGACACCATAATCAGCGGTTGAGGATTGCGCAAAATGGCGTCGATAAATGGGTCCGGGTGTTTTCTGTCGGACTTAAAAGGAAGTGGGCCAGTCTCTTCTGGTTTCAAGTTGGCGTTCTCTTTTTGCTAATTTATCTCTTGGGTTTTGGCAAGCTTTGTCGTCGTCTGAGCTTGTTTGGGCTGTAGAATATTGAGCCCGCGCAGAAGGGTGAGTGCTTGGTTTAGTTGGTAGTCTGTGACAACCACTTGTTCTGCGCTTACATTGCCGCGCTCTCGCACTAGGTCGTCTAGATCGTTACCGTTACGTAAATGTCCTTCCAGATCGGCCTCGGTATAGCCTGCCCTTTCTGTGCTCCGTGTCACCAGCCCCTCTTCTATCTCAATGTCAGGCTCAATTCCTTGAGCTTGAATAGAGCGTCCGTTGGGTGTGTAGTAAAGGCTAGTCGTTAATTTGATAGCCCTATCTTGTGCCAGTGCCATAACGGTTTGCACGGACCCTTTGCCAAAGCTGCGAGTGCCCATAATGACAGCTCGCCCATGATCTTGTAGGGCACCGGCAACAATCTCGGCAGCGGATGCCGAGCCGCTATTGATCAGTACTACCATTGGTACACCGTCACTTAGATCCTCTGGCGTAGCAAAGTATTCAAGCTCAATTTCGTTTTTTCGGCCCTGGGTGTAAACGATTTTTCCTTCGCTTATAAAGGAATCTACGACCTCGACGGAAGCTTGCAATATGCCGCCGGGGTTATTGCGCAGGTCGAGCACTAGACCCTTGAGATCTTCCTGCTCCTCGCGAATTTCGCTTAGGGCTTCTCTGACTTCTTCGCCCGTGTTTATTTTGAATTGAGAAATTCGCAGGTAGGCGTAGCCAGGCTCCAATTCCCGATGACGAACGCTAGCAATGGCGATGGCTTCGCGCTCAAGAGTGAAGCGCAATATCTCTGGTTCGCCCTCGCGAAGAATGCCTAGATCAATAGTGGTGCCTATCGCACCACGCATTAACTCCACGGCTTCGCTTATGGGCATATCGCGCAACGGCTTGCCGTCAATCTCGATAATAAGATCGCCAGACTCGATGCCTGCTCTGTCCGCAGGGGTGTCATCAATCGGGGATATGACTTTAATTAGGCCGTCTTGTTCGCCCACTTCGATTCCAAGGCCGCCAAACTCACCTTGTGTGGTTTCCTGCAGAGAGTCGTATTCGCGAGCCGCTAAATAGGCTGAGTGAGGGTCGAGGCTGGAGAGCATGCCTTTGATCGCATACTCGAGGAGTGTCTTGTCGTCCACTTCGCGCACATAGGAGTTGCGAATATTGTCCAGCGCCTCTGCAAAGATGCGGACCTCATCGAACGGAAGCGGGAGGCGTTCCCCATTAACTGCTTGCTCTTGAGCGGCCAAGGGGGCACACAGTGAAAGTGCTAGCAAGGACACAGCTAGTCGTTTGCCGTCTCGAAACCGTGATGTAAATCGATTAATCTGTTTCATATTAAACCTCTATCCTACAAGACCTTGCGCCGCGCTAATCTCTTCTTTGCCGCTATACAAACTGAGCTAATCGCAGGAGCATAGCACGGGAATTGCTCGCCCGCGATTGTGACACTACTTGTCCCTTCGCATTATAGATTGTCGCACCAAAGCAAGGGGTCCTGCGCTGTGCCATTATGGCGAATTTCAAAATAGATACCGGCTTGACCGGTGCCTGCGTTGCCACCCGCGGTGGCCAATGGTTCTCCTCGATTAACCCAATCGCCCTTGCGTTTTACGAGGGATTGATTTTGCGCATAGAGGCTGAGATAGCCCTCGCCGTGATCCACTACTACCAGCAGCCCAGAACCACGAAGCCAGTCCGAGAATACAATGCGACCTGGGTGAATGGCTCTTACAGGGTCCCCCTCGTTTGCCAGTAATATCACGCCTTGACGGTGAAGATTACCATCGCTGTAGCTGGCGCCGAAACGACTGCCAATTTGGCCCTGCAGAGGCAGAGGCATGGTCCCTCTTGCGGCCGCGAAGGGGGTGAGTTGCTCGGGAGGAGGAATATTGGCAATGGCGTCGTTAATTTTATCAATTAACTCTTCCAGGGTTTGCCGGTCCTGTTGTAATTGTTCTAGTTCGCCGCTTCTTGAGGCGATCTCCTGTTTCAAGGCTTGCAATAAGGCGTTGCGTTCATCTTGCTCTGCCTCTAGGTTTTGCTGCTGCTGTGCTAGCTCCGCTTGCGTGCTCAACAGCTGTGCGGAGCTGTCTTCTGTTTCTTGGCGTAGTGTGTCTATTTGGGTAATGGTGCGGCGAAACTGCTGAATCTGCTCGCTGCGCTGTTTGTTGAAGTAGGCCAAATATTGCAGCATGCGCGCGCTTTTTGCTGGGTCTTCTTGGTTCAAGAGGACCTTGATCTGGTTTTGTGGGCCGCTCATATAGGAAGCGCGCAAGGCGGTGCTGACCTGGTGTTCTAACTTGGTCTTTTCTTCGGTCAGGTTGGCGAGGCGCTTTGCCAAGTCTTCTAGGTGAGCAGATAGCTCCGCAATAGAGCGCTGATTATTCTCTATTGTGTTGTTTAGGCTGTCTATTTGCTGCGAAACGCGCCTTAAAGACTGTTCTTGCTCGCTGCGGTTATTGCTGGCGGAGTCGAGCCACTGTTGAATGGAGTCGATGGCTGAATTGACTTGGGCGAGCCTTTCCTCTGGCGCAGCTTCGTCTTGCCCTAACATTACTGGGCTAAGGGAAATGCAAAGCGCGGCAAGTACTATGCGGAGTGGTTGCCGCTGCTTGCTCAGAGGCGACAGGCACGGTTGATGGTGTTTAGTCGTCATGGTCCGCCGCGCTTTAGAGTGGATTAAGCTTCGCTCATAAGGGCCTTGCCGGTCATTTCAGCAGGAATATCCAATGCCATTAGTCGCAAAAGAGTCGGCGCTATATCGCAAAGACTGCCGGGTCCGTTAAACGACCAGTCACGGTTGCCTACATAGACAAGTGGCACGGGACCGCTAGTGTGGGAGGTGAGTGCCTGCCCAGTGCTGCTGTCCACCATTTGCTCTACATTGCCGTGATCAGCCGTGATGAGGCATTGTGAATCGCTTGCCTTGATGGCTGTAGTGATGCGTGCAAGGCAGTTGTCTAGGGTTTCCACCGCTTTAACTGCGGCATCGAAGCTGCCAGTATGGCCTACCATATCGCCATTGGCGTAGTTGCAGATGATGGCGTCGTAAGTGCCACTCTCTATCGCTTCTACTAGCTTGTCAGTGACTTCTTCTGCGCTCATCTCTGGTTTAAGGTCGTAGGTCGCAACCTGTGGAGAAGGGATGAGCGTGCGAGTTTCGCCTTTGAAAGGCTCTTCTCTTCCGCCGCTGAAGAAGAACGTGACATGGGCATACTTCTCGGTCTCGGCTATGCGTAGCTGAGTTTTGTCCAAGCTCTCTAGATACTCGCCTAGTACATTATTCATAAGCTGGGGAGGGTATGCGCACTCGGCATCTATGTCGGCGGCGTATTCCGTCAGTGTGACAAAGCTGGAGTAGGCTGGCTTCCTAGCGGGCGTAAAGCCGTCGAAGTCTGCATCGGTAAAGGCGCGAGTAAGCTCGCGGGCGCGGTCAGCGCGAAAGTTCATGAATATCAGGGCGTCGCCATCTTCCACGCGAATAGGGCTCTCGCCTTCGGCTTTGATGCTTGTGGCTTGCACGAATTCATCGTCTTCATCGCGAGCATAGGCGGCTTCGAGAGCTGCTTCTGGATTGATGGCGGTATATTTGGCGCTGCCATCAGTAATAAGTTGATAGGCTTGCTCCACACGGTCCCAGCGATTGTCTCTGTCCATGGCGTAGTAGCGGCCGATTATGGATGCGACGCGGCCTTCGCCGCCTTCTTTGAGCTTTGCTTCTAAGCGCTGCAAGGAGGCCAAGGCGCTTCTTGGTGGAGTATCTCTGCCATCGAGAAAGGCGTGAAAATAGACTTTTTTGGCGCCACGCTTATAGGCTAGCTCGATCATGGCAATTATCTGGTCTTCCTGGCTGTGAATGCCGCCAGGTGAGGCAAGCCCTAGAATATGGACTGCCTTGTTGGCAGCGTTCGCCTTGTCAACGGCACCGCTTAGGGCGGGGTTATCGAAAAAGCTGCCGTCCTCAATCGCCTTGTCTATACGGGTAAGGTTTTGGTAAACGATTCGGCCAGCGCCAAGGTTCATATGCCCCACTTCTGAATTGCCCATTTGCCCAGCGGGCAGGCCTACTGCTGTGCCTGATGTGGTAATCAATGTATGCGGGCATTCTTGCCACAAGCTATCCCATACAGGAGTATTGGCTGCACTAATAGCGTTGTGTTCGGTTTCTTCTCTGTGGCCCCAGCCATCGAGAATCAAAAGCAAGGCGGTCTTCTTGGGTGAGTTCGAAGTCATGAGTACTAGTTCTTCCGTATTGCGATGAGATCAGCTGTGTGGCCGTGATAGGAGGCATTGCGCCGTGCCAGCGGCCAAGTTCGCCGCTATTATCCCGTAAAGTGCTGCGCATAGCGAGACTGCAAAGCGCTAAAGGCGGGGGGTAAATAGGGGTAAATGCCTTCTGTCTGCGCAGATTGCTGTGTATACTGCTTGCCTTTTTTAGGTCTCGGGCGACGAGGCTATTTGGAATTCGCCTATTGTTTGGCGTCTTTTACGCTGCTAAGAGCTGGTTGAGATATGGCACAATTTATTGAATTCGTTGGAAATCACTGGATACTGTCCACGCTATGGGTGGGCTTTGTGCTGGCGATTGCCTTGCATAGAAATAAGACCTCTGGGGCGACAGTCTCGGCGCAACAGGCGGTTATGCAAATAAATCGCGAAAACGCCGTGGTGCTGGATATTCGTGATAAGAAAGAATTCGATGCTGGGCATATCGTTGATGCTATTCATATTCCTTTGAATAAATTGGCGACCAGGGTCTCAGAGCTTGAAAAACACAAACAAGCACCCATTGTTATTGCTTGTAAGCTTGGCCAGCATTCAATTGACGCGGTCAAGGTGCTGAAGCAAGCAGGTTTTGAAAAGGTAGTGCGGCTGAGTGGTGGAATGACTGAGTGGCGGTCCCAGAACCTTCCAATAGTGCAGAAATAGGCGCTAGTGGAGAAACGGCTATGGCAAGGTGTGAGCTAAGCCATGGAAACACATAATTACTGAATTTAACGCAGGAAATGAAATGGCAGATAACAAAACAGATCAAAATGGTGCTCAAGCCGCAGCAGGAAATGGTCAGGAGGCTCAGCCAGCTTCTTTCGCATTGCAGCGCATCTACCTGAAAGACTCTTCTTTTGAGTCTCCACGCTCACCCGCCGTTTTTCAGGGCAAGTGGGAACCAAAAATCACTTTCAATCTGAACACTAAGAACGCGAAAGTGGGTGAAGGCCTTTACGAAGTCGTGCTATTGGTGAATGTTGAGGCCAAAGTGGACGATAACTCTGCCTTCCTGGTAGAGGTTCAGCAGGCGGGTATTTTTAGTGCGACAGGCCTAGGAGATGCAGATCTTGAGCACGTATTGGCGGCGGTATGCCCTAATATTCTTTTCCCATATGCTCGCGAAACAATCGACTCTTTGGTTGTAAAGGGTAGCTTCCCTCCGATCAATTTGGCGCCAGTTAACTTTGACGCGCTATTCGCGCAGTCCAAGAAGCGGCAGGCAGAAGAAGCAGACAAAGCGGCTCCAGAGGCGACTAATTAATTTAGTTTAGAGCGCTTTAGCAAAAAGGGTGTTCCTGCAGTGGCTTGTCAGTCACTATGGGAACGCCCTTTTTGTTTATTTGAAAGGGAAGTCTAGCTGGCGAAGGGCTTCATACACCACAATGGCCACGGAATTGGATAGGTTGAGACTGCGGCTTCCCCGCTGCATGGGAATAGTCAGCGTGCCAGTCATGAGTTCGGATTCTCTTATGGAGTCTGGCAGTCCTCGGGTCTCAGGGCCGAATATTAATACATCATCTGCTTGGAATTGAATGTCGCTATAGCGCTGGGTGCCTTTGGTGCTAAGTGCGAACAGGCGCTTGCTCTTGACCTTCGTGCAGAATTCCTCCCAGCAAGAGTGAATACTCACTCTCTCGACCTCGTGATAGTCCAGTCCAGCCCTTCTGA
The DNA here is from genome assembly GCA_033721235.1 of Pseudohongiellaceae bacterium. GTDB lineage: Bacteria > Pseudomonadota > Gammaproteobacteria > Pseudomonadales > Pseudohongiellaceae > UBA5078. The sequence goes on along the minus strand of JAWWAY010000010.1, from coordinate 61,286 downwards.
CCTGTTTGCTGTCCATGGAAAACCCTAGCGGCTCAATGAGGTGGAGGTGGGTATCGGTATTGGCGGCCAAGCGAATCAGATTGCCCGTGTTTGGGGGAATTTCGGGTTCAAATAGAACAATATGGAGCATGGTGTTAGTTGGCTTCTCGTGGGCTGCTTAGGTCATTTGCGGGAGCCGTATTGAAGCATCGCTCGAGTGCTGGGTTCAAGCCATTTGCTACTATGATGCTAATTCGCTCACTGTATTGGGTTATTTGTCCCTAAATGTACCCGTATGCATGGGGATTTGCTATATATTTGAGTTACTTAACCAGTATAATTAAACCGTTTTGATTAGAAGTCCGTATGCTTAATGTCTAATCTAGCTACAGCTTCGACAACATCGGCCGCCTAATATTGCTGAAGAGCTCATAAATCAGGCTGGTCACAGAATTTAGTATCGACACATGCGGCAGATTTCGCATGGTGTTAAGAGGTTTTGAGTGCTGCAATTGTTTCGAGGCAAGGTGAAGGCCGCAGGCTTAGTAGGGCTTTCCATAGGGGAGCGCCATTTCGCGCTAGCTCGCATGTCTGAATCCAACGGCAAGGCGATCTTGGATCGCTGCTTGCGTATGGATGTGAATAATGTGCAGCAAATGCGTCAAACATTGCAGCGCCAGGTAGAGGAGTTGGGTTTGCAAGGGGGTAAGTGCAATGCCCTGCTCACCCCAAGGGACTATAACCTGTATCTGGTTGAGGCCCCGATGGTTGAAGAAGAGGAGATGCGCGCGGCAGTGCGCTGGAAAATTAAAGACTTAATCGATATGCCGGTAGAGGATGCCATTATCGACGTGTTTCCAGCCCCGGAAGATGCTTTTTCCGGTCGCAATAAGATGCTGTATGTTGTCGCCGCCACCAAGACTAAAGTCGAGCAGCTTATTGAGCTTTGCTCGCAAGCCGATTTAGAACTAGATGCCATCGATATTCCTGAGATGGCTATGCGCAATATTAGTTCCCATTTTGCAAATGATGACAATAGCCTTGGTGTGGTGTCACTTAAAACCAATGGCAGTAGCATGAATGTGACGCGCGGCGGGGTTTTGTACTTGGCACGTAAGATCAACACCCAGGTGGGGCAAGATGTGCTGCAGTCCCATAACTGGGAAGTAATGAGGGACCGTTTGGTTTTAGAAATACAGCGTTCACTGGATTATTTTGAAAGCCAGATGGGGCAAAACCCGGTATCGCAAATTCTATTGGCGCCGAGGCTGCATGATACTCAGGCCCTCTGTGAAAGTTTGAATGAAGTCATGGGCGTGACGGTATCTCCCCTTGATTTCGCCTCACAGTTGGCGAGCGCTGAGGATATTAGCGATGAATTGAAGCATTCCTGTATGTTTGCGATCGGAGCAGCTTTGAGATCGGGCGACGGAGCGGGGGCCTAAAGGCAAGTGAGTATGATACAGCAAGTTAACCTATATTTGCCCGAGTACCGGCCCCGCAACGACTGGCTAACTGCCTCTCGTTTTGGGGCTATTGTGGCTATGGTGGTGGTATTGCTTGCGGTGCTATCGGGTATTGATTACGGGCGTCGTTATTTGCTGGAGCAAGAGCAAGGCCGAGTAACGCGTGCGGTAGCTGCTCAAACTCGCGTAACAGAACAGATTGAAGAGGCCTTGGCCGGCATGGCTACGGACCCAGCGCTAGTTAGAGAATTAAGTGAGAGAGAGGCGAGCCTAGAGCAGCTAGAAGGAACGCTGAGTACTCTGGCGAACTTGGCTCAAGGGAATATTTCTGGGTTTTCCGAGCATCTTATGAATATGTCCCGAGCGTCCTTCGAGGGCATTTGGTTGACTAGCATTTCGATAACTGACTCGGGAAATACTGCTTCTCTAGAGGGGCGGGCAGAAGAAGGCGCAATGGTGCCCAAATTCGTCGATAGGCTCAGTTCTGGCTGGAGCGAGAGTGAGGGTTGGCGGTTCTCCCGAATTAGCAGCACTGCTCCCAGTTTTAGTCGTGAGGCATCGGACTCGGACGAAGCGCAGCAGTCTAATGCTGGCGCTAGTAATTCGGCGCCTAGAGCGGAGTTAAGCTCGGACAGCCCGGAGCTAGTTAGGGCGGAGCAAGCATTGGAGCGAGCGGGCCGTCTTGTTGACGATGGGCGTGCCCTCACACAAGAGGCTCAAGCCTATCGTTTTGTCTTGGAGGCACGTAATGGCCGATAAGCCGATGGTGAAACTTAAAAAGGCATTCGAGGAAAGGCCTCCGGCCGAGAAGGCGATCATCGCTTTTATCGTCTGTGTCGGGATTTCGTATTTGTACTTAATTTTGGTATCCGACCCTGTAAAGGCAGATATCGCTAGATTGACCCAGCAAATAAGTACCGATGAGACGCGTCTTTCCAGTTTGCAGGCTCGTCAGCAGCGGGCAGAAACGCGCACCCTTCGGGATCCTAACGAAGCTGCTAGAGCAGAGTTGGCCCAGTTGATAGAAAGAGAGTCTCGTGCCCGTGAGGAATTAGATGCTTTGACTGGCAGTGTGATTGGTCCTGTGGAAATGAACAGACTACTCACCGATGTTTTGAATATTAACGACAAATTATATTTGAGACGGGTTGAGAATAGCGGGGCGCAGCGCATCACTGGCGGCGCGGGAGGGCAGAGCGTGTTTCGCCATAATCTGTCTTTGGAGTTCGAGGGGGATTACTTAAGCACCCTACAATACTTGGTTTATCTAGAGAGCTTAACAGAGAATTTTTATTGGGATTCTATCAGCATTGTGCCAACCCAGTGGCCAAGCGCGACAGTTAGGCTTGAACTGCATACCTTGAGTTCCGAGGAGAGTTATGTCGGTGTTTAGTAAGCTCGCTATGACTTTTTTGCTATATCTCTTGTGCTATGGGGCGGTAGCTCAGGAGACCATCGTAATTGCTGGAGTGGTCTATAGAGACCCCCTGCAGCCTGCGGGAGCGAGCCGAATTTCTCCCGAGCAAGGCCGTGTAGGGCAAGTGAGTTATTCGGTGAGTTTTATTCGCACTGGGGGCGAAGTAGATGTGGCTGTGGTAAATGGTCAAACCGTTGCTGAGGGCGATACAGTCGACGGCGCATTAGTGAAAGAAATTGACAAAGATACGGTGACTCTGGATGTAGATGGTGAGTCAATCGATATTAGTACGTTCCGCGCCACCTTTAGAACACTCGTGCCGCAGAATTAACAAGATTACGCGCCGCTTTGTTAAAGCGGCGTCTAAAACAGTTGGAGTAAAGATGGTAGAAGTTAGAACACAGAGCTTGGTTCTGCGTCTTGCAAGGCAAGGGCTGAGCCTGTTGCTATGCCTTTCTCTTGTTGCGTGCTCCATCACGGGTGCTCGACCGGTGCCTAATACCGAGCTGCTTGAAGATATGCAGACTATCTTGGACAGGGCCGAAGCCTCCCATGCTGACACGGGTAATGAGATGGCGAGCCAGCAAGCTTTAGAAGAGTTGGTGCCAGGGCTATCCATCGCAGATGATTTATTAGTGCCAGTAGAAGATCGTTTCAATATAGCGGCGAATGGTGAGGATGCGCGCGAGTTTTTTAATAATTTAGTTGCGGGAACGGATCTTGGTGTGTTGGTGAGCCCCGATGTGGAGGGGAGCATTAGTATTAATTTGCCCAATGTTACGATCGATGAGGTCATGAGCGCCGTGCAGGATGCCTATGGTTACACCATTACGCGTAGCGGGAATATTTATCAGATCGATGAGCCAACTGCACAAACTCGAATTTTTACTATCGATTATCTAGATATCAGCCGCTCAGGGAGTTCGAGCGTATCCGTAAGTAGTGGTAACTCTAGCTCGAGCGGAGGACGAAGCAGTGTTGGTGGTATCGGCGGCGTAAGCGGCGGAGCGATTGGGGGCGGAACGATTGGAGGCGGTGGTGGCAGCCTTGGCGGCGGAGCGATTGGGGGCTCTGTAGGAGGAGGTTCCTCCTCTGGCGGCGGTGGTCAAGTCAGCACTAATACCTCGACAGATTTTTGGGGCGACATCGAAACGACTATTGGGTCGATGATTGAAGAAGATGGGAGCGTTGTGGTGCAGCCGCAGATTGGCGTGGTAATGGTGACCGCTTCTCCAAAAGATTTAGAAAAAGTTTCTCAATACATCAATGCAGCGCAAGGCATACTCAGCCGTGAGGTTACCATTCAGGTACAATTCCTAGAAGTGGTGCTCAATAAGGGGTATCAATCGGCTATTGATTTCGACACTATAGGCAGTGACGGAATCGGCGTAAATCAAGACATTACCGCTGAGTTCGGCAGTCCTCAGGAAAACGCCTTGGACGGCATCTCCAACCCCTTAACGATTGCAACGGATTTTACAGACTTTGGCGCCGTTTTCCGCTTGCTGGAATCTAGAGGTACTACTCAGGTATTGTCTAGTCCAAGCCTAAAAGTTCTTAATAACCAGAAAGCCGTATTCCAAGACGGCGACCAAGAATATTTTCAGACAAGCTCTGGTACCAGTACGGTGAGCACCGGTCAATCTGTGTCCCAGAATACGAATAATACATTACAGTCTTTCTTCTCGGGTATTTCTATGGATATTACGCCCCAGATCAGTCAGGACGGCACAATTACTTTACATATCCATCCAACGATTACTACAGTGACGGAGCAGTCCAAGCCTGTAGGCGGTGAACAAGTGCCAACGCCTAAGACCTCTGTCCGTGAGCTCGACAGTGTTATTCGAGCACAGAATGGCAAGATAGTGATGTTAGGCGGCTTGGCTTACGAGCGTTCTGTTGATGATGCTGCAGGCATACCCTATGCAGCCAACCTGCCAGCGATTGGCGCCGCTTTCGATCAGCGTCGACGCTCTACTGTGAAGAGCGAATTTATTATTTTGCTGCGCCCAATCATTGGATCCGATCAAGCGGAGCAGCGATTGCTCCGTGAGCGCAACGACAGGATTAAAGAGATTAACCGCGAGCTAGATCCTTTTAAAAACTAGGTTGCTAAACGAGACGCCTACTATGTATCTGGAACATTTTGGTTTAAAGGAATTGCCTTTTTCCCTAACGCCAAACACACAGTTCTTCCTTAGCATGGCCAGTTATCAAAAGGCCTATAATATGCTGATGCTCTCCATTGCCAACCGCGAAGGTTTTATCAAGGTTGTCGGTGAGGTGGGCACAGGGAAAACTATGCTCTGCCGTAAGGTTCTCAACAGCCTTGAAGAGGATTCCGACACCTATGTGACGGCTTATATTGCCAACCCTGTACTCAGTCCTAAAGGTTTGTTTCTCGCTTTTGCCGAAGAGCTGGGCTTGGAAGAAGACCCAGATAGCGGTCATCATAGCCTGCTCAAAAAAATTAGTAATAAGTTAATGGAGCATGCTGCCAATGGTAAGCAGGTCGTTTTGTTTATCGACGAGGCTCATGCGATGCCAGAGAAGACTTTGGAAGCTTTGCGGCTGTTAACTAATCTCGAAACGGAGAAGGCTAAACTATTTCAGGTGGTGCTGTTTGCTCAGCCAGAACTTGATGAGATGTTAAAAGAAAAATCGCTGCGCCAGTTATTACAAAGAATTACGTTCTCCTACCATTTGGAATCCCTGGACAGAGATGGCATTGACCGCTACGTGAGTCATCGTCTAGCTACGGCAGGCTATAATGGATCTGCCTTATTCGGGCGCAAGGCAATTGATCTGCTTTACGAAACCAGTCGCGGTATTCCTAGGGTGATTAATATACTGTGCCACAAGGCACTTATGGTTGCCTACGGCAAGGGTGAGCGCAATGTGGATAGTGCGTATGTTCGCAGTGCGGTTGAAGATACAGAAGGTGTCGACCTACCTAAGCCCTCTTTCAAACCCATGTTGGTAGCGGGGATGGTTCTTGTTGGCTGTGGCCTGTTACTAGCCTATTTGATTACCTACTATAACGGAGCCGCCTAATGAGCCTCGTTAATGATATGCTGCGCGATTTGGATGCTAGGAGGCGCGATGCGCCGGGCACAGGCTCCGGCCCAGCAAAACTGATTCCTGCAAGCGATGGCGAGTCTTCTTCATATAGAGGATCCTCAAACGCCGTGAAGGTAGTCATTGCCGTGGCTGTAGGTGCTGTGTTGGCGATGGTTGCCGTGCTCGGTGTCGTACTACTTCGTGATGAGCCAGTGCAGACTGTTGCAGTAATGCCGGAGCCCGTACAGCCGCAGCCGGTGGTCGAAAATACGGTACAGCGTCAGGCGCCAGCTGTCGATGCTGCCGCAATAGAGTTGCAGCGGTTGACTGAGAGGCTTCAGCGTTTAGAAGAACAAAATCGCGCATTGCTAGCGCAGGAGTCGCAAGGGACAACGACTGTGTCGCAAGCGACCGTGGTTCCAGATTTGCTTCCGGAGCAGACGCAAGCCTATAGCGAGCCTCAAGAGACTACTCAGGAAGAGATTGCCCAGGCAGATCCTTCTACAATTGCTTCGCCCACTAACAGTACGCCCACTAACAGTAGTAGCGTGGCCGAGCAGTCTTCCGCGCTTCAGTCAGCTTCGACACCCGCCATCAGCACCGAGCAGCCGGCGTTAACGGAGGCTCCTGTGAGCGAGCCAGCAGTTGTGCGTAGTCCAACTGAATTGAGTTTCCGTGATAGGGATCGCCAGCAAGTGCAACAGGCTTTAAGCATGTGGCAACAGAACCAGCGCGGTGCAGCGTTAAATGCACTTCGCCAATTCAGCCAAGAAAATATTGAAGCTCACCAGTCTCGAGAAACCCTTGCTAAATTACTCCTTCAGCAAGGCGATAGTATTGAAGCATTGAACCTGGTGGATGCCGGTTTGCAGATTGCACCAGATTATAACGGTTATAAGAAGGTAAAGGCTCGAATTCTAATGGCTGCAGGTGTGTCCAATGATGCGGCAGATTTGCTTAGCGTGAGGGCGCCCACTATCGCCAGTGACTCTGAATATCACGAATTGCATGCGGCGAGTCTTCTAGCCAGTAAGCAGTTCGATGAGGCTTTAGCCGTTTATGAGGGGCTTAATACTTATAGCCCAGAGCAGGCAAGATGGTGGTACGGTAGGGCGGCGTCGCTGGACGCATTGGGGCGCAGCTTTGAGGCGGCTCAGGCGTATGAGCAGGCAATTAGGCTAGGTGGTTTAAGTGCTAATCTGCGTCGATTAAGTCAAGAGCGTATCAACGCCATCAGGCAGAATTAAGATATGGTAGGAAGAAAGCAAAAAATTCGTATTGGCGACCTATTGGTACAAAATGAGGTGATCAGCGAAGACCAATTACAGCAGGCCTTGCAGAAGCAGAAAACGACGGGGCTTAGGCTTGGACGCACGCTTATCAATATGGGTTTTGTGGATGAGGATCGCTTTCTGGGCTTTCTCTCAGAACAGTTGCAGATTCCATTTGTTGACCTGCGCCGCTATAAGTTTGATGTAGAGGTGGTGCAAAGGTTATCGGAAACTTTTGCACGTCGATATCGTGCGATTGTATTGAACGAGCAGAAGGGCGCTTTGCTGGTAGGCATGGCAGACCCTCTTGATATATATGCCTTCGATGCTCTGGAGCGAATCTTACAGCAGCCTATAGAACAGGCCGTAGTGCGCGAGAGCGAGCTGCTTAGCACAATGGACTTGGTCTATCGACGCACAGACGAAATTGCCAGTTTCGCCGAAGAACTAGAAGAAGAAATGACCGATGGTCAGTTTGATCTAGCGTCTCTTGTGCCCGATGCGGGCGATGGCGATGCGCCGGTAGTTAAGCTGCTGCAGTCTATTTTTCAGGATGCCGTGCAAGTGCGAGCCTCGGATGTGCACATCGAGCCGGACGAGAATGTGCTGCGTATTCGCCAGCGGGTCGATGGTGTATTGCAGGAGCAAGTTGTAAAAGAACGTCGTATTACCTCGGCATTGGTCCTGCGTTTGAAGTTGATGTCGGGCCTGGATATTTCTGAGAAACGTCTGCCTCAAGATGGTCGCTTTAGCTTACGAATTAAAGACCGCAAAATTGACGTGCGTCTATCGACAATGCCGGTGGAGCACGGCGAATCGGTTGTTATGCGCTTACTGGATCAGACTGGCGGTGTGACCAATTTAGAAAATGTAGGAATGCCGCCGGAAATTCTTGAACGTTTCCGCAATATGATTCATATGCCCCATGGCTTGATACTGGTAACCGGTCCTACTGGCTCGGGTAAGACGACAACGCTTTATGGGGCTTTGCAGGAATTAAACGATGTTGGTAAGAAGATCATTACCGTTGAGGACCCGGTGGAATATCGTCTGCAGCGTATTAATCAGGTGCAGATAAACCCCAAGATAGATCTTACCTTTGCCAGAGTATTGCGAGCTGCACTGCGTCAAGACCCAGATATTCTGCTGGTAGGTGAGATACGAGATACAGAGACGGCAGAGATTGCCCTGCGCGCCGCGATGACAGGTCACTTGGTACTGTCCACCTTACATACCAATGACGCCGTCTCCAGTGCTATGCGTCTTGTCGACATGGGAGCGGAAAGCTTCTTAGCGGCAACGGCAGTCAAGGCTGTTTTAGCTCAGCGCTTGGTGCGCCGACTCTGTGACAATTGCGCGATGGATTATAACCCAGACTCACGGGAAAGAGCTTGGGTCCAAAAAGTAGCAGGTATCACTCTTGAAGAGGGGGCTTGCCTGAAAGAGGCATCCGGTTGTCACCGTTGCAATAACACCGGTTACCGAGGACGAATAGGGGTCTTCGAGCTTCTTATCGTGAACGAGGAAATGGCCGACGCTCTTCGTCGTAGTGACTCTTCGGATTTCGTGAAAGCAGCCAAGCGTAGCAAGGGTTATCAACCACTTGTTATGAGTGCCTTGAAAGAGGCGATGGCGGGTATTACGAGCTTGGCCGAAGTTTTCGTGGTGGCCGAGCAGGTAGATGAAAGCGATGTTGAGATAGCCCAAGATGCCGGTCAGCTAGTTTTAGACGCTTGATGCGAATACAGACACTTAACGCCTGAGTAAAATTATGCCCAGATTCGAATACAAAGCTAGAAATATGTCGGGCACCTTGGTGTCTGGCACTGTCGATGCTGGGTCTTCTGATATTTTGGCCAATGAATTACTGGGCCAGAATATAACGCCTATTGAAATTAAACAGGTGGAGCGTGCCGCGAAAAAGTCTGCAGGGGATGAGCTAACGGGTCTTGCGAAGTTAAATGCCATATTGGCGGGTAATAAAATACCGCCCAATGAGTTAATCGTTTTTGCCCGTCAAATGCAAAGCTTGATGAAGGCGGGCCTACCCTTGGATAGGGCACTCAACGGGCTGCAAGGCTCTTTGAAGAACCCTTTGTTTAAGGGCATCTTGCAAGATGTATTACAAGGCTTAGAAAGTGGTTTGGATTTAGCAGCAGCCCTTGGTCGTCACCCAAAAATATTTAGCCCTCTGTTTTTATCTCTAGTAAGCGTGGGCGAGAGTACTGGCCGTTTAGATATGGCCTTTGAGCAGATTGGCCGCTATTTGGAATTAGAGAAAAATACGGCAAAGCAGGTTAAGTCTGCGACTCGTTATCCATTATTTGTGGTGCTGACTATTGCGGCCGCAATGGTGGTGATTACCATCTTCGTGATTCCGGCCTTTGCGGACACCTTTAGACGGCTGCAGGCAGAGCTTCCGGTGCAAACCCGTATCCTCATTTGGATTTCGGATTTTGCCGTTGCCTACTGGCCTTATGTACTAGGGGGGACTCTAGCGATGGTGCTAGCCTGGAGTAATTGGCTTAAGACGGAGAAGGGGCGGCTTTTTTGGGATCAATATAAGATGCGTCTCCCGCTTGCCGGAACTGTTTTCGAGCAGATTGCCTTAGCTCGCTTCTCTCGCGCTTTTGCTATGATTTTGCGGGCGGGTGTACCTATCGTACACGGTATGTCTATTGTGGCAGGCGCTGTAGGTAATGCCTTTATTGCTAAACGCATACTGGGCATGCAGGAGGGCATCACTCGCGGGGAGTCTCTTTACGTGACCGCCAATAATAGTCAGATGTTCACACCACTGGTAATGCAAATGATATCGGTGGGTGAAGAAAGCGGTACTATCGACGAGTTAATGTTTGAAGTGGCCGACTTTTACGACTCAGAGGTGGAATATAATATTGGGCGTTTGAGCGAGGCAATTGAACCTATTTTGATTATGTTTATCGCGGCCATGGTGTTGGTGCTGGCGTTAGGGGTATTCCTGCCAATTTGGGATTTAGGCGCGGCGGCAAGATAGATGAATAGAGAGAGAGCAATAGCTCAGAAAGCCTCCTTGAGGCTAGAGAGAGCAAAAGGTTTCACTCTTTTTGAGCTTGTAAGCTATATATTAGTAGTAGCCATTACCGCGTCTGTGGCCTATAACCGCTTTGCCGAATTTCCAGAAGCTGCTGAGAGAGCGAATTTTCTGGCGATTACCGTGCAATTACGCACAGGTGTGAATTTGCAAATGATGAACGGAATAGCACGAGGTGGCTGGCTCGAGCTTAAGGACTTAGAGGGAAGCAACCCCATGGATCTTATGTTGGAGAGGCCCTCTAATTATGTGGGTGAGTTGACGAGTTATGATGCTGAGACAATGGAGCGCAGGGTCTGGTACTTCGACCCAGATGCTGGTGAGCTTGTTTATGTGGCCAATAATGCCGACACCCTGTATCGCATCGAAGGCGATCAACAAATACCAACGCAAACCGTAAGGTTTCGCATAAAAATGAAATTCAGGGGGCAATCGACCCGGAATTGGGAAGGTTTGGTCATGGAGCCAACGGCGGCTTATGTATGGGAATCCATGGATTTGCGCTTGCCAGAGGCCTTCGTGCAGTAGTTTGGACGTTTTTTGTACAGTGCTTGGGATAAAAAAGGGACGTTTTAGCGGTTTTTGCCAGTTATGGCAGGGGGTGCGCTAGTTAAGGAAAAATAGTGGTGGTAGGATGTGCGTCAATTGGTGATAAGAAGGTTTTAGTTGTACGCATAAGTTATTCATTTTTTTGTCTTTATTTTTTTGTGATCGGGTTCACATTTTAACTCGAAAGCAAAGAGCGAAGGGCGGTAACGAGGAGTTGAGGGTAATGCAAAATTTGCAAAACATGGCGTCTTTAAAACAGGCGCGTAAAGAGAAGGGTTTTACGATTATCGAGCTGGTGGTAGTGATTTTGCTATTGGGCATTCTCGCTGCGACGGCCCTGCCACGTTTTATGGACGTGACTGATGAAGCACATATTGCGGTAGTGGATGCTGTGGAAGGGTCTCTGACGACCAGTGCTGCTCTATTCCGCGCGCAGTGGTTTGCTAAAGGTCAACCTATAGGTAGTGCAGTGCCAGAGTTCGGTAGTGGCACATTTCAAGCTAACTCGAATGGATATCCGGCATTGGGTGGAACAGACAGTGCTTCTTGCTCAGCGTTATTTGGGGAATTGCTCCAAGCGGGCGGAGCTCCAGATGTAGTCGCTCTTGATGTAGCGACCGGTACTGTGAATAGTACAACGAGCGAAAACGATGGCAGTGGCGTAGCAGCCGTCGTTATAGGGCCGGTTGTCGCTCCAGCAGATATCGCGACTGTAGCGGATAACGGTGATTTCGTTGCGGTTAAAAGTGTTGGCGGTACTGTGTATTGTGTTGAAACTGTGGCTGACAACGGCGTGTGTGACGGAACAGGTTACTACGATGCAGCAGCTAGCGCGGCGGCTGAGTTCGCAGTTGATGGTTCTGTAGCCCCAGATTACGCAGATGAAGACGCAGCTGTAGTGGCGTTAACGGATAATGGTGGATCTTGCACATTTTACTACACTGGACAGTATAAAGACCCTGCTGCTGGACTTGATGGAACGTTCAGCAATGATGGTGATGTGCTAGGTATCGACACTTTAGTGTTCACCCTGGCCACAGGCGACATTGAGCGTTCGCTAACAGCGTTTGAACCTTAAGATATAGACTTCTTTGGTAAAGAAGTTAAGCGCCTTGGGAGTTACTCCGAAGGCGCTTTTTTGTTTCTGCTAACTGCCAGTACAATGGCAAGTCTATGAATACATTCTCTTACCGCAGTGGCTTTACCTTGGTCGAAATGGTGATCACCATTTTGCTGATTGGCATTGTCAGCGCCGTGGCCCTGAGTAGAATGCTAAGCGCGGATGCCTATAATGCCATTAATGTGCGCGAAGGCGTCATTTCGGCATTTCAGATGGCGCAGCAGCGTGCCATTGGTCATGCCGATGTCGTGCTGACTTTTCAGCCTGACGGAGACGAGTTGAGCGTGCTATTGGAGGGGGATGGGGCGGCACTGGTGCCTGAGACTCGACTGCCTCTTGCCAGCGTGACAATTGCTGCCGAAGTAGATGTTCTCGATGCCTGCGATACTATATCCCCTGATTCCGACAATATTCTTAGCGATGTGAAACCACTTATTGTTGAATTCGATGCCTTGGGCGATATGCTCAGCTCGGGTGTGGTCGATGGCAATCCAGCTAACCCTGTTGACGTAAATACGGGTATGCGAATCTGCATCAATGAAGACCCAGTGATGTCCCTCTGTATCTCCAAGTTAGGCTACGCCTATGCGGGGGCGTGTGATGATTAAGTATCATAAGGGCCTCACGCTGGTTGAAATGATAGTCGCCATTATTATTTTGGCTGTCGCTCTTGTGGGTATTACCCGCTCCATTACTACGGGGCTCAGCAATAGCGGCAATATTATTGTTGAAACCCAAGCGGTTGCTTTAGCCCAGAGCTATCTCGATGAAATTTTGGGTAAGCGCTTCGATGATGCGTCTAGCCCCCGCGGCATTCCACCCTGTCGTACTAATTGTACAGACGAGGTGGATTTTGGACCGGAGCTGCCCGAGGATGAGCGTATCGAATTTGATGATGTGGACGACTATCACGACCTCGATGAAGGTTGGGAGCAGCTGACTCCGCTACAAGACGCCGAAGGCAATGATCGTGAAGGTTACGACAATTTTCGTGTTCACGTGACTGTTCGCTACTTGGATTTGGGTGTGGGAGAGCCCGAAGAGGGCCTAGGCGTAGATGGTGATGATCTAGAAAATGAACAAGATGCTAAGCTCATTACCGTGACGGTGTTTCATCCAACAAATGAAGACGGCTGGAAATTCAGCGTCTACAAAGCAAATTTCTAATGAGTGAATTGGAAAACACGATGCCGAGTATGCTCAAAAAAGTTGGCGGTTTTACCTTAGTGGAGATGATTGTGGCCATCACAATCACCGCAATTTTGTCGGCCGGTATTGTGAGCTATATAGGTGATTCGGTCGAAGGTTTTAACTCCAGTGCTAATCGAAATCAACTGGCCAGCTCGGGTCGTAGCTTAATGGAGCGTTTGGCACTTGAGCTGCATAATGCCGTGCCCAATAGTGTGCGAGTGACTTCTGCCGTGCAGCCTGGTGGTAATCAGTGTTTAGAGATGACGCCCTTCTTGGCGGCAACTACCTATCTGAACCCTTCTTTTAGTGGGGGCGGCTCGGGGATATTCGAAATTATCGACACCAATCCTCAGTTGCGCATGGAGGACCCTAATGACCTTGACGTGGACGCACTGTATGCCGTTATCTATCCTATCAATACCGATGAGTTTTACAGCGCTATAGATGATGGTAGCCCTTCAGTAGTGGCCGAGATTGCCAAATTACGTGACACTTATGATGGTGACCCGCCTCCTTCGAACATCTGTACTGATGATGTGAGCTCATTAAGCGCTGACGATGCAGGTCGAACTACCGTGTGCTTGGTCGATGGCGCCGATGGGGGAGATGAGCCGGATGATCATCGCTTTGATAAGCGCTCGCCCGTTGACCGTATTTATCTAGCCACAACACCGATCAGCTTCTGTGTGGTAGATAACAAGCTTTATCGTTATGAGGACTATGGTTTTCAGGCCACTCAATGCGATAGTGACACGCCCGCTTGTTTGCCCGAAAATGCGACAGATGGAAGACACTTACTAACCGATAAAATAGACAACGATACCTTGGATGCCTTTACCTATCTCGAAGCGAGCTTGAGGCTCAATGCCATCGTGTCTCTCGAACTGCAGTTCGAAGACCAGGGCGATACGGTGAAACTTAAGCATGAAATTCAATTGAGAAATGTGCCATGACTTTACTCAGGCGACAGCAGGGCATAGGAATACCGGCAGCTATTTTTGTTATTACTCTGCTTGCCGTCATCTCCGTTGCTATCAGTTCTCTAGTTTCCGATAACGCCGAGACGATCCAAGAAGAAGTGTTATTAACCCGTGCATTTTACGCCGCAGAGTCAGGTGCCGGTTTTGGTATGAATGCCCTGTTTCCGCCGGACGAATTTCCTTTATATGAGCGTACCCCCAGTGGAACGGCTATTTGCGATGCGGGACCGCGAGAATATACGCTGGAGGCGGAGGGCCTTAATGCCTGTGAGGTATCCGTAAAGTGTGAGCTGGATGCTACGGTGGAAGGAGTGGAATACTACAGTATTACCAGCACGGCCACCTGCTTTGATGTGGTTCGCACAATTCAAGTGAGAACCAGCTTCGAGCCTTGAGGTCGGTACTAGATAGCGCCGACCAGAGCAAAAATAGCGAATACTACGCCCACGGTTACAACCGTTGTAATGCCGTAGATGATGACATTGTTGACGCCGACCTGTGAGCGATAAGGGTCAAAGCTTAAGTCCTTATCATTGGCTCGGTGGCTAATCTCGCGCTGCAGCCGCAGTTTGTAGTTGTCATACTTCTCAACCAGCCGCCACCCAGCTTGGGATTCCTCTGCCATTATCTGTTCAATTTTCGCGGCGCTTGCAAATAGTGGGGTAGTCGACTGTACCACTTTATATTCCAGTTCCATCTTTTGCTCCGGTATCAATTGCGAAAGGGCGCAGCTGGTTTTGGCAGCCACATCAATTTGCTCAGTATTTTGTGGCTTACGCAAGGCTATTGCAATCTTTTATGCTCTGCAGTAAGGGCAATATAGGGCTAATATTGCGTAGAAAGCTGAAGCTTAGGCGGCGTTCACACTATTTATTCGATAAAATGCGTAAGCTTATAAATTAATTAAGAAATTAGTCTTGAAACGTCCTATAGTCATAGGCGTTTTATTTTCGTTTTTTTGCCGGTCTGTGTGTGTATGAAATTGCAGCAATCTAAGCTTGGTTTTTCGTTTGCTCGAGGCGGTCGGCTTGCTCGCCCCCTGCGCACTCGTATGCTCAATTTTAAGCGTACAGCGAAACGCATGATCACCGGCGCTACACTCGTGCTGGCCAATAGCACCATGGTGTTTGCTCAAGTGCCTGGTCCACTGACCCTGCAAGGCAGTGGCGGCACGATTACGAGCGCCAGTGGCTACACCATCCATACCTTTACCGCCGGTGGCACGTTTACGCCCCCGACGGGTGTGAGTAGCGTCGATGTCATCGTCCTAGGCGGCGGTGGTGGCGGTGGCAGTGGCAATGCAAGCGGTCGCGGCGGCGGCGGTGGTGCTGGCCGTTTGGAGCAACAGACTGTTGCAGTAAGCGCTGGCGTTGGTGTTGCTGTCACAGTCGGCACAGGTGGCGGCGGTGGTAGCGGCGGTGCTCAAGGCTCCCAGGGAGGTGCGTCCAGTTTTGGTGCCGTCAGCGCTCTTGGTGGTGGCGGCGGTGGTGGCGGAACCACCGTAGCCGGCTTGCAGCCAACAGGCACTAATGCGGGTAGTGGTGGTGGTGGCGGTAGTTCCACCAGTGGCAATAGTGGCGGTACTGGCGGTGCGGCAGGTACACCGGCGGTTGGTGGCGAAAACAGCGCCGGTGGTGATGGTCGTGGCAGCGGTGGTACCGGCAACCGTGCCGGTGGTGGCGGTGGTGGTGCTTCGGCTGCGGGTTCGGCTTCCCCTGCTAATGGTGATGGTGGGGCCGGTGGTGCTGGCGCCCAGCCTGCCAATTGGGGGCTGGCTACATTCTTAGCCGGTGGTGGCGGCGGCTCTGGCGGCGATGTAGGCGGTGCTGGAGGTTCGGGTGTTGGCGGCACAGGTGCCTTGACAGGCAACGGCGGTGCGGCCACGGCCAATACCGGTAGTGGCGGCGGTGGTGCCGCTAATGGCACTGGCGGTGCAGGTTCAGCCGGTATCGTGATGGTGCGCTATCTGGCGCCCACGCTAACTCTTAGCACCCAACCCTCTACAAGTGTGTCCTCTGGCGTGGTGTTTCCCCAGCAACCGCAGATAACCCTGCTTGATGGCTCTGGGAGTGGCGTCAATAATATTGTGATCACGGCGGCGCTCTCCTCAGGCTCTGCCACACTTGGCGGAACAACGACGGCCGCTACCAATGCTAGCGGTGTGGCTACCTTCACTGATTTATCTCTTACCGGCGGCGCGGGAGTAAATCAAATTGCGTTCACGGCGGCTGGCGCCAGTGAGCAGCTTGTCTCTAATGATGTGACGATCGTTGCGCAGTCTTTGGCGGTGTCGGTACAGCCCAGTGCCAGTGTGGAGCGCGGCGTTCAGTTCCCCCAGCAGCCGGTTATTTTGGCAGATAATGGTTCACCGGTGAGCGGCTTGACCATTACGGCCTCCATTTTTTCAGGTGGCGGAACTCTAGACGGCACAGCCACTGCAGTTACCAATGCAAGTGGTTTAGCAACATTTACTGATTTGGCCATCTTGGGAGAGCCCGGCGATAGAGTGTTGCAGTTCACCGCTACTGGCTGGAGTTCCGTTGACTCTAATACTATTTCTATCACTGCCTCCGATTTGGCAATTACTCAGCAGGCCTCAGCCACAGTCACAAGCGGTGCACTGTTTGCACAGCAGCCTATTGTGCAGGCCGTCGATGGCGGTGGTAATCCTATCTCTGGTGTCACTGTTACGGCTGCGGTGCAGACTGGCGGTGGCGCACTATCAGGCACAGTGAGTCGGGTAACCGACGGTAGCGGTAATGCCACCTTTGACGATCTAGTGCTGACTGGTAGTGGTGCCCATACCTTGAACTTCTCTGCCACCGGTTGGGGCAGCGTAGTTTCAAATTCAATCGATGTGCAGGTAACTGTTCAGGATCTTGCCTTATCCGTGCAACCATCTGCCAGTGCTGATCTTGGGATAGCCTTCGCTCAGCAACCGGTCGTTCTGGCCGACGATGGCAGCCCGGTTTCTGGTCTCACTATAACTGCGTCGCTTGCCTCTGGCGATGGCACCCTAGCTGGAACCTTGAGCGCTGTTACCGATGGTAGTGGTTTGGCAAGTTTCACCGATCTTTATATTACAGGGGCTGGGGGAAATCATGTTCTAAGGTTTACGGCCCCGGCGTGGAGTTTGATCGATTCGAATACTGTCTCCGTTGCCAACGAGGCCCTGGCAATGTCGCAGCAACCCAGCGCCTCCGTGGAGAGCGGTGAGGCCTTTCCGGTACAGCCGGCGGTGCGGGCACTTGATGCGGCGGCTAATCCCGTATCAGGAGTGGAAGTTAGCGTCACAATTCAAAGTGGGGGAGGTAGCCTAGGCGGTACCCTAACGGCGACAACGAATGGCTCCGGCATTGCCACGTTCACGGATTTGGCTATCTCGGGAGGCTTGGGTGATCGCGTATTACGCTTTAGTGCTACAGGTTGGGATGCTGTGGATTCTTCAACGGTGTCTGTTGTAGCGTCAGATCTCACTATTACTCAGCAGCCAAGTGCATCGGTAGAAAGCGGCGTGGCATTGGCACAACAGCCTATTGTTCAGGCCTTGGATGGGGGTGGTAACCCGGTGAGTGGCCTCTCCGTTACTGCGAGTATTTTCTCTGGCGGCGGCACTCTAGGTGGCACTGTGACCGTCGTTACCGATGGGAGTGGCTTAGCAAGTTTTACCGACCTCGATATTAGTGGGGCGCCGGGAGACAGGGTGCTGAGATTTTCTGCGACCGACTGGAATGCAGTCGATAGCGATGCAATTACAGTTTTTTCGAACCTAGTCATTGACACTCAGCCTTCGGCTTCTGCTACATCGGGTTTTGCGTTTGCACAGCAGCCGGTGATAGAGGCCATTGATGGGGATAGCAATCCCGTTGCAGGCCTAACAATTACAGCGTCCCTAGCTTCGGGTGGTGGCACTCTCGGTGGCACCCTAAGCGCCGTCACCAATGGCAGCGGCTTGGCCACGTTTACTGACTTGACTATAACCGGTACACCTGGTGATCGTACTTTGGAGTTTACTGCTACTGATTGGGGACCTGTCACTTCTAATACGGTTACCATTTCGGCAGCACCAGGGGCATGTGCTTATGAGGGAGGCTTGGTTGGAACTCAAATCGTTCAACTGGTTGGTTGTACTCAAAACCTAGTATCTCCCGGCTCTACTACCATTACTTTAGATGTGCCACCCGGTACTTCTGAGAACGATTTGTTGGTAACCGCCATCTCTGCCAAAGGCAATGGTATTTCTGTGACTGGCCCTGCTGGTTGGACAGAGATATCCGATCTTAATACAGGTGGCGGTGCCAACGGTGTAACTCTCGCTATCTATACTCGTATCGCTGGAGCTGCCGAACCGGCGACTTACAATTTCACGACCTCTGGCAGCGTTGAGAGTTATTCTTATATGATGCGCTTCGAAAATACCACGGGCGTGGTAATCGAAGCGACAGAAGCGACGGGCTCAAGTGCAAATGCTACCGCACCAGACTTGGTGACCACAGAAGACAATACTTTGATCGTGCGCATGGCTGCAGTGGGCGGGACAATGACAACCGATCCTGCCACCATTATTACTGGGCATCGTAATATTACCCAAGACGCCTCTGCGCAAGTTGGTGGATCTGGGGCCTACTTCAATCAAGAGAATTTCGGCAGCACCGGAACTGCAAGCTTTACTCACAACAGTGAGCGTTGGGCGGCACAAACCATTGGTATTGAGCCTGCTGACGTTTATCATTTTGAGATAACTCATGCCCTCTCTCACGGCACCTGTAACGCCGAAACTCCGATCACTATTTCTGTGTTTGATATTGGCGGCAATCCCGTACTTGACTATGACGGACAAGTACTGCTCACCACTAGCGATGGTAATGGTGACTTTACTCTGGGCGACGTCGCGGGAACGCCTGGCGCCTTTAGTAATGTGGGCAACGGATTTGCCACCTATGACTTCAATGCCGACAATGATGGTCAGGTAGTATTTAACTTCTCCAGTAGTAATGCTGGAACCATTACTTTTGATGCGACAGACGGTGCCGATGTTGTGACAGAGAATTATGCGCTGTCGATGGTATTGGGCGCCTGTTCACTGCGCATAGAACACGACGGCGCCGCTAATGTTTGTTCGGTAGAACCGGTTACGATTAGTGTTGTCGACACCAGCGAAAACCTAGTTAGTTTTGTGGGCGCTATCAATATCAGTACCGTAGGGGTGACGGGAGGTAACTGGACCAAGACTAGCATTGCCACTGATGCTAATGGTGCATTGGATAACGGCGCCGCCAACGATGGCGCGGCGACCTACACTTTCGATGCGGACGATGCCGGCGATATTATTCTCAATTTCCAAAACTCTATTGCGGAGACCGTTAATTTTAATATTGCCGCCGCTGGCGTAGCTGGCCCCTCGGGCTCCTTTGACCCAAGCCTAACTAGCACGGCGTGTACGTGGCAGATTACTCATAGCGAAGCAAGCGATGTCTGCTCGTTAGAACAAATTACTATTACTCTAGCCGATAACGTGGGCGACCCGGTTACTAATTATTCGGGCACTATTAATCTAAGTACCACTACAAGTCTTGGTACTTGGTCTAAGACGGATGTTGCTACTGACGCCGAAGGAACCTTAACCGATTCGGGTGCCTCTAACGGTGCGGCCACCTATTTGTTTGACTCCAATGATGACGGTAGTATAACGGTCAATCTGTTTCATCCTGGTGCTACGGGTAATGTGAATATAAACGTGAGTGATGGCACCACGCTCGATCCGAGAAACTCCGCTAACGCCTTTGATAGAAATATTGTTTATAGCCCCTGCACTATTCAGATCAGTCATAGTGGAAGTACGACTGCCTGCGAACTGGAAGCCATTACTTTCAGTGTCATCAACAGCAATGATGGCCCTGCCCTAGACTATACCGGCACCATCACGCTAGGTACCGGCCCGACCAATCATGGTAATTGGTATTACAATGATGCCGATGGGATGTTGACCGACACAGATGATGACGATAATGGCGTTGCCACCTATAAGTTTGAAGATTCTGACGATGGCACCATTGTTCTGGACTTTAGCAACCCGCATTTTGAAAATGTGAATTTCGATGCGACTGCTACCGGTATAACGGTGGATGTCAATGAAGACCCAACACTTGTAGTCTCTTCCTGTCTGCCCACTGCGAGTACACCCTCCTGCGTGGTCGGCAATAGCACCACCATCGATATTCCTGCCCAGAACTCTATCGCGGCCCAGCGTGGAAGAATGGTGTTAATGGCGATTGCGGGTGCCAGCGGCGCGGGGCCAGACGCAAGCTCTGTGACATTCGATGGCCAAGCAATGACCCTGCTTAGGCAAGAAAAAACTGCCCTAGGCGAAGGAAGTGTGGTTGAGTTGTGGGGTATCTTAGACGCCGATATGCCCGATACTGCTGGCACTTACACGGGCAGTTTCGCTGACGGTGTGCCTTTGTCAGGCATGTGCTTGATAGTTCTTGATGAGGTTAGCCAAACATTCCCTGTTGAGGCAGGTTCGCCTGAGGCTGGCCCGATCAATGGCAATGTGAATGAAAATAGCGCCACCATAGAGACTACCATTACCACACAGGCGAATAACTCGATTATTGTGTCTGCCACCAATATGGACGGCACGACCGATAATTTCACACGTATTTACGCTGACCCCGAACCCAGCGATGTTCTCACGAGAATATGGGGCGAAGACCCGACGGGTATTTTCGCCGATCCTGGCAATGTCGATCCGAATTTGGCGGACTCCCGTTTCGGTGGTGCCAGCGGTCGTAAGCCCACTGCGAGTATTGTGAATGTTGTGGAAGAGCTAGCCGTAGCAGGAACCGCCGCGTCACAGGTAGTTGCGGCATTTGAGCCGTTAATTGCAGGTGATCCTATCGCTAATGGTTATGTGCCAGTAGTCTTATTTGAAACATTCTCTGGCAATATGAGCTACTGGGCCGGCGGTAACACGCTAAGAAGTACGCAGAACGCCGATGGACCTGCGCCTTTAGGGTGTAATTTTATTCCTGCAGCAACCGGAAGTGCGACGACACTAAGTTTACCGGTCGGAGCACAGATTGAAGCGGCCTATTTGTATTGGTTCGGATCTGGCGATGACGAGCTTGGACACGTGGATGCTGATGTCGATTTTGGACCAACGGGGTCGGAGATATCTATTACTGCAGACGATGTATTCTTGATCGATAATGTAGGCAATGGAGATAACCTCGACTACTTTGCGGGCTACCGGGAAGTCAGCGATATTGTCACCGCAACAGGAAGCTACACATTAAAGAACTTAGTAGTACAGAATGGCACGCCGTGGAGTAACTCTCAGGCCTGTGCAGGTGGTTGGGCATTGGTAGTTGTTTACGAGCATGCGGATGAGAGATTGCGGGTACTGAATCTCTTCCATGGATTTCAGCCGTTTCAAAATTCATCGTTTACGCTAGTGCCGCGTAACTTCCGCATGGCTACCAGAGATCCATCAAATAATGTTCCTAATGGTCAGGTCACCCATATAACAGTAGAGGGTGATGAAACGCTCAATGCGACTGACGGCGCAGAAGGCTTAGGGCTGCAGGTCGCTCCAGGTTCAACCGCCTTCGATGAGATCACTTCAAGTGTTAACCCTTTAGGTGAGGAATTTAATGGTACGGTATCTCGTCCAGTTTATGTCTTTGATGGCGGGACAGGTTATTTCGAGTTTGATGCTACCGGAGGAGTGAATAACGATGGTTATGAGGTCGATAACCCAGGGCCAGAAGTAAGTACTGGTGGTCCACGATTCGGTAATACTTGGGGTGTGGATGTGGACACCCACTATTTTCAAGGCGCTAACGATGGCGAACCGCTCTACGAGTTTGCCGCCCCAGGCACCGAGGCTGAACAGATCACCACACGCTATAGCGCCGAAGCAGACCTTGTATTGCTGGTCTCAGAAGTCATTAGTGTGACTAATTTCGACTTGGCAGATATTGAGATATTCAAGACTAGTGTGGGCGACTTCACCGTCAATGGTACGGGCACCTATGAAATCAGAGTGGTCAATAATGGAAACGGTAGTGTGGGTGGCGGCTATGCCAATGGTGAGATTATCGTTGCAGATATACTGCCAACAGGCATGACATTCGATGCCGCGAGCGATGTAAGCGGCGATGACTGGAGTTGTACGGTTACCCTCGACCCTGGCGCTTTTACCTGTACATACGATATCGACCCGGACTGGACAGGGGGTAACACCGCTGGACGTCTAGAAGGCGGTGAAGAGCTACCAACCATTACCGTGAATGTACAGATTGGCGATGCCACAGACTTTCCTTTCTTAAGCAACGAAGTTGAAAACAGCGCCAGAGTCTTGCACTCGGGTGGAAGCTGTACTCCAGCCGCTACCGGTCTTATTCCTGACCCCGACACTTGTGTGCGCTCGCCTCAATTTGACAACTATAACGACTTGCAAGGCGGGGTCATCGACATCAATGATCTGGATGACAAGCAGCTTAATAATAATAATGTCGATGGCGTGACGACTGAGGTGCGCGGCATAGAAACAGATCTACAGATGACCAAGTTTGTTGACGATATTTTAGAGGAAGGGGAGCAAGCAACATACACCTTGCGAGTAACTAATAACGGGCCAGATGCTACTACAAGTGCTTTCACCGTTACAGATACTGAGCCAACCGGCCTGTCCTTTACTAACGCCGACGGTGGAGCGGACTGGAGCTGCCCTACACCGCCGGGTAATCTCTCCTGTACTTATATCGGCCCTAGCCTAGGCGTTGGTGCATCTACGGATATTACCTTGACTGTTGATGTTACTGGAGCCGGTGGTTATCTGGTTTCAAATACTGCTACGGTAAGCCCCGGCGCTAACAATTTCGATACAAATCCTACTAACGACTCGGATACTGATATTACCGAAATAACGGCCGCGCCAGTTGCATCTAACGAGAAGTTCCTGTTGTCTGTTAGCTCCCTGGGTGAAACGACCACGATCGGTGGGCTCGATTTTGCCGATGATGACTATATTATTTACGACCCCGTAACAGACACAGCCGAAATGTTCTTCGACAACAGCGCCCTCGGTTTCGATGTGCGTGATGCTGACGCTGTGCATCTGATGAAGAATGGCCATATTGTTATTTCGCCGGAAACCGATGGCAGCTCTGTTGGTTCAAATAATCTGTTATTCAATCAAGGTGATCTGGTGGTGTATGACCCGATCTTGGGCGACGCCAGAATGCTGTTTGATGGCTCAACAATCTTTGGAGGCTTAAACCCAGAAGATGTAGACATTAACGCCGTCTATATTCAGGGTGACTGCAACTTGATAGCGCCATTTAATTGCACCATCTTCTTCTCGGCCACGCCTGCTGCTGGTGGTAGCACCGTCGATGGAGTTTCTTTCGATAGTAGCGACATCGTTCAGTATGATTTGGATACTGGCAACGCCAGCCTATTCTTCGATGGCAGCACTCATTTCGATGACACTACTAATGTGACAATTGATGCTTTCTATACCCGAGTGGACCCGAGTGACCCGGACGCTGTAATAGATACCTTGATCATTTCTGCCAACGATAGTAGCGATGACAGTATTACTATTGGGGCGACAGTCGGATGGGATCCAGTGACGGGCACATTCTTTACACAGGACGATGTGACAGAGATCGATCTTAGCGGAGAAACCACACAGAACCTCTTCCTAGGCGATGTGGAATTTGGCGATTTCGAATCTACAGGTGATGATGCCGACCTTCTCATGGATGCGCTTCATGTCGTGGAAGATGGCTACATCGGTCACTTTAGAGTGTCTCAAGAAGGGGGTAATCCAACGGTCTGTTCAGCCACCGGTATTGAGATACGTATATCCAAACATATGGGTCTCAGTCACGATAGAGACACGGACTACTTTGGTTCCATTCGAATAAGCACCGATACAGGTGAAGGGGATTGGGCAGAGGTGCTTGGAAATGGCAGCTTGGACAATGGTACGGCTGATGACGGCGAAGCGATCTATACCTTCACTCCTTCCGATCAGGGAACGATTGTTCTGACTTTGAATCAATCCACGCCGGGCTCCGTGAATGTCGATGTCACCAATGGGATTGCGCGTGAGGGCCATCCGCCAGGCACCGGCGCCGAGGCGCCTATATTTAGTTTTGATGCTGGTGTGGATCTCTATTATGCCGACACCTTCAGTAGTGCTTCTTTCGCTAATCAAAATGGCGATAATGCCTGGGCGTCCAACTGGGTCGAGAATGATGATAATAATGACAGTGTCATCACGGCCGCTACGACCGGCGACGTTAAGGTTCAGTCTGGCAAAGCGGTCTTTACGGCCATTGGCGGAACCACAGAGCCTAGCTTAGAGCGCACTGTCGATCTCAGTGGTGCCACCCTATCGACGGACCTGATTCTGGACTTCGACTACTCCTTTGCAGGTATCGGTACCTTCGAAGAGTTTGTCGTGGAGGCGAGGCACAGTAGCGCTGCATCATGGGAGCAGGTCGCGCTTTATAAGCGAGGCACGACTCTGCCGAATGTGGGAAGCGGCAGTGGGGCTTCGGGGGCGCTCAATATTTCGTCTGTATTGGCGGGCTCGCCCACGGCCTCGACGCAGATTCGTTTCCGTGTAAAACAAGGTTATACCCTTTCTGGTCAGAGTTTCTCCATTGATAATGTCGAACTATCGGCCTCGACCAATGACTGCGATGTCAGCCCGCTGGGCGTTAGTCACTATGCGATAGCGGTTGGTGGAGTAACTTCTACTGCTGCTGGTCCCTATAATGCGGTAGCTTGCGTTGGAATGGAGGTGACAATCACTGCCCATGACAGTGGTCACGTCGATATCGATCCGGGTAATGTCACTATTAATTTGTCCGCAGTCCCTGCAAGGGGTAATTGGTCTAGAGTAGTGGCGGGCACAGGCACTCTATTGAACGGCACGGCAAACAACGGTGCCGCAACCTACGAGTTCCCCAGCGGTGAAGAGTCTGTGACTTTCTGGTTTGACTATCCAAGCCCATCCATAAACCCAGAAGAAGTTAATATATCCGTTACTGATGGCACCGCTACTGAAGATGGTAGCGAAGATCCTTTAGCATCCGTGTCGCAGGTGGGGCTGCGGATACTGAATAGTAGTACCGATGATGATGCTAACCCTATACCCTTACAGATAGCCGGCAAGCCATCGAATGTCGATCCTATTTCCTCGGTGCTCGTCGTGCAAGCGGTTCAGTCCGATGGAGATAATCCAAGCGTATGCTCGCCATTATTTGATGTAGGGCAGACATTGGAGTTCGAGTTTGCTGCTGAGTGTGAAGATGCCGATACTTGTGTAGGCGGCGAAACCTTTGAAGTAAACACGACTTCTGTTCCTTTGATAGATGCTGGAGATCCTATTAACTATGTGCCAGTAGAAATTGAAATGCAGAGCTATCCTAGCGGGCCGGGAGCGCCAATTGTTATTGAGTATTCAGATGTAGGCCGCATGCGTTTGCACACGCGTTTCGATATTCCTTATGGCGACGAAGTAGACCCGCTAGTGGCGACTAAGTCAGGCGAAACTTTGGACGTTACAAGCAATCAGTTTGTCGTAAGGCCATTTGGTTTCGATATCGATTTTGATGATGGTCGTGAAAATAACGGTACTGGCGATGCTTCCTATGCGGCTGACGAGACAGGTTCTGCCTGGAAAATTGCAGGTGAGTCCTTCAACACTACTGTAAGCGCGGTCGCATGGGAAGCCGTGGACGATGATTCAAATATAAACGGTAACACCGCTAATGATGGCGTACCAGATAGCGACGCAGACTTGTCGGACAATCATGTTACGCCTAATTTTGATCAGGATTCAGAAGCGGCTGACTATAGTGTGCTGTTAAGCGTCACTGATAACAAAGTCATTGCCGATTCTGGTGGTGGCATTCTGGGCGAGCTCACCAGTGCAGACTTTGATAATTTCACTCTCGGTGTCGCTACTCATACTATCGTTTACAACGAGGTAGGAATTATCGATATTCAGGGCAATATAGTCGATGTGTCAGATACGGAAATTTCTTATTTGGCCACAGAGAATGTTCGTGGTTTCGTTTACAACGTGGGGCGCTTTTATCCGAATCTATTTCAGGTGACGAATTCAGTTTTGAACTCGAGAGCCGATCAAGCTTGTGAACCGGCATCCAGCTTTACCTATCTGGGAGAAGAGTTTGAGGTTGATTTAGATTTAGTGGCCAAAGGCCTCACAGATAGTGGTAATTACACAACCGTTAACTATCGTGGCAATTACGCTTTCTTGGACACCTATGAAGAGCTTTCGTTTGTTGCTATCGACGATATAGGTGGAGCCGATGATGTGGACTATACACTTCGACTGAGTAACTCAACTGTATCTGCAGATTTTTCTAATGACTGGAATAACGGTCTTCTTAGTTTGACTGGTAATCTGATTCTTGAGCGAGCTGATCCAGCCGCGCCAGACGGTCCGTTTGATGATATGCAGATCGCGTTTTTGCCAACCGACGATGATGATGTGACTATTGATCCGGCTAGAGACGGAAGCTCCCCAGGTATCCTTAACGTCGATCTAGATGTGTTAGCGACAGAGCCAGATGATGCGCTCTACTACTTAATCGAGGAGCACGAGTTCCGCTACGGCCGACTCGTTATCAACAACGCATACGGCCCCGAAACCGAAGACCTAGATGTCACATTGGATATCGAGTACTTCGATGGAGAGCGATTTGTTCGCAACACTTTAGATGATTGTACGCTTCTGAATGTTGCTGATCTCGGTTATGTTCCCGGAACGTATACTGGTGATCTTGATGCTATAGATACTAGTTTGAATGACCCGGAAACAAGCAGAGTAATAGATGGGCAATTGCAGGGACTGTATGAAGACCTAGGCACAGATCCCGATGAGCTGGGAGACACGCCGTTTGTCTCTACTGCTCCAGGAGAAGGCAATAGTGGTACGGTAGACGTCGAATATAAACTTAGTATTGATGATGATATGGCAACCAAAAATTTAGAGTATTTAGGTTTTGACTGGGGCGACACTGGAACCGACTATAATACAAATCCGACAGGGCAGCTGGAGTTCGGCCAATTTAGAATGCACGATAGGGTAATCAACTGGCGCGAAATCTATAATAGAGCAACGCCTCCAGAGTAGGGCCGTTGTTTGCTGTTTAGGGCTAAGGTGAGCTGTTGGTGGGTGTATCGTCGTCTGAGTTAAGCCCCTGCATGGTTCGGGGCTTAACAAAAGAGAGCAAGGCTTTAACGAAGCTCTTATGCCTCGTCGTCCAACTCGCTGTCGCCCTCTATATCCAGCTCTTTAATCTTGCGAGTGAGGGTGTTACGTCCCCAGCCTAGCAGCACAGCGGCATCGCGGCGGCGCCCGGCGGTGTGCTTCAAGGCAACCTCAATCATCGTGCGCTCAAACACTGGCGTTGCCTGATTAAGTATTTCTTTATGTCCTAGATTAAGCTCCTGGTCCGCCCAGTTATATAGCAACTGCGACCAGCTGCCAGAGCTGCTGCTCTGAGCTTGGGTTTCCAATAGTTCTGGTGGCAGGTCGTCGATGTGCACTTCGCGGCTAGAGGCCATTACGGTAATCCAGCGACAGAAGTTTTCAAGTTGCCTAACGTTACCGGGCCAGTTGAGGCCTGTTAGGTATTTCTCTGTCTCTGGTCTTAGAGTCTTTGGTTCTGCCTCCAACTCTTCCGCCGCTATACTGAGAAAGTGCTGAGCAAGCGTAGGAATATCTTCGCGTCTGTCTCGCAGGCGTGGGATATGAATACGAATAACATTCAAACGGTGAAACAAGTCTTCCCTGAATAAATGGCGGTCTACCAAGGCTTCCAGGTTTTGGTGGGTTGCGGCGATAATGCGCACGTCTACTTTGATTGGCGTATGGCCACCGACACGATAGAACTCACCATCGGATAAGACCCGTAGTAATCGTGTTTGCGTCTCTGCCGGCATGTCACCAATTTCATCCAAAAACAGGGTGCCGCCATTGGCCTGTTCGAAGCGACCGGTGCGCTGGGATGTGGCGCCAGTAAAGGCACCTTTTTCGTGACCGAATAGCTCTGACTCAATCAGGTCCTTTGGAATCGCCGCCACGTTCAGGGCGATAAACTGTTTGGCTTTTCTTGGGCTGTGTCTGTGCAAGGCATGGGCAACCAGCTCTTTACCCGTGCCGGACTCGCCGTTAATTAGCACTGTAATATTAGACTGGGATAGACGGCCGATGGCACGAAACACCTCCTGCATGGCAGGAGCTTCACCAATAATTTCCTTATTGTTCTCCATAGTGCTAGCGGGAATGTCCACGCTCTTGTCGCGAGCATGTTCCAGCGCGCGGACGGTCATGGCCACCGCTTCGTCGATATCGAAAGGCTTGGGCAGATACTCAAATGCACCGCGGCTATAGGAGGATACGGCGCTATCCAAGTCTGAATGCGCGGTCATGATGATCACGGGAAGTAGAGGGTACTGGTCATGCACTGTCGACAAGAGGTCTAGGCCGTTGATACCAGGCATGCGAATATCGCTGATAATAGCGTCGGGTCGCTCTCTTTCAAGGCGGTGCAGTAAGTCCTCGCCATTATCAAAACAGGTAGTGGCTAGGCCTGTTTTGCTCAATGACTTCTCTAGTACCCAACGAATCGATTTGTCATCGTCCAATACCCAAACTGAGTTGTGCCTATTCATGAGTGTGTGTCCCTCTATATACTTCGCGCCTTGTGCAATTCGTGAATGCTAACTTCATGGTGTCGAAATCCTAAAAACCGTTAACTATCGCCAACAGGGATGTTAATGGCAAAGCATGTTCTACCGGGTTTACTAGTGCACTCGATCATGCCTTTATGTTGATTGATGATCGAATGCGTGATGGATAAGCCTAGACCGGTACCCTCAGCTCTGCCGCTTATCATTGGATAAAAAATACTACTTAATAATTCTTCGGGAATGCCTGGGCCATCGTCGATAATTTCGATGCGGGCCGCCAGTCGATGAAACTCTGTGCCAATAGTCACATTGCGAACGACGCGGGTGGCCAGTTCAATTGTTCCCGTGCTGTGCTTGACGTTAGGGCTATCCAAGGCTTGCATTGCGTTTCGTACAATATTTAGCACAGCTTGGATTAGCTGTTCCGAATCCGCCATTACATCCGGAATGCTCGGATCGTAATTGCGAACGATCCTGATATCTTTGTCTGCAACCTCTGCTTGTATCAGGTTGCGGACGCGCTCTAGCACCTCGTGAATATTCACTGGTCTTAGCTCTAGCATCTTGCGCGAGCCAACTAGACGGTCGACTAGCTTATGGAGTCGGTCGGCTTCTTCAATAATGACGTTGGTATAGTCAACTAAGTCGCCGTCGGGAAGCTCTCTTGCTAGTAATTGTGCAGCACCTCTAATGCCCCCTAGTGGGTTCTTAATTTCGTGCGCTAAGCCTCTTACTAATTCTCTAGTGGTTTCATGTGAGCTTATTAGAGCCTCTTCTTTGCTAATTCGCTCGGCGTAATTAATACTTTGCACTTCCATCAAAATACTAACTTTATTGTTATCAACCATGGGCGAGATGGTGTAGTCCACGCCTATTGTTCGATTATTAAACAGTCGCAACTGAGTCTTACGCTTGGTAAAGCCATGATGACTCTGTTGGGTGTTTCTTATATTTTCGATGTCTTCTTCGGCGTCTAAGAATAAATCGCCAATCCAAATTTTATGGGCCTGCCGTTCACTGATGGCCAGGATAGTTTCCGCGGCTAGGTTCATATAGTTGAGCCTGAGCTCTGAGTCGAAGACTAGAACACCTGTACTTTGGTTGCTAAGAATGCGTGTTTGTAAGTCTTCGATACTCAATTGCTTTTTGCTCTGTCAAGGTGCAGACACTATACGGTGTTGGTTGGCCAAAATTGCCCCATAAGGCTATATGCAATAAATAAACCAAGTGTGCATTGCCTTGATAGTTGGGCCTTGTGGGGATTTCCCCATATCCGAGTATTAACTATGCGCCAAAATGGTGCGTTAAGCAATTTACTGTGCTTTTTGGTGGCGATTTGTTCAGTTGTTTAATTTGAAGGTATTTTGGGAGTTGGATTGATGCACTGTCTTAGAGACCGTGTTTAGGCAGGGGTTCATTATAGGGCTAGGGATGTTTGCCTGAATACGGGGGGGAGCGAAAAGCTTGCAGGGCAGTGGGCATAAAAAAACCCGGCCTGAAAGGCCGGGTTTTTGTGCTGCGAAATAAGCGAGGCTTATACGCTGTAGTACATATCGAACTCACATGGGTGAGTTGCGCTGTTCAAGCGAGTGCAATCCTCAGTTTTTAGCGCGATATAGCCATCGATCATGTCGTCTGTAAATACGCCGCCTTCTTTCAAGAAGTCACGATCTTTGTCTAGCTCGTCAAGGGCTTCGTCTAGAGAGTAAGCAACGCGTGGGATTAGCGCTTCTTCTTCTGGCTCTAGGTCGTAAAGGTCCTTAGTGGCCGCATCGCCTGGGTGAATCTTGTTCTTGATACCGTCTAGACCGGCCATTAGCAGGGCGGCAAAGTATAGGTATGGGTTCGCGCTTGGGTCACCGAAGCGAACTTCGATACGGATGGCGCGTGGGTTACCACCAAGAACATAAGGCACACGGATAGCCGCAGAACGGTTACGTGAAGAGTATGCCAACAGAGTTGGAGCCTCAAAGCCTTTAACAAGACGCTTGTAAGAGTTTGTAGAGGCGTTACCGAAGGCATTCAATGCTTTAGCGTGCTTAATGATACCGCCGATGTAGTAAAGCGCTTCTTCGGAAAGGCCAGCGTATCCGTCACCAGCGAACACATTAGTATCGCCTTTGGCGATAGACATGTGTACGTGCATGCCGCTACCGTTGTCGCCTACTAGTGGCTTAGGCATGAAAGTCGCAGTCTTGCCGAAAGCATCAGCAGTGTTGTGTGTGCAGTATTTAAGTATTTGTACTTCGTCGGCTTTCTTCACAAGAGTGTTGAATTTGGCGCCGATTTCGCACTGACCTGCGTTACCTACTTCGTGGTGATGCAGTTCAATCTCTAGACCCATTTCAGTCATTGTGTCGCACATTGCGCAACGTAGGTCGTGAAGAGAGTCGATTGGAGGTACTGGGAAGTAACCGCCTTTAACTTTAGGGCGGTGACCTTTGTTACCGCCTTCTAGCTTCTCGCCTGCAGCCCATACAGACTCTTCGGCACCGATAGTGAAAGAGGCAGTGCTCATTTCGTTCTTCCAAGTCACTTCGTCAAATACGAAGAACTCTGGCTCTGGACCAAAGAAAGCTCTGTCGCCAATACCTGTAGACTTTAGGTATTCTTCTGCGCGGCGTGCAACGGAGCGTGGGTCACGCTCATAGCCTTGCATAGTTTTAGGCTCGATGATGTCACAAGTGATATTCACTTGTGGCTCGTCTGTGAATGGGTCTAGAACCGCAGTCGAGTCATCTGGACGAAGGATCATGTCTGATTCGTTGATGCCTT
This sequence comes from Pseudohongiellaceae bacterium, assembly GCA_033721235.1. Classification (GTDB taxonomy): domain Bacteria; phylum Pseudomonadota; class Gammaproteobacteria; order Pseudomonadales; family Pseudohongiellaceae; genus UBA5078. The sequence continues at coordinate 29,654 of JAWWAY010000010.1, read as the reverse complement.
TCCAGCCTGCAACTGAAGAGCCGTCGAACATTACGCCTTCCATGAAGTCATCGCCTACCACAGCGGCAGGGAATGTAACGTGCTGTTCTTTACCTTTAGTGTCTGTAAAACGGAGATCAACCCACTTTACATCGTTTTCTTTAATTAGCTTTAGAGTCTTTTCAGACATTCTTGATCCTCCGTGTGATCGAGAACATGACAATTGTGTCAATGGTTAATGGCTGGAACTGCCCTTTTCTTAAGGCGTTCCATATGTAAAACCTTGCTTGAGCAACAATTAAGTGGCTCGAACGGGTGTTCGCACTCAACAATCTGCACTCTACAGTACTATAATAGCGCGCAAGCTGGGCTCTTGTGCTGGTGTAATCAGCAAGATGTGTGCCAGTCAAAAATTACTTAAAGTACTGGTCACTGCTAGGCCCGAGACATTCTGCACTGTTGTAGGGACAAGTCAATAGCACCATATAAGTGCCATTGCTTTAAAAGCGCACTATTTCGGTGCGCCGCAGGATTTGCTACCAATTTAAAGGTTTACCTCATGTTGTTTGTTGTTCGCTTCTTCCCCGAAATTACCATTAAGAGTCGTTCGGTTAGAAAAAGATTTATTCGCGTACTAAGGCGCAGTATCAAGACTCAATTAAGCTTATTAGACCCTCAGGTCAGTGTTGTCGGGGAGTGGGATAATCTCGCTATCGAAACTCTCAGTGAGGATGCAGAGTTGTTGGAGAGCATGATGAGCCAATTGCGGTGTACGCCAGGCATCGCCTCTGTCATGCAGGTAAGCAAATGCGAGTTGCCGGACATGGAGGGAATTCTAGCTAAGACAGCTCAGTATTATGAGCCATTATTGAAAGATAAGACTTTTGTGGTGCGTTGCAAGCGCGCCGGAAAGCATGATTTCACCTCAATGGATGTGGAGCGTTATCTTGGTGCAGCCTTACTGCGCTCTAGCGGTGCAAAGGGTGTGCGCATGAAGGACCCTGATGTCACAGTCAGGGTAGAGATCATTAATCAGCAGCTATTGATAGTCGAAAGGTTCGAGAAGGGCTTGGGGGGATATCCCTTAGGTACGCAAGATGGCGTGCTATCGCTGATATCGGGAGGCTTTGATTCCTGTGTATCCAGTTTTATGTGTATTAGAAGGGGGCTGTTGACCCACTACTGCTTCTTCAATCTTGGTGGCAAGGAACATGAACTCGCAGTAAAGGAAGTAGCACTGTATCTATGGATGAAATATGGCGCCTCTCACAGAGTGAAATTTGTTAGCGTTCCTTTCGAGGGCGTGGTTGAGGAAATTCTAAAGAACGTCAGTCAGTCGCAGATGGGCGTTATTCTTAAGCGTATGATGATGAGGGCGGCAGATAAGGTCGCACAAGACCTTAAGTTAGAAGTCCTGGTAACAGGTGAGAGTGTCGCGCAAGTTGCTAGTCAGACATTGGCCAACCTGGCCATTATCGACAGGGTGACCGATAAGCTCATTCTGCGCCCGCTTATTACGACGGACAAACAAGAGATTATTGATTTGGCCAAGGAGATTGGTACCGAGGAGTTCTCTAAGAACATTCCCGAGTATTGTGGTGTCATTTCCAATAAGCCAACGACTCGTGCGCGGACTCATCGTATTGAGCAAGAGGAAGAGAACTTCAATTTCGGTGTGTTGGACCAAGCGGTGGCTGATCGCGAGATTCAGATGATTGATAAGGTTGTCGAAGGAATTGGTAACCAGGCGGTAGAGGTGGAAACTGTCGATACGCCGCCAGCGGGGAGTACTGTGATCGACATCAGGCATCCTGATGAGGAGGAGATGCACCCGCTTCATTTGCCTGACAATAGCGCAGTCGACTTGATAAAGATGCCCTTCTACGAGCTAAGAAGTCGCTCTGGAGAATTGAAGACACAATCCAAGTATTACCTATACTGCGATAAAGGCATTATGAGTCGCTTGCATGCCTCTCACCTAAAGGATGCGGGCTTCACCAATATAGGCGTCTTTCGCCCTTAGGGCGCGCCGCTAGCAAAGCGGTGTCGACCCTAGCTCTGTGTGCCGCGCTTCCATATCTCCTTGATCTTAGATTGCCTGGGATCTATCGCTATGCTCGCCATGTTGGGGCCGAGTTAGGGGGCGCTTAGCGTTTCTTGGGAAGGCCTAAATAGCCTCTTTTCTGGTATTTTATAGGTATTTAGCGCCTCGATAGTGTATACTCCAGCCCCTTTTTTATAGTACTTCATATAGGTATACAACTCGTGATCGAGAAAATACGCAATATCGCCATTATCGCCCACGTTGACCATGGTAAGACTACCTTGGTGGACAAACTCCTGCAGCAATCAGGCACGCTTGAAGAGCGTGGCAAGTCGGTTGAGCGAGTCATGGACTCCAATGATCAGGAGCGAGAGCGCGGTATTACCATTCTTGCCAAGAACACGGCTATCGAATGGAACGGCTACCATATCAATATCGTAGACACTCCCGGTCACGCCGACTTTGGCGGTGAGGTAGAGCGTGTCATGTCGATGGTAGACAGCGTATTGCTACTGGTCGATGCGGTGGATGGCCCAATGCCTCAAACACGCTTCGTTACCCAGAAAGCCTTTGACCAAGGTCTCAAGCCAATTGTGGTCATCAATAAAATCGACCGCGAAGGGGCGCGTCCTGATTGGGTGTTGAACGAAGTCTTCGACCTATTTGATCGCTTGGGCGCTACCGATGAACAGCTAGACTTCCCGGTAATTTACGCTTCTGCATTGAATGGCTTTGCTGGTATGGAAGCCGATGAGTTGGCAGAAGACATGACGCCGCTGTTTGAAGAAGTAGTCAAGCGTGTACCACCACCCCCCGTAGCCGTTGATGCTCCGTTCCAAATGCAGATCAGTGCACTAGACTACAACAGCTATGTTGGCGTTATCGGTGTTGGCCGTGTGACTGGAGGTATCGCTAAAGTGAATATGCCGGTAGTGATTGTCGATCGTGAAGGCAATCAGCGCAAAGGTAAAATCCTGCAGGTTAAGAGTCACTTGGGACTAGAGCGTATTGACGTAAACGAAGCGCAAGCAGGTGAAATCGTCTGTATTACTGGTATCGACAAACTCAATATCTCCGACACGCTTTGCGATCCAGACCATGTTGTGGCAATGAAGCCATTGACCGTTGACGAGCCGACTATCAGCATGACGTTCCAAGTGAACGACTCTCCTTTTGCGGGTCAAGACGGTAAGTTCGTTACGACGCGAAACATCAGAGATCGTCTGGATCGCGAGCTTATCTATAATGTGGCACTGCGTGTAGAGCAGGGCGATTCACCAGACAAGTATCGTGTATCAGGCCGTGGTGAGCTTCACTTGTCGGTTCTTATTGAGACTATGCGTCGCGAAGGTTTCGAACTCGCGATCTCGCGTCCAGAAGTAATTCAGCAAGAGATTGATGGTGTTATGCAGGAGCCTCACGAAGCGCTCGTTATCGACTGCGATGAACAGCACCAGGGCTCTATCATGGAAGAGCTAGGTCAACGCAAAGCCGACTTGCAAGATATGGTATTGGACGGCAAGGGGCGTGTTCGACTTAAGTTTATTGTGCCAACGCGTGGTCTTATCGGCTTCCGTTCAATGTTCCTGAGTATGACCTCAGGTAGCGGCATGATGAACCATGTATTTGATCATTACGGCCCTGTAAAAATGGGTAGCATTGGTAGCCGTAAAAACGGCGTACTGGTGTCTATGGTGAAAGGTAAGGCGCTTGGTTATTCTTTGTGGGCACTACAAGAGCGTGGCCGCTTATTTATTGAGCCAAACGTTGAAGTCTACGAAGGCATGATTATCGGTCTGCACAGTCGTGACAATGACCTCGTGGTAAATCCAATCAAGGGTAAGCAGCTTACTAACGTGCGTGCCTCAGGAACGGATGAAAACATCGCCCTAACGCCAGCGGTTAAGCACACTCTAGAGCAGGCAATGGAGTTCATCGAAGATGATGAGCTGGTGGAAGTAACGCCTAACCATATCCGTCTGCGTAAGAAGCTGCTCACCGAAAGCGAGCGCAAGCGCGCAAGCCGTGGAGCTGCTGCTCGCGGTTAAGCCTGCTCTGAAGTAATGTGAATCAAAATGCCCTGCGAGAAGCCTTTCTCACAGGGCATTTTTTATTCGCTTTGATGTAAAAAACTGGCTTAATATGGTGTCATTAAGGCGCTACCTAAGGGGTAGCATAGCTTTGAGGAGACTTATGTTAACGCTCTACCCAGAAATACGGCCCTATAAGACTCACAATCTGCCCGTATCAAAACTGCATACGCTCTATGTGGAAGAAGTGGGTGACCCGGATGGCATTCCCGTCCTATTCGTTCACGGTGGCCCCGGTTCTGGCAGCGACACCGATAGTCGCCGCTTTTTCGATCCCGAGCGATATCGCATTATCGTCTTCGATCAGCGTGGCGCTGGCCGCTCAAGTCCTCATGCAGAATTGGAAGACAATACAACCCAGTCCCTAATGGAGGACATGGAGAAGATTCGTCATTTCCTCGGGGTCGATAAATGGATGCTCTTTGGTGGCTCCTGGGGTTCGACTCTTAGCCTGCTCTATGCTCAAGCGTATCCGGAACGTGTTCTGGGGCTAGTGTTACGAGGTATCTTCTTATGCCGTCATCAGGACTTTCAGTGGTTCTATCAGGAGGGCGCTAGTCGTATTTACCCTGACTACTGGCAGGAGTTTTACGAGCATATACCAGAGGAAGAGCGAGATGATCTAATCACCGCTTACCATAAGCGCCTGCTTGGTAGTGATGAGATCGCTCGTATGGCCGCTGCGAAAATATGGGCCGCGTGGGAAGGAAACTGTTCAACTCTCAGGCCTAACGCCCATGTATATGATCATTTTACGACTACCCATGTGGCAGTCTCTCTAGCGCGCATAGAGGCGCACTTTTTTGCCAATAATGCCTTCATTGAGCGCAATCAAATTCTCAACGATGCTCACAAGCTTGAAGGTATTCCGGGCATTATCGTTCACGGGCGCTATGATGTGGTGTGTCCGCTGGATAACGCCACGGCGCTGCACGAACGCTGGCCAGACTCGACCCTCTACGTCATCAGGGATGCGGGGCATTCTGCATTCGAGCCTGGCAATACCGATGCGCTCATTCGTGCTACTGAAGAAATGGCTAAGATGCTTCGCAGCTAATCCCTATAAAGAGGCGCAGACGTGATTGCTTTGCTGCAGAGAGTCAATTGGGCTCAATTAAGAATTAACGGTGAGATTTATAGCGAGATAGCCAAAGGACTTGTTGTCTTCGTTGGTATCGAGAAAGCAGACGGCCAGGCGCAGGCTGATAAGTTGCTGACGAAAATATCACAGTACAGGGTCTTCGCAGATGAAGAGGGGCGTATGAATAAGTCCCTTCTAGATATCGATGCACAGATATTATTAGTCTCTCAGTTTACACTCGCAGCTTCTACCGATAAGGGCTTGCGCCCTAGCTTCTCCAGCGCAATGCCGCCGCCTGAGGCTGAGGAGCTTTATGACTATATGGTGGCTAAAGCTAAGGCTATGAGCTTGCCAGTCGCAACTGGTTGCTTTGGTGCCGATATGAAAGTGGCCCTAGAGAACGATGGGCCTGTGACGTTCACGCTTCGAAGTTAGTCTCTTAACTATCTTGTTCTTGCGCTCGTTTCTTCTTCACCAAGCGACCAAAAAATATACCCAGTTCAAATAATAGCCACATCGGTAGCGCTAGCATTGATTGAGTAAAGGGGTCGGGTGGCGTTAATAGCATGCCGGTGACGAAGCAGCCCACTATGACATATGGACGCTTGCTAGCTAGATCGTCGGGCTCCACGGCTCCAGTCCAGATAAGCAAAAACACGGCGATCGGAATTTCGAAGGCTACGCCGAAAGCAAAGAAAATAGCTAGCGCAAAGCTTAAAAAGCTATTGATGTCGGGCGTCACCATGATGCCCTCAGGAGCCACCGATACGAAGAACGCAAACACAAAGCCAAATAGCACATAATATGCAAAGGCTATTCCGGCATAGAATAAAATGACACTAGAGGCAAAAAGCGGCATCGCGAGTGCTTTCTCTTTTTGATAAAGCCCCGGCGCTATGAACGACCAGACTTGAAAGAGAATATACGGCGCGGCCAAGAATAATGACACATAGAAAGTAAGTTTGAACGGCGCAAAAAATGGTGAGGTAGGGTCAATGGCAATCATGCCCATGTTTTCAGGTAGAACCGAAATAAGTGGGTCGGCAACGAAGGTATAAATATCGTTGGCAAAATAAAATAAGCACAGAAATATGATAAATATAGAGGCGATGGACTTGATGAGTCGATCACGTAGCTCAATCAAATGATCAATGAGAGTGAGCTCTTTTTCCACTTGCGGCTCTTGCGTCTCGCTCATGATTCATCCTGCTTTAAAGAATCTTTCTTTACCTGTTCTTCTTCACTTTCTTCCGGAACACTCTTGAAACTCCCGCCTTGCATTTCAACTTTCCCCTTGGGAGGGTTGTTGTAGAAATCCTCTACAGGCTCGGAGCTTTTGGATTCTGACTCTGCTGGCTCGGTGCTGGGCTCAGGTTCATCTTTTTTGCCTTGAGAGGTGTCGGTCTTCTTGAGGTTCGGCGGCGCAATTGTAAGCTCTTCTTTCAAAGAGTTGCCGGCGTCTTGTAGTTCTTTTTGCTCTCGATCCAAAGTTTCCTTGGCTTCTTTTTGAATAGACTCGATGCCTTCTTTGGTATCGTTAACCAGCTTGTCGGCCTTGTGCTTGGCTTTGTTTAAGTCAGCCATGATGGCTTCGTTGTGAAGCTGGCGTCGAATCTCATCCGCGTTCACTTCACGTTCGATCTCGCTTTTGACTTGATTAAAGCTGCGCTTGGCTCGCCCGATCCATAGGGTGGCCGTTCGGACTGCACTAGGAAGTCTTTCAGGGCCAATAACGATGAGGGAAACTATGCCTATAAGCAGCAGTTCCGTGAAGCCAATATCGAACATTTTATAAATCCGGCGTCGAATCTAAAAGGAGGGAGTCACGGCGCGCTATGCGCGCCTCAAGTTTCTACTCTTTTTCGCTTTTCTCGGATTTCATGGCTTCAGTTTCAACTGCGGAGCCATCTTCGCTTTGGTTTGGGTCTTTTTCGTCGTCTTCTTCTTTCATAGCCGACTTAAAGCCTTTCAATGCACCGCCAAGGTCAGAGCCAAGGTTGCGAAGTTTCTTTGTGCCAAAAAGCATCACTACGATGACAAGTATAATGACTAGTTGCCAAATGCCTATTCCACCGAATCCCATTTTATTCTCCAAATTTTCAGAAAGTGCTCAGTTAATCAGCTGAGCTTATAAATCGTTAAGGTTTTTAATCTTGATTCTTAGTTCTAGAGGCTTTCTCAACCAGCCCCGAAATATTAAATCGCCTCTGTAGCTCTTCTAGAACCTGTTCTGGGCCAAGGTCTAAATGACTTAGCATAACCAGGCTGTGGAACCACAAATCGGCCGTCTCGCCTACTAGTGCTTGCTTACTATCGGCGTCTTGAGCGTCTTTTGCCGCAATAATGGTTTCCGTTGCCTCTTCGCCAACTTTCTCCAGAATTTTATTGAGCCCCTTCTTGTGCAGGCTTGCCACATAAGACTCGCCAGCATCGGCTTGCTTACGTTGTTCTAGAATTTTCCCCAATTGTACCAGTATGTCGCTCATTATCGCGCCTACTTCTTTGTTGCATAGATGGAGGCTGGGTCTTTCAGAACCGGATCAACCGCTTCCCAGCTACCGTTGCTGCTTAGGCGTCTGTAAAAACAACTTTCACGCCCCGTATGACAGGCTATTCCGCCGATCTGCTCGACGAGATAGTGAACAGTATCGCCATCGCAATCGAGAAAAACATCGTGTAGCTTCTGAATATGACCGGATTCTTCGCCTTTTCGCCACAGTTTTGCTCGTGAACGTGACCAATATACAGCGCGGCCTTCCTCTACAGCGAGGCTGAGAGCTTCCCGATTCAGCCAGGCATGGGTTAGTACGCGCGCGCTCTTGTAGTCTTGTGTAATGACAGGCACTAGTCCATTGTCATCCCATTTAATTGCATCCAACCAAGCGCCGTCCACGTGTGTTCCCCTGCTATTTTACTTGCGCGCTAGTATGCTATGTCAGCGCCTAAAACACAAAAGGTAAAGGGCTGACAGGCCCAAGCCTATACTTACTAATGGCATGGTATTGAGTGGCTCTTGTACTGCCGGTAGCACACTTAGCGCACACAGCACCCCGAGGCCAATTCCCGCTTGAAGTCGTCGCTTAGATGCAGTGGCTGCTCTACGTTTTTCGTCCTCTAGTCGGCGACTTAGGGTGTTATTGATAGCCGTCAGTTGCTTGGACTGGGTTAGCGAATCGATCATCAACTGAGGCAAAAGAGGCAGTTGCTCTATCCAGTCAGGCACGTTCTCTTTCAGTGCCTTTAATAGGGTCTTGGGCTGCATGCGTCTGCGGTTCCAGTCTTCTAAGAAAGGCAGGGCCGTCGTCCATAGGTCTAATTCCGGATAGAGCTGACGTCCTAGGCCCTCGACGTTTAGTAGGGTTTTTTGCAGCAATACTAGGGAAGGCTGGACCTCCATATTGAAACGGCCAGCCGTGCGAAACAATTGCACCAATAGGTAGCCAAAGGAGATGTCCTTGAGAGGCTTCTCGAATATAGGTTCGCACACAGAGCGCATGGCCGACTCGAACTCATGAACCTTGGTATTGCTGGGCACCCAGCCGCATTCGACGTGCAGCTCTGCCACTTTGCGATAATCGCGCTTGAATATGGCTAAGAGATTGCGAGCTAGATACTGCTGATCGTCGCGGCTCAGAGAGCCAATAATGGCGCAGTCGATAGCAATATACTGTGGGCTCTTGGGCTTGTCATAGGCCACGAAGATGTTGCCGGGATGCATATCTGCGTGAAAGAAGCTGTGATTAAACACTTGGGTGAAGAATATCTCGACGCCTATTTCAGCTAAGCGTTTAAGGTCTATACCTTGTTCTTTCAGGCGGGCTATGTCGGCTACAGGAATGCCGTATATGCGTTCCATCACGAGCATATTGCTGCGAGTATGCTCCCAGTACACCTTGGGCACATACAGTTGCTCGGAGTTCTCAAAATTGCGGCGCAGCTGAGAGCCGTTGGCGCCTTCTGCCAGTAGGTTTAGCTCGTCCAGAATGATCTTTTCGTAATCATCCACGACCTCTTTGGGGCGCAGGCGCCGGCCTTCGGGGACAAAACGCTCGATTAAGGTGGCTAGCCATTTCAATAAGCGAATATCTTCTTTGATAGTGGCTTCAATGCCTGGTCGAATTACCTTTACCACGACCTCTTCGCCGTTGAGCAGGGTTGCGCTATGTACCTGTGCAACCGAGGCGGATGCCAGTGGTTCGCTGGATAGAGATTCGAACACCTCTTGCCAAGGGCGCTGCAGCGCTTCTTCGACAATACTTTGAATAGTGGGTTCGCTAAAGCCTGGCACTTTGTCTTGCAGGGATTGAAGTTCGTCCGCAAGCTTTAGCGGAAGAAAATCGCGCCTAGTAGAGAGTAATTGCCCGAACTTAATATAGATTGGCCCGAGCTCCTGCAAAGCCAGTTTGAGGCGCAACTCGGGCGCCTGTTTACGGGCGGGATGCCAGCGCCAGGGCAGACTCCATAGTTTGAAGGCTAGGCCCGCGATGCCGCGAGGCTTGATCTGGGGAGACACCTCATCGAGCCCATAACGAGCGGCGGTATTGATGAGTTTGATCAAGCGTGGGTAGTGGGACACTGTCTAGCCTTTCATGTCTAAAGGTTGTGGGCCTAAGCTGCTACAGGGTAGCGAATTGTCTTTTATTTGCTGGAATATCAGTCGTTTAGACAAGAATTTTGCAAAGGGATGCAAAGATAGCACTAAGGCGCGAGCCGGACAAGATGCGAAGCCATTAATCACGCTTGATTGGGGCCTCGAATCAGCCCCATTTCGATGCTCTTTAACAATAAGGACAAGCTGAGTGCGGCAGTGTCTTCTTCGGGGAAGCGTTCGGCTAGTGCGCTGCAAATATCAGCAAAATTGAGCTGTTGCGTAATTTGCATCAGAAAAAAGCTTAGTGTGGGGCTGATGGCCTGAAACTGCATGACGTGGTCTTTGCGATATACCAGGTAGTTGGGGTCTCGGTTGCTCGTATGTTCAAGTGGCTCTATGCCGAAATCGGCCTCTCCAGGGCTGCCTTTATCGGCAATGTATTGGTGCATCTTCTTCCAGTAATCTTCCAGCTTGAATCGGCTATACATCAGCGCCCAGTCTTGTTTGGCATACCAGATCATTTGTCCCCATTGCTCGGTGGGAAGGGCATATAGCGCCCCCATGTGAAAAGAGGTCTCATCGGCACAATCGAATAATTCGTTTAGTAGCATCTCCAGTCTGGCAATGTCAGCGGCTGCGGGTATATTGCGAAATTCGGGGCGCAATAGCAGATAGTCGGCCAAGTAGTCACCGACTCGGTTGATAGGGCCGTGGCGTGGAGGGTATTCCTGCAAGTAATTGACGAACACCTGCGCGTAAAGGGACTCCCCTAGGCTGTGATAAAGAACGGGAAAAATCGAGCTGGATATTTCGATCAGGCGTTGATAGTAAGCGTTATTGTAGATGGATAGCGCTTGGGCCTGCGAGAGGTGACTATGAGGCGCGAGAAGTGCGGCGATATCGTCAGCCTCTTTGCTTAAGTCTTTGGGCTGGGTAATCCATTGCCAAAAGAGCCTTTGCTCTTGGCTCATTTTTTTAGCCTCGATGTCAGAACCCTGTCGATGATTGCGTTCTCTTGCAATGATTTGGCTTGCTCCAGTTCCTTCATAAGTTCGGGAATCTCTGGAATCTTATCGTCTCTTTCCAGCAGCGTGGCTATAGGGCCAAAGCGTTTGCAGGCGTGAGCATATAGGCGCCATACCTCATCGCATACTGGGTGATCGTGAGTATCGATAATATGGTCAGTGTTATTGGTATGTCCAGCCAGATGAAACTGTCTTACGCTGCCCGGCTTGATAGTGTTTATGTACTCATAGGGGTCGAAGCCTTGGTTGAAACTGCTGACGTACACATTATTGACGTCTAATAGTATCTCGCAGCCCGTCGCCTCTACCAAGGCGTTAATGAACTGGGCTTCGCTCATGGTACTGGAGCGAAAGCTGATATAAATGGAGGGGTTTTCCAACACGATCTTGCGCTGTAGGTATTCCTGAATCTGATTAACCTTGCTAATGCAATGCGCTAGGTTTGCGTCAGTATAGGAAATGGGCAGCAAATCGTGGGAGGTATATCCGTCCAAGCCTGTCCAGCATAGGTGATCGGATACCCATTCGGGCTGGATATCGGCAATAAGGGTCTTTAACTGCTTGAGGTAAGTCTGGTCTAGTGGCTCGTCCGCACCGATATTGAAGGATAAGCCATGGAGAACGACAGGATAGTCTTGTCGAACCTGGTGGAGAATCGCGCGCGGCCTGCCGCCGGGCGCGATATAGTTTTCGGTAATGAGCTCGAACCAGTCTATTTTAGGCTTGTGTTCGAGTACGTAAGCATAGTGAACGCTGCGCAGACCCAAGCCATAGCCAAGCATGGCGAAACTCCCTAAATTGGCCTATAGCCCAGAGATGATGTTGCCACCTAGCTTGGAGCAAAGCTGCTCGGAGACGCTCATATCTCCAGAGGAGATGGCGACAAAGCCAATACCGTGACAGCTGTTCTTACCAGCGCAATTGTCATTGCCATTGCCTTTACACGCGCTAAAGCCATTACAGCTAAACAGGTCGTTACAGTAGGCAACCTCGACACCCTCTTTGGCTGGAGTTTCCGGCGCTTCGCTAAGCGATGCGACCTCTGTACCGCCTAGTTTGTCGCAGAAGCTCTTGGATACCATGGCATGACCAGATGCGAAGCTAACAAAGCCAATGCCGTTGCAAGAGTTTTCGCCTGCACCTGCATCGTTGCCGAAGCCTTTACAGGCACTTTGTCCCTTGCAGGAAGTCAGGTTCTGACATTGACTGACTTTCACTGGTTGATCGGCCATGTCTTGTGCAAGGGCTGAACCCGTCATTCCCGCGCTAGCCATCAATAGAGCTGCCGCAGAAGAGGCTAAAGTCATACCGTCGAGCTTTTTCATAGTGTGTCTCCGAAAGTGATCGTTTAAGGCTTGGTGCCTATGTCTCACTAAGTCATATCACTGTGCTTTATTAGGATTATCCTGCTCTTATGCGTGAATACAAGCGCAAATGGCTTACTGTGGCATTTTGTCACAGCGTGCGTAGTAGCAGTTCCTATTTGTCCTAATAGAGACCGGCAAGGGGAGCGATTGTTACGTCTTGAGAGCAAGTTTGGCGTTTAAGCGGGCTACTCTGGCTTCGATACGATCGATGTTTAGACGCAACTCATCTAGGTCTTGGCTGAAATGAATGACCTCATTGCGAGTCGGTAGCAAGCCGGCTTCTTCTTGAAAATACTCTTTGGTGTCTTCGCCCAGCGACGATAGGCTCTGTTTTGTCCAGTGTTTAGCGTTGTCGGTGACCGTGCTGGCCCTGTGGGTAGCTATATCACCAAAAAAACGCGAGAAGTGATCTTCCCAGTCGATCTCTAAATTGCCCCAAACCTCATAAAACTCCTGCACGAAACTGGTGTCGCCGCTCATCTTTATAGAGCCTTGGAATAAGGCTTGGCTTTGTTGCTCGCTAAGGGCAAGTTGTATGAGCGCAGAAGCCGAACCGCTGATACTGGCATCGGGAGTGGATTCGTAGTGGCTTAGTAGTGTGATGCCTTGCTCTGTGGGCATGACAAATATCTGCCATTGAACTGGGGACGTGCAGTGGACATGGAGCACTTTTGATTCAAAGCGCTGCAGCGCTTTCTGCGTGACAGGGTCCTGCCTCAGAATTTTATTGAGCAAGGCCTCTGCAGGCGCGGTAAAGGCGGTCAGTAGGAGTGGGTTGAGCATAGTCAACGCTCTAGTGGCTAGCTGCTGGTTTAAAGCCAATATGGATAGCGCATACGCCGCCCATCACATCGTGGTAGCGACAGTCTTGGAAGCCAGCGTTCTCCATCATCTCCTTCAGCGTCTCCTGATCGGGGTGCATGCGGATAGATTCGACCAAATAGCGATAACTGTCGGCGTCTCCCGTGACTAGTTTGCCTACGATCGGCCACAAAGCTGAGTAACCATCATAGGCTTTGCTCACTAATTCGTTCTTAGGCTTGGAAAACTCCAATACTATGGCGCGCCCGCCGGGCTTTAGAACTTCAAACATGGAGCGCAGGGCGGCGTCTTTATCGGTCACATTGCGCAGGCCATAGGCGATGCATATGCAATCGAAGGTGTCCTGGGCAAATGGGAGTTGTTCGGCGTTAACTTGCGCATAGTCGATATTGGATGTGATGCCTTTATCGGTCAGTCTGTCGCGGCCTACCGCAAGCATCGATGCATTAATATCAGCGAGCACTACCTGCCCGGTTGGGCCAACGAGTGAAGAAAAACGTATGCTGAAATCACCAGTACCCCCTGCCAGATCCAGCACTTTGTGGCCGGGACGGATCCCACTTAGTTCAACGGTATAACGCTTTACTAGGCGGTGAGTGCCCAGCGACATCAAGTCGTTCATGACATCGTATTTGCCAGCGACGGAATGAAAGACTTGCCCAACTCGGCTAACCTTCTCTTCTATGGGTACTTCTTCATAGCCGAAGTGAGTGGTTTTTGCTTGCTCGTCTCTGTCGCCGGACATGGTCATGCTTCCTAAAGGGTGAGTAGGGTGTTGCTGCGGTGTCGATTCTTGGGGCCGCTTACTCTTTCGGCGGCGTAAGAGGCATTATATTAATCACTTGGACTTGATCTGACAATGAATCTGCCACCGGATCTCTGCTGGCACCGGCTGATTTTAGGCGGTCCAGATACTCCTGCCAGTATTGTTCATAGTGAGTGCAGAGCTCTTCCAGATAGCCCCAGCTGTAGATACCCGATTCGTGACCGTCGCTAAACACGAACTTCACAGCGTAGTGCCCAACGGGTTCCACGTTCTGTATTTGCACACTACGCTTGCCGACTTGCAGGACCTCTTGGCCTTTGCCGTGCCCGCGTACCTCCGCTGATGGTGAATAAACGCGAAGAAACTCGGCGCTAAGATCGTAGCTCGTGCCATCGGCATAGCTTAAGGTGACTACCGCGGTTTTTCTTCGCAGCTTAATATCGGTTGGCGCCGTTCCCGTTGTCATGCTAATTCCCAGTTGGTGGTAAGTCGCAATTATAGAATAAAGCGGCTTAGATCTTCGTCGCGGGCCAGTTCGCTTAAGTGTTCATCAACATAGTTAGCGTCGACCTTAAGCAAATTGTCATTACCCACGGCCATATCAGAAGCCGCAAAGGATACTTCCTCAAGCAGTCTCTCCATAATGGTATGGAGCCTTCTGGCACCGATGTTTTCTGTGCGCTCGTTAACCTGCCAGGCTATCTCGGCAATCTTTGCAATGCCATCTTCGCTGAATTCGACATCCAAACCCTCGGTGCTTAGCAGCGCCTGATATTGCTCGGTCAGTGAGCAGCTTGTTTGCGAAAGAATAAGTTCGAAATCTTTCGCGCTTAGTGCTTCCAGCTCTACTCGTATGGGCAGTCGACCCTGAAGCTCTGGAATAAGATCCGAAGGCTTCGATAAATGGAATGCCCCAGAGGCGATAAACAGAATGTGGTCCGTTTTAATGCTGCCGTACTTGGTTGAGACTGTGGAGCCTTCAATGAGGGGCAGCAAGTCGCGTTGCACACCCTCGCGCGAAACGCCGCTGCTGCCCTTATCATTTTTGATCGTAACCTTGTCGATCTCATCGATGAAGACGATGCCGGTTTGCTCGGTAACTTCTACCGCGCGATTGCGTATTTCTTCTTCATTGATCAGCTTGCTGGCTTCTTCTTCCTGTAGTAGACGGAGCGCCTCTTTTACTGGAAGGCGCCGGGTCGTTTTTTTATTGCTCCCCATGTTGGAGAACATGCTCTTGAGCTGACTTGTCATCTCCTCGAGCCCTGGCGGCGCCATGATTTCTACGCCAGACATATTATCGGCAATTTTTATTTCGACTTCTTTTTCATCGAGATCGCCTTCGCGTAATTTTTTGCGAAAGACTTGGCGCGTGCTGGAGTCTGTTTGTGCTGGCTCTTCCTCGAAACCATCTCGGCGAGCCGAAGGCAGGAGCGCATCGAGTATTCTTTCTTCGGCTGCAAGTTCAGCCTTGTCTTGAACTTTGCGAATCTGCTCTTCGCGTAGCATCTTCATAGCGACATCGACTAGGTCGCGGATAATTGAATCCACATCGCGGCCCACATAACCCACCTCGGTGAACTTGGTAGCTTCCACTTTAATAAAAGGCGCGTTAGCGAGTTTTGCCAAGCGTCTAGCAATTTCTGTTTTGCCCACGCCAGTTGGGCCAATCATGAGGATGTTTTTGGGCGTGATTTCTTGACGTATTTGCTCTGCAAGTTGCATGCGACGCCAGCGGTTACGTAAAGCGATAGCGACGGCGCGCTTGGCGGCCTTTTGCCCTACGATGTGTTTGTCTAATTCCGATGCGATTTCTCGCGGTGTCATATTGGACATTTGCTGCTATTCCTAAAAATGTTTGAGCGCGCGGCAAGATGGCGAGAGTCGCGCTGCTGTGTGCTTAGTATTCGAGTGTTTCGATGGTGTGGTTGTCATTAGTGTAGACGCAGATTTCACCGGCTATGCGCAAGGAGTTCTCCACAATCGTTTTGGCATCATGATCGGTATGACGGTATAAGGCTCGCGCGGCAGAGAGCGCAAAATGTCCCCCCGAGCCGATGGCCATTATGCCTTCTTCCGGTTCGATGACATCGCCATTGCCGGTAATGATTAATGAGGCCTCTTTGTCCGCGACCAAAAGCAGAGCTTCCAGACGCCTAAGCATGCGGTCGGTTCGCCACAGCTTGGCTAGCTCAACGGCGGAACGCACGAGCTTTCCTTGGTGTTTTTCCAGCTGTTCTTCAAAGCGTTCGAATAAGGTAAAGGCATCGGCCGTGCCGCCAGCGAAGCCCGCAATGATCTGGTCTTTGTAAAGGCGCCGTACTTTGCGCGCATTGCCTTTCATGACGGTATTGCCTTGTGAAACCTGTCCATCGCCGCCAATAACGACAGTGTTGTTTCGTCTAACTGACACGATGGTGGTGCCACGATACTGATCCAAAATATTTCTCCCGCGCTTGTAATGACTAAGCGCTCTCTATCTATTGTGTGGGGGCAAAAAGAGTAAGCCTCTGTGCTAAATGGGGGTGACTTCAAGGAAATCAAGGAGCTGGCCCGCTCTTGTAGCGCTTATTGGCTGATGCCGATACGCATGCTGTCGATGTTGTTGCCGCGCAGCAATCTTTCCGCCTGCGAAATTTGTTCTCTTGTGCTGTAAGGGCCAGTTTGTACCAAGAATAGGGTCTTGCCTAGTAGGGCTTCCTTCTTGACCCGTGCGGGTAGGCCGAGCGCCTGTAGGCGCATGCTCTGGGCGACGGCGGCCCCTTCCTGCTGAAACGCGCCAGCCTGCAGCATGAAGCTGCCTTGGGGGCTAGCAACAGGAGCACTAGGTGTAGGGGATGGCCTCGACTCGGTATTGGCTGTTTCGGGGTTTGCAGTGTCGGTATTGGTGCCACTCGCCACGTTAGTACTGGCCGTGCGCTCAACCGCAGCGCTATTGCTAGTAGGCATATTGTCGACAATCACTTCGTAATTGGGCAGTTCCTTATAGAACTCCAGCTGCAAGCGAGCGGCGGCCTGTTCCAACTCTGCCGTTCTGCGTTGTTGCGCCTCCTCTAACGCCGCCTCATTAGCCACCGCTTGGGTGTTGGCTTCGATGCCAATAGGGGGGAGCACGCCAGAATAATAGAGAACGAAACTGCAGGAAAAGCCAATAGCGAGTCCGGTAATAATGCCGGTTATGAGCATTCCTTTTGAGGCCGATGGTGCCTCTTTGGTCTGTTGCTCCAAGGGGCGTCTATTGCGCGATTTGGCAAAATCATGTGCCATAGTGAGTCCGTGTAGTTATAGCTGAATGGAGGGCATTATCTACGAAAATGGGGGCTTACAACTAGCCCTATCTGTCGCGGGGTTTCTTAAATCATATCTTGCGGGTCTATATCGATAGACCATCGCGCCTGTCTTGCTTCCTTTAAGGATTCTAACTGTGGACACAGTTGAGCCAATAGTTGCTGCAAAGGTTTACGCTCATTGCTTTGTAGTAGCAGCTGAGCTCTGTACTTGTTAGCGCGCCTTTCCATCGGCGCGGGCATGGGGCCCATTATCTGGATTGCGTTCTGCCCGGAAGAGTCGAGGGCTTGTGTAATTAGTTCGCGCGCTATGAGTAAGAAACGCTCTGCAGCGGCGTACGCGGGTGCCTCTGCTCTAAGCAGAGCGAGATGACTGAATGGGGGCATATTCGCTGCGCGGCGCTCTTGGAGTACGCTGAGAGCGAAGTCTTTGTAGCCACTCTTCGTCAATGTTTGCAGGGTTTCATGGTCCGCGTGACGAGTCTGAATAAGAACTTCACCGGGTTTAGTCGCCCTGCCTGCTCTTCCTGCCACCTGCATTAATAGTTGGGCCGTGTGTTCTTGGCCCCGAAAATCGGCGCTGAATAGCCCCGAGTCTGCATCTAGAACCGCCACCAGGGTCACGTCCGGGAAGTGGTGACCTTTCGCTAGCATTTGAGTGCCAATGAGAATGCAGGGCTCACCCTGATGGACAGTGTCTAGCATAGCGTCTAGAGAGTTCTTACGACGGGTCGAGTCGCGGTCGATACGCAGAATATTGGTGTCTGGAAAGAGCCTTGTTAGTAAGTGTTCGCTTCGTTCTGTTCCCAGCCCTAGTGGAATGAGTTCATGTTTCTGGCACTCTGGACAGTGGCGCGGTATGGCGCTGCGGCTATCGCAATGGTGACAGCGAATATGAGCCGGGTTCTTGTGCAGGGTCATGCGGGCATCGCAATGTTGGCACTCAGACACCCAGCCGCAAGCATTGCATTGGAGTGTGGGTGAAAAACCCCGGCGATTGATGAAAACCATGACCTGATTGCCATCGTTCAAATGCTTAGCAATGGCGTCGAGAAGGGCGGGTGAAAAGCCTTCCTGAAGAGTCTGATTGGACGTGTCCAATAAGCTCAGTTTTGCCTTGGCAGCAGGGCCAGCTCGCTTGCTCAAGCTAAGATGTGTAAAGCGACCATTGAGCGCATTGTTAAGGCTCTCTAGAGCAGGAGTAGCCGAGCCTAGGATAACGGGGATGTTCTCGTAGTTCGCGCGCATAACCGCCATGTCGCGAGCCGAGTACCTAAAGCCATCCTGTTGCTTAAATGAGCCATCGTGCTCTTCGTCCAAAATTATAATGCCTGGCTTTGCCATGGGGGTGAACAATGCCGAGCGAGTGCCAATGATGATGGATGCTATTCCATCTCGAGCCTGGGCCCAAGACTGCAGGCGCTCCCGATCGCTTAGCCCTGAGTGAAGTAAGGCAAAATGACAGGAAAATCGGCGACGAAAGCGAGCTATGGTCTGTGGTGTCAGGCTTATTTCTGGCACCAGTACCAGAGCCTGCTTGCCAGCGGCTAAGGTCTCGGCGATAGCTTGAAGATAGACTTCGGTCTTACCGCTGCCAGTGACACCATCCAATAAGAAGCAGTTGTAACGTGAGGCGCTCGCCTGGATTTGTTCAAGCGCTTGAGCTTGCTCTTCGTTTAACTCTAGCTGAGCTTCGGCGCCACTGGGAAGGCTCGGTTGGCTCTGCTCTACCGACACTAGCTCGATATGCCCTTGCTTGTTCAATGTGGTGATTGCGTTGGCAGATAAGCCCAATTCGCTCGACTCTTGTTTGAGTAAGAGTGTGTGTTCGCGTAAGAAGTCGATGACTTCTCGTTGCCGAGGGGCGCGCTTTAAACTTTCTTCATTGAGTTGAGCACCTGTTTCGCTCAAGCGCCACGCTTGAGGTAGTTCGCGTTTGGCCTCGACCCCTTGGCGGAGCAGTGAGGGCACCATGTGCTGGAATACCTCACCAGGAGGGTGTTGATAATACTGGGTAGCCCAGCGGTACAGCCGCATTAGGCTGTCGGATAGTACTGGGATGGTATCGATAATTCGGGTCGCGTGACGCAGCTTATGTGCGGGAACAGGGGAGTCAGTCTCGATACTAACGAGAATCGCTACTAGCTTGCGTGACCCGAAGGGAACTTCTACTCTCACGCCGATTTTTAGCTCTTTTATTTGTTCGCCGCTGAGCTGCTTTGGCGGAAGATAATCAAATAAGCGGCGCAGTGGGGACGGCACAGCCAAGCGCAATACCGGCGTGTTGGACTCATGACTAGCAGTGGATTCAAGCTTGGGCATATAGGAATTTAATCGTGTGCTTTGCCGCAGTTGGGGCAAAGCGATGAAATTGGTTTGCCATGTTAGGGCGAAAGCTAGTGCGCGGCAACATCTGGCGAAGCTTTGCTGGCGAAAGTCTCGTATTCCTAAATGCCCTTGTTTTCATATTTGGTTTATACTGCCCCTCCCAAAGTTATGGAATAGATTGGAGATTTGATAAATGCCAGCGACGCCGATTCCCGCAGAACTGCTGACAGTAAGAGAGCAAATAGACCGCATAGATCAAGGGCTAGTCCTATTGCTGGCTAATAGATTTGCCCTCACGCAGCGAGTAGGGGAGTTGAAAGCCGAGCATAATCTGAACTCATTCGATCCCGAGCGAGAGAACCGCAAGCTGGAAGCGATCCGTCTGCTTTGCGAAGAGCATGGCGTATGTCCGACATTGATGGCTGATATTTTAGCCCGCGTAATGCGCGAAGTGGTTAAAAACCACGAGACCATCAAGGCAGAAAAATCGTCGCTATAGGCCTTTTCTAGGTAAAACACGCTAGTTTTTCTTGCCAATATCACTAGCGATGGTAGAATGCTCGCCCGTTTTACTGGCTGGCAAGTCAAATTTTGGTTTGAAGTTTTGCGAATCAAATAGGCCTTAGTGCCCCCCAGAATGAGCGCAGTATTTAAAATATAGGTGTGGTGCGCAGGCGTGCTCAATGAGCTGAATAGCGATTAAGAGCCTTGAGTCAGCGTGGCGACACTAGTGAAATACCATTAATGAGGTACAGCATGAAGCCGGATATTCACCCGAATTACTCAGAAATCAAAGCTACTTGTAGCTGTGGCAACGTTTTAACAACGCGTTCTACTCTAGGCAAAGACATCCACCTTGATGTTTGCTCTGAATGCCACCCATTCTATACAGGTAAGCAAAAGATCCTAGACTCAGGTGGTCGAGTGGATCGTTTCAACAAGCGTTTCGCTGGTCGTTCGCTTAAGTAAGATTTGCTTTGAAGTATTTGAAAAGGCGTGAGAGGTAACTCTCACGCCTTTTTCTGCTGCCTGAATTTTATTAAAAGATGATCTCGGTCGATAGACTTTCATCGACCGCGTTTTCTTGGCGGATAATGTCGGAAGACTCTTCGGAAGGCGCGTTCTCTTCCATAAAGACTTCAAACATCGTATTGGCTTGTCCGGGGCGGGCGATCTGTCCGGTGCTCTTATTGATGAGTCGGTCGACTAAGCCATCAGGCCGCTGCATTGGGCTTTCCGGTGTTCCAGCAAGCACGGGTTTCATATAGTCGATCCAGATAGGAACAGGAACCGTTGCGCCCTGCTCGTTATTGCCCATTATCTGTGGCTGATCGAAGCCTACAAATACGCTCGTAGAGATTTCTCTGTTGAAGCCGCTAAACCAAAGCTCCGTCGGGCCGTTGGTTGTGCCCGTTTTGCCCATTAAATCTTCTCTATCGATCTCTCTCCCTACTCGTCTACCGCTGCCTTCCTCAATAACCGAGCGCATCATGCTGCCCATCATATAGGCTACGCGTGGGTCGACAATCTGCGGCGCCGCTACCTGGCCGGGGGCAAGATCGTCGCACTCCGGTCGGCAGGCGATGGTCTGTTCCGGCAAGGGAATAAGACCATCTGCGGTGCGAATTTCCTTGATAAGCCTAGGTTCCACTTTCTGCCCGCCATTGGCAATTGTGGCGTAGGCCGTTGCGATTTCTAGCGGTTGAACGTCCTGGCTGCCAAGGGCTACGGTAAGGTCATTGCTAGGGAAGTTTTGGGTTTGGAAACCAAACTTTTTGGCAAAAGGCAGCACTAAAGCGGAGCCTAAGCGCTCGTACAAACGGACAGCGGGAACATTGCGTGAATTAGTCAGTGCATAGCGCAGGGTGATAGGCCCGACAAAGTCCTTCTCGAAGTTATTCGGGCGATAGTCGCCTCTGGCAAAAGGGGCATCGTTAATTATGCTGGCGGGCGTAAAGCCATTGGCCAGTGCGGTGCCATATACAAAGGGCTTGAAGCCTGAGCCTGGTGGTCGCGGCGTGGTGGCGCGATTGACTTGGCTGATACTGAAATCATAGCCACCAACCATGGCTAGGATGTCTCCGTTGTGGGGCGATACTGACACCAGTGCCGCTTGCAGGTCGGGGATCTGCCCCAGTATCCATTGTTCATCGTCCTGTTGCTTTATCCGAATAATATCGCCCGTTTGTACTATATCGCTGGCACTTTCTGGTCGTGGCCAGGCGTTTGTGCGATCGATAAACGGGGCGGCCCAGCGCAGGCCTGCCCACGGGATGCGAACAATTCGGCCATCTTTCATCAAGGCGCTTATCGAGCGCTCTTGCACGCCGGTAACGATTGCAGGGTGCTGATTGCCGACTAGCGAACGCGATTGTAGGGCTTCTAACCAAGTGCCTATAGCATCCACTGCGTCAGGCGCAATATGTCCTTCAACGCCCCTATAACCATGGCGTCTATCATAATAGTCTTCCAAACCATTGGTGACCGCGTGCTGGGCAAGCTGTTGCTTGTCGCTGTGAATAGTGGTCGTGACCTCAAAGCCTTTGCGATAAATATCCTCCCCGTACTGTGCGTATAGGTCTTGCCGCACGGCCTCCGCCACGTAGGGGGCACTTAATTCTATTCGCCTACTATAACGCCCCGCATCATCGGGGGTATTAATTGCCTGCTCTAGTTCTTCGGCGCTGATCATGTCCTGTTCGTACATTTTGCGTAGCACCACATTGCGCCTAGTCGTTGCCCTTTCTGGGTCGGCTACCGGATTGCAGGGCGTGGGGCAGGGCAGCACAGATACCAGCATGGCGAACTGATGCAGTTGTAACTCGCCTATGGGCTTGCCGTAGTAGACAAACGCCGCGGCATTGATGCCATCGGCGCCAGACCCAAAGTAGATTAAATTAAGATATAAGGTAATGATCTCCTCTTTGCTCAGCTCGCGCTGAATACGCAGCGCAAAGGGGATCTCTTTTAGTTTACGCGCATAGACAGTGTCGCTGTCGAAGGAAATATTATTGGCTAGCTGCATAGTGATGGTGCTGCCGCCCCCCAGATTAATACCGCGCACGAAACCGTAAAAGCCCCTTAGCAGTCCGCGAAAATCCACTCCAGGGTGGGAGTAAAAGCGAGGGTCCTCGCTAGCGATCACCGCATTGATCATCATGGGAGGAATGTCTTCATAGGCAATAGGGTCGCGCCGAATGCCAATTTCATCGATCAATTTATTATCGGCAGTGAAAATTCTTAAGGGTGTCTCTAGCTGGACGTGGCGATAGGACTCCGCGGAGGGTAGCTGAGGCGATAAATACAGAAACGCTGCCGCCGCCACCATGATTGCTCCGGTAGCGCAGAATATGCCCAGAAGTATTAGGGTCTTAGCTATTGTCTTTAATCGTGTGTTCAAGATGGGTGTCGTTGTAGTTTGTGAGTATTGCTCATATTGACCTGCTTATTCGGCCTATTATTGCTTTGTTTGAGCGCTAATCATAGGGCAAATGCCGCGATTATAACCCCAGATTAGGGGGTATTGTTGAGCGTTTTGCTCGGATTTAAGCTCGGCCCAAGTGAGGCCTAAGCTAGAGTTAGTTTTCAGTATTGTTAGGGAATGTCTCTCTTTTTATTCATATTAATCAATTACTTATTCATTGTTATGCGCTGGCTTTCTCCTATGGGGTTTGTGGGGTTTGGGCTTTTGTCGATATGCGCCCATAGTGTGATGTTCATCAATATAAGGGGTGAATTATTGATCCAGTCTACAACATAAAGTTATTTCTTGAATTAAGGCTATAAAATGTTGAATATTATATAGAAATTTGGTTTTATGTAGCAGGTCGTTTAGAATCTCGAGCGCCGTTCGCTATTTTGGAATGCTTGTATATACTTTTTCCAAGAGCTTTTCGGTGGGCTTGGTCTTGATTACAAACAGCAGAGAATACTTAAGGTCTGCCTCAGTGTGGGCAGGTCAGATGACAGTGATGAGTGCTTTACGCGCTTTACTCACTAAACAAGAGTGGATATGACAAGTGCTAGCACTTTTTTCTAAGAAATCGAAGACCTTGCTCGGTGTAGATATTAGCTCTACGGCTGTCAAGCTCCTTGAGCTCAGCTTTAGCGGTGGTCGCTATCGTATTGAAAATTACGCGATTCGCCAGCTGCCGGCCAATGCTGTCGTCGAAAAAAATATTAGTGATATCGACGCGGTAGGGGAAAGTATCAGTCAGGCTATCTCCTTAATGAAGCCCACAATGAAAGATGCGGCTATTGCCGTAGCGGGCTCTGCAGTCATCACCAAGATAATCGAAATGAATGCCGCTTTGTCAGACTCTGAGATGGAAAACCAAATCATCGTAGAGGCCGACCAATATATTCCCTACCCCTTAAGTGAAGTCGCCATCGACTTTGAGCGTCAAGAATCACCGGATAGCGAGTCTGATTTTGTGAACGTGCTATTGGCTGCTTGTCGTAAAGAAAACGTGGAGTCGCGGGTAGATGCGCTTCAGGCCGGTGGTCTCACAGCCAAGGTTGTCGATATCGAAGCGTATGCCATGGAGCGCGCTTTCTCTTTGGTGGCTGAACAAGTCGAAGATGAAGACATCAGTACCGTCGCTATTGTCGATATTGGGTCTACGGCGACCACCCTCCATGTGCTTTTGGACGGTAAGACTATCTATACACGCGAACAATTATTTGGTGGTAAGCAATTGGTAGAAGACGTCCAGCGACGTTTCGCGATGTCGGCTATCGAAGCGGAGACAGCCATAAAACGGGGCACATTGCCGGAAGAGTTTGAAACCGAAATTCTAGCGCCATTTAAAGAGTCGGTGGTTCAGCAGGTCGGGCGATCTTTGCAGTTCTTCTTCTCTTCAAGTCAATACAATGATGTTGATTACATCATTCTTGCTGGTGGCGTAGCTGCTGTCGATGGATTGACCGACTTGGTGCGCGAGCAATTGGCCACGCCTGTGATCGTCGCGAATCCGTTTGCTAAGCTCGATACCGGGTCGAAAGTGAATAAGACCATGCTGGAGAATGACGCTCCGTCTTTGATGATTGCCTGTGGCTTGGCAATGAGGAGTAGGTATTAATGGCAAAGATTAACCTGCTTCCGTGGCGTGATCAGCTTCGCGAAGAAAGAAAAAGAGAGTTTCTTGTCATGCTTCTTGGTGTGGTGATCATTGCCGGGAGCATCTTGCTTTTTGTGGACCGTTCTTATCGCGGAAGCATCCAAGGGCAGCAGGCGCGTAATGACTTTTTACGTCGCGAAATACTCGTATTGGATGCGCGGATCGAAGAGATCAACCGCTTAAAAGAGCAAAAGGAACAAATCAGCGCGCGTATGGAAGTGGTTCAGGATTTGCGAGGTTCGCGTCCTGTTATCGTGCGCATTTTCGATGAGCTGGTGCAAACACTGCCTAGTGGCGTCTATTTCAACACGCTAGAAAGAACAGGCGAGACCATTCAAATTGAGGGTATTGCGGAATCTAATAATAAGGTGTCAGAGTTAATGCGGCGTATTGATGACTCCGATTGGTTCAGTGACCCTAACTTACAGCAGATTTCGGCGGCTGCAGCGGACTCCAATGCCGAGCAGCGCTCTGCCAACGCTTTCTCTTTGACTTTGAATTTACAAAGTCCGCAGCAAGATCAGGAGGAAGACGATGTGGCTCTCTGATCTATTAAAAGAACTTAAAAACTTCGATTGGAATAATCTAAGCGATTTAGACACTATCGGCGTGTGGCCGGGGGTCGTTAAGTTCGTATTGATGGTTGTCTTATTTGTCGTTTGTCTTGGTGCCGGTTTCTATTTTGATATTCGCAATCTTCAAAGTGAGTTGGATCGCTGGGTGCAAGAGGAAGGCACCCTGCGTGTCGAGTTTGAACAGAAGGCATTTATGGCCGCCAACTTGGAAGAGTACAAAGAACAGACTGTCATCATGGAAGAAGAGTTCTCTGAGCTGTTACGTCAGCTTCCCAGTCAGACAGAAGTACCTGACCTGGTAGATGATGTAACCGAGACCGGTCTGGGTAGTGGTCTTACTTTCTCGCGCATAGAACTGCAGCCTGAGATTGCTCAAGAGTTCTATATAGAGCAGCCTATTCAGATTGAAGTGGTAGGCAATTATCACGATTTTGGTACCTTCGTCAGCGGTGTCGCTGCCTTGGACCGTATCGTAACCCTACACGATTTCGAGATACTGGCGCGCAATAACCGCAGCGCCATAGGCATGACAATACAGGCAAAAACTTATCGCTATAGAACGGAGGGTGAGCAAAGTGCTTTTGACGAATCTTCCGCGCAGTAATATGAGCCTTGTGCCTCGCCTATTCGCTCTAGTGAGTATGGCCTTTGTAGTGGCTGCTTGCTCGCCTTCCAATGAAATGAGTGATTTGCAGCAATTTATTGTGGAAGTAAGCAATAGGCCGGGTGGGCCAATTGAGCCAATGCCGACTATTATTCCCTACGAGCCCTTTACCTATAGCGCGGCTTCACTGCGCAGTCCGTTTGATATTCCGATCATGGCAGGCACTGGGGTCGCCGCGGTTCCTTCGCAAGAAGTGCAGCCAGACTTCGAGCGGGAGCAAGAGGAATTAGAGCAATTTAATTTAGCGACACTTTATATGGTAGGAGTGATGCGCAGCCGTAATTCCTCTCTGGCATTGATTCGCGATGAAAACGGTAAAGTGCACAGAGTGGGGCGCGGTTCCTATATGGGCAGGAACCATGGTCGCGTTGTGAGTATTACTCCAACTGAAATTGAATTAATAGAAATTGTACCCGCTGGAGACGGCGGTTGGGTTGAAAGGCCTCGTACTTTGGTATTACAGAAGTAGCTATATCAATATTGACGCGTTTATCTATAAGCGTAACGGTATTGCTGGTGTGCAGGGTGTATCCCGCAAAATTTAGGTGATTAAAATGTTTACAGCGATGAAGACGATAAAGAATAGGCTTGGCACCTTTGGGGTGAATTGCCGAAGGGCAGTGGTGATGTTAATTGCCCTATCCGCTGCAATCACAGCTCAGGCTCAGCAAGACAGTGTCACGCTGACGGACATAAGTTTTGCCAATCTGCCCGATGGTAGTGTCGAAGTGCACTTGGACTTTGATAAGCAGCCGCCGCAGCCAACTGGATTTGTTCAAGATGATCCGGCCCGTATCTCTATCGACCTAGAAGGCGTTGTTAGTGGGCTTGCGGAGCGCCGTTATGATATTAGCGCTGAGAACGCCCAAAGCTTAATGGTCTTGGAGGCTGGTGGCCGCACGCGCCTGGTCTTCAATTTGATTGAGGCCGTTGAGTATCAGGCTAACGTAGAGGGTAATTCGGTTGTAGTCGCTCTTGGTGGAACAATGCCTACAGCAGTCGCGACTAATAACTCTGATTCTATGGTTGCGGCCGCAAATGCGAGCTCTATCACTAATGTTGATTTTCGTCGTGGCGTTGAGGTCAACGAGGGCGAGGTGGTCATCGAATTGAGCGATGCTGGCTTCGTCGGCAGCGTAGAAAGAATTGGTACTCGTATTTATGCGGAGTTTGAAGGTGTTGAAGTTCCAGAGCGATTGAACCGTCGCTTCGATGTCACTGATTTTTCAACGCCAGTGAATACGATCGATGTTTATCCACAGCGGGGCAATGCAACGATTGCGATTGATGTGCAGGGCGATTATGAATACATCGCCTATCAACAAGGGCGTCAATACACGATAGCCGTGGTGCCACCGGCTAGCGATGCAGAGAATGAAGACCCTGCCGCCGCATATACAGGAACTCTGGTAAGCTATAGCTTCCAAGACATTGAGGTGCGCTATGTGCTTCAGCTATTGGCTGCGGAGAATGATTTCAATCTGGTGGCCGGCGATGCTATCACGGGCACTATCACGATTGAGCTCGAAGATGTCCCTTGGGATCAAGCGCTCAACTTAGTTTTACAGTCTAATAATCTGGATAAGCGTATCGTCGGTAATGTGCTTTATGTTGCACCCGCGGACGAGATAGCGGCCCAAGAGCAGCAAGCGATAGAGGCGAGTCGGCAGGCAGCCGCTTTGGCTCCGCTACACACCGAATTTGTACAGGTGAATTATGCAGACGCTGCCAATATTTTAATGCTGCTCACAGGGTCCGCAGAGGGCTCCTCTGAGGGCGGTGCGGCTCCTGAGGAAGGGACTGTCGATCAGGCTGGTTCTGGTAATAGCTCTGCGGGCATTTTGTCACCTCGAGGCAGTGCGACTGTTGATGAGCGAACCAATATCATCATCGTGCGCGATGTGGCAGAGAAGCTACAAGAAGTCCGTGAGCTTCTAAGTCGATTAGATGTGCCCGTAAGGCAAGTGCTCATCGAGGCTCGCATTGTTAACGTCACAACAGATTTCGGTAGAGACCTAGGCATACGTTGGGGTGGCGCAGGACGGATGGAAAACCGCGATGGTTTCCGCTACGGCGGTAGTCAATCAGCAACCCTAGAGCAACAAAACAACCGTGTAGAAGAGGCTATCGCCATTCAGGAAGCATTCGCGGCGGGTGAAGCGGCTAGGCTTGAAGCGCTCGAGGCCGGGACTGACCCCAGCTTAATTGGTGCAATCGTGGCCAGTGCCATCGCCTCAGTGCCTATTCCGGTAGGTACGACTACATTCCCCGATGCCTTGGCGGTGGATCTGGGCGTGCAAGACCCTGATGCTTCTTCGCTATCAATTGGCTTTACCAGTAATAGCGGTCTTATCGAGCTAGAGCTATCAGCCTTAGAGAGCAGCGGCAATGGTGAAGTGATTGCTCGCCCAAAAATCACTACTCAAGACAAAGTGACGGCGCATATCGAATCGGGCGTTCGTATTCCTTATCAGGCACAGGCTGGCGGAACTGCCGGTGGTTCAACGACAGAGTTCGTAGACGCAGTACTGTCCTTGGAGGTTACGCCGCAAATTACTCCCGATGGCAGAATCGTTATGCAATTAGATATACATCAGGACTCCGTGGCCGCATCTGGGGGTAATGTTCCTGCTATTAATACCAATGCATTAAATACCAGCGTATTGGTCAGAGATGGCGATACTATCGTTCTTGGCGGTGTCTTCAGGGAAGAAACGACAACTATCGAAACCAAGACGCCGATACTAGGCGATGTCCCCTACTTGGGACGCTTGTTTAAGCGTACAAATAATGACAACCGCCGTACCGAGTTGCTCATATTCATCACTCCACGCATTATCGCTGAGCTAGACGCGCGCTGAGTTTTATCTCAGCGCGTTAATAGCGCGCTCATTCTGTCCTCAAGTAGTGATTTTCTAGTGTACAATGCCAAGCTTCGCCTCGAATGGGCGAGTTTCGTATTGGGATATAATGTATATCTGGCTGGAGAATTAGCTCGCTGATGGATAATCCGAAAAGCATCTTTCTAATTGGCCCCATGGGTGTGGGGAAAAGCACCATAGGGCGCATGCTGTCTACGCACTTAAAAATGCCGTTTTTCGATTCCGATAGAGAAATCGAATACGCCACAGGTGCTGATATTCCGTGGATTTTTGACGTTGAGGGCGAAGAGGGCTTTCGTCTTCGCGAGGCCAAGATGATTGATTCGCTGTCTCAACACGACGGTATCATTCTAGCTACTGGCGGCGGAGCAATACTTAATCCAGAGAGTCGCAAGATTCTGCGCGAGAGGGGCCGAGTTGTCTATTTGCGCGCCTCGGTGTCGCAACAGTATGAACGAACGTCCAAGGACAAGAATCGTCCCCTTCTGCAGACCGCAGATCCCTTAGCGAAAATAAAAGAATTAATTAAGATTCGTGATCCGCTGTATCGCGAAACAGCCCATGTCATTGTTGACACGAATCGACGCGGTCCCAAAGCAGTAAGCGCCGATATCGCTAGGCGCCTAGAGGCTTTAGATAACGAGAGCTAAACTGTATTGAGCCACTAGTGCCCGGTACCCACTAAGACTTAAAAAATATCGAATTGGAAGAAGGTCATGCACACGCTAAAGGTTGAACTAGGAGAGCGCTCCTATCCTATCTATATTGGATCTGGTCTGATGGGGCAAGAAGGGCTTTTGGCTGCACACATAAAAGGTGGGCGAGCCCTTATTGTGACCAATGAAGTGGTGGCGCCACTGTATTTAGATACCCTTAAGAGCTCGCTAGCGGGCGTAGAGTGCGACCATATTATTTTGCCAGACGGCGAACACACTAAAAACATGGAAACCCTTGGTCTCATTTATGACAAGCTGTTGGAAAACCGGCATGAGCGCAGCACAACCCTCATCGCGCTGGGTGGGGGTGTCATCGG